>JBEKOY010000029.1:0-54810 GCA_049521295.1 Polyangiaceae bacterium | reverse complement strand
GAAGAGCTTGAGCCCGCCGACGACTTCGTTGCTCATCTTGACGCCTGGATCCGCGTCCCCGAGCAGATACGTGGCGTATGTCTCTGCGACAAGATCGACCGACTCGAGAAGCCGAAAACTCAGGCCGCCACCGTACGTAAACAGACTGCCGTCGGAGAAAGTGCCGTGGCGCAGCGGCAATGTCGTAGTGCTCGCGGAATGCCCCCTATAGCCTCCGTTGAGCGCGATCCGAAACTGGCCCGTCCGCCCAAACCGTTTCTCCAACATCAGCAAGGGCCAATAGAAGAACCCGGGGTCGGCAGCCGCATTGGCCGCGGCGTCCCCCAGACCGACGCCCAGCTGCAACCCCACGGCGACGCCGAAGCCTCGCTCCACCCGGGTGATGCGCCATTTGGCATGCGCGCCGAGGTACCCGATGCCTTGGAATGCGAGTTTTTGTGAACTCCACAGGTTGATGTATTCGGGATCGGTCGTCGCGCCGCCGGATTCGAGGTCGATGGGCACATCGAGACCGACCACGAGCTGATTCAGGATGCCGTAGTTGCCCTGAAGTGTTCCTTGAAATGAGTGGTCGATAAGCTGCCCGCCGCCCGGCGTCCGGAGCAGGGCATGCCCGTAGTCCATGACGAGGCCGACGCTGAACTCCTTTGCCCCGAGCACGTCCGTGCCGTCGACGGTGAAGAGCCCCTTCGAGTCCATCGCCGGGCGAAAGAGGTGCGTATCGAACCCATTGCCGTTCGTAACGGCATTGGGGGTCGACTGCGCGAGCGCGCGGGACGGACATAGCCACAGAGCGGCGGACGCCATGCCGACCGCGACTCCGGCCCGAATGAGCCGTGCGCGACCGCCCACCGTCGGAGGAAACCGTCGCGCAGGGTGCTCCGGAATGTGCCTCTTCTCCAAGCGCAGCCGAGCCTACCATAATGGATCCCTCAATTGGCCAATCGACGACGCGACTCTGCTACGCTCGGCACCCGCTCACGTGAACTTTCGGCAGTTCGGTGCTCTTGCGACTTGTTTCGCACTGGCGTTCATGTTTTGCGCGGATCGGTCGGACGCCGACAGCGCAGACGGATTTGCGTTCGACGGAGCCTGGTCCATGACGCCCGTTGCGGAAACGTTTACCGTGCAACAATGGAGCGGGGCGTGCGGACCCCCGCCCGTGTCGCGCACCCTGCTGCCGGGCGGCGAGGCGACGCTCCGAAATGATCACGGCGAGATCACGATTGCCGTCGGACGCCAATCTCTGCGTACGGATCGATGCGTCGACCCGATGCCGACGCTGGCGGCCGAAACGCACTCGAGTGACGGGCGCACATGGCGAACGCGCTGCGCCACGCCGCCTGGCGATGCGCGACACGCCGTGGTCAACACGGCTTATTTTTTCACCGGCGCAGGCGCAGGCTCCGTCGCCATGGCCGAGACGGGACGCTACGAGTTCAACATCAAGGGCGCCCACTGCGTCGCGGACGTGACCCGCTCCGCCTCGCTCTCGCGCCTTGCCCCCGCCCAAGAAGCCCTCCCCGCTGCGCGCACATCGACTCAGCCTGTACCGCCCCTGGCGAGTGCCGCAGCTCTTACCCGCAACGAGCGCACCACGGGCCTTAGTCCCCCACCCGCATCGCCCGAAGAGCCGTGCGACGTGCCAGGCGAGCCCGCTCGACTCGAGGTGAGACCCTCCCGCAAGCTTCTGCGCCTCGGCGACAACTACCGCTTCCGCGCTCGGGTGCTCGACGCGAACGGCTGTCCTACGGACACGGTCATCCAGTGGTCGGTCGGCGCACCCCGCGCAGAAAACGGCAAGACAGCGGAGCTGAGACCGTCGATCGATTTGGCCGGAATCCTGAATGTCCCGTTGGGCTCGGTCAGCGACGCGAAGTTCGACGTGATCGCGACGGCGGCCGGGCGAAGTGCGCGAGCATCCGTGGAAGTCACTTCTGCGGCCCAATTCGAGGCTCTGCTCGCCCAGTCCGGCCTTGACCCCAACGGCGAACGCGACGAACCATCGGTCGTCGCGTTGGCGACAACATCACTCGGCGCGTCCGGGGCCAGAACCCAAGACGGAGCGCGAGAGCGACGCATCCTGTTCATCTTGATCGTTACGGGTCTGGCGCTGATCTTGGCCATCGTCGCGGCGTTCGGGGCGCTTCGCGGGCGCAAAGCGCGCCGCATCGAGCGGGCAGCCCAGGCGCGTCACGCGGATCGAATGCGCGAGTACCACCGTCTGAAGAGAGAGCGCGACGAGCGTCAAGCCGCCCAAGCACGGGCGCACGTCGAAAGCGTGGCTCGAGCTCAACAGGCGACGGCGGATGCAGCTGCGGCGGGAATCGGGCCGATCGGCCCCCTCTTTTGTCCATCCTGCCACCGCGAGTTTGTGACCGGTTCTACGTATTGCCCCTTCGACGCCAATCGACTGGTGTCGGTAGCCGGCCACGAAGACATTGCGGCCGGGCCCGTCGGCGGTATCTGTCCGACTTGCCATAGGGGATACAACCCAGGAGTGCGAACCTGCCCACATGACGGAGACGATCTCGTACCAGCAGCCATGCTCCACACGCCCCCAGCGTCCGCGCGTGGCAAGATCTGTCCCACGTGCGGGGGGCGATTCGATGGGACTGCGGCGTTCTGCGGCAAAGACGGCACGCAGCTCGTCCTACTCAACTGACGACGGCTTGGTCGTCGTGTTCTCGCCGTCGTGTTAACGTAAACTCCGACGTCCCGATGAAGATCACGTGCCAGGCGTGTCAGGCCAAATACACAATCGCGGACGAAAAAGTCCTCGGAAAGATCGTCAAGATACGCTGCAAAAAGTGCGGATCCACGATTGTCGTCAATGGGGCGGACCCGTCCGCGGACGCAGGATCGCCAGGCCATCTGGCGGACGGCGCCGGCGCTGCGTTCGACCCATCGCACGACGACTGGACCGTCAACGTGGCGGAGGGCGATCAGCGAAACATGAAGGAAGACGAGATCGTCGCCGCCTTTGTCGCCGGCGTTGTCGACGACGAAACGTACTGCTGGAAGGACGGGATGGCGGACTGGGCGCCGGTCCGCGAAATTCCCGGGTTGCAAGCGGCTTGCCGAGGAGCAGCGCGAGCGGCCTCGAGGCCCGTGCTCGATGTGCTGGACGTCGCGATGTCCTCAGACGCCGGTGCGGCTCGAGCGGCCGAGCACGGCCGGTGGGCGGATCACGGGACTTCAACGGCCACGGAAGGCCCTGCCCCCACGCCTCTCGCTGCGCGGCGTGCCGGCGGCCGTGCGCCCGTCGCCGATCTGTTTGGAGCGGTCGCCCGGGCCGGTGGTGAAGACGAGGTGATGACCAGCGCCCCCGCGAGGCTGCCGCAGCCGCACGAGCACGACGACGCGCAGAAGCTGACGGGCGCACGCAACGAGAACAGTGTTCTCTTCTCGCTTTCGACTTTGACGGGGAAAAGCGACCGACCACCGGGCGTCGCTCGGGTCGACTCGGAGGCGTCTGGCCTCATCGACATCCGCCAGTTGAGTGCGCGATTTTCGAGCGCCGACCAACCGAAGAGGAGCAGCGGCCTCGACGACATCATGAATCTTTCGGCCGGCTTTACGCCGGCTCTCACGGCGCCGATTCTGTCGGCCCCGGCCCTCGAGGCTTCGGGGAACGCGAGCACGGGCAGCCTGGCGCCGGGGGGAATCAAAGGCCGCGTTGGCCTCATCTCCATCGCGCTCGGCGTAGGCGCGCTGCTGGTCGTCGTCGCGGTCGGCGGCGCCATGCAGCTGATGCACAAGAGCGCCCAAGCCGCCGATCCCGAAAAGGCAAGCGCGAGCGCGTCAGCGCCACAAGCCGCCGCCCCGCCAGCGGCGTTACCCACCCCGCCGGCGACAGCACCGACTTCCGTCGCCAGTGCGGAACCCACCGGTGCGGGGGAGGCCACCGCGGCGTCCAAGAAGGAAGAGCCGCCGCCTCGTGCTATCGAGGCGAAAGGGACCAAGGAAGCGAGAGCACCGAGTGCGAGAGAGGCGGCTCCGCCCACGGTGAAAGTCGCTTCAGCGGCCACGGCCGAATCCGATCAACCGTTCAACATGGGCGAAGCCAAAGGCCGCCTGGGCGCTGTTGCCGAGAGTGCCCAGTCGTGCAAGCGGGGCGACGTGTCTGGCACGGGCCACGTCCTGGTCACTTTCCTGCCGGCGGGAAGCGTTCAATCGGCGGTGATCGACGGGCCGCCGTTCGAGGGAACCCCGACGGGGGCTTGCGTCGCGTCCCGCTTCCGCGGCGTGCGCGTCCCGGCCTTCGGCGGAAGTCCCTTCAAGGTCCGTAAGAGCTTCACGATCAACTGATGCTGCCGGCCCTCGACGTCGCCCTGGTCGTGATCGCTGCGTTCGTTCTCGGACTGCGCGCAGGCATCGCGATCGGATATCGGGCGGAACGCAGGCGCTCGCGCTTGGGGCGGTGAAACGTCGGCGCCCTCCGAGAACAGCCGGGGGAGTCACCGTAGCCCGCCTGCGAACAATTCGACGACCCACGCGTCGCCGTGCTCGTCGCGCGCCACGGCAAACCCGGCACGGTCAAATTCCCTGCGTAGGGTGTTCGCGCGGTGGGATGGACTGGCCCACATCGCGCGGTGAGCGAGGACCACGTTGCGGGCATGGGCGACATTTTCGCCGGCGTCGTGCGCCTCGAGTCCAGCCCCACGCATGCGATCGATCGGGTCACCGTCGCCGACGTCGTGCGCGAGCTCTTGCCCTTCTGCCATCCGACGAGCGTGGTCGCGCGCGACGGCGTCCAGACGGATGTCGCGAACGACGCTCGGAAGCGCGGCGGACGAGCGAGCCGCCCCGACCATCTCGGCGATCGCGGCGTCATCCGACAGAGACGCGGCGCGATCCTCCCCAGGTGCAGCCGCATCCGAGCGGCGTCGAGGCGGATCGACGTCGGCGAAGAGGCTTACCTCGAGCACCGGGCGCGGGCCCGTCGGTAAGTCAGCCATCACCTGGATAGCAAACTCGCCGGCCCGGTCGGGCGCGAAGCTAGCGCGGAGCACCGCCCCGTCGAACGACGTCGGTAGCGGCTGCGGCGCTCCGCTTGGCCCAAGCACGATGACTTTGGCTCCACCCGCGTGAGTGCGGAGCCGGCCGTTCACCGTGAGCCACTGCCCCACTCGAACCCGGGTCGGCAGCGGGGTCAGGTCCGCCAGGGCGTCGACGGCGACTACGACGAGCGTCCGCGTGCCGCCCGGTCCGGCCCCCGTCGCGGCCCCACACCGGCGCAAGGCATTTCGACTCCGTTGGCCGAGCCACTCATCCAGTCCCCGTAGCGCTCCGGTCGGCGACAGAACGCGCGCCGTTTCGGCCCACGCCCGAGACCAGGGGTGAGGCTCGCCCGATGCGCGTTGGGCGGATGCGATCGCATCGAGCTCCGGCATCGGTGCCCGCAGCTTCTGGGCCACGATCCATCGCGCGGTGGCCACGAGCCCGGCGTCGCCGGGCCCGCATCGATGCAACGCTTGGCGCTCGAGATCGTCGAGCGAAGCATCGTCGACGGGCACGGGCGACGACGAAACAGTCGCCCAAGGGAGCGGCGGAGCGCCGTCGGCCGAATCGCCCTCGGCCATGACGTCGCTCGCCGATGACGCCACGGCCAGAACGAGCGCCGCGCACGGCACGCGAGAGCGCGGAACAGGGTGGCGGACCGAGGACTTCAAGGCCTTTGGCCTCTCACAAGGCGCGGCCACGAGCATGCTGCAGCACGGTGAGGAGGAGCAACGCCGCGAGAGACGGCATCGCCGCAGAAAGCCGACGGGAGCCGACAGGTTCGGTGCTCTGCTCTAGGGGGACGAACCGCCGTGACCCCCCTCCGCGCCTTGCTGCAGGATGTTGAACTCGACGCGTCGGTTTTGAGCACGACCGTCGTCCGTGTCGTTCGACGCGATCGGCCGCGTGAGGCCATATCCTTCGCTCTCCAAACGACCCGGCTCAATCCCGTGCTCGACAAGCCACTCGCGCACGCTGGCAGCGCGGCGCTTGGACAGGTCGAGGTTGTAGGCGGCTGCGCCGTGATTGTCCGTATGCCCCTCGATCCGCACCTTCTTGATGTCCGGATTGGCCTTTAGCAGCTGGGCGATTTCTTGAAGCATCGGAAAACTGTCGGGCAGGATAGTGGCCGACGCCGTCTGGAAGTGCACTTGCTGCAAAACGCGAACTGCCGAGCCCTCCAAGCGGATGAATTTGGGACAGCCGTTCTTCTTGGGATCGGGATCCGGCTCGCCGGGCTCCCGTGGACACGCATCCTTCGCGTCCGGAATCCCGTCGCCGTCCGAGTCGCGCTCCGGACAACCATCGGCATCCTCGACGCCCTCCTTGTCCTCAGCCTCGTCCGGGCACTTGTCGTACTCGTCAGGGATGCCGTCGCCGTCGCGATCGGGCAAACTCGGACACCCGTCCATCGGATCGGGGTCCTTGTGGTCCTCCGGCTCGGTCGGACACGCGTCGAGCTCGTCCGGAATGCCGTCGCCGTCGGTGTCCTTCAGCGAGCCGCGAATGCTTTCGCGCAGCCGCGCCTCCGGCGACGTCGCCTTTGACTCCTCGATGGGCAAGCTCATGCCGATCAGGGCGATCACCCGCAGATCCGGGGCGCCATAACCTCCGGTGATGCGCGTCCCGACACTTGCCCCGGCGAACCAGTGACCGAGCTCGAAGAATGAGGGGAGCTTGAACCGACCCTCCGCGTTCCATTCGATGGGGGTGTTTTGAGCCGTGAATGCGGTGTTGCCGATGACCGAGTCGCTCTTGATTCCCGTCTGCCCGAATATCGTGAGACCGAGCCGGACGCGGCGCGACATGGCGGGCATCAAGGCTCCGACCGCCCAACGCCATTCATCGCCTATGCCGAGACCGCTTGGCACACCGCCGTGCCCGACCGGATCGTTGATGGAATTGTCGTGGCGGAAGTCGAACCCGGTATTCGCTACGAACGTCAACGGCAACGGAAATCTCCGAGGCGTCCACTCTCCGGACACCATCGGCATCCATTCGAGTTGAGAGCCATCGCCGCCGAAGTTCGTCGACGATCCTGCCCCAGTCGGAACGAACACGCCGAGTTGGGCGCCGAGGGCCGCGACGTCACTTCGCCAGACCACGAAGCGCAGGTCGATCCGCGTGTCGCCCACGGCAGGCCCGGTCGTCGAGAACGCGGTCGGGGCGGTATTGCCGCCGAAGATGCCGACCGGGTAGTTGGGCTGGTTGCCTGTTTCTATCCAAGCGGCAGGAAATGTCGCGCCGACCGTCATCCGATCGAAGAGCTCGATCCCCGCCGACAGATAGGTCGAGAGCTGGGTCGTGACGACGTCCGGTGCAGACGCGTGCAGAGCGGCTTCGTTCTTGGTGATGTCGCTCGTGCGAAGGGGATCGAGCGAAAAACCCAAGGCCAATTGTGCGTAGAACGTGGGCCGGTCCTCCGTGACCGGGCGGAAGATCACAACGCCGTCGTCAGGGGCTCCCGGAACTTCGAGCCGATCGAGGTGGAACGTTTGCTGCTGCGCGCGAGCCGGCAGAGCGACGGCGGCGAAGGCGAGCAATGCCCCGCCGAAGCAATGGCTGTACGCCGTCCTGGCGGCCGTTGGAGAGGGCGGCGTCGATTTCGCTGGCACCTCAAGCACAGTAGAACAATCGCACCCCAGTCGAACAGGGCGCGGGCGGAACGCGGACGTCAAAACGCCGGGCGACCGTGGCCCCGAGCGCGAGGATCTGCCGGCGGGGACGCGCTTTTGAGGCCGCGACGGCTACCTTCGACGACAAGCCCTGTCGCATTTGTCGGCCACGATACTTGACCGGATTGGGTCGAGGTGCTCTCCTGCGAAACCCTTCCAGATCGACCCGTCATGAAGCGTACCTATCAGCCCCACAACGTTCGCCGGGCGCGCACGCACGGCTTTCGCGCCCGCATGTCGACCCGTGGCGGCCGCAAGGTTCTCGCCAATCGCCGCCGCAAGGGCCGGCAGCGCCTCGTTCCGACCATCTATAAGAAGTGATCGCGGCGCGAGCACTCTGATGGCGCTCGCGTTCGATCGCCATCGGAGACTGCGGAGACACGCCGAGTTCGTCCGCGCCCAGCGTATGGGGCGCCGGGTCACGACCGGGCACTTCATTCTCCTGCTCGCCGCCCAGTCGAGCCCGGGACCCTTGTTGGGAGCGTCGCGCATCGGGCTCGTGGTTTCGCGGAAAGTCGGAAACGCGGTCGAGCGCAACCGCGTCAAACGCCTGTGCCGCGAGTGCTTTCGAACGTGGTCCGGTCTGATCCCGGCGGGCATCGACGTGGTCGTGATCGCCCGGCCGGGCGCGCAGAAGCTCAAGCTGGCAGCCGTTCGCGCGGAGTGGCGCTCCGTAGAGCGGCACTTGCAAAAGCGCGCTACGGAAGCGCTGGCGCGCGCGCAGGGACCGGACCATCCTGGGCTCGACGACATGATTCGGACCCAAAAACCATGATCGCTCGCATGGTGATTGCGCTCATTCGCGTGTATCAGCAAACGCTCTCCCGCGTGCTCGGGCCGGCCTGCCGCTTCGAGCCGTCGTGTTCGCACTATGCCGCCGCATGCATTGACTGCTACGGCATCGTCCGCGGCGGCTTGCTTTCGATCCGCCGGCTGTGTAAGTGCCACCCGTTTCATTCCGGCGGCTACGACCCTCCCCCTTCGCCCCGGCTCACTTCGAGCTCACACCCTTCACCGCCACCCGAGGCCGCCTTACGCGCGCACGCGGCGGACTGAGATCTCATGGATCGCAATTCGCTCCTGCGTTGGATCGTCTACGCCGCTATCGCGGTGGGTGGCTATTATTTTTTGGTGGGTCGAAAGTCGGGTCCGCAAACCCAGGACTTTCCCACCCAGCGCTTCGTCGACGCCCCGGGCTTTGCGCCTGACGTGATCGACGCCGTACCAGGCCATCCGCTGCCTGCGCCGCCACCGCCAGGCACCACCTGCACCATCGCAGGCAAACGCTTTAGCGCGGAGGCTTCGTCGCGCGGCGCTGGGCTGACCCATTTCTTTTTGACCGATGCTCGCTACGCCGGCACGCAGGCCGGAGACATGTCGACGACGCCGGACATCGAGCGCTGGCGCAACTTGAGAACGACCTTTCGAGCGAACCCGGGCGAGCCGGCTTCGCCCGACGAGCAAGTGAAATACGACCGATTCGATTGGAAGGTCGAGCAGCAGGGGACGACGCGCTGCCGCTTCATTTATGAAGACGACACCGTTCTCATCGTGAAGAGCCTTTCGGCGAGCGAGCGGCCCTTCGAGCTCAACGTCGACACGACGGTGACGAATTTGGCGGACGTTCCGAAACGGCACGCGACGACGATCGAGGCGTTCGCCTGGCGCACCAACGCGGAGGTGAAGGGCCGGCTCGGGCGTGTATCGCCATTTCTGACGAACCTCGAGTGCGCCCGCGACGGCGACGTCAAGCGCAAGGCCAAAGACGACGACGCTTTCAAAACTCCACCGTTCTGGTTCGAGGAACCTCTCGACGATCGGTACGCGGCGATCGCCAATTACTACTTCGCGCAGGCGCTCACCCCGCTGGAAGCGAATCCCGGAAGCGGGACGGAGAAGCCAGCGTGCGGCATCCTGGCGGAGCAATGGTACGGCGCGAGCCAACGGCCCGACGACGACCAAGCGGGAAACATCTATCACGCACGACTCGCATATTTGCCCCGTACGCTCGCGCCCCGCGAGTCAGCGACCTACCGCCAAATCGCCTTCTTTGGCCCGAAGGAACGCGACGTGCTCGCGAGGGCAGCCGGCGGCTGGCCTCGTTTGGGAGACCTCATCAACCTCGGCACCTTCTCGCCCGTTGCCAAAGTGCTCGTCACGATCATCGCGTGGATTCATGCTCACGTGACGTTCGGCAACTGGGGACTTGCGATCATCGTGCTCACGATCGGCCTGCGCCTCGCACTGTTCCCGCTCACCTGGAAGCAGATTCAGAGCACGATTGCGATGCGTCGGCTCAAGCCCGAAATCGATGCTCTGAACCTGAAATTCCAGGACGATGCGCAGGCGAAAAACCTGGCGATGATGGAGCTCTGGCGGAAGAACAAGGTCAACCCGCTCGGTGGGTGTCTCCCGGCCGTCGTGCAGATGCCCATCTGGTTTGCGCTCTACGCCACGCTTCAAACGGCTGTGGAGTTCTTCCACACCAGGTTCTTGTGGTTCTCGGATCTCTCCGCGCCCGACCGATACTTCGTTTTGCCGTTCGTCCTCGGGGTCGCCATGATCGTGCAGCAGAGGATCGTCCCACAGCAGGGGATGGATCCAATGCAACAGAAGATGATGACCTGGCTGATGCCGGGCATTTTTACAGTGATGATGCTGTTTTTGCCCGCCGCTCTCGGCGTCTACATGCTGACGAACAGCGTGCTCGGAATCACCCAGCAGCTCGTGATAGAGAAGGTGTTCCCGCGTGGGGAGGGGCCATCGTCGAACCAGGGTGGTGTCATCGCCTTGACCGACGGGCAGAAAAAAGACAACGGTTCGAAGAAGCGCGATCAAGGAGCGGCAACGACCGCGTCGCTGCGGAAGGGAAAGGCTCGTGTCTGAGGAGCACCAAGGATCGGGGCAGCCGCCCAAGACCGACATTCATTCGGCCTCGTCGAAGAGACCCTCGGCGTCGCCACGCCCCTCGAGCGGACCCGGGCCAAGTCCCGATTCCGGATCGCGTCGTGATCCGGGGTCGGCTCCCGCGCTCGACGAGTCGACGCTCGACGCGCAGACCCAGAAGGCGCTCGCCTTCGTCCGAACACTCGTGAAGGCGATGCAGATGACCGTCGAGGTGAACCTCGCGCCAGACGACGGCGAGGGCTCACCCGACGAGATCCGAATCGAGCTCGAAGGGCCCGACGCCGGGCGCATCATCGGCAAAAAAGGAAACGTGCTCGACGCGATCCAGTATTTGACGGCTCGCGTCGTCGTGAGACCCGGCGAACCGCGCCGGCATATCATCGTCGATGCAGAGGGTTACCGCGCGCGACACGAGGACCAACTGGCGCAAATGGCTCGGCGCTTGGCCCAGCGGGTGGCCACCGAGGGCAAGGTGATCACGTTCGACCCCATGAGCGCGCGCGAGAGGCGGATCGTTCACATGGCCTTGCGCGAGATCCAAGGCGTCCGCACCGAGAGCATGGGCGAAGAGCCCCAGCGGCGTGTGCAGATCATCCCAAACAAGGCGGCTCGCGAAGCCACGTAAGAGAAGTCCGCTGGGCGCGCACAGCGGGAGTGTGCAGCGAAGCGAGGGCGACCGGCGCGTTGAGTCGCGCTGCGGACGGTTGAACTAAGCCCAAGTCGGCATCAAAATGGGCGGCGATCGACCGGACCGTCCATGGGAGGACGCTGCATGCGTCCCAAAAGAGAAACTCGCGAGCCGCGCATCCCTACACCCTCGACCGCTTTCGGGTCGTCCGTGCCGACTGCGACGACGAAGCGGGCGATGGGCGCGATTTGGGCCACGACATCCAGGAGCGAGCGAGCCGTCAGAACGTGAACGCAACGTCCCGGCGGCGGGATGGCCAGCGGGCCTGAAGGCGGCGCCAGCGCGACGTCGTGACACGGGCCGCGCCACAGCCGGCCGGCGAACGCCAGCGCCTCGCGCCAAACGACGGCGTCGGCGACCTCGGCTTCGAAGAGCGCGCCCCGGGGTACGCGACGCCCCCATTCCGAGAGATGCGCGTCGAGCGTCGAGGCGAACCGCTCGCCGCGATCGGCATCGCCCTCGACGAGAACGACGCGTGGGCTGAGGCAGCCTCTCTGATCGAAAGGAACCACGTCATTCGCCAAAGCCTCGGCCGCAGCATCGACATCCGCAAGGCGTGTCACGATTGCGATTCCGAGCCCGGCTCCGTGCTCGCGGACGACGATACCGGGGCGAGCGCACGCGCGCGCCGCGGCGATCGTCTCGTCGCGACCGTACACGTGGATCTCGCCTCGCTCGACGCGAGACAGGTCGCGGTCGTCGACTATCGCAATCGTGTCGTCGCCCGACATCTCGACGAGCGCACGCGTCAGGTTCGGTTCCCTTGGAGATGGACGCACACTGACCCGAGTCGAGGTGGCACGAGCGAGGGCGAGGGCCCGAAGTGGGGCGACGAATACGTTCGCCGAAAGCACGACGTGCACCCGCTCTGCGTCACCGGCTCCCGCCACCAGGGTGCGGAGATCCGCGTCGGATGCCTGTCGCTCGAGCGATTCGAATCCAAGCTCGACCCCTTCGTGCGTCAGTCCTGTCGAGTGCGCAATCTGCGGAACGATCGCCGCACGTGCGTCGTACACGCGTTGCGCCGCGTGCAGTAGCCGCCGCACGTCGTCCACCCGCTGATCGAGCGTTCGCGTCACGCGGACCCGCTACAACTCATGGCGACGCCGATAGCATCTCGTCGAGAGCGATCGAGCAGCCCCGCATCGGCGCCCCTGCCGCGCGACCGATGAGCTCGAATCCGCCAGCGACGCGGCGAACCAGGTCCTGAGTCAGAACGGCCCAGGCGCTGTCCACGTTCGCCAAGTCTTCGATCCGGGCAATCCCGATTTTCCCGTGAGAAACCGGCACCAAGGTCTCGGGATCGACCGGGACGACGCGCGCCCAAGGCGGCTCGAAGTAAACCCCCTGCGCGGCCCCTTCGTCGACGAGCGTCGCCTCCCAGAACTGGCTCGAAAGCTCGGTCATTCCGTATTCGCCGACGACCGACCGCTCGTGCACGGCGAAGCACCGAGCCACGCCTTGGCGGAGCTCGGAGGCCGACGCCTCCCGCGACCTTCCCTTGAAGCCACCGGTCTGCACCACGCGGCTTCGCGCGGGCAAAGCCAGACTCTCGGCACCCAGGGCGTCAAGCAAGTGGACAAGGGCAAAGCTCGTCGAAAGGACGATGACCGGAACGTCCGGGCGGAGAGCAGCGACGCATTCTCTCAACGCTTCGACTCGCAACGACCCGGAGTGGACGAACGTCATTTCGACGGCCCTCGACGGCCCGAACTGACGAGCGAAAAGGGCATACATGTGCGTCAGCGAGGAATCAGGGACCTCGGAGACGCTAGGACCGATCGTCACGACGGGCACCGGGAGGGTCAGGTCGCGCGCGATCATCGCACGGCCGAACGCGAGTGCCGCCGCGTCATACGTTCGGGTGTGACGCATCGCGTGGGAGCCGCGCGCACCGAGCGTCGTGCCGCTCGTCCGGAACACGAACGCGGCGTCCCTTTCGGCGAAGGCGAAGACTCGCGCCAACCTGAACGCATCGGTCGGCACGGCGGGTCCTTGCTCGGCTCGCACGACCGCCTGGGGATCGATGCCACGAGCCAAACACAGACGCCGATAGCCCGGGACGGTCGCCGCTTGAAACCGGACAAGATCGGCAGCAAGCGCATCGAACGGCTCGGGCGCCGCACGACTCCGCTCGAACGCCTGCACGATCGCTCGCACCCTGCGGTGAAGCGACTCGCTCCGGGCGTGGATCGGGGTCATGCCAGGCACGTGCACAGAGCATCGGCAAAGGCTTCGAGCAAAGGTTCATCGACCGTAAGCGGTGGGGTGAGGGTGAGCACGTCCCCCTCCGCTCCTCCCGTTAAGACGATCCACCCGCGCTGCAACAAGCGGCGGACCACGCGAAGAGCACGCACGGAGCCCCCCTCTATCTCGACCCCGATCATCAGACCGCGGCCGCGAACGGCGCGCACCCCTCGCCCGCCGACCCGGTCGCGCAACAGCGCTTGCCAGCGTTGTCCGACGGCACGTGCCCGCTCCGGCAGCTGCTGAGCGTGGAGCGTATCGAGCGTGGCGATCGCCGCGGCGCACGCGAGAGGGGCGCCAAAGTGGGTCGCCGTGTGGATCGTGGAGCCCCCGTGCTTGCCCCACGCCTCCATCGCGCGCGCGCTACCGATGCAGGCGCTCACGGGCAATCCCGAGCCGAGGCCTTTGCCCAGACACACGATATCGGCGACGACCCCGGCGTCGGCGCTCGCGAGCCAGGCCCCGCTGCGGCCAAGCCCGGTCCAGACCTCGTCGCAAACCAGATACGCGTCAGCTCGGTCGCATGCCGCGCGGAGCGCAGGCAGAAACCCGGAAACGGGCACGACACACCCCCCTCGTCCAAGGATCGGCTCGACAAGCACGGCCCCGACGTCGCCCCGCCGTAGAACCGCCTCGACCACCTGAAGCGAGCGATCGAGCGAGGAGTCGTCGACTGGATAGGGCGCAAACCACACATGCGGGTTGAGCTGCGTCGAGAACGGCTCGCGAAATTGGGGGCGCAGCCCGCACGCGGCCAGAGGGCCATGCGACAGCCCGTGATACCCGCCGTCGAACGCGAGCAGGCCGCCGCGTCCAGATCCGACGACGGCGGTCTTCAGCGCGGCTGTCACGGCGTCCGCCCCACTCGATCCGAGCATGACACGGGCACCCGGCGCCGGATGGATGTTCGCGAGCCTCTCGCAAAGTGCGACCTTTGCGTCAGACCCAAAGACGTCGCCGAGCGCCAGCCAAAGTCGGGTTGCCTGCGCCTCGACGGCGCGCGCTACGGTGGGCGGCACATGACCCAGGAGCAACGCACCGAAGCCTGCGGCCAGGTCGACGTAGCGATTGCCGTCGACGTCCGTGACGTTGGTCCCCGACGCGGACGCGTACACAATCGCCGTCTGATCCAAGCCGCTCGCTTGCGCCCGCGCTTCCCGCCTGGCGTCTACCGACGGCGACTCGACGGCAGCGAGACGAGCGACCATCGCACGAGACCCCGGTCCCGGGGGCATCATTCGGATGTCCGGTAATCGTTCGGTCATTGGTCGGCGACAGCGGCGGCGGGCTCAAACGATGACGCGGTTTCGTCCCGCACGTTTCGCCTCATAAAGCTTCTCGTCCGCGCGCTTAATCAAATCCGTGCTCGTGCGATCGCCTTCGGGAAGTACCGATCCCCCGATGGAAATCGTGACGCGAATGACCTCACCCTGGAAAATGAAACGACTCTGTTCGATTTTTTCTCGGAGCCCCTCGGCGAGCGCGCGGGCGCCTTCACTGTTGGTCTCGGGCAGGATGATCGCAAATTCCTCACCGCCGTAACGAGCCAACACCTCGTCGCGACGAATGCGCTGTTGGATGAGCCGGGCCACTTCCTTCAACACGTAGTCACCCGCAAGATGGCCGTGGAGATCGTTGATTTTCTTGAAATGGTCAATGTCGAGCATCAAAAAACTGAGGTCGCGGACGTGGCGTCGCGCGCGGATCATCTCCTTGTCGAGCGACTCGAGCAGGTAGCGCTTCACGTGTACCTGCGTGAGACCATCGATGATGGTCATCCGGTAGATCTCTTCGTGGTACTGCGCCTCGACGTCTTGACCCGAAAGGAACTTGAAAATAGTCGGGCCAATCTTGATGCGATCGTTGTTGCCGAGGCGAGCCTCGCGCATGATCTGGTCGTCGTTGACGTAAGAGCCGTTGGTCGAACCGTCGTCGACGCACCACCACGCTCCGCTCCGCTGCTCGAAGTGAGCGTGCCGGCGCGACACGCTGTCGCCCTCGAGCACGATGTGGTTTTCGGCGCCGCGCCCAATGCGGATCGGGCTCGCGTCGAGGACGAAGCGGCGGCCGAGGAGGGATGGCTCCTTCGTATAGATGACCACAAGACAGTCGTTGCCCTTCGGGGCTCCTTCGTCTCCCCCGAGCGGCTTCTGCACGATGGCTGTGACTCGAGTTTTCTCCTCGGACTCGCTCACGCGCGTCGCCTCACGATCCGGTTGCTGCGGCGCGACGTGCAGAGCCGCCCGCGGGCATTCTGGGCAATGCCTCGTAGCCATTGAGGCTATGGCTCACCCCCCCCGCCGGTCAAGGCAGGGCGATCGCCCGAAGGAGTGCCACGAGCGTGGGAGGCAGTCCGAGGCCGTACTCTAGAACCGCCACGGGGGCACCCAACCTCGCGCCATCCACGTGCAAAGCGCACTTCGGCGTCGAAAGCCAGACCTCCACGCGCTCCGCCTGCGCTCTTTTGAAACAGGCCCGAACGGCGCTGGCACCCACAGGCCCGTGGTCCTGCGCGCACACGACCGCGCACGGGCGCACACCGCGGAGTGCCAAGCCACGCACGACGCGGTCCGGCCTGGCCATCGCCGTCACGAGGCCGACGCGCAACCGCCGAAGGGTCTCCCACGACAGGAGCTCCTCCGGGCGAGTGGCACCAGGCCGCCCAGTGTGCAGCCAGGCACCCCGCGACTCCACCTTCGCGGGCCAAATCGGCATGGTGCGTCCGGGTTGCGCGAAAGAGAGCGGCAACCGGGCGGAATCCCCGAGCGGCACGACCCCGTCACACGCGTCCAGCAACGTGGAGACGGGCGCACGCAAGTCTCCGCACGGCGGCAAGGCAGCGGCGCTTCCCCATGGTTCGGAGGCGTCAACGGCGAGAAGAGCCAGAGATGCTCGGGTGGGCGCCGTCTGGCACACGCCATCGAGCACAAGGACGTCCGCTTCGCCGGCCGCCCACGCGACCGCAGCCGATCGTGTAGGTCCCACAACGACCCGCGCCCCCAAACCCGAGGCCTCGAGGTCGCGCGCGGCCACGATCGCCTCGTCGCCCACCAATCCGACCGCGTCGCTCGGCAAGACGAACCGAGTGCGGCGAACCGCGGCTCGGTAGCCATGCCCGACCAAAATGGTTCGAGCCACGGCCGAAAGCTCCATCGCACAGGCGATCGCGAGCGGCGTCTTGCCCGATCCGCCGAGAGTCGCGCCTCCGACGGCAACGACTCGCACGTGCCGGGGCCACTCCAGTCTCCGCGCGACGCTGCGTCCGAAGGTCCAGAGCCAAGGGCGGGAAACCCCGCGGTGCCACGGCGGGGAGCCCGCAAGGCCGCGCTCGAGTACTTGGGCGATCCGGAGCATCGGATCACTCTAGTCAAGGACGCGGTTCCGCTCGCGCGATTCGCTCCGCTCGTGTGCACGGCACGGCCAGGGGCGGGACAGTCGGCGAGTCGTCTCGATTCGACGGCTGGCCGACCGATCCGGTAACGTCTGACCTTGCTGCCTGTTGCGAATGTTGACCGTCGACCCCATCCGCCTCGCTCATCGCCAGCTGGAAATCGATCGAGCACGCGTCGCGCGCTTTCCGCATTTGCTGGCGCAAAAATCGGCACGCATGACGGCGTCGCCGTTGGGTCTCCTGCGAGGATCGGCGCCTCTCTTTTACGAGCTGCTCGGGCGCGACCCTTGGCTGCGCGAAGGCCCTCGCGGCAAGGGGTGGGTGGTCGGTGACGCGCACGTCGAAAACTTCGGCGCTTATCGCGCCGGAGCGCTGTCGAAGCGCGAGACGCCACGTTCGCATGCGAAGGAACCGATCGTGTTCGACCTGAACGACTTCGACGACGCCATGGTGGCGCCGTGGCGACTCGACGTCCTCCGCCTGGCGACCAGCGTCGTTCTCGGCGCACGGGGATTCGGCTTCAACGGAATTCGCACGTTGGAGCTTTGCCACGTCCTGATCGACGCGTACGTCGACGCGGCGTTCGATCGTCGTCGGCCTGGGTCGGCTCCGCACGTCGTCACGGCGCTCATCGACCAAATTCGAACGCGTTCGCGCAAGTCGTTTCTCGACGCGAGAACGGAGGTCGTACGAGGCCAACGGCGATTCATCCGCGGCGCTCGGTTCGAGGAGCTCACGCGGAAGTTGCGCGCGAAATGCGAGCGCGCGTTCGGGCAGTACGCCAAAGGTCTTGCCAAAGCCGCGCGCATGACGCCCGAGTCGCTTGAGGTCATCGACGCTGCCTTTCGAGTCGCTGGCACGGGCAGCCTAGGCTGCCTGCGCGTCGCCGTTCTCGTACGGGGCAGGGGCGACGTGGACGGCGGCTGGATCTTCGACATGAAGTCGCAAGGCGAGCCATCGGGCGCGAATCTCGCAACCGCCGCGGACCTCCAACCCGCCGAACGCGTGCGCACGGCAACGGTCGAATGCCTCTCCCACCCGCCGCGCATGATGGGAACCACATGCATCGGCCGCCGTTCCATTTTGGTTCGGCGCTTGGCGCCGCAAGAAGACAAGCTCGATCTCGCACGGCTCGACACGAACGATCTCGAATCGCTGATCGCGCATCTCGGTGCGCTCCTCGGGCACGCCCACAGCCGCGGCGCCGCCCGACGACCGGAAGCCCCGTGGAGCGATGGCGAGCGGGCGGGGCTGGTCCGCCGGGCCATCGCGCTCGCAGGCATCCACGAAGCGCTTTACCTCGCCTATTGCGATCTTGCCCGATGAGCGTCGACGACTCCGCTCGCTTCTTCGACGCGATCGCTGGGCGCTACGACCGAGTGTACGCGCTTCCGGCCGCCGAGTCGCGACGGCGGATGATCCGCATCCTGAGCGAATTGCCGCCGGCTCCAGTTCGGGTGCTCGACTTGGGTGTCGGACCTGGACGCGAACTCACGGCGCTTCTCGATCGCGGATACGAGCCGACGGGGCTCGATGTCTCGCCCCGAATGCTCGCGATCTGCGCCCGCAGAGCACGCCGCATCCCCCTCGTCCTTGCCAACTTCTGGCAACCGCCGCTGCCGTTCGCCGACGCGACGTTCGGCGCCGCCATCGCCCTGCATGGAACGCTCGCGCACCCACCCAACGAGGCCACCGTCAGCGGGTTGGTCCACGAGCTCGGCCGCGTCATCGTGCGCGGGGGACGGTTCTTGGCGGAGGTTCCCACGGTCGCGTGGCTTGAGGCCGCATCGTCGGTGCCGCCCACCGACGAGCGGCGAATCACACGTACCGGGACGCACACGTGCGTGTTCGAAGACGGGGTGGCGCGCACGTCGATCGAGACTCGCCTTCTCGAAGCGAGCCAGTGGCGCGAAACGTTCTCTCCGCTCTGGGAAGCTCGACTGGAAGCGTTGAGTCCGCTCGAATGGCTCATTGTCGCGGAGCGTCTTTGACTGACCGGCGCCGTCCGAGCGCCGATCGTTGGAATGCAGAGGGCCGATGGTTTGGCCGCGACATTCGCTCTCGAGCCCTCGAGCGGCGCACGACGCGCACGACCGCGCCCGTATGCTACTCCGCTGCCCAGTCGGATCGCCGTGGACCTTCTGTATTTCGTCCTACTCGTCAGCTCGCTGATCTTCATTCACGAGTCGGGCCACTTCGCTTTCGCCAAGATCTTCGGCGTTAAAGTTCTCACGTTTTCGATCGGCTTCGGTCCGAAAGTCCTGCGACTCCGCGGCAAGGAAACGGAGTACTGCATCGCTCTGCTCCCGTTTGGCGGGTTCGTAAAGATGCTCGAGGAGAGCAAGACCAGCGAGCCGATCTTGCCAGAGGAGCGAGGCCGCACATTCGAAGCTCAAGCGCTTTGGAAGCGGGTTGTCATCGTACTGGCCGGGCCGGCTATGAACCTGCTCTTTCCCATCGCTCTCTACACTTCGGTGTTCCTCGAGGACGAGCAGTTCTTGCCGCCCACCGTGGGAGTCGTCATCCCGGGCAAGCCGGCCGACGGCAAACTCAAGCCTGGAGACCGCATCGAGCGGGTCGACGGCAGCGATGTGACAAGCTTTCCCGAGGTGCAGCGCGTGATCGCGCAGCGCGCCGGAAGTCCCGTAACCCTGACGGTGAAGCGAGACGGCAGAGAGCTCGACGTCATCGTCACGCCCGATGACGAGAAGGAGGTCAAGGAGCTCGACATCGTCGAGCACACGGGACGCATCGGGATCGACCCCAGGTTCCCGGAGGCGGTGATCGGCGTGACACAGCCGGACTCACCTGCGGGACACGCGAAGCTTCAAACATTCGATCGCATCACAGCGCTCAACGGGCGTCGCGTCGATCGGTTCGTCGATCTCGTCGATCTGCTGGCTCAAAACCGGGGCGATCAAGTCGTCCTCAGCTATTTGCGGCCGGTCGACGCCCCGAGCGCGCTCGGCGGCCTCTGCAAGCTCGCTGTCCTCGAGCCGGGCGTCGCCCAGCTGACACCGGTGCCACGGTTGCCGGGCAGCACACCGCCCCCCGACGCCGAAGCGCGCGCCGTCGACGTGGCCGATCGCACCGGCATCGAGAACGCGGACATGTACGTGGCGTTCGTGCCGCAGGCGTCCAGCGAATGGCGTGCCGGATTGCGACCGGGCGACCGCATTACGATGCTGGACGGCACGCCCCAACGACTCTGGCGATCCATGGAGGACGAACTTGTCGCAGGCGCCGATCGAATGCACGAACTTCGATGGATTCGCGACGGAGTGCTGACGAGAGGCTTCTTTCAGCTGCGCAAGGAACAGTGGGAGGACGAGTTCGGCCAGCACTACGAGCGTTACGTCTTCCGGACCGACCATTGGGTGCCTATCGCGCCCGACCGCCTCGTGCCGAACCCCCACCGAGTGCTCTACGCCCTCGCGCATGGCGTTGAGGAAACGGCGAGCGTCATCAAGTTCATCGGCATCGGCATGCTTCGATTGGCCCAGGGGCGCGTGTCCATCTCGAGCGTAGGTGGACCCATCACCATGTACGATATCGCCGGGCAAGCCGGGGCCAAGGGTGCCGCGTACTTCGTCTGGGCGATGGCTCTGATTTCGGTCAACCTCGGCATGATCAACTTACTGCCCATCCCGGTCCTCGACGGCGGGCACCTGTTGTTCTTCGTTTTCGAGGCGGCTCGTCGACGCCCGCTTCCGATGCGGGCACGCGAGGTGGCGAGCCTAGCCGGGATGATCATGCTCGTGCTGTTGATGCTCGTTGCATTCAAGAACGACGTCGAACGGCGCTGGGACGTCATCGTAACGCAAGTTCGAGAGCTCTTGACGTGAGCGATGCCCGGGACGTCGCGACGCGGGTGATTGAGCGCGTCGAACGCGAAGCCGCGTTCGCGTCAGCCGTGCTGGAAGCCGAGCTTACCCGCAACGTACAGCTGGCGCCCCGCGATCGCGCGTTAGCTACCGAACTCGTCTATGGAACGCTGCGGGTCGCGCCGTGGCTCCTTGAGCAGATCGCGGCTTTCGCACCACGCGGCACTCACAAGCTCGACGCGCGTATCCGCGCGGTCATCCTCGTCGCGGCGTACCAATTGGTCTTCACGCGCATCCCACCGTTCGCGGCGGTGAGTGAAGCCGTCGCCGCTGCTCGTTTGGCGCGAGGAGAGCGCGTCGCTTCGTTCACGAATGCTATTCTGAGAAAACTGTCGGCGCATGTGCCGACGCTTGGCCACGACGCCCGCGAGCAAGCGCTGATCGGCTCGACCCCGAGCTGGCTTCGGGAAGCGCTCGAGCGGACTCTGTCGGCGGAGGGCGCGCTCGCGTTTCTCCGCTACGGCCTTGAGCCGCCCGCGGTCGGCCTCCGCGTCGAGCGCGCTTCCGAACGCGACGCCTGGATCGACCGCGTCGGCGCCGCCGCGCCGCACGGGAGGTTCGAGAAGGGCCGCATCTCGCCCCTCGCCATCGTCGCACGTGGAGCCGGCAAACCGCAGCAACTACCGGGCTGGCAGGAGGGCGCCTGGTCGGTCCAGGAGGAGGGTTCCCAAGTTGCGGCGCTCGCCGTCGGGGCGCGGACCGGCGAAGTCGTCCTCGACGCATGCGCGGGCCGTGGCAACAAGACCGCGCTCCTGGCCCGCGCCGTCGGACAAAGCGGAGCGGTAGACGCCTGCGACGCGATCCCAGCCAAGCTGGTCCGCCTGCGCGAAGAGCTGGCTCGAGTCGGATTGAGTCCCCGGCGCACCCTCGCCGTCGATTGGCGTGCGGGCTCGGGCGAGGTCCGGGACCTTTACGATCGAGTGCTCGTCGACGCGCCTTGCTCGGGTGTGGGAACCTTGCGGAGACGCCCCGAGATCGCACTCCGGCGCGACCCGACGGACCTCGCGTCCATGGCGAGCACGCAAATTGCTCTGGTCACACGCGCGGCTGGGCACGTGCGTCCCGGAGGCACCCTCGTGTACGTCGTCTGCAGCGTCTTGCGCGAGGAGAGCGAAGACGTCATCGATGGGCTGCTTCGTGCGCGACCCGAGCTTTCCCTGTCTCCGTTCGAAGCACCCGTGGCCCTAGCGACCGCGGGGCGCGACCGATCTTGCTTCCGCCTCTTGCCGTACGTGCACGGGACAGACGGATACTTCGTCGCGCAATTGCGGTCCCGACCAGCGACGCTATAGGCTAGCGTCCCATTCGCGGTTGGAGAGCGATCGGCCCATGCTCATCGACGTGACCCTTCCCCAGCTTGGCGAGAGCGTCAGTGAGGGGACCATTTCCAAGTGGCTCGTGCGCGAAGGAGACGTCGTCGCCAAAGATCAGCCGATCGTGTCCATCGCGACCGACAAGGCGGACACTGAATTGACCGCGACAGCGGCGGGGCGAATTGCCAAGTTGCTGGTGGCCGAAGGGCAGGTCGTGCCGGTGAAGACCCTCATCGCGCAGATCGACGACCGCGCGAGAAGCAGCGCGAGCCTGTCGGAAGCCCCCGGTGCTCCGGTCTCGATACCGGCAGCGGCGAACGTGCCGGCGCCGGACGGCGCGATCGCGCCGCGTCCGGCAGCGGCGAGCGCACCGGCGTCGGACGGCGCGATCGCGCCAGGTCGAAGCGTCATGGGCGGTCCACTGGCGACACCGGTCGCGCGCAAAACGGCTCTCGAGAACGACGTCGATCTGGAACACGTTCTTGGAACGGGCGAACGCGGCCGCGTGACGAAGGACGACGTGATGCGCGCTGCAGGCGCGTCCGGCCCCGCGGGGTCGAACCCGCTGGGAGCTCCCCCCCGTTCGTCGGCGCCACCGCCACCCGCCATCGAGCCGCCCCCGCCACCCCGAGCGACGCCAAAGACGACACAGCTTGCGCAGGCCATCAACCTCGGCGGCGGTTTCGTTCCGCCGATCCCGGGTGTCGGGTTCGGCGCGTTCAAAGTGCCCGCGTACAAGCCAAGCGACGGCGACAAGGTCGTTCCGTTCACGCGGCGGCGGCGGATCACCGCCGATCACATGACGTACTCGAAGTTCGCTTCGCCCCACGTCGTGACGGTCGCAGAAGTGGATCTGCACCGAGCGAGCAAGCTGCGCGATGCGAACAAAGAGAGGTACAAGGCCGAGGGAATGAGCTTGACCATGCTCGCCTTCGTCGTCGTGGCGACGGCGCGCGCACTGCGCGAGAACTCGCAGGTGAACGCTCGGGTCATCGACGACGCCTACGTGATCCTTCACGACGTCAACTTGGGCGTGGCCGTCGATTCGCCCGACGGCCTTGTCGTTCCCGTGGTCCGGCGGGCGGACGAGCTCGGGGTGCGTGGCATCGTGCGCGCCATTGACGATGTTGCGAAGCGCGCCAAGGCCGGCAAGATCACGATCGACGATCTGAGCGGGGCCACGTTCAGCGTGTCCAATCCCGGACTCAAGGGCAACCTCTTCGGCGGCGCGATCATCAATCAGCCGAACGTCGGAATCCTGCGAATGGGCGAGATTCAGAAGCGCGTGGTCGTGGTCGACGCGGAAGGCGAAGACCACATCGCGATCCACCCGCTCATGTACATGGCTCTTTCGTACGATCATCGCGTGGTTGACGGCGTCGCCGCCAACTCGTTCTTGTGGCGCGTTACCGAGATCCTCGAGAAAGCCGAATTTGAAGTGTGACGGCCTTGCCCGATGGCCCGCACACGCGCCCATGTCCGATCCCTGTCAGGCGGCCAGCACGCTCTCGAACAGTTTTCGTCCGTCAACGCCCCCCTGACAGGACTCGCTCATGCGCTCGGGATGGGGCATCAATCCGAACACGTTCTTGCGGGGCCCGCCGTAGATCCCTGCGATCGCCTGGAGACTGCCGTTCGGGTTCGCGCGATTTTCAATCTCGCCGCCCGGACTGCAATAGCGAAGCCCAATGAGGCCCTCGCCCTCCAAGCGGCGCAGCGTCTCGGCGTCGGCTTGAAACCGTCCTTCCCCATGAGCGATCGGTAGCCGCCAGACCTCACCGACACGCGGGGTGAACGGCCCTTCGGCCGTCGCTTTGACGAACCAATCCCCGCATTCGAACCGCTGATGCGCGTTCCGTGTGAGCGCGCCGGCCAACATTCCCGCCTCCGTGAGAATCTGAAAACCGTTGCACACCCCGAGCACGAAGCCGCCGCGAAGGGCGTGCGCGCGCACAGCGCGCACAATCGGGCTCACCTTGGCAATCGCCCCGGTGCGCAGGTAGTCGCCGTAGCTGAAGCCACCGGGAATCGCAACCAAGTCCACCGCGTCCGGCAGCGCCGAATCGGTGTGCCACGCGACCGCGGTCGGCGCCCCACACACCTCGCGCAGCGTGTGGATCATCTCCGCATCGGCATTGGAACCGGGGAAGACGACGACACAGGCCCGCATGCTCCCGTTACCGGTAGCACGCGTTCGAAGTCGCGGCGATCCACTTTCGCGCGACGGCCCATTGGCGCTAGGCTTGCTCCATCTCGCCCCTTTCGTTTTCAGATCGCGTAATCGATGTCCGTCGCGAGCTTTCCGAACGACCCTCCGATCAACCCGGCCATCGTCGAGCGTCACAAGCTAAGCGACGACGAATACCAGCGAGTGCTCGCCGCGCTCGGCCGTACGCCGACGTACGCGGAGCTCGGCGTGTTCAGCGTCATGTGGAGCGAACACTGCTCGTACAAGTCGAGCCGCGTGCACTTGCGACGTCTTCCGACGAGTGGACCGCGCGTCATTCAGGGTCCCGGCGAGAATGCCGGGGTCGTCGATATCGGGGACGGCGTGGCCGCCGTATTCAAGATGGAGTCGCACAATCACCCGAGCTTCATCGAGCCCCATCAAGGGGCCGCGACGGGCGTCGGAGGCATCTTGCGGGATGTCTTCACCATGGGTGCACGCCCCATCGCGAGTCTCAATTCCCTTCGCTTCGGCCGAGCCGAACACCCCAGAACGCCCGAGTTGCTCCGGGGGGTGGTCGCGGGAATCGGCGGCTATGGAAATTGCATCGGAGTGCCGACCGTCGGTGGCGAGCTTCAGTTCGACGAGCGCTACGACGGCAATATTCTCGTCAACGCCTTCACCTGCGGGATCGCGCCGGCGGGTCGATTGTTTTATGGGCGGGCAACCGGCATCGGAAACAGCATCATTTACATCGGCGCGAAAACAGGCCGCGACGGCATTCACGGCGCGACTATGGCGAGCGACGAGTTCGCGGCGACCGCCTCACCCGGGCAAGACGGCAAACGGCCTGCGATGCGATCGACCATGCAGGTCGGCGATCCGTTCATGGGAAAACTCTTGCTGGAAGCGTGCCTCGAGCTCTTCTCGCAGGACGTCCTCGAGGGGATCCAGGACATGGGGGCCGCGGGGCTGACGTCGTCCAGCGTTGAGATGGCGGGGCGGGCGGGCAACGGCGTGGAACTCGATCTCGATAGCGTCCCGCGGCGGGCCAAGGCGATGACCCCGTACGAAATTCTGCTCAGTGAGTCGCAGGAACGCATGCTTCTCGTCGCGAAGCCCGGCAAAGAGTCGCGCGTCCTCGATGTGTGCGCTCGCTGGGAACTCGACGCGGCGATCATCGGTCGCGTGACCGACACGAAGCGTTGGGTAGTACGAGCCACTCCCGGGTACGACCCGCTGGCGCCGCACGCGACCCCCCGTGGAAAGCCCGCGATCGTCTGCGACATTCCTATCGGCGTGCTCACGGACGACGCTCCTTGCTACGACCGGCCGCGCGCGACGCCAGACCGGCGGCCGACGGGCGTCGATCGCGCGACGATCCCGATCCCGTCCGATCTTTCGAGGGAGCTGCTTGGCCTGCTTTCGTCGCCAAACATCGGATCGCGAGCTTGGGTTTGGCGCCAGTACGATCAGATTGTGCGGGGCGGCACGCTGGTCCGCTGCGGCTCCGACGCCGCCGTCGTGCGAGTGAGATGTGAGACCACAGATCGACGAACGGTCGAAAAAAATCTCGCCTTCGCGGTCGACTGCAATGGCCGCATGTGCGAGCTCGATCCGTTCGTCGGAGCCGCCATGGCCGTTGCCGAGGTGTGCAGAAACCTCGTGTGCAGCGGTGCGCAACCCGTCGGCATCACGGACTGCCTCAACTTCGGAAACCCCGAGCGGCCCGAAGTCATGGACTCGTTCGCGCGTAGCATCGACGGCATCGCGGCTGCGTGTCGGGCGCTCGACGTACCCATCGTCAGTGGCAACGTCAGCCTGTACAACGAGACCGCTGTGCGTGGGCCCGGCGAGCGTGGCGTGGCCTCGCGATCCATACTGCCGACACCCACCGTTGCCGCCGTCGGTCTGATCGAGCATTCAGCCGACATCCTGACGGCTGGCTTCAAAGGCACCGGAAGAGCCGTTTTGCTCCTGGGCAGCCCAGCGGCCACCGGGGCGCGGGCACTGTCCGGAAGCGAGTGGCTGGTCCGCAGAATGGGCCGACTGGAGGGTGACGCTCCGCTCATCGACCTCGACGCGGAGGTGCGCCTGCAGAGGCTTGTTCTCGAACTGGCTCGATCTCACAGGCTCGACAGCGCCCACGACGTAAGCGATGGCGGTCTTGCCGTCGCACTGGCCGAGTGCTGCGTCAGCGGGGCCGAATCGATCGGCGCGCGCATCAAGCTCGCTATGGCCCCATCACCCATCGACGCTTTGGCGATGCTGTTCGGCGAGACTGCGTCGGGCGTTGTCGTGAGCCTGGCTCCCACGCAGGTCGACCCGGTGACGGCGATGGCCCATGCCGCCGGCGTGCCTGCGGCTCGCATCGGAGACACCTGCGGGACGACTCTGGCCATCGAAGTCCAGCCCTTGAGCGTCCTCTCACTCGAATTGCACGACATCCGCCGTGCGCGCGATGCTTGCCTGTCGCCCATCGTCGGGCCCCTCGCGGAGTCGGTCGGCTAGCGGTTCGCAAGACCGGAGCACGGCTCAACCGAGACAGCAGACGTTCGATCGCCCCGGCACGTGCACCCGAGACCTTGCATGGAAATGAGCCTCCGCGCGGTACCGCGCTGGCCCGTGTGCCTTTGGGGCAAGAGCGACCCGATCACGGCAAATCGATCTGCGGGGAGGTTTTCGAGAGCGACAGGTCTATCGGCGAGGCCAACCTCATGAATCAAACCCACAAAAAAAACGCGTCCGGACGACCGTGAGGCCGCCCGGACGCGCGGACTTGCGCGGTGGGGGAGGGGCACGCGCAAGCCCTCAAGGTTCGCGGTTCGAGCCCTCGCGAAACAGCCGCGACGGCCAGGAGCGACAGCACTTCTTACCTGAACACGATACGGGCGGCGAGCACGCGGGTTTCGATCACTTCTTGGAAAACGGGCACTGTCACCCAGCGACGGGGCCGAGCTTCGACGATATGCCGCGCACTCGAAACCACGACGCCCCGGCGCTCTCGTTTATTCCGATGGGACTGCGGGCTGCGGGCTGCAAGCTCGTGCCGACCGGGGATCACACGCTGCGTGCATGGGCCGCTCGCAAAGCCTCATCCACGATCGCGCGGTCCCCGTCGTCCACGGCGGCGACCGCGCGCGCCAGCTCACGTGGATCGTCCCCGCGGAGAATCCGCGTACGAGCGTCGAAGTCCCCGCACATGAGGTCGAAGGCCGGCACATCGTCCCGAAATTCGTAGGCGTCCGTACGAAATGCAAACTGGCCGGGGGCCTGGGCGTGGGCGAGAGCCACGAGGCACAGGTAGGTCTCGAACGGTCGGAACGACCTTGGGTCCGTCACATGAACCTGCACCCCCCCACACACACTTCCCGCATGCTTTTGAAAGGTGGGGCAAAAGGTGACCGGACGAGCTCGAAAGCCGGGCATCTGCAGCTCATGAAGCGACTCTGCCAGGCGCAGCCCATCGATCCACGGTGCGCCCACCACCTCGAACGGGCGAGTCGTCCCGCGCCCCTCCGACAGATTCGTTCCCTCCACGAGACACGCGCCGGGGTAAACCAGCGCCGTCTCGTAAGTCGGCATATTCGGCGACGGCATGACAAACGGCCGATCCCAGGTCCTCGCGTCGGCATCGCGGTCCAGCCCCCGGACACCCAGGACCTGGACCAGGTCCCGAGAGAGGCCCTCGGCCTCCGCGCGCCAGGCGACAATCTCGCCGAGCGTTAGCCCGTGACGCACAGGAATCGGGATTAGACCGACGAATGAACAGTACGCGGGCTTCTGCCGTCGGCCCTCGATGCGTGAAATGTCGCCGCCAATCGGATTGGGCCTGTCGAGCACGAGAACCCGCACGCCCGCTTTCGCGCACGCGCGCATCGCCAGCACCGCCGTCCAGACGAACGTGTAGTAGCGCGCACCGACATCTTGAAGATCGATGACGAGGACGTCGATTCGCGCCAGGTCCTCGGGCCTGGGGGATAACTGGTCGAATCGGATCCCGTAGAGGCTTCGCACCGGTGTGCCGAAGGCATCCTGAGCGTCTGGAACACCCACCATGTCCTGCGCCTCCCCTCCGTAGCCGTGCTCCGGACCGAGCGCGAGGGTCACCCGAACGCCGACATCCTCGAGGATGCGCCTCGCATGGACCAGCCGTCGATCGACCGATGCGGGATGCGCAAGCAAGCCGACGCGCATCGCACGAAGCGGCGCGCGGAACTCACGATGGGCAGCGAACCTGTCGAGGCCGGTCTCCATGACGCGCAACCTAAACCGACCTCGATAACGTTGCGACCGCGAGCGACTCCGGCGTGACCGGACCGCCTCGATGCCGTTGCAAACGTTGCGGGGTTCGGAGATCGGTCTCGCGAAGGCGGCACTTTACAAGTACTCTTGCTCGCAAGAGTTTTCGTACAATGCGCCGCATCTTGGTCGTCGACGACGAGGAGAACATTCGCCTCGTCCTTCGCACCCTACTGAAGAAGCACGGGTACGAAGTCGAGGTCGCTGAAGGTGGAGAGGCCGCGCTTGCCGCGCTCGACTCGTTCGATCCGGACGTGATCCTCACCGACGTGCGCATGCCGCGGATGGGAGGTCTCGACCTCCTTGCTGCCCTCAAAGCGAAACAGCATCCGGCCACGGTCATCGTGATGAGCGCATACGGCAACGTGGATCTGGCGATCGAGGCCATGAAAGCGGGCGCTTACGACTACGTCGGCAAGCCTTTCAAACCCGACGAGATCGTGCTCGCTCTTCGCAAAGCCGAGGAGCGGGAAACGCTGCGCCGTGAGAACCGGGCACTCAAGGAGCAAATCCAGAAGGACAACCAGTTCGAATCGATCCTCGCCAAGAGCCGCGAGATGCTCGAGATCTTCAGGACGGTAACGAAAATTGCCGACTTCAAGACGACGGTGCTCGTGACTGGGGAAAGTGGAACGGGCAAGGAGCTCGTCGCGAGGGCTATCCACGCGCGGTCCAGTCGACGCGGTGCGCCGTTCGTGGCGATCAACTGCGGGGCCATTCCAGAAAATTTGCTGGAGTCTGAACTCTTCGGCCACAAGCGCGGGGCGTTCACCGATGCAACCTCGGATCGCCGAGGACTGTTCGAAGAGGCGAACGGCGGAACGCTGCTGCTCGACGAGCTCGGCGAGTTGCCGCTCAACCTTCAAGTGAAGCTCTTGCGGGTATTGCAGGAGGAGACCATCCGACGCTTGGGCGATACCAAGGACGTCAAAGTCGACACGCGCATCATCGCCGCAACGCACCGAGATCTTGCCGCCGAGGTCAAGGCGGGCCGCTTTCGAGAGGACCTCTTCTACCGCATCAACGTGCTTCCCATCCACATCCCGCCGCTGCGGAGCCGACGCGAGGACGTCAATCTGTTGATCGATCACTTCATCGCGCGAAATAACGTACGCCTGGGAACCTCCATTCGAGGCGTGTCAACGGAAGCTCGCAAGCAACTCCTCGAGTACGCTTGGCCCGGTAATGTTCGCGAGCTGGAGAACACCATCGAGAGGGCGATGGTGCTGGCCGAGAGCGACGTCCTTCAGCCGAGCGATCTGCCGGAACGCATCCGCGACGCGCTCGATCCGGTCCAGGTGCACCTGGCCAGCGGCGAGCTGTCCGTAAAGAGAACGGTCTCGGCGATCGAGCAGATTCTCATCCGCCGCGCGCTGCAGAAAACCAAGGGAAACCGCACCCGCGCCGCGGAGCTGCTCGAGATCAGCCACCGCGCGCTTCTCTACAAGATCAAGGATTACAAGATCACCGACCGCTGAAGGGGGTATGGTGGCCATACGATCAAGGGGTATGATGGCCCTATGACCAAGAGGACACGATCCTTGGCGGGCTCACTGTGCATGAGCGTGCTCGCCGCGTGCGGCGGTCCTGCGACTGGAGCGAACTCGCCCTCCACGTGCCCGGCGGGCACGGTGCTCCAGGGCAGCGATTGCCTTCAACCGGCCGGCGAACGAGATGCAGGCGAAGCGGCGACCCCGTCGAGTTCGAGTCCGAATGCCGCGTCGAGCGGCGACGCCACGGACCATCCGTCCGGCGACATGACGCCGTACGATCGCGAGGCCGTCGAAGCGGAGCTCAAACGCGCGGCGCGGTCGATCAAGGCCAGTTGCGGTGCCGCAACCGACGACGATGGGCAAGCCAATGGTCCCTGGGGCGCGACCAAGGCCAGCGTCACGCTGGGCCGCAACGGCCACGTCAAGCAGGTCAGTGTTCCGGCGCCTTACGCCGGGCAACCTGTCGGCGCGTGCGCCGCCGATGCATTCAAGAAAATCTGGTTTCCTCCGTACGCCGCCCCGAGCGACGTCACGGTCGAGTGGGATGTGGAGTTCGTGAAGCCCAAGAAGTGAGCAGACTGCCACGCTAGTCCCCCGGACTTGGCCCGAACCCGAATTCGCCCCCGCGAATTCGCTCGTGCACCGGGCGCTACGATGCTCGTCGCTGCATCGATCGCGGCGCACTAGCTCAGGCCCTCGTCGAGACGCCGCATTCCTTCGAGAAGAAGCGCTTCGCTCGAGTGGTGAATCACCCGACCGCTCGCGCGAAACGAAGGGTCCAACGAGAACTCCCCGTCGCCAACTTTGAGCATCGCGTAAAATGCCTCTTCGCCGCGCAGCTCGCGCCACATGGCATCCACGACGTTGCCCTCCGCGAAGTGGATCTCCCCTGCCCCGTCGCGAGCCCGAATCTTCAGACTCCCGCTTTTTCGTCCGTGAAAGAGCACCTGCACCATGTCCGCTAGCCCCATCTCGCGGAGCGATCCGCTGACTCCCTGATGATGGCGCGGCGTCGTGCGCTGATCGAGCAAGGCCTTGAGCTTGGCGACCAAGACGTCGGCCGACGCGGGCTTCGTCACGTAGTCGAGCACCCCAAGCTCGAACGCCTTCTGCGCAATCGCTCGCTCCTGGCGTCGGGTATAGACGACCCACGGGACATCCTTGCCCCACGGATGGTTGCGAGCCTCGGCGATGAGGGCAAGCCCATCGCTCGCCCCCAAGTCAATCTCGCTCACCACGAGGTCCGTTTCACCTTCCGCGAGCACCTTGAGCGCCTGCTCCGCCGTGCGTGCCGTCTTGACGACAAAGCCCTGCTCGCTCATGCGAAGCTCGAGAACGATGGTCTCCTCCGGATCGGTGTCGACCACGAGCGACTGGGCACGACTCGCCAGCAACCGCGACGTGAGCTCCTCGCCGAGGATGGTCGCTTTGAACAAATCCACCAGGTTCGGGTCGAAGACCCGGTCCTTATACTTGGCCAGCACGGCGCACGCGTCCTGCGGCGACAGAGTGGCGCGAAACGGATTGCGAGGGTTGCTTGTCAGATCGGCGAACGTGTCGCAGATCGCCAAAAGGCGCGCTCCCAATGGGATATCTTTTCCGCCGATCCCGGTCGGGAATCCCTTGCCGTCGAAGCGCTCGTACATGTGATTCACGGAGTCCATTGTCTCGACGGGAAGGTGCACGGGCTCGAGAAGCCGCGCCGGGACGCCATGCGCCTTCTGGCCCGCCACTTTGTGCCCATCGTACTCGCTGCAGTTGAACGCCGTCAGATGGTAGGGCCCGACCTTGCCCAGATCGTGGATGAACGCCGCCGCGACCAGGATGGCGGTCGTCGCAGTGTCGAGACCCATCTTCTCGGCCATTCGCCGAACGAGCCGGGCGACTTGAGCCGAGTGTCCTTGCAGATCGGCGCGTGAGCTCTCGAGCAAACTGACGAGCACGTGAAGCAGCTCGACGAAAGAGGCCTCCGACACGCCCTTGTCGCTCGAAACCGTCGGCGCGTGGACCTGCGGGGCTTGGACCGGCGGCTTCGACGTCCGCGCGTCGGACGACTTCGCAACGTTGGCTCTTGAGGAAACTGCCTTCGACGGCAGCTCGAGCACCGGCGGGTGCCGCGACGGCGCAGACCGCGCGACGGGGGCCACGTCTCCGCTGTCGACGATGATATTGCCACGGTCGTACAACGCCCCGAGCTGCACGTTGGCCTGCCGATCGAACACGGCAAAGGCGCGCGCATCGCCCCCGTAGACCTTGGCAATGAGCGCTTTGACCGCGGCAGGACGAGCCAGCACGGCCTTCACCTCGCGCGCTCCCGACGCCAGCTGTACCTCGTAGAGCGACTCGAGGTCCGCTGGGTCGGCCGTCACGACGCTCAGCGCGTGGGCTTTCGGGTCGAAGGCAACCGGACACACGCCGACTTTCTCGGCGAAGCGCTGAGGAATCATCGCGACGAGGGCGCGCGGTACATCGGCCTTCGCGAGCTTTTCCGCCGAGATGAAATGCGCTTTGTAATGCGCGGCCAGCGACTTGAGCATTTCGGTCTCGCTCATCAGTCCAAGCTCGAGAATGGCCTCCTCGACGCGCTCGCCGGACCATTGCAGACGAGCGGCGATCCCGTCGAGCTGATCGGGCTTGAGCAGGTTGTCGTGCAAAAGCTGATCGACGACGACCTTCGCTTTTGTCGACGGCGGAGCGGAGGCCGAATACGTCACGATCGCTCGAACAGCTTATCAGGTCTCGCGATGGCGACTCGATCCACCCTCTGGATGGCTGCTGCTACCGTCCGCTTTGCTTGTCGTCGCCAAGCTTGCTCGGACAAGCACGGCGTCCAAACGTTCCGGATCGACGTTCCTCGCGGTGAGCACGACGACCAGGTTACCGCCACGCACATGCGCAGGCAGGCCGAAGAGCACGGGCGCAAGAGCCACGGCCGCGCTGCCTTCGAGAACGATGCCCATGTCGTGATACGCGTGCGCCATCGCCGCCGCGATCTCGGCCTCTTGCGCCACAACGATGCCCGCGAGCGCGGCGCGCGCCTGGGCCATTCCTTCGGCCGACATCCCCGGGCCCAGCTCCTCGGCGAGGGTAGGAGCGTCGGCGTCAATATGGTTTACGGGGTCCTCGCTATCGAGCCAGACGCCTGTCGTCCATCGGGCCTCGGGATGAACCCCCCATACGGTGCGATCCGGGTGGGCGTGCGCGTCGGCCGAAAACGCCCACGCCAGGCCGGTGGCGAGCCCGCCGTCGCCCAAAGGTGCGAGAACCCTTTCGGGAACGCGGCCGAGAGCTCGCACGATTTCGATTCCAAGCGACCCGCCGTTCGCCAACACCAGGTCGACATCCGCAGCGGGTGCGACGAACGCGGCGCCTTGGGAGAAGGCAATCTCGATCGCAAGCGCTTCGGCATCTCGGTAGAGGTCGGTCGCCGCAACCACGAGCTCCGCGCCGTACCGTTCGATCTTCTCGCGCTTCGTTCGTGCCGTGGTGCGCGGAACTACCACAGTAGCGGACATGCCGAGGACACACGCCGCGTAGGCGATGGCAACTCCGTGGTTGCCGGCGCTCGGGGCGACGATCAGCCCATCTTTGGCCGTCGCCGCGATTCGCTCCAGGGCGACGAGCGCCCCTCGCACGTGAAAGCTCCCGGTGACTTGGAGCGCTTCCAGGGCCAGCCAGACCCGCGTTCCGCCGGACGGGTCGGCGCGCTGGTCGAGCTCTGCGGCACGAAGCAGCGGCACCTCGCGCACGCGCGCACTGGCGAAACGACGCCCGAGATGTCGAACGTCGTCGAAGTTGGCTCGCTCCGGATGGATCGATCCCTTCACGGCCGGAGTCGGCACGCAGCGCATGCCCATGGATACGGTCCACCTGGGCGTGGTGGTTTATGCCTGAATCAGACGCGCCACGGTCGACGCTTCGTCAACCTCGAATGAGCCAGCGCAGCGGACGCCTATAGTTCGTGATCATGCGGTCCGCGGGAATTTCATGTCCGAGGCCCGGCGCGATGCGGATACGCACCGGAATTCGAGCGCTCTTAAGCATCTCGCCAGCCCGCTTCGTATTCTCGGCAACGTCGTCGTTCTCGCCCGTAAATAGGTACACGCGCCGAATCTTCGAACGGTTCTGCTCCAAAAGCTGCGGTGCGTCACCGTACCAATACCGATCATTCGCAGCGAGAATGAGCCAGCGGCTCCAATGAGCGGGGTCACGCAGGCCGATTTGCTGCGCGACGAAGGCCCCCTCGCTAAATCCGATGAGCACGTCCCCGCGCGTGCGAATCCGCCCCTTGTATTGTTCCATCAACGCCGCAACCGTCGCATCGACGATCTTCTTCGCCGTGCCGGCATCGTTGTTCCAAGTGCGACCCCCGTTTTCGCCCACCGCCGGAGCCTCGGGACACACGATCCAGCCAAATTGACGAGCGACTCGAGCCCATTTGCGACAGTCCTCGAACGCGCTGCCCCCTCGCCCATGCAGGTAAAGCAAAATAGGCCGCCGCGCGCGCGTACGAGGCTTGTAGTAGTAGGCTTCGCCGTACCCCGGGACGTCGACGGTCATGGGGTCGGGGGCGTTCGCTCCCGTTCGCGCGCGCGCCCGCGTCGAGAAAAGCAGCACGGCTGCCGCGGCTGCGAAGGCGATCGGCGACCAGCGGGCACGGACAAGCACAGCCGTCCACAGCTAGGCCATCGGCGACCACGTGGCAAGTCGGCTACTACTACGACCGGCCATGGGAGTCTCCGAGCGAAGCCTCACGTATGCGACCCGGCGGTCTGCGTTGGCGTTGGCGCAGTGCCGCGCGTTCGTGGCGGGCCTCCGAGCCGTCGAGCCCTCCGTCGAAACGACCGAGCTGCAGATCGTCACGAGCGGAGACCGGATCCAGGACCGGCCGCTGTCGGAGGTTGGGGGCAAAGGCCTGTTCGTCAAGGAGATCGAGGAGGCTCTCCTCGATGGCCGCGCGGACTTTGCCGTGCACTCGATGAAAGACGTCCCCGCCGAGCTTCCCCCAGGACTTGTGGTGACGTGCGTTCCTGCGCGCGAAGACGCACACGACGTTCTCATCGCGCCGCGCCACGGCCGGCTCGACGCCCTGCCGTCCGGAGCTCGCATTGGCACGTCGAGCTTGCGCCGCGCAGTGGCACTGAAGCGCCTCCGCCCCGACATCACGATCGTGTCGCTGCGTGGCAACGTCGACACGCGTCTGCGCAAGGTTGATTCGGGAGAATACGACGCGATCGTGCTGGCGAGCGCCGGGTTGGTCCGGCTGGGCCTTGGACACCGCAAGAGCGAGGTACTGGCCCTCTCGCTGTCATTGCCAGCTCCCGGGCAGGGCGCGTTGGCCATCGAATGTCGTGATGACGGCGTCAGTGTACGAGCTCTCCTGCGTCGACTCCACGACCCCGTCACGGCAACGTGCGTCGCTGCGGAACGCGGCGTTCTCGTTTCCATGGGCGGCGACTGCAAAATGCCCCTGGGAGCGCACGCCGATCGCGTGGGAGACGAGATTCGCCTGCGTGCATTTGTGGCCGATTTGGACGGCGGCCGTTACCGCGAGGCAGAACGGACCGCCGAGTGGCCCGCATCGGAGACGCATGCCGAGGCGCTCGGGCTCGCCTTGGGTCGACAACTGGCCTGAGCGCACAGTGGCGCAGGAGCGCCCAAAAAAAACCGCCACGAGCGAACAGGGCATTACCATTCTGCGCGGATGGGCCTGCAAGCAGAATGCACCGTGCGCATGGGGCGGAAGACGGCGGTCGGTCGGGCCTTGCTCGAGACCAAAACGCTCATTTTTCGCGGAGAACTAAGCCTGCGACTCGCGGTCGATCGGATCTGCAAGGTCGCCGTTCGAGGAGGGGTGCTCATCGTTCAAACGCCGGACCAAGAGGCGCGCTTCGAACTCGGCAACGCGGTCGCCACCCGGTGGGCGCGGATGATCAAAGAGCCCAAAGGGCTATTCGACAAGCTCGACGTCACGTCTCAATCACGAATCGCCGTCGTCGGCGTGATGGGCCCGGTCTTCGTTGCGTCGCTGCGCGAGCGCGTTGCAAGCGTCGCGCAAGACCGTGTTCCGGAGGGGGCCACGACCATCTTCTTCGGTGCCGAAACGCGGGCCGCGCTCCGAAAGGTGCCGCTGTTGCGGGCGCGCATGGTCGAGACCGAAACTCTTTGGATCGTCCGGCCGAAGGGCAGTCGAGCCATCTCCGAGTCCGACGTGCTCGGAACGATACGCTCGGCGGGTTTGGTGGACACGAAAGTGGTCGCGTTCTCCGGGACGCATACGGCTCACAAATGCGTCATTCCCGTCGAGCAAAGAGGACGACCCGCTCCCGTGCGCGCTCCAATCGCCGCATTGGCTCCCCTCGCACGGAGATCCACAGAGCACCAAGTGCGACCGGACCACGCGCGCGGGCCACGATCCAGCAAGACCCCCCGTGCGTCGGCCCGTGCCAAGGGCCGACCGCGTTAGTTCGCGCCCTCGTCACAGCCGTCAGTGAGGGAGCCGTTCGTCGCCCTCGGCTGAGGCGAAAGAAGTCTCGGCCACCTCACCCTCCTCGTGTTCCTTGGCCACTGCAATCTCCTGAAGGTCAAAGAGAAAGCGCATGGCTGCGGCCAGCTCCATCCCGTCTTCCCCTTCGGCGGCGCGCGCTTTCAGCCGCGTGGTCGGGGTGTGAAGCAACTTGTTCAGCGCGCTCTCCAGCATTTGAGTCAGTGCCGCCCGGTCGCCCTCGGCGAGGTGCTTGAGGCGGCCACCGAGCGATCGCTCGAACTCTGAAAAAAACACCGCACGCGCCTTCGACCGCATGGCCACGACCGTCGGCTGCACTTCGAGCCCTCGCCGCCAAGCAAAGAATCGGGAGACTTCTTCGGCGACAATCCGCTCGCCGACTTCGACCTCCGCATGACGCGCCTTGAGGCCACGTGCAACTTCCTGCTCAAGGTCGTCGACATTGAACACGTACACGTTGTTTATCCCGTGGACGGCCGGCTCGACGTTGCGAGGCACCGCAATATCGACAAAAAGCAGCGTTCGACCTTTGCGCGCCTTCATCGCTCGTTTGACCATTTCGACCGTCACGACGTAGGTCGGGCTGGCCGTGCTCGCGACGACCACGTCGGCGCTGACGAGCTCCGCCGCGAGTTCGCCCCATGGAACGGCCGACGCTTGCATCGCACTCGCAAGTGCCGCGGCTCGGTCAAAGCTCCGGTTGCAGATACGCAGCGTTCGCGCCCCCTTGACAAGACTGCTCGCAGCGGCCTCCGCCATCTCACCGGCGCCGATGAGCAGTACCGTTCGGTCGGACAGATCGCCGAATATGCGCCGGGCCAGATCGATCGCGACGCTCGAAATGCTCACCGTCCCCACGCCGATGCTCGTCTCGGTGCGGACGCGCTTGGCAACCGAGAAGGCACGGCTGACGCAACGCGCGAGCGTCCCCTTGAGTGTGCCGGCGGCGATCGCGGCGTCGTACGCGTCCTTCACTTGACCGAGGATTTGCGGCTCGCCGAGGACCATCGAGTCGAGGCTGGCCGCCACGCGAAAGATGTGCTGCACGGCGTCATCGTCGCGCTTTTCGTACAGATACGGCGCGAGATGGTCCCCGCTGACGGCTCCCCCCTGCTGGGCAAGCTCCTCGCGAATGGCGCGACGCGCGCCATCCAGCCCCGCCGAGCCTCGTCGGACCCGCGCGACGACCTCGACGCGGTTGCAGGTCGACAGGAACATCGCCTCCTCAAGCTCCGACCGCACAGCCAACCGGGCCAGCACCGCAGGAAGTGCCGTTGGCCCCCCGGCCAGACGCTCGCGAACGTCGACGGGCGCGGTACGATGCGAGAGGCCCACCACGAGGATCATGCGTGTCCGCCCGCGCCGGTGAAGCTCCTGACCAAGTATGCGACGAGCACGAGCACCGTCAATCCGAAGCACAGTATGGTTCCCACGGCTGCGCGCCGGCCGCGCCAGCCGGCGGACGCGCGCAGCAGCAGCACGACTCCGATGAGCGCCCAGGAGACGTACGAGAGCACGGCGCGGGCGATGTCGGCAGCACCGCCCGCCTCGACCTCGCGCGCCCAAATCGTCCCCGTCAATGCGCCAATGGTGAGCAGTGGAAAACCCGCTGCGAGGAAGCGGTGTTCGGCGCGATCCAGCGCGTCGACTGCGGGAAGGCGCTCGAGCGCCTCGAGCCATTTTTGCTTGAGGCGCCGCTCCTGCAGCAAGTAAGCGACCGCCGCGGCGAACGCGAGCGTGAACAGAGCGATCCCGAGAAGGTTGCTGATCACGTGGAACGGCAAAAGGGCGCTCCTCAACCGCGGCTCGGCATCGACCGGCCCGACGAACCGCGATGCGAGCAGGAACAAGAGCGCTTGCGGCGCGACGAACGCGCCGACCGCGTCCACGCGATAGCGCCTTCGCACGACCAGGTACGCCGCGCATACCAACAGCGATGCGACGTTCAACGAAAAATGAATGCCCTCGACCGGACAGACGTGCAAGACGACCGACCAAACGACGATGTGCGCGGCGTGACACGGAACACCGAAAGCCACCAACCGAGGTGCCCACATTCTGGCTCGGCCGGCCCAGCCGAACAGCTCCCCGACGAATAGCAGTGACGCAGCCAGGTACACGACCACCGTCACGGCGAACAGTGCGTTTGCGAGCTGCAGGGTCACGTCAACGGATCGTGCTACGTAACGACCGCGTTCGCCACTTCGATGACGTCCACTTCGGCCTCAGCCTCGCGCGTCACGACCGGGACGCCAAGCCAACCAGGCTCGATGTCGTAGGCGGAGTCTCCGATAAGCATCGACGTCTGCACGATCTCAGCGCCTATTTCATCGAGCTGCGCCTTGCCCTTGACTCGACCGATGAGGTCGTGGTCGCCCGTGGCGGCCAGCTCGCGCACGATGTGAACGGCCTCCGACACGCGAAAGCGCCGGCCCGGAGCCAAGGTCGAGGCCACCTCCGGCGCCAGGCCGGCGACGGTGGCGGTAACGATGAGCTCCCCCTCCCGCAGATCGGCGGATCCGTCGCTCATCCACTGATCGAGCGCGGCCTGGGGAATGAATACGCTGTTTTCCATGCGAACCCGATGCACTCAGCGTACACCAGCCCGAGCGCGCCATGGGAGTTCTCGAGGCCGTGAGTCGAATCGTACAACTGGGGGGCGCAGCGGCGCACATGGCTCGGGTCGCCGCGATGCGCGCTGCCTTTGAGGTGCGGACCGGCGCGTTTGCACCCGAAGACTCCTGGTTCGAGGAGCGTAGCCGCGCGTTTTGGTGCAACGCTGTGACGGAGGGTCGCTTCGGGCGCGCGGTCGAAGCCGACCTAACGGCGGAGGAGCGCATTTGGCTGCCGGCCCTTGAGCGCGCACACCGCGGACTTTTCCGGGCTGACGGTCGCATCCTCATCGACGTCTGGAGCGGCGCCCAGCTCGCTTTGTCTCTGCTCGACGACGAGTCGCGCGCCGAGCTCGACACGGGACAGGACCAGATGTTCGATGGACGCGTGGTCGGGACGGACCGCCCGCTGGTCGTGGCGTTGCTGCCGGGGGCTGTGTTCCATTCGCTCGCGGCCAACACGGCGATCGAGCGTGTGCTCGCAGAAGCGCGCGCGACCTCCCTCTCCACGTCCGAAACCTTGAACGCCCTGCTGCGGATGGAGCGGACGCTACGCTCCTTGTCGCGGGTGAAGCCGGCGTACGCGTACCGGCCGGAGGCGCTCGCCCTACCGGCTCTGACGGGCCCGACGCGCGGGTCGCCCAAGATTCATACCTAATCGACATGCCGATTCCCCCCACATTCGAAGCACGGCTCGTGGGAACGCGAACTCTGTCGCCGACTGTTCGCGAGCTCGTCTTCGACCGGTTGGATGGGCGGCCGTTGCAGTTCGAGGCCGGTCAGTGGGTGAGCGCGATGCTTCCCGTCGCCAACCAGAATGCACCGCTCTTGAAGCGATCGTACTCGATCGCGTCGGCGCCCGAGAGGTCGCCCCGGTTCGAGATCGCGGTCACCCGCGTGTCGGCGGGTCTTGGCTCGACATGGCTTCACACTCTCGAGCCAGGAGCGCAGCTTCGATTCGACGGACCTCAAGGCTTCTTCATCCGGCGTCCGGCAGGCGCCCCGCCGTCGCTCATGATTGCGACCGGAACGGGTATCACCCCTCTCCGATCGATGATTCGCGCCGCCGTCGCCGCCGAGTCGGTCGCCCCGATGTGGCTCCTTTTCGGGGTGCGAGACGATGCGGACCTACTCTACGGGTCCGAATGGAGGGACCTCGCCGCTCGATACCCTGGATTTCGCTTCGAACCCACGCTGTCCCGGCCGGCGGCCACATGGGCGGGACGACGCGGTTACGTCCAGGCCCACGTCCGAGAGCTCTGGCACACCTTGGCGTCGCGTGGCGAAGGCACGCCGCACGCGTTCGTCTGCGGATTGCAGCGCATGGTGGGCTCCGTTCGGGACATCCTGAGGAGGGATCTCGACGTAGCGCGCGAGCAAGTGCACAGCGAAAGATACGATTGAGCGCGAACGGGCGAGACGGCCCACCGGGTTCGTTCGGCGTCCGGCGAAGGCATCGTCGGGAAATGACGGACCCCGAAGACTCTCGTCGCGACATCGAAGTCCATGGGGTGCCTGGGGAGCGCAATGACGCCTAACGCTGGACGTCCCGGCAACAGCGAAACCCGGTCTCGTAAAACCGAAACTCGGGTCCGTGCGCATCATTGGTGGAATGGCACGTCGGTTTGGACCCGCCGTAACAGCCCGACCAGTAGCACCCAGCAAGCAAGTAAGGCCACGGGTTGGCGTGCTCGCGCGTGCGTACGACCCACTCTTCGACGTTCCCCGTGAGGTCGTGCACGCCCGAACCCGAAGCGCACTTGTGCTTCAAGCCGCTCGGAACCGCTTGGTAGAGCTCTTGCGCATGCTCGCGCGCCTCCGTCGCGGGCCACTTCGCGAGTGTCGCCTCGTGAACCTCTCGCCACGTCTTGTCGTCGTTGCACCGCCCGTCAACGTGGTCATTGCCATAAGGATAGGTGCGGTGCTCGTCGCCTTCGCAGGCGCCAATCCATTCGTCCTCCGTGCACAAGCGCTTCTGATGAGCGGAGCACCATGCGACGGCATCGTTTGCGGATTGCATCACGAGCGGCTTGGCGCCACGACGGTTGGGAGCTTCGTAACGATCGATGCACGTGACCCCGACGCGCACCATACTCGACGGGCAATGGCCGCGAGGACGAACGCGTCCTCCATCCGCCTGCGATAGGAGGGTCTCCTCGCCGGAGTTCGACGACTCGTCCACTTCGTCGCCGTCGTCGTCGAACGAATCGACGACGGTGGGCTCATCGTTTTCGTTGAGCCCGACCGGCGATCGGTGGCCGCCGAACGCGACGAGCGACAGCAGCATGGCCCCGGCGCACAATCGATCCATCGCGAAACGCACGGGCCTCCTTTATAGCGACCGCGGCGCGGACCGCGCCGTCCGCTCGGTGTCCTTCCCTCATGGCGCGGCTCGATGGCCTCGCGCGCACGGCTCGTTGTCGCTCGCCGGCGTGGAGTTCAGTAGCCCTTTCGCGCGACCACGACATCCCCGAGCTCGATCTCGCTCTTCGCCTGGGTCACAAGACATGCTGAGCTGTCCTTTTTCAGGTCGACGACCCGAAGCTCGGCGATGAACTCCTCCGGATACTTTCGGTCGTCGTGCTCCGACCCCGGCGTCTTTTCCATCGGAGGCATCGGACGCTCGTCGTCGGCCGACACCCGGAAGCTCATGTCGGCCGTGAGCAGTGTCTGACGCCATGCGTCGCCGCGACGCATCACGAAGAGACGATTGCCCGCTTTGAGGCCCGCGGACTGACCCTTGTCGATGAATACGACCTGATTCTGCCCGAAGAACTCATTCGGGTGCAGACTCGCGAGCACATGGCCTTGCAGGTCGATGTCGTTGCGCTTCGGCTCGACGATCGCGAACGTGCGCGCCACAGGGCCGACCCGTGCGCCGCGCTCGATGACGTCGAGCGCCTCGATGACCTTCGCCCGCGCGGTTCGCTCCCGGTCATTCCAATCATCGACTCGCACCGTGCCCAAGACTTGGACGATCGCGCCCGCGGCTTGGGTCGTCCGCGTCCGGAAAATCGTCAGTTGCTGGCCCAGTCGGAGATCGTGGCCTCGCCGAATCGTCAGGTACACCTCATCCGGATCCGACAGGAACATCTTGTCGGTCGGAGCCCCCGTGATCTCACCCCACACGTCGTCCGATTCGTCGTGAATCCAGCCCTGATCCCGTAGAAACACAGTGCCGTTGGGCACGTTCCGGTGCCGTTCGACGAGCCTCAATCCGTTCGCCTGGCTCGACGATGTGGCCGGCTGTGCCGCAGCCGACTCGGTCGGGGGCTTCAGCCGAATCTCATCGCCGGGATAAATCCAGTTCGGGTTCTTGACCTGCGGGTTGTACGACCAGACGCGCGGCCACTGGTACGGATTTCCGAAGTACTCGTCGCATAGGCCCCAGAGCGTATCCCCGCGGCGCACGACGTGCGAAGGCGGCACCTCGCCCGTGGCGCTGGCGATACCGTGGCGTCGAGAGCCCTGCAAGAAGATCGGTCCGTCGGTGCCGCCGTGCAACGCGCTTCCGTCGCCGCCGCCCGGCCCGAGGTCGAACGAATCTTCCTCGTCGCCCGTAACAGGGTGTGCGCTCGATTCGGTGGCGTTTCCGCCGCCGATGGTCCCGTTCGGCGACTGCGGATTGCCGTATGCGCCTTGGCCCGGCATCGGGACGAACGTGGACCCCGGCAGCGAAGGATTGGCGGGCGGAACGGGAGTCGGAACGATCGCGCCCCCGCCGCCGGCTGGGGCCCCTTGTGCCGAAGGTCCAGCTTGAGCGCGCGCCACTCCGGGAATCGCGATGAGGGCAACGGCGACCGACGGCCCGAAACGCCGGGGTATCATCGGCTGCTTCCCGCGGCTCCGACTGGAATGCGCCGCGCGGCGTCCGATTGCGGAAACTCTTTGGCCAGCCGCTGAAAGCAATCGCGCGCCTTGGCCGAGTTTCCGAGCTTCTCCTGAGACATTCCGAGCTTGAGCAGACTGTCGGGCACCTTGCTTCCGGCCGGAAACCGCGCGAGGACTCCCTCGAACTGCTCGGAAGCGCGCGCGTAATCGCCGCCCGCGAAGTAGCACTCGCCTCGCCAAAACATCGCGTGGTCGGCGTACGGATGCTCGGGCCACTTGACGAGAAATGCGGCCAGCAGGTCAAGCGCCGGCTCGTATTTCTTGGCCGCCACGAGCGTCAAGGCCGCGTCGTACGCCCGTTTCGCCTCCGGATCGAGCGAAGGGGATCGGGTGCCGTTCGGACTCACGTCGTCGACTTGCTCGATATCGCGTCCGTTCACGCGCGGCGAGCCCAAGACGCGGATACGCGGGCGCGGTGTGGTGTCGTCGGGGTCGGCGTAGTCGGCGGGCGGATCCTCGGCGGAGACACCCACGTGCACGACGTCCGCTGCGGGCGACGGCGCCGGAGCGCTCGATGTCTCCACACCTCCGGCCGAGGGAGCCTCGGCAGTCTCAGGCGGCAGACTCGACCGATCCTCTTCATCGCGCTCTTGTTGGATCCGATCGATGTCGGCTCGCATGGCGTCGAGCTGTCGTTCCTCGGCGCTGCGTGCGCAGCCGACAACCAAGACCAGAACGAGCGTCGCCAGAGCATGGACAGGCACGTGCGGTCTCATCCAACCGGCAGCGTAGAGCGCGCGTTCCACCCGGGCCAATTAATCACGCGCCTTTACCCCCCGCCGGTTCTGCGGGAGGATCCCGCGGAGCCAATCGCTTGCCGCCCCCTCGCCGCAAACTCGACCTGCGCAAGACGCTGTTTCTCTTGCCGAACATCATCACGCTCTCGAGCGTATTTTGCGGGTTCGACTCGGTTCGCATCATCGCAACGGCCCAGGGCGACGACGACTACTACCGGGCGTCACTGCTGCTCGTCTTTGCGCTGTTCTTCGATACGCTTGACGGGCGGGTTGCCCGGCTCACCAGGACTCAGAGCGCTTTCGGGCTCCAGATCGATTCGCTGGCCGACGTCATCTGCTTCGGGGTCGCACCCGCCATCCTTGTTTACAAGTGGTCGCTGTGGCAGCGGCCTTTCCCCGGACTCGTGGCGTCCTACGTCTTCGCCGCCGCCGCGGCCGTGCGGCTTGCGCGGTTCAACGTGCTGTCGATGGGCGACAAGGGCGCACCGACCAAGCCGGGTCAGTACATCGTCGGGCTGCCCGTACCGGGTGCCGCAGGGATCCTCATTTCCTTGGTGCTGGCCAACCATGCCATGGGCGACGAGCTTCGCCTTTTCGGTCCGAAGTACGTCTGGGCCATGATCGCCCTCACGATTTTCATGAGCTTTCTTATGGTCTCGACGATCAAGTTTCGCAGCTTCAAGGACGTTCGGCTCAACTTGCGGACGTTCGGGCTCGTGGCCTTCACCGTCGGATCCAGTGCCATCGTGAGCCTGCAAACCCGCCCCGCCTTCGTCCTGGTCTGGCTGCTGTCCTGCTACGTGCTCATCGGCCTCGTCGAGAGTGTGCTCGCCTTGTCGAGGCGCGCCAGGCGTCACCAAGCACGCCAAAGCTTTCCTCCGGCTCATTGACCGTCCGACGTGGCATGCCCGAACACCTAGCGGCTCTGCGGGAAAAGGCCCGAGCGGCGATGGTAAAGGGCGACGTGGAGCAAGCGATCGCCCTGCTCGTCTCGGCAGCGGGCAGGACTCAGGTCGCCGAACGTGAATATCGCACCCTGCTCTTGCCGTTGGAACAGGCGTTTGTCGAAGTGGGCGACACGCGATCCGCGCTCACGGTGCTTGTGCATGCGGCGTCGAACGATGAGTCGGCGTGGAGCAGGGTGCGCCAGCTCCTGTCTCGCGTGCCCCCCCTCGACCGCGCCGTGGTGGCGGAGGCGCAAGGGCGACTCACCGACGCCGCGGGCGAAATGGAGTGCGCCGGACGGATCGCAGCGGCCGCGACTTACCGAGAGAAGGCATTTGACTGGGCTCGGGCACGAACGCTCTGGTCGCGACTCGCGCGCGATTCGGAGGGCAGCGACGCGTACGTCGTGGCGCTCGTGTTCTTCAATCTCGCCCGCTGCGCACGCCGCTGCAACGACGGCGTGCAAGCACGAGCGTCTTTCGCGTCGTGCGTCCGGCGGCTTGAGCATGCGGCCGATCATTTCGAAGCCATCGGTCGGCGCGAACGCGCCTTCGACTGTTTCCACGTGCTCATTCAGGTCGGACGCGAGAACGGAGCCTTCGAGAATGTCCTCGAAGGATACGCCAACGCCACTCGAATCCTGCGCGAGGACCGCCTTCGAAACTTCGCTTTCGAGTTTTTCGAGTCGGCGATGGACGATTCGGTGGAGCACTCGGAATTCAGTGCGGCCGCGACGTTTGCCCGCGACGCGGCGGATTACGCCCGCTCCCTGCGGCTGACCGGCGAGGTGCAGGGCTACACGACACGGCAGGGCGAGCTGTGGCGCGCTGCCGCCAAACAGCAAATGCAGCGCGGATCGCCCCCCGAGATGATTGCGAACGCTCTGTTGTCGGCGATCCTCGCGTTCGGTGAGGTCGAGCAACTCGGACGGGTCGGCCAAATTTACACTGAATTGGCTTGCTTGGACCTCGAGCCGAGACGGCGCGAACACTACGCGCGCGCGGCGCTCCGTTACGCCGCCGCCAGCGATCCGGCGCAGCCCACCGGGGCGACGGTGCAGCGCGGCGCGCGCAGCAGCAGCCCGACGGCCGGCCACGTCTGGCACGCCGATGTCCTCGAGTGGGAGCAGCGTGGAAGCGCTTCCGAAGCGTGCGCGAGCATCATGGTCGATTCGCATGGCATCGACGCAACACGCCGCGCGGCCATGGTGGCACGTTTGGCTGCGCTCCAGGTCGAAGGCGCCGCACCGCAAGCCGCCGTCGAGGCTCCCCAAATGCATCTCGCCAAGCGACTCGCGCGGGTCGCTCACTACGCCGTCCTTTCGCCCCTTGAGGCCATGTACGCGCAAGGCGGCCGCGGGGTGAAGTTGACCGTGCTCGAGGCGCTTTCGAGACTGCCCTTTAAGCGAAGCTTCGCGACGGTGCGGGCAGCATTGCGCGAAGGCGATCCCACGCTCGTCGACGAAGCGGCGAAGACCCTCGCCTCCTTGGACTTCGCGCACGCATTCGACCCGCTGCGGCGAATCTTCGATGAGTCCTCGGCGCCGAGCGTTCGAGCGGCGGCGCTCACGGCCCTCGTTCGGTGCGATACGAACGAGTCTACCGAATTCGTGTTGGGCATATTGGAGCATGGCGCATCGGTCGACCGGGCGGCTGCCGTGGCTGCAGTCAGACACGCACCGGCTCGCAAGATCGTCGACCTCGCGCGCGAGGCCATGGATCGGGCGCCGCCCGAACTTCGCGCAACCTTGAGTGAGCTCCTACCCGGCGGCGACCGACCGGCCGATGGTCCGGTCCCCTGATCGACGGGTCGGTGACGTTCCGTGTTTGACGGCCGCTGCGACTGCATTAGAGTGGCCACGTCGTGCCTGCGCTCGCCTCACTACGGATGCCCCCTTAGACCACGAAGGATCGCTGGGCGGGGAATTGGAAGTAGTGGAAGGAAAGCACGCGAGGGCAAGATGCAGAAGAAGTTACGGACTCTTTTGTTCGGTGCCCCGAAGGACGTTCATTCTGCGCATACCTTCCACAGCATTTCGCTCATTGCGATGCTGGCGTGGGTCGGACTTGGGGCGGATGGACTCTCGTCATCGGCGTACGGGCCGGAAGCCGCCTTTCGGGAATTGGTGGCGAATGGACACGACTATTCGTCGCTTGCCGTGGGCTTGGCGCTCGGCACCGCCGTTACGGTGTTCATCATCTCGTATGCTTATTCGCGAATCATCGAACATTTTCCGTCGGGTGGCGGCGGGTACGTCGTGGCCACCAAGCTCTTGGGCCCGCGCTTCGGAGTCGTCAGCGGCGGCGCGCTGTTGGTCGACTATGTGCTCACCATCACCACGTCCATCGCGTCGGGCGGCGACGCGATCTTCAGCATGGTTCCGCGCTCGTGGTTCGGTCAGGCAGCGTTGCACTTGAACGCCGACGACATCGGATCTTGGCTCGACCCGGTGCAGCGAACGAAACTCGTGGTCGAGATCGTCGCCATCGGTGCATTGACCGTACTGAATATTCGCGGAGTGAAGGAATCCGTGCAGGCTATCCTGCCGGTCTTTATCGCGTTTATCGTGACACACGCAATCCTGCTCGTCATCGCGATCTTCGGCAATCTGAGCCAGATCACGTCGGTCGCACACCAGACGAGTGTCAACTACGGGCGTACGGTAAGCTCCCTCGGTACATTGGGAGCGCTGTTGCTCTTTGTTCGCGCGTATTCCCTCGGGGGAGGTACGTATACCGGGATCGAAGCCGTTTCGAACGGCGTGCAGATCATGCGCGAGCCCAAGGTGCGCACGGCCAAACGAACAATGGGACTCATGGCCACGTCTTTGGCCGTGACGGCAGGCGGCATCATTCTCGCGTATCTGCTCGTCCATGCGATGCCGGACGAGGACAAGACGATGAATGCCGTGCTGCTCGAGCGCGTCGCCGGCGGTTGGCATTTGGGCGGGTGGCAGGTCGGCCAGTGGTTCGTGACCATCGCGCTCGCGTCAGAAGCGGGTCTGCTGCTGATCGCGGCCCAGGCCGGTTTCGTCGATGGCCCGCGGGTCATGGCGAACATGGCCGTCGACTCGTGGCTGCCGCACCGCTTCGCCGCACTTTCCGAGACGCTCAGCATGCAGAATGGGGTCATGCTGATGGGCGGCACCTCGATCGCGGCGCTCCTCTATACCCACGGCAACGTCGAGAAGCTCGTGGTCATGTATTCGATCAACGTGTTTCTGACCTTTTCGTTGTCCAATTTGGGCATGGCCCGCTTCTGGGTACAGCACCGGAAGGAACAACCAGCCTGGTACAAGCACTTGCCGATTCACATCGTCGGCCTCGGTCTTTGTTTGACGATCTTGATCGTGACCGTGTTCGAGAAGTTCACGGCCGGCGGCTGGCTCACTCTCGTCGTGACTGGCCTGCTCGTAGCCCTCTGCTTGGGAATCAAACGCCATTACGCACGAGTGGTCATCGCCATTCGCCGGCTCGACGTGGAGCTTGCGGACCCGCTCGGCGAGGGCTCGCGGCTGCAAAGCCCCGCCGTCACCGATGGGATCGACGCCGCACACGAAATCGACCGGACGAAACCGGTTGCCGTGCTCTTCGTCGGTGGGTACGGGGGGCTTGGGCGCCACGCGCTTCTAACCCTTCTTCGCATGTTTCCTGGTCACTTCAAGGGAATTGTCTTTTGCTCGGTGGCTGTAATCGACTCGGGCAACTTCAAAGGCATATCTGAGGTTCACGAGCTGGAGGCGCGAGTGCAGAAAGCGCTCGACCAATACGTCCAATATGCAAAATGGCTGGGGCTGCCCGCCGAGAGCCAGTTCTCGACCGGCATCGAGGTTGCCGTTGAGGCCGAGCGCATCGCGGCGGACGTCATCCATCGATTTCCGCGTGCGCTTTTCGTTGCGGGCCAGCTCATTTTTGATGAGGACACGTTCGTGACGCGCATCTTGCATAACGAAAGTGCATTCATGATTCAGCGGCGGCTTCAGCACGCCGGCATGCCGATGGTCGTGTTGCCTGTTCGGCTCAATCTCAACGAAGGGCCGCGCTTGACGGCGCCGAGCTTGACGGAAGAGCGCACCGCCTAGGGCTAGAGCAACCCACTCTTGCCAATCGCTCGGCGAAGGCGCCCTGGAGTCAGCCTTCGACGGGGCAGCCTTCGACGGGGGAGGGCTCTCTCACTTCACGATGCGAAGATACGGTGGCAACTCTCGTTTTTTGCGTGCCGATCCCGTGGCCCCGGACGCCGAGGGGCGTGGGACGTGCGGCTGCGCAACGACGGGCCGCGCCGCGGGCGGAGCGATGCGATCGGGCTTTGCGTGCGCACGGCTGCCGGTGGCGACCTCGCCTGCGGCGGGAACGGCGGCAAGCGGAGGACGCTTGCGCGAGCGCTTTGGCTTCGCCGCCGCTTCGGCCTTGGGCTCCCGCGGCGGAGGCGTCGGCTTCGACGGCTCTCGACGAACGGGACCGTCGGCCCGTTCCTGCGCTTGGCGTGCCACTTCGACGGGCACATCGTCGGGCCACACCATCCCGCGGCCATCCTCACCGACCATCGCGAAGATGCTCGACCAGGGCACGACGCAGAAAAACGGCGCACGATTGAAGCTGAGCGTGCATCGGATTCCCTCGTCGTCCAGGCGCAGATCCGGAATGGGAACCGGCATGTTGAGGCCGACCTGAAGAACGAGCTGCGGCTGCTTCTTGAACCAGGGCGGGACGACGGCCTCCTGCTGCCGAGGATCCAGATGAACGTACACGCTCGATCGTTCGAGCAAGGCCAACGCGACCTCTTTCTTCGGCGGCAACGGTTGCGTCGGAGACATCGCGGGTCCTTGAGTCGGGAGCCTTAGCTCGGCACACCCGACTGCGCAAAGTGCGAGCGAGTCCGCCTTCCCTCGAGTCATGTTACACCGACCGCGTGAACCGCGCCGCGTTCGAGGTATCGGATGTCCGAATCGTACGCTTGCGCACTCCGCCCACGTATCGAATGGCGCCGTCCCACGTCTTCGACGCTTTCGGTTGGTGCCCCAGCGACGAGCTCGAATGGCGACGTCCGGCGATGCGCTGGGGCGATTCGCCGATCGACGGAACGAACCCCGCGGGAACGGCCTTCGTCTTTCGGCAGCATTGTGAGTTTCTGCCCTCCGAGATGGCGCGCGTGCACGTGCTCGGGCTCGGGCTCGACGACGAGGCGCGAGCGCTCGCGCCCTGGGCCATCGACGAGGCGACCGATCAATTGTTCTCGCACCGGCAGCGGCCGGCCGACCTAATGTGGCTCGCCGCCGACAGCCTGACTGGCCTCTTCTGGGGCCTTCACGATTGGGCGCACTTCCATAACCACGGTCCCTTCGAAGAACGCGCGTGGACCGAGCTTCAGTGCGACGCGACTGCCCTTGCGTGGCTCTGGGTCAATCGCGATAGCGTTCCCCTGACGGTCGAGCGGTGGCACCAAGCGCACGCGGAAGCCGAGTGCCTCTCGCGCGACCGATTCGCCGCCGAAGCCACGGATTTCGACCGCATCTGGTTCGAAGCCGAACGAGTGATGGGACTCGCCTCCAGCTGAAGCGCCCGCGCGGCCGAGACTCGAACTGCCCGTCGAGCGGCCGGGTTGACGCGGTGGCGGCCAGCCGCACGCTGTGTATGCTGCGTGCCGTTGATGAAAGTCTAAAGAAGGGGGCGATCGGTTTCGACGGAGACTGCAAACTCGTTGCTGCGTACCGTGGCGCGCAGGCCCACGTAAAAACCCGCGCAACATATGATTGCGAACGATAACGCGATCGCGCTCGCTGCCTAATTAGGTACTGAACGCCGTCCGACGGAAGGGCCTTCCAGCACCCTCCGAAGGGCGTAACCAAGCTGGATAGCCGAATGCCGGGTCACCGGGCGCGAGGCGAGACCAAACAGGTGACTAGCTTCGGGGAGAGCCCGCCGTCAGGCGCGACCCGAAGCGATTCAAAGTGTCGGCTACGTACGTAGATGCGCGAGCAAGCCGTTTTCGGACCCGGGTTCGATTCCCGGCGCCTCCACCCTGTTTCTCTTTTTGTTTCCGCTATTTACCCGAAGCAAGCGCGCTCATGTGCGCCATATGAGCGTGAGCCTGCGGCACGGGACGGTCCAAAAGGCGCACGGCGTCTTTGGAAAGTTGTTAATCGTCTTCGACGATTTTCCTTCCTTTTTCTTCGCACTCTTGAACGCCTCAATGTCGCGCGCCCCGATTTGATCGAGCCTCTTGCTTCCGAACGCCGGCGTGCATTCTTGGCTCATCTTGAGCGACAACTCCCCGCAGTCGCGTCTTGATATCGTGCTATCACGTTGTCAAGCCGCCATGGTTCGTGTAGGACAACGGTTGTGGCTGCGAAGAAGAACGAACCGGCGGAGGATGGGCGGCAGGGATTGATGCTGCGGCTTCCGAAGGAGCTTCACACCGCCCTGCGGCACCTCTCGATCGACCGAGGGGTCTCGCTCAACGCCGTGATCACGGAGGTGTTGGAGCAGTGGTGGTCGAAGCAACCGGAGCACATGACCTACTCGAAACGGAAGCGAAGCGGCTGATCGACATTCATCGACCCTCCTGGACCTTGTCGTGAGCCCCGCGTAGGCGCGCCACCCACGATGCAACATTTTGGTTGCATGTCACCCGGGGCACGCCTATCAGAACATGCAACAAGGATGTTGCGCATGGCGACCGACAAGGATTGCATCGAGAAGAAGGTTTTGCTGCGCGCACCGCTGGGGCGTGTGTGGCGTGCGGTGAGCGATGCGCGACAGTTCGGGGCCTGGTTCGGGGTGGCATTCGACGGGCCTTTCGTGCCTGGGGCGCACATGACGGGAAAGTGCGTCCCGACCCAGGTGGACGAAGAGGTGGCCAAGCAGCAAAAGCCGTACGAAGGACAAGCCTTCGAAGTCACGGTCGATCGCATCGAACCCGAGCGACTCTTCTCGTTTCGCTGGCACCCCTTCGCGATCGATCCCGCCGTCGACTATTCGAGCGAGCCCACCACCCTGGTCGTTTTCGAGTTGGAGGAGGTCGAGGGCGGCACCCTGCTGACCATCACCGAATCCGGCTTCGACGGCATCCCGCTGGCCCGCCGGGCTCAGGCGTTCACCGCCAACGAGGGAGGGTGGACTCATCAAGCCAAGCTCATCGAGAAGTATCTCTCACATGCCGCGTAGCAGCGGGGCACTGGCGCTGAAGACGGCGGCGCCCTTGTTCGGGGCGCTGGGCGATCGGACGCGCCTCGGGCTCGTCGCCCGGCTGTGCGAGCAAGGCCCGCTGTCCATCACGCGGCTGACGGCGGGGACCGACGTCACGCGCCAGGCCATCACGCGGCACTTGCGGGTCCTCGCCAAGGCGGGCGTGGTGCGGGGCATGCGCGACGGACGCGAGAGCGTCTGGGAGCTTCAGCCACGCCGCCTGCAGGAGGCGCAGCGGCACCTGGACCAGATCTCCAAGCAATGGGACAAGGCGCTCGATCGGCTGAGGGCTCTCGTCGAAGCCTGACCCCGCCTTGCTGGAAGGAGTGACCTCGTACGCTCGCGTTGGTACCGTCCCTGCGTCGTGACTGACGCCGAGATTCCGCGCGAGTATCGGGGCTGGTGGCGCATCGTCGAGACCTCGCAGTGGGACGATGCTGACCTCAACATCCTGGGACCGGCGCTGCTCTCGCTGACCGGGCATGCCGATCGCCTGCGGATGCACTGCCTGCTGGCATACGTGAACGCGAAGCCCACGAAAACCGGCGTCTCGTTCACGTGGCAGGGCGCTTGGGAGTTCGACCAGCTCACCGGCACCGGCTGCGTGACGCTCGGCAAGGACGGTCGCCTCAAGGGGCGAATCAAGATCAAGGACGGCGACGCGAGCACCTTCGTCGCCGAGAGGGCCACGGAGCCCGTCAAACCGATCGAGGAGCCGCCAAGCTACCGGGACAAGTGGCGGCGGCGATGACGCTGACGACAGGCAGGCTCGCGGCTTCATGCAGCAGTCGGTACGTTCTCACGCACAACACCTGGATGGCGCGCGGCAATCCGCAAGAGCGCGAGGGCAGCGCCCTCCGGCTTTCGGCGATCCTGCTCCAAGTTGCGAAGCGTGTGCACGCTAATGCCGAGCGCCTCGGCGAACTGCGCCTGCGTCAGCCCAATGAACCGACGCAGCGCCGCCACATCGCCCGGCTGAAGCTCTCCGCGAATGATGCGCTGACGTTGGCTGCGACGAAGGGTCCGCTCGAAATCGGCTCGGCTGAGTTCAGGGATGCTTTTCATGACCGCTCCTCCATGTACTCCAGGTAAAAGGGCTCGCTCGTCTTTGGGTGGCCCAACGGGCGCTGATGATGCGCACCGTTTCCTCACTACGCTCCGTGTAAACGACGAGAACGAGCCCGCGACGAATGGGACCGATGGCAATGAACCGTTCCTCCAGCTGGGAGTGCTCGCCGTCGTAGAGTTCGAGAAAATCGAGCTTGGAGATGAACAGCTCTTTGGCGGGGCATCGCCCGATGGTACGGATCGCGTCCCTTATGATTTTCGGACTGAAGACGCCGTCGTCGCTCCACTCGGCGGGCGCCTGAACCTCGTATCTGTACGCAAAGTACGCAGAACTGCGCTTCTTCGCGCCACCTTTCGAGCCTTTTTGGCTGCCTTGGTTTTACGAGGGCCTTTGCTGCCCGTCTTCTGGGACAAGAGGAGGGCACTACGCGGGCGGAGCGTCTGCGTCGGCACCATTCGAAGTAGGGACGTTCGAGCCCGTCGGCGAAGTGGGAGCCGGTGGCGATGACGGGCAGACCAGGTCGCCTGAACTGCCGTTAATGGATCCGCGGTGGGTTAGCGTAGTATGCATACGTGCCTGCGACTGCCAGTCTTGAGCGCCAGGTCCAGCCGCCTTTCGCGAACCACCCACGCTATTTTTGAGCGGATCCGTGATTTGGTTTACTTGGGCTCGCGATCGGAACGCCGCGGCGGCAGCTGACTCGCAACCACCGCGGCGCCCGCTTTCTAGGAACACTGCGAATCACGCCGCGGTTCCGCGGACGAGAAGCGACGAACGCACGGCGTCGTTTTTTAGATGTAGAAACCGTTTTGGTTGCTGGTCGCTCGCGAAACATGCGAACGCCTCGTCGCTCGGAAAGCCTACGAGATGAATTTCGTAAGGGCGATCCATGGATCCGGCGATGACGCTTTCGGGGTTCGGGCGTACCCGAAGAAGAAGGTCTCCCCCATGTTTGGCGATTAGGGGGATCGCAAGCGCTTCGAACTCGTCGAAGACGCTTTCTTTTCCGGGGTGGACGTAAACGAGCTGGGTGATGAACACCATGGCGCTTCGAGTCTACCCGCCTCCCACCGGACACGGCGCCGATGAATACGGATTGGCGTCGGCGTCAACGTGCGACGTCCTTGGTGTGCCCCTCGTTCGTTGGTAAAATGACCGCGTGAACGAGCCCAAGAGCGTCCCCGAAGCCATCGAGCGCTACCTCCGTGAGGGCACCTACGTACCCGATCATCCTGCCTGGCCTGGCAGCAACTTTCTCGATCGAGCCTGCCGAGGTCATGACGCACTTCTGCGAGCACTGACTGACGAAGTGAAGCGGCGAGCCGCTGGCAGAAGGCATCCGCCCATCCCCCACGATCTCGACGTCGTCGCTTGGACGAAGCGAAAACTGACGCCGATGGTTCATGGCCTCTTTCCGGAGGCAGAACGCGAGGTCGTGCTTTCGCTCCTCGAACGGTCCGTCGTCTTTTTGACGGAGACCAACGTCGAGAAGGTCCTCCTGGGGCAGATGTGGCTCCATACGGCGTGGAGCCTGGCCAACCTATATCTGTCGAGCGTGGGCTCGGAACTGCTCGGTCCCGACGCACCGTCGCTGCTTGGACTGAGCGAAGAGACCACCTGCTACGTCTCCGCTGAATACTTCGCGGACGACGGGCGTTTCAACGACTTCGTGATCCACGAAGCCGCCCACGTTTTTCACAACTGGAAGCGGCGAAACAGCGGGCTTCGCGAGACCCGCACGAAGGAATGGCTGCTCGACATCGAGTTCCGCAAGCGCGAAACGTTTGCCTACT
>JBEKOY010000028.1:0-51970 GCA_049521295.1 Polyangiaceae bacterium | reverse complement strand
ATCGTCGCGCCCACGAGTGTCGTGACGAATTGGCTTCGCGAGATGGACAAGTTTGCGCCCTCGCTGCGGCACGCGCTCTGGCACGGCGCCGAGCGCAAGGAGCGACAGGACGAACTCGAAGACGCCGACGTCGTCGTGACCAGTTATGCGCTCCTGCGGCGTGACGAGGAGCTCCTGAAGGAGATTGCGTGGCGCTACGTCATCGTGGACGAAGCGCAGCAGATCAAAAATCCCTTCAGTGCGACGGCACGCGCCGCGAAGCGTCTGAAGACCGATCGGCGCCTCGCTTTGACCGGGACGCCGATCGAGAATCGATTGAGCGAGATATGGTCGATATTCGACTTCGTGAGCCCCGGTCTTCTGGGCCCGCTCGACAAGTTCGAAGAGCGCTACTCGCGCCCGATCGATGCGGGGGACAAAACGGCCGCCGAGCGGCTCCGGGTCACGATCCATCCCTTCATTCTTCGCCGCACGAAGTCCGAGGTGGCCCGCGACCTGCCGGAGAAAATCGAGCAGGACCAATTCTGCGAGCTCATCGGCGAGCAAGGAGCGCTCTACGCTGCGGTGCTCAAGGAGGTGCGCGCGCAGGTCATGGGCGAGGTCGAGCGGATCGGCGTGGCCCGCAGCCACATCCAAATCCTCGCGGGTTTGACGCGACTGCGTCAGGCGGCCTGCGACCCGCGGCTGCTCGGCCTTCCGCGCGAGTTCGGCGACGAGGACTCCGGCAAACTCGTGGCACTCCGGGAGCTCATTCAGACGAGCATTGCCGGGGGCCACAAAGTTCTCGTGTTCAGCCAGTTCGTGACCATGCTGCAGCTCATTCGGCGAGCCCTGGAGGAAGATCGGGTGGCCTTCGCGTACCTCGACGGATCGACCAAGGATCGGCAGTCGGTCGTCGAGCATTTTCAGAGCGACGACGGCCCACCGGTATTTCTCATCTCCCTCAAAGCAGGAGGCAGCGGCTTGAACCTCACCGCCGCCGACACCGTCATCCACTTCGATCCGTGGTGGAACCCCGCCGTCGAGGACCAGGCGACCGACCGTGCGCACCGCATCGGACAGACCAAGGTCGTCACGACCTACCGTCTGGTCGCGAAGGGCACCATCGAAGAGAAGATCATCGAGCTCGGCGAGAAGAAGCGCGAGCTCGTCGGGGCGGTTCTCTCCGAGGACGTGGGTGGCGCGAAGAAACTGACGAAGAGCGACCTCGATGATCTCTTCAAGTTCGACGACTGACGGCGCGCCTCGAGTCCGTCGAGAGGCGTCTCCGAGGGCGATCGGACGGGAACGCTTGCGTGTCCTCTTCATCAACGACACGTCTCGCAACGGGGGGCCCGGCAGCACGCTGCTGTACATTCTCAAATTCATCGACCCGAGCGTCGTGCATCGGTCGGTGGTCCTTCCGCGCGACGGTGTCGTTGCCGATCGATTGCGCCGCCACGGGGCGACCGACGAAATCTGGTTCGAGCCGAACTGGATCGAGAACCTGGTCGAGCCCTGGGACCGCGCGATCGATCGGGCCGATTTCGAAGCGCCACGGCTGGTACGAGGCGTCCGAGCCGCGGGCAACGTCGGCCGGGCCGCGGTCGGCATGGCCCGACTCGCGGCACGGGTGCGACGCGGCCGCTACGACGCGATCTTTTGCAACGGCACGTCCGCGAATTTCGGCGGCGCGGCGCTCGGCCGGGCGGCCGGGGTACCCGTCATCTGGCACGTCTTCTATTCGACCGTGGCCCCTGCCTTGTCCTGGCTGCACGAGCACCTGGCGGCCAGCCGAGCCGTGCGCTCGATTCTTTGCGTGTCGCAGCCGACCGCGCGGCTCTTCGATCGATGCGCGCGCCACAAGGTGACGATCGTGCACGATTCGATCGACGCCCAGGAGTTTTCGGTAGACGGGCCGCGTGCGCTGCGCGCCGAGCTCGGGCTGGCCTCTGACGCCGTCGTATTCGGTAGTCAAGGCCGCATCTTGCCGCGAAAGGGGTATATGGAGATGATTCGCGCGGCGCGGCTGGCTATCGATGCGTTGACCGAAGAGGAGCGCGGGCGCGCCCGGTTCGTGATCATCGGGGACACTCCGCAAGACGTCCAAGTCGATCACCTCGCCGAGTGCCGCGCGCTCGTGGGCGAACTGGCGCTCGGTCGCCACTTTTATTTCGTGGGGTTCCAGGCCGACATCCAGGCGTACGTGCGCGACTTCGACGTGACCGTGATCCCAAGCGTCTACGAGGACCCTTTGCCGCGCGCGACGTTCGAGGCCATGGCGCTCGCCAAGCCTGTCGTCGCCTTTGCGATGGGCGGCATCCCCGAGATGGTCGAATCCGGTGTCAACGGTTTGCTCGCGGGCAAGCCGCCGGACGTCGGCCAGATGGCGCGGCATTTCGTCGAGTACTTCCGCCGTGCAGAATTGCGCAAGGCGCACGGCCAAGCGGGGCGCGCTCTCGTCGAACGCGACTTCGATGCGCGTCCCCACGCCCGCGTCATCCAGCGCGAGATCGAGCGTGTAGCGCGGTGATGGCTCGGAGCGTCCCGGCGAAACGCCGAAACGCCAGTCGCCCGAATCGGGGCGCGGCGGCGTGCCGCACGCCTGCCGCGAGGTCGGGATGGCCACGCTCATGAAGTCGCTCATCATCAAGATGGTCGATTTCAGCGCCCGTCGGCCGATCCTCGTTCTGGTCGTCTCGCTTCTGTGCCTCATCGCGTCGTGGAGTTACGCATCGCACCTGGATCTGCGTTCCGATTTTCTCGAGCTTCTGCCTCGCGATAGCCCCGGGTTTGCTGCCTTCGAGCATCAGCTCGGACGCGTGGGGGGGCGCGGCTCGTTGCTTGTGCTCGCCGATTCCCCCGACGTCGCGGCCAACGAACGGCTGATCGATGCGGTGGCCGACGCGATCGAGGGATGGATGGACGAGAGGTCGCGGTGCGTCGCGGCGTGCACGACGCCCTCGTGCCCGCAAACGTGTGCGCCCCCGCTCATCGCATACGTCGAGCGAGGCACGAAGGACGTTCACGCGTTCGTCGAGGAGTTCAAGTGGCTGTACGCGAGTCCGGAGGATCTCGATGCGGCCTACGACCGCGTCGATCACCGGATCGCGATTCGGAGCGGGTTGGTCGAAAGCCTGGACGACGAAGAGGTCGCGGACAAGCCCGGTGGCGACTCGAGCGCGGCAGCGGACAAGTCCTCCGCGCTCGGTCTCGGCGAGCTTCGCGGCCAGATGAAGTCGAAATACGCCACGTTGGACGAGTTTCCGTCGGGGTACTTTGCGACGCCCGACGGCCATACCGTCGGCCTTCGCATCGTGTCCCGGAGCACGGGCACCGGCGACCGACTGGGCGACCTGCTCTATGCCCATGTGCGGACGTTGGTAGAACGGCTGCGTCCGGTCAGTTTCGACCCCGCCATGCGCGTCGGATTCGCCGGAGACATTCCGAACGCGGTCGCCGAGAAACAATCGCTCGTCTCGTCGGCGGCCTGGGCGTCGGTGCTCGTGCTCGTCGTGATCCTCGCCGGCATCGTTCTGTTTTACGGCTCTCTGTGGTCCATCCCGACGATCGCGTTGCCGGCGCTGCTCGGCGTCGGGTTCGCTTACTCGTTTGCCATGGCGCGCTTTGGGTACGTGAATACATCGGGCGCGTTCCTCGGTGCGATCATCCTGGGAAACGGCATCAACTATCCGATCGTTCTGCTCTCGCGCTACCGCGAGTTTCGAGCCCGTGGGCTCACCCCGCAACAGGCACGGCGCGATGCTGTGCTCAACGCATTCCGGGCCGAGCTCGTCGGCGCGTGCGTCGGATCGATCGCGTACGGTTCGCTGACCATCACGCGTTTTCGCGGTTTCAACCAGTTCGGCCTGATCGGCTTCGTGGGCATGCTGCTCGTGTGGGTGACGATCATCCCCTGCGTGCCTGCCATGATCGCGCTTCAGGAGCGCGTCGAAGCCCATTTTCCGGTCTCTTGGCGCGAGCGCGAACGACACTCCATCGACGGAATGCCGGGGCCCGTCATTCGCTTCGTCGCGCGCGTGACCGCGCGCGCGCCGTGGGCGTTCGTGCTGGGCGCGATGGCGCTTTCCGCGCTCGCTCTGTCGAGGCTGCCGGCCTATCTGCGCGACCCGTGGGAGTACGACTTCGACAAACTCGGCTCCAAGGGATCCAAGGCCGGCGGCGCGGCCGAATGGTCCATCAAGGCCGACGACGTGTTCGGCGGCAAAAACAACATTTCGGGCGCCGTGATGCTCGCCGACACCCCCGATCAGGTGCCGTTGCTCAAAGCGCAGATTTTGAAAAACGACGCCGCCGATCCCCAAGGGCCGCTCATCCACGAAGTCTTGACGGTGGCGGACGTCTTGCCGGGCACCGAGCAGGAGCAACGCGCCAAGATCGCAATCCTCGATCGCATTCGCGATCGCCTGACCCCGGCCGTGCTCCACGGGCTTTCCCCCGAGGAGCGATTGGATGTCGATGACTTGACGCCGCCGCAAACTCTGCGTCCCGTCGGTGCGAAAGACTTGCCGAGTCTGCTCCGGCGGCGGTTTCAGGAAAACAACGGCACGGTCGGAACCGTCTTCTACGTCAAGTATCGAAACGACGTGGTCCTGTCCAATGGCCACAATTTGCTTCGAATCGCGCGCGCCACCGACAACGTCGTTCTGCCGGATGGAACGAAGGTGCTCACGGCCAGCCGTGCGACGATCTTCGCCGAGATGATCCGATCGATGGTGCGCGACGGCCCGCTCGCCACGGTGGCCTCGTTCGGCGCAGTCGTCGTCGTGGTCTTGATCGCGACGCACGATCTGGTCGGGGCGCTCGTCGTGCTGACGTCGCTCGCCATGGGGGTCCTTTGGACGCTCGGCGGAGCGGCGGCCATGAACGTGAAGCTCAATTTTCTGAACTTCATTGCGCTGCCCATCACCTTCGGGGTCGGCTGCGAATACCCGTTCAACGTCTACGATCGCTCTCGCCTGCTCGGCGGCAACGTGACGAGCGCGCTGCACAGGGTGGGCGGCGCCGTAGCGCTGTGCAGCTACACGACGACCATCGGATACAGTTCGCTCCTGCTCGCGGACATGCAAGCCCTTCAGTCCTTCGGCTGGGTCGCGATGAGCGGCGAGGTCGCATGCCTGGCGAGCGCCTTGTTCGTGGTCCCTTCGATGTTGCACTTGATCTCGCCGTCGCGCCGCCCCAGGCAGGACGGGTCGGGGGTCTTTGCCGTGGATGGCGTCGCGCCGTTGCCGGAGACCGAAAGCGCGACGGCGCCGTCGCTACCGAGCCGTTCGGGCAAAACGATGGGCACCGGGCTGCCGGACTCGAGGCGATAGAGCGTCAGCCACTTGGCCTGGGGGATCATTTCGATGGGGTCGAGAATCCGACGGGCGTTTCGAAGGATCGGCCCGACCCAGTCCCGGATCATCGACCACTGCCAGCCGGGGAAATCCGAGTAGACGAGTTGGGCTGTTGCGCCCCCGCCGGTGGGCACGCCGTCGTAGGGCAGCGGCGTCACGAAATAGGTGGGCTCTCGTCGCGCGGTTTCGATCATCGAGACCTGCACGTCGTCGGTCCGAGCCAGCGTCTCGACGCGCCACCGGCCGTTCCGATAAAATGGGTATTCGGGAAAATCCCAGTCGCCGAGCTTCAGGATGCGCGAATCGGGCTGCAGGTGACGGTCGACGTACGCATAAAACGTGAGATTGGATCGCCAACCGAGCGGGTAGACGGCCAAGAGCAGCAGGCCGAACAGGTTGTCGGCCACGACGATTCGGGCAAGCCACCCGCCGCGCAGGTTCCAGAGTCGTGCGGCGATGCGGTCGCCGATGCGCGCGACACGCGACCATGCGGGGCCGAGAGGGGAAATGCGACGAGCGGGAGAAAGGCCGAGCGTCACGCCGGCTGTCGCCAAGAGCAGCATAGGAAAAAAAAACCGCTCTTCCTTGTGGCCCAAGGCAAAGTGGACGATGGCGTAGGGCAGGGTTGCCCAGGTCAAAGGATGCTTGGGGTGGCGTAGCCAGGTCAGGATCAAACCGGCCATTAGAACGACGACGACCGGTCCGAATACGTTGGACGGAAGAAGATAGAGATAGCCGTAGACCGGAGCGACTCCGAATTCGCGAGACGCCATTCGGTCGACGATGTTTCGATAGAAATAGTGGACGGCCGGGAAGGTCCATTCGCCATACCCCCACCGATCGACGAGCAAGCCGACCGCCAGGGCGGCTGCGACGCCGGCTGCGAGCGAAATGGCTCCCCTCGGTCGGAGTCGACGAAAAACGCAGAGCCAGGCGATCAGTCCGGCGACGAGGACCGCGGTCTGGAAGCGGCATTCGAAGGCGAGTCCGAAGAGTCCTCCGCCGACGAATGCGACCGGCGCGGAAAGGATCGAACGGTTCCCGCGGTCGTGTGCGCCGGCTGGACGACCGCCGGCATGGAGCCTGTCCATCCAGAAGCAGAAGCCGATCGTGAGGAGCGAACACGAGGCGTTCTCCGACGACGTCCGCACGGCCAGGTAAGGCACGAACCCGAGCCATGCGATAGCTCGGATCTGCACGATCGCGCTCGCCCGGCCGTCGCACCAGCCCAACGACGTTCGTACCATGCTGCGGATCGCGGCCCACGCGAGCAGCCCCGAGGCCAGGCGCCATAGCCAGGCCAACGCAAATGGATCGCGGATGCCGATCGTCTCGGCGGCGCGCGCGATGGCGGTGTAGGCGGCCGGTTGCAGCCACGCGCGCATCCGCGCGTGAAACTCCCAGGGAAGATTCGCTTCCGTCGTCCTTCCGAGCTTCAGCCCGACGAGCTCGATCACTTGGTAGTGCTCATCGGGGTGAAAGAACGTCACGCTGAAGTACGACGTGACCATCACGAGCACGAGACTCGCGATGAGGTTTCGCCGAACCTCGGCGGGGGTCAGTGCCGAGGCGTGCCGCATGGCCGGGGTCGGGGCGATTTCGATGGGCCGCGCGCTCACACGGATCCACCCGGCGCCCGGGAGGCCATTTCCTGGGGAGGCCCGATCAGATCCACTCCGCGCGCAACGACGTCGCCGCGCGCCCATCGGAGGCTACGCTCGACTTCTCTGCGGACGATCCGGACACGCATGTCGGCCGGGTGAATGGCGATGCGCGCCGGAACGAAGGCCCGACCGTAGCGTGCCAACCGGCACCAACCGAGGGTCGACAGGATGCGCTCGGGAGATCGGGTCGCCCAGTTGAGCACGACGCTCGTCCGCGAGCGTCGCTCCTGGGGGTCATAAACGCGAAAGTGATCCTCGGTAAATCGATACCCGCGCTCGGACAACCAAGGCAATAGCCATCGGGGCATCGACCAAGCGGGGGCAACGAACCCATCGACCGTGAGCCCCGCCTGGCGGAGCACGACCTCGCCGGCCTCGATGCGATTGCGGCCTTCGCTCTCGGACACGTCGCTCATTTCGGCTTCGCCGCCCGATGCGAGCCGTTGCGCGAAGAGCCACGCCATGCGCGAATGCCCACGGCTCGGGTCGTACCGAGGCGAGCTTCGATGAAGAAAGCCGTGCAAGAACACTTCATGGCCGTCGGCTTGCAAATCGCGCAGCCGCGAACAAAACGCCGGCGATTCGAGCAGCGGGGCAGTGCCATGGAAATTGGGGACCGCGAGAAGCGCAGGCCGGATCTGCTCGGCGTGGCAAAGGCGCAACGCCGCCTCGACCTCGGATGCCCAACAAGGAGCCACATCGTGAATCGACACGTGGATGGGCACGGGCTCACCGTCGGAGCGATCGATAATGTTTTTCTTTCGATAACTCGTCATAAGTAGATAAAACTATGTTGAAATGCTCCTCCGCAGTGTGGACTCGCCGTGCGGCCTCGAGCGCCCGATCCCGCAGCTCCTCTGGATTCCGGTCCAAGATCATGTGGATAGCTGCCGCGCAGGCGGCGGCATCGAGGCTTCTATACGTTTCGCCGCAGCTCGGGTCCACGCTTTGAAGGGCGCCACCGACGTCGGGCACGACGACCGGCAGCCCGCACGCGACGGCCTCGGCAATACCGAGGCCGAACGTCTCGTACGGACTGGCGTGCACGAGGATGTCCGCGCTGGCGAGCGCAGCGGCGAGGCTCGGTCGATCCTTCTCGAACCCGGCAAAATGGACCCCTTCCGGAGCCATTCGCTCGAGCCGCTCCCGCTCGGGGCCATCTCCGTAGAGCACCAGAACGGCCTCTCGGCGCGCGCGCACTTGCGCGAACGCTTGGATGACGACGTCCCAGCGCTTCTCGAAGGCGAATCGGCCGACTCCGATCAAGACGGGCACCCCTTCGCGCGCCCCCGAGAGCCATCGGCGGCGCCAGGCTTCGCCGCGACGGGCTGGATGGAAGATGGTCGTGTCCACGCCGAAGGGCGCGAAAACGACCGAGCGCACCCCGGCGGAGCGCAGACGATCGGCTTGCGCCCGGCCCGCGACGAATACGGCGTCGAATGGGGCGAGAACCGCCGCCGTGAGCGACCAGAGCGGACGGCACATCACGCGAGTCAGCCGGTTTCCGAGGCGTGCCTCCATCGCCGGCTCGATGTACGTGCCCACGTGGTCGGTGTGCCAAAACGCGGTGGTGACTTGCGTACGCCGGTTGCGGGCCGCTAGAACCACGGCGGTCGCGAGGTAGGGCGAATGAGCCTCGACCACGTCGGGCTGCTCGCTCTTGACCCGCTGCCGAACCTTGTCCAGTCGCCCGAGCAAGTGGTAGGTGCGGTCGTACGGCAGGTTAGGGCCGGCAAAACGCACGATTCGCGACCGGCCCGTCCCGCCTTGCGCGACGTTCGAGAACGTTACGGCATCTTCTTCGCGTCGGCCTGGTGCAATGACCAGATGGTCGTGATTGCGCTGGCACAGAAAGTGACCTCGAGTCGTCAGATGGCTTCGAATCCCACCGCCCCGCTCCGAGTAAAACTCCGTGACGTCGACGATTTTCAAGCGATCACGGCTCCTGTGGAAGATGGATGCCTGAGTGCGGCGCAAAGACGCGCAAAGCCGGCGAATGCGACGCTTGCCGCCTTCCATGGACCCGCCGGCGTGCCGCCCTTTGCGGCCCTCGCCGCACGGTATGGGCGGCCCCTGCGCGTGGCCATCTTGAGCGACTTCGTTCGGATCCCCTACGCCAACGGTGCGGTATTTCAGACACGGTTCCTGTATCAAGAATTGCGACGCTGTGGTCATGAGGTCACAGTCATCGGGCCTCATGATCCGGACGCCTCCCCCGACGAACTGGCCCCGGGGACGGTAGCCCTGCCGAGCGTCCCGCTGAAGGCGTATCCCGGCGTCCATCTCCCGATGCCGCTCGCACCGTGGATTTTCGATCCGGATCGCTGGAATTTCGACATCTGCTTCGCGCAGACCACGACGCTGCTGCTCCAGTTTGGAATTTGGCTGCGCGAGATGAAGGGTGTGCCGTTACTCTGCGTGAATACAACGCATTTGGTCGCCGCCTACGACGTCTTATTGCCGGAGCGACTGTCCAAAAGTGACATTGTGCAGGCCGGCGTCCATTTCGCGCTGAAGCGACCGTTCGAACGGCTGTTCTCGAGCATCTACAACCAGAGTGACGGTCTGGTTGTTCTGAGCGAGGGGCTGCGCACGTACTGGCGCGAGCGCGGCGTCACGGCGCCCATTCACGTGATTCCGCGCGCCGTTCAGCCCGACGTATTCGACAAGGACCTCGGAGCCGACCCTTATACCCATCTCATCGAGCAGGGTGGGCTGCCCCAGGGCGGTCCCCGGCTACTCTGCGCGGGCCGGCACACGCGCGAGAAGTCGCAGGATCGCATCATCCGAATATTCGCCAAGCACATCTTGACGGCCGAGCCCGAAGCCACGTTGACGCTCGTGGGCGACGGGCCCGACGCGGCGCACTTTCGGCAGGTGGCCTATGACTTGGGTGCCGGGCATCGCGTTTTCTTCACGGGCGAGGTCCCGTGGACGACGATGCCGGACTACTATCGGTTCGCGGACCTGTTCGTGCACGCCTCGCTGAGCGAGACGTATGGCAACGTTCTGGGCGAGGCCTTGTGGTGCGGTACGCCGACGATCGCATTCGCCGACGGAATGGGCGTCACCGCTCAGATTCACGACGGCACCAACGGCATTCTGTTCGCGCCGGGAAAAGGCGACGACGCCGAGGCGTCGGCCGATCGGGCGTTCGGCCGGGCGGCCGTCGAGCTGCTCCGGGACCCGACCGCACGGGCCAAACTGGGCAAGGCGGCCGCGAGGCGGGCGCGCGAACGGTGCTCGCCTTCCGCCGTCCAGGAGCGAACTGCGGAGGCCTTCCGGCAAGCGCAGGACCACGCTGTGGCCTGCGCCTTGCGACCCAGCGTCAACCGTCCGAAACCCATGCAGTGGCTCACCACCTTGCGCCACGCCCGCCCTTGGACCGCATTCAACGGTCTCATTTATCTCGGGGGCCATCTGCGCCCGGCTCCGAGCACGAAGCGCGAACGCATACACCCCCAGATCGGGAGCTAGTGCTGGTTTTGCGGAACCCGGGTGACCCTGAGCGCTTCGCTCCGCCTCGACTCGCTTCGCTCGCTCGGCTTTCTAGTTTTGCGGAACCCGGGTGACCCTGAGCGCTTCGCTCCGCCTCGACTCGCTTCGCTCGCTCGGCTCCACTCTCGCCTTTAAAGTCACGCACGACACGTCGAGGGGAGCGAATGCCGCTCCCCTCGAGCACCCCAGCAGCCCAGCAGGAAGCACGCAGTTCGCGGTTGCGGAAACCGGGTGACCCTGATGGGCCGTTAGCCGTTGGCTCGTATCCACTCGACGACGCTCGTGAGACCCTGACGCAGAGGGATGCGAGGCTTCCAGTCGAGCTCGCTATCCGCACGCGCGGTGTCGGCGAACGTTGCATCCACGTCGCCGAGGGGAACCGGCGCCCGTTCGACCCGGATCGCGGCCCCCGCTGCGTCGCCGATCCATTCGACGAGTGTGCTCAGGGCGACCGGCGCGCCGGACCCCAAATTGTAGACGCGAAAGCCGGGTCGTGCCCGATCCACCGCCGCGATCACACCGCGGACGATGTCGTCGACGTGGGTGAAGTCGCGGCGCATCGATCCGTCGCCGAACACCGTCACCGTCTGCCGCGCGACGGCCGCCCGAGTAAACGTCGCGATCGCCATTTCGGGACGCTGCCGTGGCCCGTATACGGTGAAGAACCGCAGCGCGACGCATCGCATGGAAGGGGTGAGGATCGATAGCGCGCTCGCCACAAGCTCCGCGCCGCGCTTGCTCGCCGCATACGGCGACTCGGGCGTCGCCGCGGCAGCGTCCTCGTGGGCGGGCAGCGGTGTGGTGTTGCCGTAGACCGACGAGCTCGAGGCAAAGACGAAACGTCCAACCCCGAACTCGCGAGCGAGTTCTTGCATCACGGCGGTGCCCTCGATGTTGACGCGCGCATAACGCGCCGGTTGGGCGAACGACGGTCTCACCCCCGCCAGCCCCGCCAAATGGATCAGGCCATCGGCCCCGTCGACGACTGCGGCCATCGCGCGGCGGTCCGTCACGCAAGCCTCGACGACGCGCACCTGCTCGAACTCCGCCCGCAAGTCCGCTTCGTTGCGCCTCTTGTACGCGCGCGGATAGGGCGCTTCCGAAAAGTCGTCGGCGACGACGACTTCGTCGCCGCGCGCGAGAAGCGCACGGGTCACGTGGTAGCCGATGAAGCCCACGCCCCCGGTGACCACGAAGCGAGCCATGGGCTCTCGTCAGCGCAAGGCGGTCGTCGATGCGCGGTCCGGCGACGGCTGAATGGAGGGAACCCCGATCCCCTGGTAGCGGAGGCCCGCTCGGGTCACCTCCGAAGGACGCCAGACGTTGCGGCCGTCGATGACCACCGGCGGTCCGCCGTCGTCGGCCAAGAGCAGACGCTTGCGGATCTCTCCGAAGTTTGGCGCGCGGTAGCTCCGCCACTCCGTCAGAAGCACGAGCGCATGCGCGCCGTCGAGCGCGTCGTAGTCGCGATCGACGACCTTGACGCGCCCCGCCTGGGACGTCATCGCCTTCGCGAAATTCTTGCCGGCCTCGGGATCGTGCGCCACGACGCGCGCTCCGCGTGCGAGCAGCGCGTGGGTGAGCTTGACGGAAGGCGCTTCTCGGATGTCGTCGGTCTCCGGCTTGAACGCCAGACCCCAGAGCGCGATCGTCTTTCCCGACAAGGCGCCCACGCTGCCTTCCACGAGGTGGGCCAAAAAATGCGCCTGCTCTTCGTTGGCGAGGTGCGCCGCCTCCGCCAATCGCATGGGCACACCGTGGGAGCGGCCGAGGTGAAAGAGGGCTTGCACATCCTTCGGGAAACACGACCCTCCGTAGCCGGGGCCTGCGTACAGGAATCGCTTGCCGATTCGCGCGTCGCTGCCGACGCCCATGCGCACCGCATGAATGTCGGCGCCGGTCGCGTGACACAATCGTGCGAGTTCGTTCATGAATGAAACGCGGATGGCCAGCATGGTGTTGGCGGCATATTTGGTCAATTCACTCGATCGCGGATCCGTCACGACGACGCGCTCGCCGGAGAGCTGCAGCGGTGCGTAGAGCGCCCGGAGCGTCTCGCGGGCGTGTTCGCTCCGTGCGCCGAGCACGATGCGGTCCGGCTTGAAGAAGTCGTCGACCGCGGTTCCCTCCTTCAAAAACTCGGGATTCGAGACCACCTCGAGAGTCACCTTGGACTTGTCGACTCGGGCTTGCACCGCGTCGCACGTGCCGACAGGCACGGTGCTCTTGTTCACCACGAGGGCAGGCTTCTTGGCGATCTGCGCGATTCGGTCGCCGACCGTGAGCACGGCGCTGATGTCGGCCGCGCCGTCGGGTCCAGGCGGGGTGCCGACGGCGATGAAGTACGCGTCGGCTTCGTCGAATGGGGCCATGACGTCCGTCGCGAACTTCAGGCGCCCGGCGCGTACGTTTCGTCGAACGAGGTCGGCGAGGCCGGGCTCGTAAATCGGGATGACCCCGTCTTGGAGCTGAGCGATGCGATCTGGGTCGATATCGACGCAGAGCACGTCGTGTCCGAGCTCTGCGAGGCCCGTACCCGTGACGAGCCCCACGTAACCCACGCCGAATGCCACCAAACGCATCCCCTTAGGGTACGCGATCTCAAAAACCCGTCAAAGCTCGGGTACGGCTCTTCGAAAGAGCCACCAGCCCCCGCGATGCACCGCCAAACTCAGGACGCGCGGGACGTCGGGTCGGTCGGCGCCGGGTCGCGTTCGAATGAGAACGTAGTCCCAATCGGCCAGGCGATAGGCCGGCCAGTCGATGCCGTGAAGATCGCTTTCGATGTATTCGGCGGGCAGGCGGATCGCCGGGTTTTCGGCAGTCGGGTACACGGCCGATCCCTGATGAAACCACAAGTCGCTCACGACCACCGGTCGGTCCGCCAGCACGAGTTTGTCGTAGTGAACGAAGGGGTGTGCGGTAAAGACATCGCTGTTCGGCTCGATCGGGAAGTTCAAGAGGCGCGCCTCGGCGGGAACCGACGCGAGGACTTCCCGCCAACCGAAAGCCTCCGCCTGGAAGCGAACCGAGGCAACGAGCGCGATGGTCACGCTGGCGAAGGCAGCGATCGGAGCCCCCCGGTCGAAGACGGTGCGCAACGTGGGTCCGAGGGCGGGGCGACGAACGGTCATCATGCCCACGAGGATCAGAAGCGGCACCAAGCGACCGTCGACGAATCCGAACCATCCGACCGAGTGCGGCAGGACGACGAACGCCCCCCCAAGTGCCGCGAGCGAACCGATCAGTGCCCGAGAGTGCGCGCGCGAGGCTTCATCGCGTGCCGCACGGTCGCCGGCACCAGGGTCCCCGCCGCTGTCGGGGGTCGTTTTCGCGACCGCGAGCGTTCTTGCCGTGGCGACCACGGCGGCGCCGACGACTCCCCAAACGAACAACCCGACGAGCACGTCGACGCCGTACCGAGTCATGAGCGTCGGCGTGACGAGCAGGCTCAGCTTGTCGGCGATCCCTTGAAAATGCAGCCGCAATCCGCCGCCGGGCACGACCGCCGCTCCCTCTGGAACCCGAGCGACGCGATCGCGCCACGCCGCGCTGGCCGCCAGGGCGATCGCGGGCGCCAGGGCTCTCAGGCGAAGCGTGCGTCGGAGACGGTTGCCCGTCGCCACCGCCGACGTCGCGGCGAGGCCGAGGAAGACGACGAACGCATCGCCGTGGGCGATGAAAATCAAGGGCGCAAAGCACGCCACGGCGACCTCGCGCCGAAATCCGACGCGCGAGTCCGTCGTGGTGAGAAGCTCGAGCCACAGGGTCAGGCCGACGACGATCGTGGTCACCCCGAGCAGGTAGCTCGCGAATCCAAGCAGCGTCATGAACCCAAATCCGAGGGCGACGCCGTAAAATGGGACCGACGGGTACGGATCGTCGTGCAGGCGCCGCCGTGCCCACGAAAGGGCGATCGGAGTCATGACGACCGGCAGGGTCGCCAACGTGCGAACCGCGTCGATCGGGCCGAACCGCTCGTCGAGGATCTCCCCGAGGAAGCGGAAGAGCGAGTACGGTCCGAGGTGCGGGGCGACGACGTAGAATCGCTGATCGAACGCCGAATGGGCGAAGCGATGGCGCAGCGCGATCAATCCGGCATGGGCGGGCAGATCCTGAAACGGGATGGCGTCGAAGAGCCAGAAGGGCAGGGCACTCGCCGAGATCGCAAGGGCGAGGGGTATCCAGGGCCCAACGAGGGCCGGAGGAAACTTGCCCGGAAGGCGAGACCGGGGTTTCACTGAGCTACGGATCCGTGCGCCCGCACCTGCTCGACCTGCACCGCGCGCTTTTGGCCTGGCTGCCGGCGGGCGGGCACGCGATCCGTGCCGCCCTCCGCTGGGTTGCGCACCACACGGGCCTACCGACGATCCTGGTCGCCGCGTTTGCACTCGTCGCGTCTTGGCGGCTCGTCAAATGGAGCTCGCGATTGGCCGTCGAGGTAGCACTCGCGCTGGCGCTTCTCTTGGTCGCGAGCCACTTTGGCTGGTTTCGTCGCTAAGCGCGGCGACCGATCAGGCTTTGGTGATCGCCGCGAGCTCCTTCGCGAGCTCGCCGTTCTGGTGCATCTCGGTGACGATATCGCAGCCGCCGATGAATTTTCCCCCGACGTACAGCTGGGGATACGTCGGCCAGCTCGAGTACTCCTTGAGCGTCTGGCGGACGCCGGGGTCCGACAAGATGTTGAACGTCTCGAAGGGCACGCCCTGCTGCTTCAGGATCTGCACGACGGAATGGGAAAAACCACACGCGGGGAACTGCTTGGTCCCTTTCATGAAGAGCATCACCGCGTTATTTCTGATGAGATCTTCGATACGGGATCGGGTGTCATCGCTCATGGGTCCTCGTGGGTCTTTTGCGTAGAAGCGTCGGGGGCGCGCGTGGCCAAGGCGAGCGCGTGGATGGCGCCACCCATCCAGTCGCCCAGAGCCGAATACACCATTTTATGCTGCTCGATTCGCGACTTCCCGTCGAATTCGGGAGCGACCACGACCGCCTGAAAATGGTCCCGGGTGCCGGTCAGGTCCGTAACGTCGACGCTCGCTCGCGGGAAGGCGGAGAGCAGTCGTGCGCGCACGGTCTCGGAGCTCGGCATGGGCAGCTCTGGAACTAACGCCGCTGGGGGAATTGTCAACGTCGTGTCCGCTCGGGTCTGGGGCTCGTGCGTCCGTGGATCCGGAGTCCGTCCGACGTTCGCACGCGCATGCTAGTAGCGGTCGCGATCGATGGATCGAGCGCGCGTTTGGCCAGATTTTCGCGAAAGCTGGATCGTGTACGAGGACTCCGACGTGATGGCGATCGACAAACCAGTGGGGGTGTCTTCGCAAGCGGCCGATGAACAGCGGCCGGATGACCTCGTCGGTCGGTTGAAGCGCTACCTCGCGCTCCGCGGCGAACAGGACTACCTCGGCGTGCACCAGCGGCTCGACCGGGATACGAGCGGCCTGGTCTTGATGACGCGTCGCCGCGAGGTCAACGCGGACGTGGCGGCCCAGTTCGAGGGGCGCCGGGTGGTGAAGAGTTACCTCGCGTGCGTGTCGGGCTGGCCGCGCGGGCGGGATCGAGTGACGTTGCAGGATGGGCTGGCTCGCGGCAAGGACGGCCGATCGCACGTCGTGTCGTCGCGCTCGCCTGGCGCGAAGGCGGCGGTCACTCAGGTGCGCTGTCTCGCCCGACGGGGCGATCGGGCGATGCTCGAGCTCGACCTGCGCACCGGTCGCACGCATCAGGCGCGCGCGCAGCTGGCGCATGTCGGCTCGCCGATCGGCGGGGACCCCCTGTACGGCGGCGCTCGGGCGCCCCGTCTGATGCTGCACGCTTGCGCGCTCGCCTTGACTCACCCGACGTCGGGGCGTCGGCTCGATCTTGCGGCCGCGGCTCCTGCCGAGTTCGCGGCGTGGCTCGACGGCGGCGACGCCGGCGACGCCATCTACGACGACGACGCGACGCTCGACCTCGCGCTCGAACATGCCGTCGAGCGCCGTTGGGGCCTCGGCCGCAGCGATTTGTACGGCGCGGATCGCACGACGACGGCGTTTCGACTGGTCAACGAAGACGGAGACGCCATGCCTCGCCTGGCGGTCGACGTGTACGGTGCGTGGCTGGTGGCGCAATTCTACGGGACCGACGGTCCGTGGGCCGATGCGGCACGCAAGCAACGTGTGCTCGATCGCCTCGGCGCGTTGGGTTTCGACGGCGTCTACGTCAAGGTGCGCCCGAAGCAGGCGAACCTGCTCGTCGACACGCGGCGAGTCGATATCGCGCCACCCCACCCCGCTCGGGGAGCGGCTGCACCCGAGGAGTTTTCGATCCTCGAGGAGGGCGTGCCGTTGCTCGTTCGGCTGGGCGATGGCCTGTCGACGGGACTGTTTCTCGACCAAAGGAGCAATCGCCGTCGCGTGCGAGACCTGGCGGCGGGAAAAAGCTTCGCGAACCTATTTTCGTATACGTGCGCGTTCACCGTCTGCGCGGCCCTGGGAGGATCTTCGCGCACGGTGAGCGTCGATGCCTCCCTGGCGGCTCTCGATCGCGGTCGTGCAAACCTCGCTCACGCGGGCGTCCTTCAATCGGGTGATCACGCGTTGGTGGTGGACGACGTGTTTACGTGGCTTGCGCGCGTGGCCCGTCGCGGCGAGCGATTCGATATCGTCGCGCTGGACCCGCCGAGCTATTCCACCACGCGCAAGGGACGCTTCGTTGCCGACGAGGATTACGGGGCACTCGCCGCGGCCGCGCTCGCGGTACTCGGTCCGGGCGGCCGGCTGCTTGCCTGCACGAACCATCGGGGAATTTCCGCGTCCAGGTTCCGTCGCATCCTGTTCGAGGCCTGCCGCCAGGTCGGCCGGGAACCGACTCAAGTCAAGGATTTGCCCGAACCGGCCGATTTCCCGGCCCCGCCCGGCGGTGCAGGGCACATGAAGAGCGCTCTCGTGACGCTCGCCGGATAGGCCATCAGCGCGAGAATCGGCTCGGACGCCGCGAACCGCCCACGAGTGGCCTCTGGCCGTCCGAGGGCGCGCTTGGATCCGCGCCTTGGCGAGTTGGTTCAGCCGGCCGCGGGCGCGACCGCAGCGCGCCGATGGCCGGCCTTTCGGACGGTGTCGCTATCCGTTCCTTCTTGTGTTCGCGCCAGCACGGCGGACACCGCCATTCGAGCACCGTCGAGCCGTCGCCTCTCCGAGATCGCGTGAGCCGCCAGCCGAACTGTGCGCTGATGAGCGTGTAGTTCGTGTCCGTCTCCGGCGCATTTTTCCCACAGCTGACGCAGATTTGCACGGTACCTCTCCAAAGGTTAGCGCGTACGGGCACCCTCGCAACGACCGGCACCGACTCGTGAAGCGCCGTCGATGTCTGGTGCACGACGAGACGACTCCCGTGGGCTCCGCGCCCAACCCCCGAATTCACTCCCGCGAATTCGTTCGTGCGCCGCCGGCAACGAGGCGTGTCGCGACCTCGAGGCGGTGCACTACCGCACCAGCGACAGGCGTGGAAGAGCGCCGAAAGCGGCCATATGCCCGCTTTCCTCGGCGACATAGACGTCGCATCGCTCGTCGACGCGGAGCAGATCGGGGATCGCTTCCGTCGGCGAAATCGCGCCGATGAGGGCGCCGTCCTTGGGGCGCAAAATGCACACACCGGCCGCGGCTCGCGGGTCGGCGCCGTCGGACTCGTCTCGGTAGGCCGGCACTCCCCGGGGCGCCTGCGATACGAGCGAGCACGGCACGAACAGGGCGCCGCAGCGCAGGATCGGCTCCAGCCGCCGAGGGACGTCGGCCTCGAGAGGCCGCGGGCCAAGCACGTGCCGCCACCGAAGTTCACCGCTCGTCGCGTCGACCGCGACGATGTCGCCGGTTGGCGCGTTGCCGATGAACACGTCGTCGACCGCCAGCCAGGATGTTCCCACCGCCGTCGCCGCGCCGCGCCCGGCATCGGTTCGGTGCGTGGGCCCGAACGCTCTACCGTCCTCGAGATGAAACGTGGCTAGCACAAGGCCGGTCTTCTGGCGCACCGCGACGGCGACGGCGCTGCCGGCCACGAGCGGAGATCCTTCGACCGTACACGGCGCGCAGGGCTCGGCGAGCGGCGTCATCCAGCGCACCTGCCCGGCGTACGGATCAATGCAGTAGAGCCGGGCCACTCCGTGGGCGCCGCCGGACACGACGAAAAGCGCGTCCTTGGCCACCGTGGGCGGAGTGCGAAACCGGAACCGATCGCGGACCCGCCACACGACCGCTCCGGTCACGACGTCCAGCGCGGTGAGCGCGCCGTCTCCGCAGGTGAAGTAGAGCAGTCGCCCGGCGCGCTTGATGCGTGGCGCTCGGCGTGTTGCGCCGCGCGTGGCCCCCCACGACCATCGCCAACGCGCTTCGCCGGTCGCCAAGTCGATGGCCACCAGATGATGGTCGCCTTCGGTGACGACGACGAGGCGGGCAAGTCCGGGCAAGTGCACGACCACGCCGGCGACCGGACCGCCCACGCGCGGGGCGATGCGCGTTCGGAGCCCGCGCTGGCCCGTCTCGAAGTCGTACACGCCGAGAACCCCGTCGGCGGCGATCCGCACGATTCCCGCCGGCGTGACGACGCTCGCGCCGCGTGGGACGTCGTTCTGCCAGAGGACGCGCCCGGTCGCTCGATCCATCGCCCACATCTCGGAGGCAGCCCCGACGATGACCCGCTCGCCGCAGAGGTACGTGGCGCGCAAGTCGATTCCCGGAACGATGGCGCGCCAGCGGGGCACGTAGCGCAGGCGTGAAGCCGTCAGCCCCTCGGGCTCGGCCGGACGGGTCTCTTCGAGCGCGGCGGCAAAGGCCCGGTACGGCTCGGGCGTCGGATTGATCCGCGCGTCGGTCTGGCTGACGTGGTGCAAGGCGTCCGTCGACTCGCGAAGGGCGCGGCGAAAGGCGCTCAGGCGCAGATTGGCGGATTGAGAGCGGTCGCGGCGCAGGATGGCTCGCACGAGCGCGCGGCCGAACGCGAGCGCAGCCTCGAGCATGTCGACGACGCCGAGCGCCGGGAACGTGTGCACAGTGCGACCCGACGAGCCCCTCACCGCGCCGAGTGTGAGGGCCAGTTCGCCGTCGTGAGAGACGCGGATGCCGAGGACGACCCCGCCGGCTTCGCCTCGCGCGTGGAACGCGAGGCCCCGCTCCCAGGCGTCGAATGCGCGGCGCGCCACGTCGACGATTCGCTCGGCGACGAGCATCGGATGGCAGTCGCCGATGTCGATGCTACGACCGTGGATCTCGGCGCGCACACGCCCGCGGAAGAGCAAGGCGTGAACGTCCGATCGCTCGACGGCCTCACCGGTTGCGGGATCGAGGTCGTGCTCGGAGGATCGCGGCGCAGTGCGCGTCGACGGGGCGCCCGCGCGAATGGCGAACTCCGCACCGAACGACAGCGGTGCGTCCCGGTCCGGATCGACCGTAACGGGCATCGGCGCGGGCACTCCCACGTCGTCGGAGGTGGCCGCCGGCTCCAGATCGCGCAACTGTCGGCCGGCCGACGCCAGTTCCAGCCGGGCCGCTCCGTCCGCCAACCCCTCGGCGACGAGCCGGTCGATGGCCTCCCGCGCGGCCGCCACCACGTCGTCGAAGGGGACGGCGCGATCGTAGACGGCGAGGATCGGCTCGGGGCCCGCGCGGTACACGCTGAGGCACGCGGTCGGTCCAAAGCGCTCGACGCACATTTCCCACGGCTCGTCGTAAAAGCGCACGGTGGCCTTTGCGCGCGGCCGCCGCGCGAGATCGACCAGCGATAGCGCCAGGTCGCGCAAGACGAACGCGCCGTGGGTCTCACGAACGCCCGCCGTGACCTTTGCGCCGTCGATGAAGACGTCGATCACTTCGCGGGCGTGGCGCCACCGGAGGCGCGGGACGCTCCCGTCGACGACTGCGTTCGACCCGGGCAAAACGGCCGGACGAGACAGCGGCTCGCCGGGGTGGGGTGGAGGGGCGATGACAATCTCGAAGCGCATTCGATCCGGGTGGGGGTGCGCCGCGCCTTGCGGTGCATCCGAATCGTAGAAACCGGCGCGTGCAATCACGTACTTTTCAGCGTAGCGTGCAGGGTATTGGACAGAGGGTGGCAGGCCTGATAACGGGCGGTCGGCCGGCTCCGACGCCAACCCCGAGGCCAGGGCGGGGTGCCGCCGCGTGGGCGATGGCCGGTGCGCTGGCGGCCGCGATTCCGGCCCTTTGGATGTGGGGATTTACGGTCGACGACGCGTTGATCTCGGTTCGCTACGCGCGTCATCTCGTCGCAGGAATCGGCTGGCGCTTCAACGTGGGTGGGCCGACCACAGACGGCGTGACTCCTCTTCCATGGCCAATCCTGGTCGCACCGCTCGCGCGAGCCGGAGCGCTGGCGGTCCTTCATCGGGTCAAGTGGCTCGGGCTTTGCGCTTGGACGGTGGGGGGCGCGGCACTCGGTCGGTCGATCGGTGGCGTGCAGGGCGCCGCTCTCTGGGCGCGCGCGGCGTCGATCGGTGCCGTGCTCTTGTGCGTTCCGCTTGCGGCACACGCGGTGAGCGGCATGGAGACCGCCATCGCGACGCTGCTCGCGACGTGCGCGGCCCTGCAGCGCCGATCGCTTCTGGCGGCTGGACTGGCGGGACTTGCCGCGGCATTCCGGCCGGAAATGGTGCTCTGGGCGATCGCTCTCGGTGCAGGCATCGCGATGGCCCAGAGTCAGCCGTGGGCCGCCGTCATCTCGGCCGGCGCGGTGGCGCTCGTTCCGTTCGCGACCTGCGGCGCCGTCCGGCTGGGGGCCTGGGGTCATCCCGCACCTTTGGCGCTCTGGGCCAAGCCGAGCGACATGACCGTCGGTCTGCACTACGTCGGCGCTGCCTTCGTCGTCACGCTGCTGCCGGTCCTCGTGGTCGCTCCGCTGGCGCTCTACCGCTGCCCCCGTGGCGCCGCCATCGTCTGCGCGGCAGGCGTCCATGGCGCGGCCATCGTCGCGGTGGGGGGCGATTGGATGCCCTACGCTCGCATGTGCGTGCCGATCCTTCCGTCGCTGGCCTTCGCGGCATGTCTGCTAAGCGTCGTGGCTCACCCGGTGGCGACCGCCGCGCGGTCCGTGGTGGCTCTCGGGATCGGCCTGGTGCTCTGCGGGCGCGGGGCAACGCGGGGTCGTTCGGTCGGCGGCGACCGAGAGGCGCTCGTGGCCGCCGCACGCCCCTGGCTCGAACGCGCGCAGCGTGTCGCCGCGCTCGACGTCGGGTGGCTCGGAGCGGCGACCGAAGCCGATATCGTCGATCTGGCGGGGGTGACGGACCCCGAAATCGCCGTGCTGCCCGGGGGACATACGTCCAAGCGGGTCAGCGCGATGTTCTTGCTGGGGCGGCGGCCGGATACCCTGATCCTCTACGCGCCCGACGGGTTACCCGGCGGGGCGCTCGACGCCTGGCGCGACGCGGTGTACCCGCGCCTCGTCGAGGCGCGGCTCGCCCGCGATGACGTGATCGCCCGCCACTTTCGCCCGCGGACCTGGCTTGCGCTCGGAACGCGTGGGGCCGGTTACGTCGTCCTCCGTCGGGAAAGCGACGAGCCCGGTCCCGAGACGTCGCGCTGATCGCTGCCCGCGGGCAACGCGATGGGAGGCCGCGCCCGGGATTGCATCGGGACGCTCTCAGCGCCGCGGTCCACCCGATCGGGAGTCTCGCGGCGGTCCTTCGCGACGGTCCCGGTCGCGCCCGCCGCCGCTACGGGGCGGAGGCCCTCCCGCTTCGCGGGCCTGTTGCATGCGCTGCTGCGCGCGTTCGCCTTCGGCGCCTTCGGGCAGCGGCAGAAGCTCGCGCCGGGTCAGTCGGATCTTGCCGTCGCGATCGACCGAGAGGACCTTCACGTCGACCGAGTCCCCCTCCTTCATCACGTCGGTCACCTTGTCGACGCGGTGATGCGCCATCTCCGAGACGTGCAAGAGTCCGTCGGTTCCCGGCAAAATCTCGATGAAGGCGCCGAAATCCGCGATTCGCGTCACCACCCCCTTGTAGACGGTGCCGACCTCCGGCTCGGTCGTCAGTCCTTTGATGATGTCGAGCGCTTTCTTGACGGCATCGCTGTCGGCGGACGCGACGTTCACGGTCCCATCGTCGTCGACGTCGATGGCGACCCCGGTCTGGTCAATGATGCCTTTGATCGTCTTGCCGCCCGGGCCGATGATGAGCCGAATCTGATCCGGTTTGACTTTGATCTGGGTGATCCGCGGCGCCCACTTCGAAAGGTCCGTCCGCGTTTGCGCAAGAGTCCCCAACATCTTGTCGAGAATGAAGAGGCGGGCCTCTCGCGCTTGATCGAGCGCCTGCGAGAGCACGTCGCGCGACAGTCCTGCGATCTTGATATCCATCTGAATCGCGGTGACGCCCTTCTTCGTTCCGCAGACTTTGAAATCCATGTCGCCGAGGTGGTCTTCATCCCCCAAGATGTCGCTCAGGATGGCAACGCGCGTCCTCGCCTCGGTGAGCGGGCCGTCGCTGATGAGTCCCATCGCGATCCCCGCGACCGGCGACTTGATGGGGACGCCGGCGTCCATGAGGCTGAGGGTTCCGCCGCAGACGCTCGCCATCGACGAGCTGCCGTTCGATTCGAGAATCTCGCTCACGACTCGGATCGTGTAAGGAAAGCGCTCCTCGTCGGGGATCATGCGCAGAAGGGCGCGCTCTGCGAGTGCGCCGTGGCCGATCTCGCGTCGGCCGGGTCCGCGCAGAGGTTTGGTCTCGCCCGTCGAATACGGCGGGAAATTGTAGTGGAGCATGAAACGCTTCCAGCGCTCGCCGATGAGCGCGTCGATCTTTTGCTCGTCGCTCGACGTTCCGAGCGTCGTCACGACGGCCGCCTGGGTCTCACCACGCTGGAAGAGCGCCGACCCGTGCGTGCGCGGGAAAATGCCGACCTCACAGACAATCGGCCGGATCGTCTTCATGTCGCGCCCGTCGATGCGCTTTCGCTCGTTGAGGACGTAGCCACGAACGACGTGGTATTTGCGCTCCTCGAACTCTTCCTTCACGAGTTTTTCGATTTGCGCGTAGCGATCGGCACCGATTTCTTTTGTGAGCGCCTCGGTCAGCTTCGCTTTGGTCGCCTTGTAGGCGTCGTATCGCGCTTTCTTCTCCTTGATGAGCGAGGCCGCCAAGATGTCCGCGTCGCACAAGTCCTTGACGCGGTCGGCGACCTCACGCGGCAGAGCCTTCTTCTCGAATGTGCGCTTCGGCTTTCCCACGGCGGCGCGCATACGCTCGATGAGCTCGAGGATGGGCTGCGCCGAACCGTGCGCAAACATCAGCGCATCGATGATATCGCTCTCGGCGGCCTCGTTCGCGCCGCCTTCGACCATCACGATCGCGTCTTTCGAACACGCCACGACGAGGTCGATATCGCCCTTGGCTTGCTGATCGAACGTGGGGTACGACACGAACTCGCCTTCGACGCGCGCGACGCGAACGGCGACGAAAGGACCGCTCCATGGGATTTCGGAGATGTGCAGCGCCGCGCTCGCAGCGGTCATCGCAAGCACGTCGGTCGGGTTGTCCTTGTCGCTCGACAGGACCGTGGCGATGACCTGCGTGTCGTTGCGATACCCTTCCGGAAACAGGGGTCGGCACGGTCTGTCGATGAGACGCGACGTCAAGATCTCTTCGTCGCGCTGGCGGCCCTCGCGCTTGAAGAACCCTCCAGGAATCTTGCCGGCGGCGAAGGTCTTTTCGACGTAGTCGCAAGTCAGGGGAAAGAAATCGATTCCGGGGCGCTCGTCCCCGCTGACCGCTGTGACCAGAACGACGCTCTCGCCGTAGGTGACGAGCACCGATCCATGGGCTTGCTTAGCGAGCCGCCCGGTCTCGAACACGAGGGGCTTGCCGTTGAGGATGACGGATTCGCGGACAAAAGACATCGGGACTCTGAGCGCTCACAAGCGCAGCGGCCGCGTTCGTGCGGCTCGACGCCGAGCCTACGGGTCGCCTTTGATCCTCGGTTCGCGCACGCCAATGGCGCGACGCGACAAGCCAAAGTCGGCGCAATTCTACTGATGCGCGCGAATCGAAGAGCAAAAGGTCGTGGCCGCGGAACTCGGTTGGTTGGAGTGGACGGCGACGACTTTACACCCCCCGGCCCGACCCCGCCATGGCGCAGGCGCCATTTGAGATTACTTGCGAAGGTTTAGCGCACCGACGACCCGGCGGTACCGTTCGAGACTGGCCCGCCGCAGGTAGTCGAGCAAACGCCGACGCTTCGAAACCATGCGCAGAAGGCCCCGGCGCGAATGGTGATCCTTCAGGTGCGTCTTGAAGTGCTCCGTCAAATAGCCGATGCGCTCGGTGAGCAACGCGATCTGCACCTCGGGCGAGCCCGTGTCGTGCTCGTGCGTGCGAAACTTGGTGAGAACTTCGGCTTTCTTGTCGGTGTTGAGGGGCATCACTTCGTCCGTTGCGGGCCGCGTAGTATAGGCATGTCGGGGTGCGAGTCAACACACGAGAGTCGCGCGATCACCGATCCGGAATGGTCTTCAAGGGGTCGCGAAACGCGCCGCTTTCGACGAGGCTGAAGGGCTCGTCGGCGTTTCCTGTCAGCAGGTCGAACAGGACCGGCGCAAATGTGGCCGCGATGAGCTCTTCGACGGCTTCGGCGGTATCGAGCGCAAGTGCGGCTTCGGCGGCGCGTTCGCAAGCGCTCGTCGACACGCGGCGGAGCGCTTCCTTGATCTCGGGAACGGCAGCGGCTTCCATCGACAGCTCGCGCAGCCCCAGCCCGACGAGGAGAACGGCTCCCAGCGGATCGCTTGCCATCGCGCCGCAGAGGGCCACCGGAACGCCGTGGGTCGCCGCCGCGAGGATCACCTGCCTTATCATGCGCAGGATGGCGGGGTGGAACGGGGAGGCGAGAGGCGCGAGCGACCGATTGCCGCGATCGATGGCGAGCGTGTACTGAATCAAGTCGTTCGTGCCGATGCTGAAAAACTCCGCTTCGCGCGCCAGGACGTCGGCCATCACGACGGCACTCGGCACTTCGATCATGATTCCGAGCGGGATGTGCTTGGCGTACGGATGCCCCGCGAGAGAGACTTCGTGCATCGCGCGCACGAGCAGGCGTCGCACTTCGCGGAGCTCTTGCACGCTCGACACCATGGGCACCATGATCCGTAGGTCCCCGTGGCTGCTTGCACGCACCATCGCGCGCAGATGGGTCAAGAACACGTCCGGCCGCGACAGCGCGAGGCGTACGGCGCGCAAACCGAGCGCCGGGTTCATCTCCGCAGGCAGTTGAAAGCTCGAAGCGAACTTGTCACCTCCGATGTCGAACGTGCGCAACGTCACCGGCCGTGGTGCAACGGCCTCGACCACGGCGCGATACAGCTCATACTGCTCGTCCTCGGTCGGCATCTTCTTTCTGTCGATGTAGATGAACTCCGTACGGTAAAGACCAATCCCTTCGGCTCCGTGGTCGAGCGCGAGGATGGCCTCTGCCGGCAGCTCGACGTTCGCTTTGAGGCATACCGGCTCTCCGTCGAGCGTCACGCAAGGCTGGTTGCGCGAGCTCAGGAGTCCGCGTGCGAACGCCAGGTGTCGTGCGCCTCGGTTGCGCGCGTCTTCGACTGTTGCCTCGCTCGGGTTGATCGTCAGCTCACCACGCAGACCGTCGACGATCAGCAGGTCGCCGGTGCGCACGATCGACAGCGCGTCGGCAACGCCCACGAGCGCCGGGATCTCTAGGGCCCGCGCCATGATCGCCGTATGGCTCGTCCGCGTCCCGATCTCGGTCACGAACCCCACGACGGGCTCTCGCACCATCGCGGCCGTGTCGGCCGGCGACAAATCGCGAGCGACGACGACCATGGGCTGGTCCAGGCGCGGCACGAGCTGCTTGGTGTCGCCGGTCAGTTCGCGCAACAGCCGGTCGCACACGAACTCGATGTCGTGGCGTCTCTCCACGATGTACGCGTCGCGTTCGTTCGCGTCATTGGGCGAGAAGAGTTTTCCGATGTCCTCGCAGGCCTGCGCGACGGCCCATTCGGCACACTTGCGCTCGTCTCGAATCTTGCGCTCGATTCGCTCGAGAAGCATGGGATCGCCCACCATGGCGATGTAGGCGTCCAAGATCGAATTGGTCTCGAGCGGACCATCCGGAAGCCGCGCGCTCACCTCGCGGATGTGTCGGCGGGCCGCGCTGACGGCGCGGATCAATCGTTCGATCTCGGCGTCGATCTGTCCGACCGCGACGTGCCTGCGCACGTACGCGGCCCGCGTGTCGCCGACGACGAGCGCCGGAGCGACCGCGATGCCGGGGCTTCCGCCAATCCCCTTGAGGACGGTGCGCAGCAGTCCCGCCGGGTCGCCGCTCGGCGGGGGGCGCGTGCCGGGCGGCGGCAGCGGTGACGGAGGCCGGCCGCTCATCGAGGCTCACCGAAGCGACTGGCGATGAGCTCGCCGATCGCCTTGACGCACTCTTGCGCCAAATCCCCGCGCGCTTGCACGTCGACGATCGTGCCAATGGATCCGCAGAGCAACAGAACGCCCATGACGCTCTTGCCGTTCGCGACTTGATCCTCGCGAATGATTTCTACGTCGCACGGGAACTTGGACGCGAGTTGCACGAGCTTCGTCGCCGCGCGGGCGTGCAGCCCGAGCTGATTGACGATGGTGAACCGACCGCTCGCTTCGCTCACGGGCGCCCTCCCGACGCTTTCGCTCGCGCCGGCTCGCTCGCGGTCCCCGTCTCGCGTCCGGCCGGTTGCGGGGGTCGCGCCGAGACCGCACCTTTTAGCTCGAGCAGGCTCGATTGCTCGTCCTGCGATGCCTGCTCGGCCGTCCCCGGGTTCAACGCCGGAACGGGAGTGCTCGAAAAGTAACCGCGATGCAGATCGCGATGGACCACCGCCACCGTCACGCCGAGGGCGCCCGCGAGCTCGGGGCCGAGCGCCTCGGCGATCGCGACCGACCGATGGCGGCCCCCCGTGCAGCCGACCGCAATGGTCAGGTAGCTCTTGCCCTCGCGCTCGTACCTCGGCATCACGTATTCGAGGAGCGCGCGGGTGCGGCGAAGAAATTCTTGCGTCTCCGGGTTGGAGAGGACGTACCGACTGACGAGCGTGTCGAGCCCGGTCAACGGTTTGAGGTCCGGAACGAAGTAGGGGTTGTCCAAGAAGCGCACGTCGACGACCAGATCGGCGTCGACCGGCGTGCCGTACTTGAATCCGAACGACACGATGCGAGTGACCATGCGCCCTTCGCGGCCCGAGGCGGGGCCAAAGTGCGCGACCAGAATGCGTCGGAGGTCGTGTACGCTCGTATTGGTCGTGTCGATGATTCGCGTCGCGCTGGCGCGAAGCGGTGCGAGTCGTTCGCGCTCCACCCGCACGCCGTCGAGAACGGCGAGTGCGCCTTCCGCGCCGCCGGCGCCTTCGGCCGACAGCGGATGCGGGCGGCGCGTCTCGCTGAATCGGCGCAGGAGCGTCTCGTCGCTCGCGTCCAGGAAAAGGACGTGGATGTCGCGCTGTCCCCCGGCCTCGAGCAATTTCAATACGCTGCCGACCTCGCCGAGGAACGCACGCACGCGGACGTCGATCCCCAGCGCGACGAGCATGATGCCGCCGCGCTCGCAAAGGGCGACGGCCTGCGGAGCAAGAAGCGTCGGGAGGTTGTCGACGCAGAAAAAGCCGAGGTCTTCGAGGGCGTTGAGAGCCTGCGATTTTCCAGCGCCCGACAATCCACTGACCACGACGACCGTGGGCCGTATGGCATCTCGGGTCGAGGAGGTTCGATCGGCGGGGGCGGCGATCATCCGCCCCCCTCCTTATCGAGCCTCGTCGCCGGGATCCACGCCGAGCTCTCCGTCCCACTCGCGTTCGGCGCGAGCAGCGACCAGGACGAGCGCGCCTTGAGGTTGTCTTGGTCGCTCTCCGTCGGCGAAGGGCTCGACTCCGCGTCGTGCTCGATCGCCGGGCGCGACACGAGGTGACCTTCGATCCGCTCGAGGAACTCTTGCGCGGTGTGGCGTCCGCCGCGGCGCAGCAACTCGTTGCGCGCCGCCATTTCGATGATGCTGCCCATGTCGCGTCCCGGCCGAACGGGCACGCGCAGCTCGCGGATGGGGGTTCCCAATATCGTGTGATGGTGTTGCTCGAGGCCGAGCCGATCGAACTCCACCTCCTCGTCCCACTCGCACAGCCGGACGACCAGATCGATCTGATTTCGGTCGCAGATGGCAGTGATGCCGAAAAGTTCGCGGATATCGAGGACTCCCAGGCCGCGGATTTCCATGTGATGGCGCAGAAGCTCCGCCGGCTGACCAAACACCACCCCGGGCGGTCGCCAGTCGCATCGGACCACGTCGTCCGCAACGAGTTGATGGCCGCGGATGACGAGCTCCAGCGCGCATTCGCTCTTGCCGATTCCGCTCTTGCCGAGAAGCAGAACGCCGATGCCGTACACGTCCACGAGCACGCCGTGCAGCTGGACTTGGGGTGCCAGTCGGTCGTCGAGCACCGCATGAAGGGCATTGATGGTACGACTCGATCGGGCACTCGATGCGAATAGCGGCGTGCCGGTGGCCTCTGCGGCGGAGATGAATGTCCGAGGCGGTTCGCCTCCGCTCGACACGACGACACACGAAAGCCCCAAGGAGAAGAAGCCGCGCGCGGCGATGCTTCGGGCGTCCTGGCTCAGTGCGTCGAGGTACGAAAGCTCTGTCTGACCGAGCAGCTGAACGCGTGTCGGCACGACGCCGTCGTAATGGCCGGCGAGGGCAAGTCCGTTCTTCTGAATGCGGGGGTGCCGCAAGGGTCGTTCCAGCCCTTGCTCGCCCGCGAGCCGCGTCAAGTCGATCTGCAGCTGGGGGTCCGCCGCGAGTTGACGCGTGGTCAGCGCGGGGACGGTTTCGTCCCGCGTTCGCGTCCCGTCGTCCGTCATCCGCGCCACCCCCCTCCGTCCAACGGCCGTGTTCGCATCATGGGCGTTCTCCCTCACCGGCGTCGACCAAGTCGAACGCGGATCGCGGATCGGGAGCCGCGACCAATCGCTCGCGAAAGCTCTTGTTCCGAAGCAAGCGCGAGACCCGCGCGAGCGTCTTCAAGTGCTCGCCGGTCGCGCGTTTGGGTCCGACGACGGCAAACAGAATGTTGACGGCCAGTCCGTCGATGGCCGCGAAGTCGACCCCTTCTGGGACGATGAGCAGCGCCGCGTACTGATGCTCGAGCTGAGGCAACGCCCCGTGCGGAATGGCGACGCCCTCTCCGATTCCGGTCGACTGCAGCTGCTCGCGTTCGAGAAGAACGCGTTCGGCATGGGCGGCGTCGATGCCCGTCCCGATGGCGAGCATCTGGGCAAGCGTGGTGAGCACCGCGGCCTTGTCGAGGGGGTGGCCTGTGCCGTTGTGACGAATGTCCACCCGCTTGGGCGCGAGAAGGTCCGTAAGTCGCATTTGGAGGCTCGAGAGGGACTCTAGATCGAGATCGGGCCTCGCCCGGGGCAATTGCGACAGGTGGCTGTCCGGGGGAGCCCATCCGCGGCGGCCCCAAGGACACGCGGGGGCTTAGTCCTCGATGGCCAGATCGGCCGGAAGATGCTGCCAAGCGCGGTCCGCGCCCTTCTTCTTGGCGCTCACCGACCCTTTGGCCGAGACGATCTGCCGCTCAATCTTGTCGACGACCTTGTCGATCGACGCGTACATGTCCTCGGTCGTTTCGTGGGCGTGAAAACGCTCGGGACCCGCATGAATGTCCACCTCCGCGCGATGAAGGCGGTCGTGCTGGCAACTGACGGTCACCTGAGCTTTCAGCGGAGCGCGCAAAAATCGCTGCATTTTCCCGACTTTCTCGGTCGCATAAACCTTGACCGCTTCCGTCGCTTCCATGTGACGAAACGTGATGGCGATGTTCATGAGGGCGTGCCTCCATGCTTTCCGATGGTCGCGTTCCCAAGCTCCTTACGGATAAGCGACGCGCGTTCTTCCCGCCGTCTCATCAGAAGGTACCATTTCGGTAACGACGTGGGCACCGCGATGCCATGGTTTTGTCATTCGTTTCCTGAGTCGCACGGGGACGTTTCAGGACAGGGTCCGACAGCGCTCGCGGTCGGTTGGGAGCGGTGGCCGGCGGCCGGGGCCGCGGGCGGTCCCCTTTCGTAGGTCCCGGCGATTCGTCGTCGCCGGCGCCTTGCGAGAGGCCAAAAGCCTTGAAATCCTCGGTCCGCCAACCGGCTCGGTGCCCTAGTCCCCCGGAACAGAAGTTCCTGGCGGAACTTCTGTGCTTCGCCGGCGCCTTCGGCGTCCTCCGGGGACTAGACTTTTTCCTTGGGCTCCGCCCAAACCCCGAAGTCGCTGCCCCCGCGACTTCGCTCGTCCCCGGGGCTCGCTCCTCTCAAAGGAACCGCTTTTCCAGCGGCTAGAACAGCTTCTTGCGCTTGCTGGAAGACAAAATACCGAGCATTTCTCGGTATTTAGCGACGGTTCGGCGAGCGATTTGAATGCCATCTCGTTTGGCGAGAAGCTCCACGATCTGTTGGTCGGACATCGGATTGCCCTTGTCCTCTTCGTCGATGATCTTCCGGATGGCCTGCTTGACGCTCTCGCTCGCGATGTCGTCCTCGGAAACGCGACGGATCGACGAGTTGAAGAAATATTTGAGCTCGAAAAGGCCCTGCGGAGTGTGAACGTACTTGTTCGTTGTCACGCGGCTGATCGTCGATTCGTGCATTCCCACGGTTTCGGCGACGTCGCGCAGAATCATCGGCTTGAGATACGCCACGCCGCGCTCGAAGAACTCGCGTTGCTTTTCGACGATACACTCGGTGACGCGGATAATTGTCTTGCGGCGCTGCTCAATCGCTCGAATCAGCCATTGCGCATTACGCAGCTTCTCGCCGATGAACTCTTTGGCCTGTGGATCGCGCAGAAGCTGTTTGGTGAGCGCTTCGTTGATATAGAGGCGCTGCACGCCGCGGTCGTTGTCGGTCACGACGAACTTGTCGTCGTCCTTGATGACGTACACGTCGGGAGTGATCGCGATCGTCTTGTCGTCGGTGTCCGTGAAATTTCGCGCCGGCCGGCTCTCGAGCTTCTGAATTTGTTTGACGGCCTCGTAGACCTCCTCGACGGTAATTTTCAGGTCGCGCGCAATCGCCTGATAATTGTGCTTTTCCAGATTGCCGACGTGTTTGTCGATGATCTGAAGCTCCAGATCCTCGTAGCCGAATACTTCGGCCTGAACGCGCAGGCATTCCTGGAGAGAGCGCGCGCATACCCCGACGGGCTCCCACTCCTGCATGTCGCGCAGGACACACTCGGCGTCCTCGGGATCGAGCGGGACTTCACGCGCCAGATCCTCGATGGTCAGATCCGGCGTCTTCTCGCCGCCCTCGCGATCCGTTCCGCGCAAATCGAGAAAACCGTTGTCGTCCAGGTTGCCGATGACGAGCTCGGCAAACCTCTTCTCGTCCTCGCTGAAGTCGCTCAGCTGCAGCTGCCACCGCAGGTGGTCGACCAGAGACTGAGTCTTCGTGAGATTTTGCTCGATCGGCGGCAGATCCTCGAATCCCCCGCGATTGGCGGGAAGCGGCTGCTGCAACGTGCGATTTTCGAGGAATTGCTCCCAGTCAATCTCCTGAACTCGTTTTTCCTCGGTTCTCTTGGCCAGGTCGGCGACTTCGAGCTTTTCGCCCGCGAGCGCGGGCGAGTCCGGTGCCGGTGGATCCATCGCCGGTTCGCCGTTCGGGGCCTCACCCTTGTTGCGCGCGCGTGGATCGACCTCTTCGTCGGCGAGGACAGGGTTCGCGTCCAGTTCCTTTCGGATCTCGTCGATGAGCTCGAGCCGGGAGAGCTGCAGGAGGCGAATCGCCTGCTGCAGCTGCGGCGTCATGACGAGTTGCTGGCTGAGTTTGAGCTGCTGCTTGATCTCCATCGCTTTCCCAAAAGGCCGGGAAAAAAAGACCGGAAACTTCGTGGTTCGGGTCTCCGCCGCACTGCGGCAGCCCTTATCGGGTAAGTAAGTACCACCGACGCCCCGGCCTCGCAGCCGCTTTGCGGCTATTTTCGTGCCATCGGTTGAATTTGCTAAAAATGGCCTCTCGCGGTGTTATTTTTAGGATCTTGCCAAGAGGTGAGAGGGGTACCCCGGACCGAGGTAACGGCCTCGTACGAGCGGGTCGTCGGCGAAATGGTCGGCGGGTGCCGACAGCGCAACGGCGCCGTCCAGGAGCAGCACAGCGTGGTTGCAAATTCGCAGTGCTTCGGCGACGTGGTGATCGGCGAGCACGACCGTGGCGCCCCCGTCGGCGAGCGTGCGCAGCAAGTCGCCGAGGCGCTCGGCCCCCGCCGGATCCACCCCGGCGAAAGGTTCGTCGCACACCAGCACGCGCGGCGTTCGGGTCACTGCACGCGCGAGCTCCAGACGGCGACGTTCGCCGGCCGACAGCTCGCCGGCGCGAACACGAAGTCGGTGTTCGAGCCCTACCCGGCGAGCGGCCGCTTGGGCGTCCTCGGGCGGTTGGCCCGCGATTTTGCGGTATGCGTCAAGGTTGTCGCGGACCGAAAGCTCCCATAACACGCTCGGCCCCTGGGGGACGTACCCGACCCCGGCTCGAGCTCGCCGCCAGAGGGGCCAGCACGTCATGTCCTCGCCTGCGATGGTCACGGTTCCCTCGTCAGGGGGATTTTCGCCGACCAACGCACGAAATAACGTCGACTTCCCCGCTCCCGAGGGACCGAGTACCCCTAGGATTTCGCCGGCGCTGGCTTCGAGATCGACTCCGCGCAGGATCGCTTTGCTGTCCCGGGTGACGCGAAGCCCGCGGGCCTGCAGCACGGGTCTCACCCCCGCCCCCAAAGCGTGCGACCCATGGATCAAGGACCCTTCGCGACCGGAATCGAACCTTTCACCTGAACGAGAGACACCTTGGCGGTCGCGATGTCGATGCGGGCGCTGTCAGCCGCCAGCCATCCTTGTCCGCGGGTCAGTTTCACGCCGCCGCTGAGGTCGAGCACTTGCCGGCCCAGATCGAACTCGACCGATGGCGCCTCGGCGTGCACCCCGCGAAGGTCCGCCGTAACTCCCCCGGATCCACGGGCCCAAGTCACGTGCGGAGCGTGATCGAACCGGAGGTCGACGCGGGGGCAGTTGACGATCAGATCGCCCCTGGACAGCGTGACCTTGCCGGTGAGCGTGGCTTCGCCCGCGATGATGTCGATGTCCAGTCGCTCGGCCTGCAGCGAGATCTGCTCGCTGCCGCCGACGCCTAAAATCTCAGCATGGGCGTTCGGCGCCGGCGTGACGACCGCGACGATCGCGAAGGGAAAAAAACGCAGGTCGCGCACTGGGGTGTGCCTGCAGTGTAGGCTCAGGCCAGGGCGTCGGCGAACGCTTGCATTTCGCGCACGACACCGGCGGCCGATCCGTGGGACGCCGGGGCCGAGGCCGCTGCGATCAGCTGCTCGGACAGGGTGGCGACGCTCGCGCGCGCGATGGCCAGGACGAAGCCATCGACGTCGAACGCTGCGGCCCCTACGGCCGCGCGCACGATGGCGCGCGCGGCGGGCGCGATCGGAGCGGGCGCAAGGGCGGCTTCGGGTTCGAGCGACGCCAGCGCGCGAGCCAGGGGCTCCGCGATGGCGGCGAGCGCTCGGTCGACGCGGTAACGCATGAGGATTGGGTCGCGCAGCACCGACTCCCGGTCGCGCCCGACGGTGACGAGGTCGACGTCCTTGGCCCACGCTTTTGCGCAAGGCGCCAGCGATTCGGCCAGCCGTTTCGCGAGATCGTCGGCCTGAGCGTCGAGCCGAGCGGCGGCGTGCGCCGCGCGCTGCGCCGCCGCCGCCGAGGCGTAGGCGAGCGCCGTTTCCTCGGCCGCGCGTTCGGACCACTTCGACAAGAGCATCGCCACGATGGTCGAGGCCCGCCGCCTGAGCGCCCGCTCCTTGAGCTCCTCGCTTCGCGCCACGACCTCGTTTTCCAAGAGCTTCTCGACGGCGGGCCAGCCGGAGTCGTCGAGCGACCCGGCCCCGCCGATTTTGCAAGCGAGCGCGCGTTTGGCCGACAGAGCGACGGGCGGTTGCCAGGACGGCAGATGCGCTTGCGCGAGAGCCTCGGTGACAGTCCGCATGACGTGCGCGAGTGCGTCGGGGGCCAGGCGGTCGGCCTTGTTGACGAGCATCTGCACGGGCAAGTGCGCACGATTGGCTTCCTCGAGCACGGCGCGCTCGCTCTCCTTGAGAGCTTGTGTCGCATCGAGCAGCCAGAAGAGAATGTCGGCCTCTTCGAAGGCGGCTCGCGCGACGTCGACGTGGCGGCCTTCCGGCGCATTGAACCCCGGTGTGTCGAGAACCTCCACGCGAACGAGCGCGGTCAGCGGCAGGCGAATCTCGACGCGGGCGAGCGACGCGGGATCGATGGCACCGAGAGTCGCGCGCAGGTCGCCGAGCGCCACGATTCGCTCGGGGGGGCGAACTCCCGGACGGAAGAGGATCTTCGCGAACGGATCGGGGGCCCAGCGCACGTGGTGCAGCGTGGCGGTGGTGGGCAAGACGCCGGTCGGTGCGACATCGGCGCCGATCAGTGCGTTGATGAACGTACTCTTGCCCGCGTTGAACTCGCCGACGACCGCGAGACGGACCGGCCGCGATCGCTCGGCCGCGAGCTCCGCGGTCCGTGCGGCAGCATCCAAATCTCCGATCGCGTGCGCGTGGGCATCGAGCCTTGCGAGCAGCGATGCCCACGCCGCCGGCGCGCCGGAGCGAGGGATCCAGCTTTGGGCGACCTTACTCGCGATGTGGACCGCCCACGCCGCCAGACGAGCGTGCGTGACGGCCGCGACGGCATCGAGCGCGCGGGCGCCTTCGAGCCGCACGGCGGTCGCGACGACGGCGGCTTCCGCGATCAGCGGATCGCCGGCCTGGGCGGTCAGTGCGGCGAGGGCGGTGTCGATCGCGCTCGAGTCCCGGTCTTCGATCGCCGCCTCCAGAAGAGGTTGGGCGGCCGCCGCGTCGCCCGCGGCGACCGCGTCGCGCAGGGCTCGGCGTGCCGCGTCCCGAGCGCCCTCGGCTCGAGCAAATGCGGCCCGCCACCGGGCCGCGTCCTGCTCGCCTTTGGCGTCGACGACGGATCGGATGTGCGTGCGAGTTTGAATGTCGCTCGGAATTCGCGACAGGGCGGACGACAGCGCCTCGCTCGACCCAGGCTCGTCGAGGACCATGGCCCGCAGAAGCGGCGCAAACGCGCGCGGATCGTCGCCGGCCGCCTGCGCGCGTCCTCGCGCGAGCGCTGCGCGTCCGTCGGCGGCGGAAGTGTGCACCGAGTCAAGCCGATCGAGGGCGCCCTTCGCATCGCCCCGCAGCAGCCGCACCTCGGCGCGGCGTACGACGACGTCGGCCGACGTATCATCTGCGGTGCGCTCGAGCCACAGGTCGGCCCGCGCCGCTTCGCCTTGCGAAAGGTCGAGATCGGCGAGTCCGATGAGCGCTCCCCGCCGTGACTCGCTGCCGGACTCGGCAACCGCCAGAGCCCGGGCGAAGGCATCGCGCACATCGTCGGGGGCCATGAGCGTCGTCTGGCGGGCCCGCGCAAGGCGCACCCAGACTTCCGCGCGCGAGGGCGCCCGCCGTGCGAGTTGCTCGAGCGTGAGGGCCAGCTCGGCGTCGAGATGCCCGGCCGCCTCGCAGGCGTCGGCGAGGAGGGCAAGGCCGAGCGGCGAGTCGGGTGCGCGGTGCAGCACCCGGTGGGCCGCGGCGCGGGCACCCATGGCGTCGCCCGCGGTGAGGGCTTGTTCGCCGTCTCGAAGGTCGTCGTCGGCACCGGCCAGGACGATTTCGACCTTGCCGATCCAGCGGTCGATGACGTCGGCGAGTCGCACGCTAAGCCTCTCGCTCGAGCACGCTTCGAAGCAATTCGTCGTTTTTGCGCAAAAGGAGGACCTTCTCCCGGTCGACGACGACTGCGCCCGGCAGGCTTCCGCGCGGCTTTCGAACGTGCCGTCGTGGCGCGTATTGGACCTCGACGACACGTTCCTCACGAGCATCGGAGAAGTGCGCCGCCAGATGGGCGGCTTCCACCAGGACGTCCGCGGGGCATGAGGCGCCCTTGTCGAGCGGAACCACCACGTGCGCTCCCGCTTGGCTCCTTGCGTGCAGCCATAGATCGTGAGGGCGCGCGACCTGGAGCGTCAGACGGTCGTTGTGGGCGGCGCCTCTTCCCACGAAGATGGATGCACCCGACGCGCTTTGGAACGTGCGGTAGCAAGGTCGACCCGTGCCCTTGGCGGCGCGGCCGCCCGGTGGCATCGCCGTCGGGCTGCCCCGGGGGGCGCTGCCGAACCGTGGCATCTGGGCGATCGCCGCTCTAGGGCCGGGGCTGAAGTCGCGCGGTGCCGCGGTGCGCGCCGCCGCCTCCAACGAATCCGGATCCTCGTCCGGACGCCCGATCCGCAAGGCGATGGCGGCAAGGGCGTCGCGGATGCGCTCGGCTTCCTCGAGTCGCGCGCGGGGGATGTGAGCCGCGTCTTTCAATCGTCTGGATCGGGCGAACAGCGCTTCGAGATGCTGGCGCGCACCCCGGGTCGGATCGATCGGCATCTCGAGGGTCCGAGGTTCGCCCGACGACCAGTCCACGGCGCGGAGGACCGTGGCCCCCCGCGGCGCTCGAGCCGATTCGGCAACGAACAAGGGGGCGTGCCGCGCCGCCGCTTCCGCGGCCTGCAGCTTCGCGAGGTCGCCATGCACCGCCGCGATGCGCCGTTCGACGCGAGCGCGCGCCCGCGACAGTCTCTGCCGCAGAGCATCCAGACGACGGTGGGTGCTCAGGCGGTCGAGCTCGTCGATCAACCGCGCCCCTCCCGTCATCGGCGTGCCGGATGGCGCGTCGATGGCTCCAGATCGGTCGGTCGAGCTGGGGCGGTCCGTGGGACCCTGCGACAAGCCCGATAGGGGACCTGGGGGCAACGATGAGGGGGGTGACGATGAGGCTTGCGGCTTGCCGACCTCGGCCGCCGTCCGCTCGAGCCGCAGCGTTCCCGAGGCCGCTAGGACCCGCCCGATCGCTCCGTCGCGGACGAAGTCCAGCCGGCGGTCGCCCATGCCGGTCACCTTTGCGCCCTCAAGCCGGGCACGCCACTGCGGCTGGACGGGAGAACGCGACCCACCGAGTGCGTCCCGGAGGCGGTCCCTTTCTGCTGAATCGACGATGGCGACCCCGAGGACCCCGTCGATGACGATGTGGCCGGTGTCCCCGGGAACACGGATGCGCATCAAGACGAGGTCGCGCGCCCCGACGCGACCCAAGACGACCCGCTGCACGGTTCCGCCAACGAGACTGCGGTGCATCGCCTTGCCGTGCGATAGCATGGCTCCGATGAGTCCCGGGACACACGCTCACGTGGCTGCCGCACCGCGTCCATCCCCGACCGGCCGCCAGGAGTGAATGTGTCTCTATCGTTCATGAATCAGCGCAGCTTTCCCGCCGGCCAAACCAGCACCGCCTTGCTCAAGGCGCTGCTCCGAGTCCTCTCAGCCGAGAAGGGCGCGGCTGTCGCGGACGCATGGTTGCGAAACATTCGCATGGTGCGAGACGACATGGACGACGAGACGCGGCAGGTGCCGCTCACATCCCTGCATCGGGCGCTCGTCGTATTCGCCGATTTCTCCTCGCGGGAATCCATTCCGCGCATTACGGCGCAGCTCGTGGCGCCGGACAACCTTGGGTTCTGGGTGCGCCTTCTCCGGGGCACCTCGGAGCCGGCCGAAGCGTTCGCCCGCCTCGACTCCGGAGACAGCCAGCAGGGCTGTACGACGCGCTGGGAGACGACCCGCGTCGGCCGCGGGTCGTGGCGGGGTCGTGTGACCATTGCGCACGACCCGTCGCTCGAGCACGACGGCTTGCTGCGCGTCGCGCGTCTCGCCGAGCTTGCGGCGGTGCCGGCGCTTTTCGGCTTCCGCGGGGCGAATGCAGCGTCGATTCCCGATGCGGTCGATCGTGCGAGCGGACTCACGCAGGATTTCGAGGTGTGCTGGTCGGTTCCCGACGCGCGCTGGAGCGCGGCCATCGGCGCGGCGGCGGGTCTGGCGCTCTGCTCGCTTCCCTTGGCGATTCGCTTGGCCACCTTCGATCTCGACGTGGCCGTCGCTGGGGTTGGCGCGGCAACTGGCCTGCTCGGCGGCTTCATCCGGGCCCGCGAGCAACTGCGTCAGGCCGAGAGCGAGGCGCAGCAGATCCGGGTGCTTGCGCTCGAGCGCAGCTTGTCGCTCAAAGAGTCGCACGAGCGAGAGGCGGGCGGGCAACTCGAAGGCACGGTGGTCGCGGGTCAATACCGGGTCGTCCGCCGAATGGGTTCGGGCGCGACCGGTGTCATTTACGAGGCCGTAAGAAACTCCGACGGTTTGCCCGTTGCCATCAAGTTGTTGCGTGCGGCCGCGGCACACGAAGCCGTAGCGAGCGATCGGCTGCGGCGCGAAGCCGAGGCCTTGGGCCTGGCGTGGCATCCGAACGTGGTCGAAGTGATCGATCACGGTCGCCTCGCGGACGGCACCGCTTACCTCGTGATGGAACTGCTGAGCGGCGAGTCTCTCGCAGCCCGCCTTCACACGAAGGGACGGCTTACGGCGGCCGAACTGTGGCCGATCGCCATGCAGGTCTGCGAGGCGCTCGCCGCCGTGCATGCGGCGGGGGTCGTGCATCGCGACCTCAAGCCGTCCAACATTTACCTCAGCATCGATCGTGACGATGCGTCGGGCGCCGAGCGGGCTAAGGTCATCGACTTTGGCATCGCTCGTGTCGAGTGGGAAGAGACGCGCATCACGAACACGGGCGGTCCATTGGGCACGCCCGGCTACATGTCGCCCGAGCAAGAAGCGGGCGACGCGAACGTCGATGCACGCAGCGATCTGTTCGCGCTCGGTGCGGTTCTCTACGAGTGTCTGGTCGGCGAGCCTCCGCCGCCGCTGACACCGAGCGGCACGGTCATGCGCGCGACCTCGTTTTCGCGTCGCGACTCGGGAACCCAAGAGGCGGCGACGCTCGTGCCACCGACCTGGCGGGCCATCATCGACCGGGCGCTTGCCGTGCGCCCCGAGGATCGCTTTCACGACGCACGGTCTTTCGCTCAAGCCTTGCGTGCCGTCGGGGGGAGCGTCGCCAAAGCCGAAGGGTCCACGTGAGGTGTCCGATCGCACCGTGGACCGTTGCGGTCCGAAGGATTCTCGCGGCCGGCGCGTCGAAGGATCGCGTCGCTTGGGTGTCCATCGCGTTCGGCGCGGCGTGCGGCGTCGCGTGCGAATCGGTGCCCCATCCGCCGCTTCGGTCCATCCCGCCCGCGCAGGGTTACACGTCGCCTGCGGTGGGGGCTTCACCGGCGGCGGTGCCGCAGATCCCCGGGCCAGCTGCGGCTTCCTCTTCGGCGCCGCCGTACCCTGCCCCGACGTTCTTTTCGCCGAGCCCGAGCTCTTCACCGCCGCCGATTTCGTTTCCCTTTCCCCCCATCCTGTCGGGCCCCTCCGTGGCGCAACCGCTGCCGGGGACTTCAACCAGGCCGCTGCTCGGACCGCTTCTCGGTCCAGCGGCTTGGCAAGCCGAATCGCGTGCCGTCATCCAAGAGATCGTCCGCTCCCTGAGCCCGGCAAACGCTGCCCGGGTGGTGACCGTTCCGCTCGTCGTCGATCCGAATCCGAACGAGGTGAATGCGTTCGCGGGATGCGACGACAGCGGTGCTCCGTTCATCGCGGGGACCGAAGGTTTGCTCGAAGCGATCGATGGCATCTCGCAAACCAAGGCTACCGACGAGATATACGGGACGCAGACGTACGCGGCCTACGTTTCCGTCGTCGCGCCGCGACTTGTTTCGAAGGAGGGCGGCAGCGCCATGCTTCCGATGGGAGTGATCCCAGTCCAGGTTTGGCTCGACCCGCGGCGCATCTCGCGCGCCCACGAGATATTCGACGAGATCGTCGCGTTTACCTTCGGTCACGAGCTGTCGCACCACTACTTGGGTCACACCGGCTGTGCGAGCGGGCCATCCGGGGGTCCAGGCCCGGCGATCGCGCGAATCGGCCAGTTGGCGACGTCCGTGCTTCCCGGATTGAATCAGCCCAACGAGATGGCTGCGGATACGAGCGGCTGCGTGAACACGCTCGACACCGGTCTTGCGCGCTCGTCGCGATCCTATCGATGGACCGAAGAGGGGGGCCTGTGGCTGCTCGACTTCTTTGCGCGGCTCGAACGGGCGTCCGGTGCAAATCCGTGGCTCGGCTTCTTGCGTACGCACCCGAATCCGGGGCTGCGCATTCCGGTCGTGCAAGGTGTCGCAGCGACGTGGCGGCTGCAGCATCCGGGTTGACCCGGCGAGGGCCGGCGTGCCGCCGGGCACGTTGCGGCCTAGGTTCCGCCTCGCTTCACACGACCCGTAAGGTCCTGCCGACGAGAACGTCGTTGTGGCTGCCTACGCGGTACCCTTGTAGGTCCAAAGTCACGTAAGTGAAGCCGAATCGCTTGCCCGCTTCGACGATCGCGTCGCGCCGATCGAACGCGACGGCGATCTCGTCGCGGGCCACCTCGACGCGGCCGAGCGCGAGTTCGGAGGACGACGCGCCCTCGCCCAGGCGATGCCAGCGCACACGCACTTGCCGCAGGCCGAGCGTGTGCAACTCGGCTTCGAAGCCGCCGATTTGCGCGAGGCGTTCGCGAGTGACGTGCGTGCCGTACGGGATGCGGCTCGAGAGGCAGGCGCTCGCGGGCTTGTCCCAGATCGCCAGACCCAAGAGACGCGAGCCGCGTCGCACGTCGTCTTTGCGGAAACCGCACTCGACGAGGACGCTTCGCACGGAGGCGGTTTTTGCGGCGTCGAGGCCGGGCCGGTAGTCGCCTAAGTCGTCGACGTTCGTCCCGTTGATCACGTGGTCGAGGCCCCAGGATCGGGCTTTGATGGCGGCGATTTCGTACAGTTCGGACTTGCAATGAAAGCAGCGGTCCGGGCCGTTGGCGACGTACGCCGGACGATCCATTTCATGAGACTCGACGAGCTCGTGACGGGCGCCGATCTGCTTGGCCACGGCGATGGCGGCTTCCCTCTCGAAGGGGGCGAGACTCGCCGACACGGCCGTCATCCCGACCGCGCCGGATCGGCCGAGGACGTCGTGTGCGACGGCCAGCACGAACGCGCTGTCGACTCCGCCCGAATAGCAGACGAGCACGGATCCCATCGCGCGTAGGAGCTCGCGAAGCGAATGGATCTGAGAGTCGGAGGGCGTGGATGTCGCCATGGCGGAAAATGGCTGCGCTGCGTGGGAGGATGGCCGAGCAAGTCCGATCGGGGGATCAGAGCTCCGTGGAGCCGGCCTGCCGGCAAGTCCGGCAAGTCCCGGCAAGTCCCGGCAAGTAACATAGCATCCCTTTGCGGTCTCTATCGGACCTGCTATCTTGTTCAGTACTATGGGTGCCTCGATTGCAGCCCACGAAGACGTCGAGAAGCTACTTGCCCGCCTGGGTCGTCGCAGGCTGTGCACGGCCTCCGAAGAAGCGGACCGACCTCTCCTTTCGCTGGCTTGGCCGGGTCTGAACGACGTTCTGCCCGACGGAGGGCTGCCGCGTGGGGTGGTGGAGCTCACGGCCCCCCGCGCGTTGGGAGGAGCCACGAGCGTCGCGCTCGCGGCCGTGCGTGCTAGCCAAGCGAGGGCGCTCACCGCCTGGTCGGCTTGGATTGATCCGGAGGCGACGTTGCACGCGCCGGGGGTGGTCGCTTCTGGTGTCGATCTCGCACGAATGTTGGTCGTGCATCCGCCGCGAGCAGACTTGGGTCGCGTTGCGGTGAAGGTCGTTTTATCGGGTGCTTTCGAAGTCGTCGTGATCGATTTCGATGCGGTGATGGGGGCTTCGCCGGTTTCGTCCGCGTCCATGGCGCGGGGGGGGCGGCGACTCACGGGCACCCACGCCGGATCTCCCGAGGTTCTCGTTCGAAAGTTGGCGCTTGCGGCCGAGCCGAGCGGTGTCTCGGTCTTCCTGTTGACGGATTCGACCCGTTCGCGCGCGGTCGTTTGGCCGGTCGCGTTGCGACTCGAACTCTCGCGACCGAGTCGGACCGATCTCGCGGTGCGTATCGCGAAAGACCGGCGCGGGCGCGTCGGGATGGCCAAGACGGTCCCATTTTATCCTCTCACACGGATGATGGCGGGTTGACCATGCGCCGCATCGCCTGCGTGGCGCTTCCCGAGATTCGCGTCGAGATCGCACGAGACGATTCCCAAGGCGGACGTGCGCCAGGAGGACACTTGCCCGTCGTCTCGAGATCGATCCGATCGTCTCCCGTCGCCGTCGTCGTCGCACGCTCCGGCGGTACCGTGAAAACCGACCGCGACGTGCTCGGGGGGACACGACTCGACGTCGTGTCCGAAGAGGCGCGTGCGCTGGGCGTACGGCCGGGGCAAACGGTGGCGGCAGCCCGGGCCAAATGCTCGGACCTGCGGGTTCGTGTTGTTGCGGAAGAGGCCGTGCGATCGGCGCTGATGCGCGTGGCCGAAGTGGCGCTCTCGTTTGGACCTGCGGTCGCATTCGATATCGCGCAAGACGTCGTGTGGGTCGAGGTGAGCGGATGCGCCCATTTACGCGGAGGCGAGCACGGTCTCGCGCAAGCCCTCGAAGATCGCGTTCGCGATCTGGGTCACGCGTGTCGTATCGCGATCGCCGAAGGGCCTCGTATCGCAGCGGCTGTCGCGCGCTTCGCGCCCGTTCGAAAGGTTGGCCGGCCCGGGCAGCAAGCCGCCGTCCCGAACGATCGGACGGATGGACGAGAACCGACCCCGATCATCGTACCCGAAGGGCAGGGGGCTTCTGCCGTGAGCGTCCTGCCGCTCGCGGCGCTCCGGCTCGACGACGACGTCGTGGCTTGGCTCACGAATCTCGGTTTGCGCACGTGCGGTGATTTGCAAAAACTTCCGCGTCGCGCGCTGGGTACGAGGCTCGGCGGCCGGGCGTACGACCTGATGCCCATGCTGGCCGGAGAAGACCGATCGCCGCTCGAAGCGTGGCGTCCTCCCCCAGTGCCCGAAGAGCGCATCGATCTCGATTGGGCTGCGTCGTCCGTCGAGTCCATCACCTTCGTGACGAAGACGCTTTGCGATCGGCTGGCCGTGCGCCTCGAGGGACGGGCCATGGCGGCGTCGCGGATCGAGATCGTCCTCACGCTCGAACCTTCGCGGTGCGGTGACGCCGGGTGCCAATCGATTCTCGATATCGTTCTTCCAGCGCCAGTCGCGTGTGCTTCGGATTTGCTGGCCGTCGCCCGGATCCGTCTGGAACGCGAAGTGTTGGCCGCTCCCGTCGTCGCGGTGACCCTTCGAGCGCCGGATCTCGCGGTCTCGGCCCCGCGTACGATCGATCTGCTCACGCCCGAACCGAAGGCCGATCGAGCGCTTCCACGGCTTGTCGCCGAACTGGCGGCCGACCTCGGCGCGGCCAACGTCGGCACGCTCGAGTTGAACGACACGTGGGTGCCCGACGAGCGGACGCGGCTCGTGCCGTTCGGTGTTCCGCGAGGCTTGGGGCATGCGGGTCGGCACGCGTTGGTGACCACGGCCATCGAACCATCGCGCCTCGTTGACCCGGTTTTAGTGCCTTTCAAGGGGCTTGCCGATTTGGATCTTCTCGCGCGCATCGACGCGGTTCAATGGTGGCGTCGCGATGCGGGTCGGCGCGATCTCGCCGCTGGGTGGCTGAAAGTGGACCCGTCGGGACGTTACGGAAGCGCTCTTGCATGGGTCGAGATCGCGTCGTCGTCGGGACAGGTTGCGCCAGGAAAACGGGGTGAGCCGCGTCCATCGGGCCAACGAATCGATGAGAACGCCACGCTTCGAGGATGGTTCGATTGAGGCAAATTGCCTCTCGATCGAAATGCACGTCGACACGCTCCGGTCGCCGCACGATGATCGCTCCCGATGCGATCGCCGGGATTCGAACAGCGTGCCGCCTCTCGTTCGCTGCTCATCGTCGAAGACGATCCGGATATCCGTGATGCGCTCGACAGCCTACTATCCATGGAAGGCTTTCGCGTTGCAGGGTGCTCGAACGGTCGAGAGGCGCTCGACTGGCTGCGCATGTCGCCGAAACCCGATTTGATCCTGCTCGATCTGATGATGCCGGTCATGGATGGTTGGCAGTTCCGTGTTGTCCAGAAGGGCGATCCGCAGTTCGCGAGCATTCCCGTCCTTGCCCTCAGCGCGGACGCGACCGCCAAGGCGGCTGCGATCGATGCCGAGGCTTACCTCAAAAAGCCGGTCGATTACGATACGCTGATCGACACGATCGACCAACTTCTGGTCGCCAGCGAACATCGCGATCTTCAAGCGGGTTTGGCGATGACCGATCGGCTCACGTCGCTCGGCACATTGGCCGCGGGCGTTGCGCATGAAATCAACAATCCGCTCGCTTACGTGCTTTTGAATATTCAATACGTCAGCGACGAACTCGCGGATATATTGACGGATCGCGCCGACGATCGTACGCGCGAATTGCGGCTATCGCTCGACCACGCGCGAAGCGGGGCCGAACGCATCCGCGACATCGTTCGTGGCTTGAAGACATTCTCGCGGCCCGACAACGACACACGCCAGTCTCTCGACGTCATCCGCGTGCTCGACGCAACACTGGCTATGGTCCATAACGAGATCCGGCATCGGGCACGACTCGTCAAAAACTATGAGCAAGTCCCGAACGTGTTCGCGAACGAGGCGCGGCTCGGACAGGTGTTCCTGAACCTGCTCATGAACGCCGTTCAATCGTTGCCCGAAGAACGCGCATCGTCCAACGACATTCGAGTCGTGGTCAAAGCGTCGGGAGTCGAGCGGGTCGTCATCGAAGTGAGCGACAACGGCGTGGGCATTCCGACCCAGGTACGGGGGCGCATTTTCGAGCCTTTCTTCACGACCAAACCGGTCGGCATCGGCACGGGACTGGGGCTTGCGATCTGCCATGGCATCGTGACTTCGCTCGGCGGAACGCTCGGCTTCGAGAGCGAGGTTGGGCTGGGAACGACGTTTCGCGTGGATCTGCCCGTCGTGCAGGAGTCGACCGCTGCCGCCGCCATCGGCAGGGCGGAAGCGCGCGAGGACTCGACGCCGGCGGTTTCGGGCGGCGTTCGTCGAGTGCGCTCGTTGATCGTCGATGATGAGCCAAGCGTCTGTTTTGCGCTCGAACGGCTGCTGAGCAAAGATAGCGAGGTCGTGGCGATGACCCGTGCCCGCGACGCGCTGGCGTGCATCGAGGCCGGCGATCGGTTCGATGTCCTATTTTGCGATCTGATGCTTCCGGAAATGGACGGCCAGGCGCTTCACGAGAAGCTCATGGTCATCGACCCGACACAAGCCGAACGCATGGTGTTCGTGACCGGTGGTGTGTTCACGGCGCGAGCGCGAGACTTTCTGGCGAGCGTTCCGAACCGTCGACTCGGCAAGCCGTTCGACATCGATACCCTGCTCGCGATCGTGCGCGAGAGGGCTGGACGCTAGCTCGTCCCACCCGGGATCCCGCCGTGTTCGTCGAAATTGCCGCGCGGACGCACTTCTCGATGCTTCGAGGCGGCTCGGCGCCGAAGGCGCTCGTGCGACGTGCGGTCGAACTCGAATACGACACGATTGGCATCGCGGATTGCGACGGACTCTACGGGATGGTGCGGGCGCTCGAAGCTGCGGAGCAAGCGGGGGTGCGTCTGGTGGTCGGCTGCGAGCTGGCTATCGACGACAGCCCGCTGCAATCGCTTTGGCTGCACGTCGCCACCCTCGAAGGGTACGCCAACATGTGCCGACTGCTCACCGAGAGCCACTTCCGACATCCGAAGGGTACGCCCCGCAAGCCAGATGAAAGCGTGGCCCGCAATCAATTCGCCGGAGTTCCGATCGATCGCGTGTGCGCACGGGCGTTCGGACTCTGGTGCCTGGTACCGCCGGCAGACGCGACGGGCATCGGACGCTTGAAGGAGGCGTTCGGCGATCGCTTGTCCATCGCGGCCTGGCGTCACCTCGATGGCGAGGACCGCACGCGGGTCCGACGTGCCGAAGCGATCGCCTGCGATCTTCGCGTGCCGGTGTGTGCGACCAACCGGGTATTGTTCTCGGATCCGGCGGACAAGCCGTTGTTCGACGTGCTGCATTGCATTCGCGAGGTCGTGTCGCTCGACGAAGCGGGGCGCGCTCTCTTGCCCAACGGCGAGGCGCACCTGAAATCGCAGGCCGACATGCAACGGCTCTTCTCCGATCGACCGGCGTGGCTGGATCGCGCGGGCGACGTCGCGGCCGCGTGCCGATTTTCGCTCCGCGAGATTCATTATCAATTTCCCTATGAAGTCGACGCGGACACGATGACGCCGGGCGAGACGGTCGATGATGCACTCCGGCGATTGACGTACGAGGGGGCGAAGAGCCGTTATCCCGAGGGTGTTCCAGACGACGTTCGATCGCAGCTCGACAAGGAGCTCGCGCTCATCGCCGAGTTGCGGGTCGCGAAGTACTTTCTGAGTGTCCGAAGCATCGTCCAAATGGCCCGGCTGCGCGACATTCTCTGCCAGGGACGCGGCAGCGCCGCCAACAGCGCCGTGTGCTACTGCCTCGGCGTCACCGCGGTCGATCCGGTGCGCAGCCACTTGCTGTTCGAGCGGTTTCTATCGAGCGACCGTCACGAGCCGCCCGACATCGACGTCGACTTCGAGCATGAGCGTCGGGAGGAGGTCATTCAGGCCATTTACGATACCTACTCGCGCGATCGCGCCGCTATGGTGAGCGAGGTCATCTCCTATCGCGGCAAGAGCGCGCTTCGTGACGTGGGCAAAGTGTTCGGCTTGTCGCTCGAGCAGGTCGAACGGTTGAGCGCTCTCGTTGCATGGTGGGACAAGCTCGACGAAATCCCAGAGGACCGCATCGTCGCGGCTGGCTTCGACCCTCGAGACTGGCGGATTCGCCAGGTGCTCGGTTTCGCTCGCGCCATTCAAGGTTTCCCGCGGCACCTGTCGATCCACGTGGGAGGGTTCGTGCTGAGCGCCGAACCGCTGATGAGTGTGGCCCCGATCGAGCCGGCGACGATGCCCGGCCGGACGATCATCCCATGGGACAAGGACGATCTCGACACGCTCGGCTTTTTCAAGGTCGACGTGCTCGGCCTCGGAATGCTGACCGCGATCCGTAAAGCGCTGGCTATGGCGCAGACCGACCGACGCTTGGCGGCGCCGACGGCGATCGACCGGCTTGCGCGCGTTCCGGCGGAGGACCCCCGCGTGTATGACGCACTCTGCAAGGCCGACACGGTCGGCGTGTTTCAGATTGAAAGCCGCGCACAGATGGCGATGCTCCCGCGGTTGCAGCCGCGATGCTTCTACGATCTGGTCGTCGAGGTCGCCATCGTCCGTCCGGGTCCGATTCAAGGCGGGATGGTCCATCCGTATCTGCGACGTCGTACCGGAGAGGAGGCGGTGGACCTGCCGCACCCGAAGCTCGCGTCCGTGCTCGATCGAACGCTGGGCGTGCCGCTATTTCAAGAGCAGGTGATGCAACTCGCGATCGTGGGAGCCGGTTACACCGGAGGCGAGGCGGACCAGCTCCGGCGCGACATGGCGGCGTGGCGCCGCAACGGTCGGCTTGAGCGCCATCGGAGCCGACTTCTCGCAGGCTTCGAGAACAACGGGATCTCACGCGATTTCGGCGAGCGCCTCTACCGGTCGATCGAAGGTTTTGGCGAATACGGATTCCCGGAAAGTCATGCGGCAAGCTTCGCGCTTCTCGTGTACGTGAGCGCGTGGCTCAAAGTGCACCATCCGGCGGCATTCGCCGCGGCTCTCATCAATAGCCAGCCGATGGGCTTCTATTCGTCGGCATCGATCGTCAGCGACGCGGAGCGACACGGCATCGAAGTCGTGCCCGTTCGCGTCGATGCGAGCGCTTGGGACTGTACGCTCGAAGGGGGCGATCCGGCGACGGACGCCGATCCCCCGGCGTTGCGCTTGGGGTTGAGACTCGTGAAAGGGCTCGGCCACGAGGTAGGCCGGCGAATCGAGCAAGCCCGGCGCGGTCGTCCTTATGCGAGCGTCGAGGACTTGATCGTGCGCGCCGAGTTGGGCAAGCGCGATGTTGAGGCGCTTGCGAGGGCCGGGGCGCTCGAGAACTTCGGTCTGTTGCGGCGCGAGGCCATGTGGGATGTGAGATCTCCGCGTGAGCGAGGCCTGTTGGCGGGCATCGATCTGGACGACCCGATGCCCGACCTTCCGCCGATGTCTCGCGCCGAGCAGCTTGTGCTCGATTACGAAGCGACGGGGGTAGCCGTCGGTGACCATGCGATGAACGTCGTCCGTTTGTCTTTGCCGACGCGATTCAAGACGGCGCGTGATCTGCCGGCTCTAGCGAACGGGGCCCGCGTGAGCACCGCGGGCCTGGTCATTTGCCGGCAGCGGCCGGCGACGGCGAGCGGCGTCGTGTTCATCACGCTCGAGGATGAGACGGGTTTCGTCAATCTGATCCTCTGGGCCAAGACGTTCGATCGTTTTAGACACGTCGTGACGACGAGCGCTTTGCTCGCCGTGGAAGGTAAAATCGAAAAACAAGGCGACGTCGTCTACGTCGTTCCCGATCGTTTGACGAAGCTGGGCCTTCACGACATGCCCGCCATGAGCCGGGACTTTCACTGAAACCGTTGCGGCGCGCTATCTCCGATCGTTCGGGCGTACCGGAACCGATCGCAGCGTGGACTCGGACGGTGTCGGATCGGCCGGGTGCTCTCCTGGCAGATCCGCGAACCACGGCTCGAGCCGCTGCCACGAGTGGTCGAGGTATTCCGGCATGATCCGCACGTCGGCGACGACGGGCATGAAGTTCGAATCCCCCGCCCATCGGGGCACGACGTGCCAGTGCAGATGCTCGGCGATCCCAGCGCCCGCCGCCTTGCCGAGGTTCAGCCCAACGTTGATTCCTTCCGCCTCGGTTGCCCGACGGACCCGGGCGACCGACTCGCGCACGAGGGCCAACAGAGCCACGTAGGCGTCGCTGGAGAGCTCGTCGAGGTTCGACGTGTGGGCGCGCGGGACGACCAGCACGTGAGAACCGGCGAACGGGTACCGGTTCAGACAAACGAATGCGTGAGATTGGACGACCAGGACGAGCTTGTCTCGAAACGCGGACGGCGCAATCGCGGCGAGATTGCAGAATATGCAGGCCTGCCCACTGTCCTTGTCGCGCAGGATGTACTCCATCCGCCAAGGAGCCCAAAGCCGTTCGGACATGGTCTCGCCGCTCACTCCCGTCGGTTCGGGCGGTCCGGGACCCGTGCATGCGGCCGGCCGCCCGGTTTGGATGGAGACGTCGGGCGCGCTCGTCCGCGCGCTCGGACGCCCCGAGTCATTCGTCCTTCTTCTCGTCGTCCTTCTTCTCGGTGCCAATCGTGGCGAGCTTGCTGCCGAGCTTCTGCTTGATGAGCTCTCCGATGGTGCCTCCGAGGGCCTCCGCGGCGGCGGTCTTCTTAGGCGCCTTGGTGTTCGTCCGAGGCGCCGCCACTGCCGGCTTGGCCTCGCTCGTCGTCGTCGACGCCGATACGGGGGCGGGCTCGCCGTGCTTCATCGACAGCGTGATGCGCCGCTCTTGCGTGTCAATGTTCGCTATTTCGGCCTCGAGCTCGTCGCCGGCGCGAAGCGTCTTGTCTTTTCCGGTCTCGTCTTTGCCGAGGACCAGGTCGTTCTGCGGAATGAGCCCCTCGACGCCATCGCGCACGTGAACGAAAACGCCGTAGTCGACGACGCTGAGCACTTTGCACGAAACGATTTTGCCGGGCGGCAAATCGTTGAAGATCGTGGGCCAGGGGTCGTCCCAGAGCTGCTTGACTCCGAGGCTTACCTTCTTCTCGTCGTGGTTGATGCTGAGGATGATGGCTTCGACGTCGTCGCCCTTCTTGTAAAGGTCGCTCGGGTTGTTGACCTTCGCGGTCCACGAGATGTCGCTCTTGTGGACCATGCCGTCGACGCCTTCTTCGACCCCGATGAACACGCCGTAGTCGGTGATGCTGCGCACCTTGCCCGAAATCCTGTCGCCCGGCTTGTACTTTTCCGTGAAGATCGTCCAGGGGTCGGGCTCGAGCTGCTTCAACCCGAGGCTGATTCGCTTGCTCTTGGCGTCGACTTCGAGAACCTGGCACTCGAGCTCCCGTCCTATTTCGAGGACTTTGCTCGGATGCTTGACCTTCTTGGTCCACGACATCTCGCTCACGTGGATGAGCCCTTCGACGCCCGGCTCGAGCTCGACGAACGCGCCGTAATCGGTGATCGATTGAACCTTGCCTCGCACCTTTTTGCCGGGCGGAAACGCCTCCTCGGCGTGGCTCCACGGATCTTCCTGCGTTTGCTTCAGCCCCAGCGAGACGCGTTCGGTTTCCGGGTTGTACTTGAGGACACGCACCGTGACTTCGTCGCCGACTTGGAAGAGCTCCGAGGGATGATTGACGCGGCCCCAGCTCATATCCGTAATGTGCAAAAGTCCGTCGATGCCGCCCAAGTCGACGAAGGCGCCGTACTCGGTGATGTTCTTGATGACGCCGCGGACGACCTTGCCCTCTTCCAAGGTCTCGAGCGTCTTGGTCTTCTGCTGATCGCGCTCCCTCTCGAGCAGCACGCGGCGTGACAGAACGATGTTGCCGCGCTTCTTGTTGAATTTGATGACTTTGAATTCGTAGGTCTGCCCGATGAGCTTGTCCAAGTTCCGGATCGGCCGCAGATCGACTTGCGATCCAGGCAAGAACGCCTTCACGCCGCCGCGGATGGTCACGGAAAGGCCGCCTTTGACCCGCTGGCTGATGGTTCCCTCGATGAGTTCGTCGCGTTCGCACGCGGCCGAAATCTCATCCCAGACCTTCATCTTGTCCGCTTTCTCCTTGGAAAGCATGACGAGGCCGTCGTCGTTTTCTCGGCTCTCGATATAGACGTCGATCTGATCGCCCGGCTTGACGCTCGGCTGCCCCTGGGCGTCCGAGAATTCGCTCAGGGCAATGACCCCTTCGCTTTTGCCACCAATATCGATGACGACGTTGTCGCGCTGAACGGCGACAACCGTGCCTCGGACGATCTCGCCTTCCTTACCGAAGTCGCCGGCGCTGATGCTGGCCTCGAAAAGACTGGCGAAGCTATCGGCTTGGCTTCCCGTCTGCTCCGGCGTTTTGCCTGCGAAGCTCAGGGCTGTGGGGATCTCGGTCGACATGGGTTCGGGAAAGTCCTCGACGGTCCGCGATGCGTGCGAGCACGCGTGAGTTGGATGCGGAGCTCGCTTGCGGCGGAGGACGGACCGATCCCCACCACGAGTTCCGGACCCGGGCGTGTAGCGTGCGAAGCCAGTGCTGTCAAAGGGGTGTAAGCTGGCGATGGGGCTTTTCGACGGAGAACGGTCACGGGCGAACGACCCGGCGCGAAGGCCACGCGTAGGGGTCCGTTTCCAAGTCCCGCGGATCAATCGGCGGGCGCACGGTCGGGGTCGGGGTAGTCGCGGTCGGGGTCGCGGTAGT
>JBEKOY010000027.1:0-66644 GCA_049521295.1 Polyangiaceae bacterium | reverse complement strand
GATGGCGACGCGAACCGGGCGATTCTGAAGAGGTTCTTCCATACGATTGAGCGCAACCCCGACCACCTCTTCGAGCGGCTGCCACTCTTTGCGCGCGTGCAGCGCGCCAGCTTCGAGCGAAGTCATATCGAGCAAATTGCGAACGAGCCGGTTCAACCGACTTGCTTCTTCGGAAATCGTTTCTAGGTATTCTTGGCGGCGGGATGCGGTAAGTTCGCTGTTGCGATCCAACAGAGCCGTCACCGCCCCCTTTACGACCGCAAGCGGTGTCCGCAAATCGTGCGAGACCGAGCTCAGAAGAGCGTTGCGAAGTCGCTCCTTCTGGACGTCGAAGAGCGCGCGCTGCGCGTCCTCGGCGATCTGAGCCCGTTCGAAGGCGAGAGCCACCTGCGTCGCGAACGCGTCCAGAAGCTCGCAGTTGTCCGGATTCTCAAAAAAGTCCGGCAGCGGCGGCGTGACGAGGACTCCGAAGACGGCGTTCGACCCACTCAGGGCGACCAAGTGCTGGCCCGTCGGCGCGAGGCGTGTCGCGGGTCGCTCGCTCTCTTTCGTGACGGTCGCGATGAGCTCCACCGCCAGGTCCGACAGCGCCGGACTCGGCAATTCGGATTCGGCGTTCTCCGGCGCCGTCCCCGATCGACGCACGCCGCCCGCGCTGTCGGGCAGCAACACGGCGACGTCATTTCCGAAGAAGTCCCGCAGATGCCGGTGCGCGACCCTCGCGATGTCGTCACTCGATCGTGCGCTCGAGAGCTCACGGCTCAGCGCGTAGAGTCTTGCTGTTCGCAGTTCACGCCGGCGGACCTGCTCGGCGCTGCGCCGAATGCGCTCCATGAGGTTCGCGATCACGAAGGCGACGAAAAGCATGATCGCCAACGTGACGACATAGCGCTTGTCGTTGACCGAAAAGCTGAGGTACGGCTCGGTGAAGAAGAAGTCGAACGCGCCGACGCTCAGCACCGTCGCAAGCAGCGATGCGAGATAGCCGAACCGCATGGCGACGACGACGACGCCGAGCAGATAGAGCATCACCACGTCGGCCGCTTTGTGATCCAAGGCGACCCGACAAACGACGGTGTCGATCGCCACGATGGCGATGCTTGCCGCGACGGACAAGCCCACGGGACTGCGCCTGAGGACCACAGTCACTCGTTCGGGCGCTATGTATTCGCGGTCAGGCATTCCCGCAGGCATCGGCATCCTCTAGCCGAGGTTCAGCCGGTATCCGCCGCCCGCCTCGGTCACGAGGTATCTCGGCCGGGTCGGATCCTTTTCGAGCTTCAGCCGCAGCTGCCGGACGTGGGCGCGCAAGTATTGGGCTCGTGTCGATGCCTTGGAACCCCAGAGGGCGGCGAGAATCTGGTCTTCCGTCAGGGTGCGGCCCGGATTGTGCGCGAGGACGAGAAGCAACTTGCACTCGAGTGGCGTGATATGGACCTCGCGACCGTCGACCACGAGCGTTCGACGATCGCGGTCGATGCGCAAACGTTCCGTGGCCATGTCCAGCGCGAACCGTTGGGCCTGCATTCGGGCCTTCTGCCGCAGCCAAACCCGGATGCGTGCCGCGAGGTCGCCCTGGGCAAAGGGTCGGACGACGTAGTCGTTCGCACCGGCGTCCAAGATCGCGGCTCGTCGGCCGGCTCGCGCAGCGTCGAATATGGCCACGATCGGCGCCGATGTCCAATCTCGAATTCTCGTCGTGATGCCCACAGCGTCGATGTCTGGGTCGCTCGCGTCAACGAGCACGACGTCCGGCTCGTGGCCGACCGCGCGCGTCAAAGCTGCGACGCGCGCCGGCGCCTGCAACGTGCGAAAGCCGAAACTGGCGAGGCTCGAGACGAGAGAACGCCCCGCCCGGCGCTCGTCTTCGACCACCAGGACCAGCGGCTGCGCGGAGAAGGCGCCACTCATCGCGAAGCACCAGCCTCGTGAGGGCATCGATGAGGCATCGCCGTCCTGTTCTACAGCGTCGAGCAATCAAAAAAGCGTAAATTATAGGCGGAGCCGAACGCATCGAGGCTTGAAGACTCGTGGCCCCGGGAAAAGATTTGCGTTTTATTTATTCATGAAGGCGATTAATTTATGTCCTATTTACACCAGTGCTTCGTATACCGAAGCCACGACCTCACTAACCTGATCTCATGGCCCCTAACCCCATCCATGCCGAGGAAGCGACCCCCGCCAGCGAGCGCGTGCGGGGCGACGCCGCGGGGCCGAACTCGCGTCCGATCATGCCGCTCATTTTAGTGGTCGAAGACGACTCGCGGATGCGGAAATACCTTCGCTCCACGTTGATGGATGAGCGGTTCCGCGTCGTGGACGCGGAGACCGGATCTCAGGGGCTCGTGCAGGCAGCCGGTCACAACCCCGATTTCGTCGTCTTGGACTTCGCGCTTCCCGATCTCGATGCCGTCCAGGTGACGACGAAACTTCGTGAATGGACGCCGGTGCCCATCCTCATTCTTTCCGCGCACGACGACGAGCACGACAAAATCGCCGCGCTCGATGCGGGCGCGAACGATTACTTGACGAAGCCATTCGGAACGGGAGAGCTTCTGGCGCGAATTCGCGTATGGCTGCGCCACACGCAGCGTGCCGACACGGATTCGCTCGAATCGGTGCTCGAGGTCGGAGATCTCCGTATCGATTTTGCCAAGCGGATTGTCTCCGTGCGGGGGCAGGAAGTTCGGTTAACGCCGACGCAATACAAACTATTCGGCGTCATGATGCGGAACGCGGGCAAAGTGCTGACCCACGAGCAGATCTTGTTCATGGTATGGGGTCCCGCCTACACGAAAGAAACGCAGTATTTGCGCGTATACATGGGGAAATTGCGCCAGAAGTTCGAGGCGGACCCCGCGCGCCCGAGATATTTCATTACCGAGCCGGGCGTGGGTTACCGTCTCCGTATCGCGGGCTGAGCCCGGACGACGAGTCCTTGTATCCAAACGTTCTAGAAACGATGCGATGCATGGCTCGTCGACGATCGATTCGTGCCACGAGCCCGATGGTGTCGGCACCGTGACTTTTGCGCGATGAGCACGCTTGACGCCCGAGCGGATCGTTAATACATATTGGCGGTCGCGACGGGTCCCATCGTTACATGAATACCGCAAACCGAACTCGGTGCCGACGGCTGCGAGACGGGCTCTGTCGGGAGTGGAGGTGACTCCGGGCGAAGCGGCTGGTCGTGGTGCCCCACCGCGTTTCCACGCGCGTCACGGATGACGGGCTCCGCGATCGCCGCCTGATTGGGTGGGTCGCCAAACGGGCGCGCGAATCCGAGGTTGGCGGGATTCCTGCCGGCCGAGTCTTCGTTTTCAAGCGCAGTCCCCAATACCCCAGATGTAAACATCTCGTAAAAAGAGCGCAATGCCCGATAGGGCCGTTGGCGGCGGTGGACCTTTGCGATTACCTTCACGGTGAGATGCCGGCCGACCCAACCGTCGCCGTCGTGGAGGAGGGCCGCGTCGTACGCCTGTTCGGCGATCGCGCGGAGCGGCGGTCCGAGGTGGCTCCTCCGGGCAACGACCTCCGGCTGCAGACCGGCGATGGGGTGCGGCCCGACGCCGTGCGTGGGCGGCTCGACGCCGAACTCGAGCGCGCGCTGCGTGAGCCGGTGTCGACCATCGCGATGGCCGCGGACGTGCTGCGGCATCAGGTGAGCGAGGCCCAGAGTGCCCAAATAAGCGCGATCACCGACGCCGCCCGACGCGCCGACACGATGATGTGTGATCTACTGAATTTCGTGCGCAGTGGAATGGGGGGACTGACGGCCACTCGCCGCCGCGTCGACCTTACGGTGCTGTGCGAACGGGTGGTCGATTCGATTTATATCGCTCACCCGGACCGCTCGATGATCTTCATGTCGGATCGACGTGTGGACGGCAATTGGGACCCGGACGCCATCGAGAGCTTGCTGTCGAAGCTCGTCCACAATGCCATCACGCACGGAGCGGCGAGACCGGCGATTCGCATCAGCGTCAAGGCCTTGCCCGACGCGGCGCTCATCGAGGTGTGGAGCTCGGGTCCGATGGCCGTTCGCGACCTGCGGGGGAGGCTCTTCGAGCCGTTCTCAGCGGGACCCTCATCGAACTCTCGCGAGGCACGTGGGCTCGGTTTGGGGCTGTATTTGGCACGAGAGATCGCGCGGGCCCATGGCGGAGGCATTGAGGTGCGAGGCGACGACAACGATGGGACGACGTTCCGAGTCACGCTGCCCCGGTCGTAGAGGTCCGCTCGTGCTCGTTTCGAGCGTGCCGTGCCGCCGGTCGCTCGCGAGGCAGCTGACCGGCGTAGCTGACAGTGTGTTCAGTTCGATCTCGCGCGTTTCCCGGCGTCGGTCTCGCGCCCCGCCCCGAGCCCGACGGACGGACCTTAGCCGGCAAATGGCCCTCCGGGCTCGAGGGCGCGCAAGGAACTCCGTGCGAGCACTGGCGCTGGCCGTCCCGAGGTCGTATGATTTCCGAAATGTTTCGGATTGGGCAGAGCCGGAAAAGATCCGGCCATGGTGGCGGTCGTGGACCGGAGGTCGCGTCATGAATCGAGTCGCTTATGGGCTGCTGCCGATCTCGGTAGGGCTCGTCGCAGCGTGTGCTATCGCGGTTCCCCCGGCGACCCAAGCCGCGCAGGTCGAGCGTGTTCAATGTGACTCAGGCTCGGCGGAAGCCAACGACCTTCGCATCGTGCAGGGCGCTTCGGTGATCGCAGCTGAGCCGCTTTACTCGCACGTTCTGACCGGTACTGGTGCGGAGGAGCGGATCGATGGTGCGAAACTGATCTTACGTCCGCCCGCGGATGTTTCGGCCGATCGCATGACCCGGATTCTGCAATGTCACGGGGCGCGCGCACTACTTGGAAAAGTCGAGCGTTCCTCGCTCTCGGACGACCCGTTCTGGCTTCCGGATACGTGGGTGAGCGTCGAAGTGAAGGTCGAGGACGGTAACTACGCCGTTACGCTCGAGGCCGGCGACACTTCGGGAAATCTCAAGGTCGCTGCACGCGCCAAAGCCTTTGCCGTGGCACATCCGTTGCGCGAGTCCCCTGCGGTCGAATAGAGGCCTCACTCGTCCTCCGCTTCCGCTGACGGCGATGTCAGGCCACTGCGTCCTGCGCCGACGAGCGCCGGCGATTTCGGGTGGCGGCCTCGATGTCGTACACGAAGGCGACGACGTCGTCGCTCTGTCGGTCCAGCGACTCGAGGATTTGCGTGGCGACCGGGGGATTCACCAACGCCTCGATCTTCACATTTCCCGACTCGAGGTCCCCGTACCGTTGCCCCCGCCGCTCGCCGCGGCCGTTGACCAAGGAAACGGTGTATCCCCGCACGCGTAGCTTGGCCAGAAGTCCTTCGAGACGCTCTTGGAGCGTCCAGCATGCGACCATCGTGATGAGTTTGACCTTCGTACTGCGGGCCTTGTTCGCCATGAGCCGTGTTCTCCCGTGCTTATTTTGCGGAGCACGCACCGAACGGGGTATTGAGCGAGGCGTCCCTCGCGCGTAGACATAGACACGAGAAGAGTGTGTCGATTTGAATTGAAAGTGTATACCGGATCGGGCCTTCGCATTCCAGTAAATGTCCAATAAAAAAAGGGGGCACCCGCGTCGCTTGGCGTCGAAGACGTGCCGTCCACCGGCGAATTTCTTTGTCTCTTGGACCTAAAAAATCACCGGTCGCGGGTGGCCACGTTTCCAAACGAAGTCCATCGTCGGGGAGCTCTGGGGAATTCGCGCCGCTTGGCGCGAGACCGCGCGGACTTCAGTCCGATGGTTCGTGTCGGCTGTATTTCTGATTACGAGAATCCGTTGGAAGGCGGAATCGCCCCGAAGATTTTGCTCCGCCTCCCTCAACTACGGAGGTGGCGGACGCATCGACGCGAAGCTTGCCACGGGCTCTCGTGATGTCTCCCGCGAGCGGTCAAGCGCGATCTTGAAGAGCACAGGTCCAAAGATCTCGTTGAGCGCAACGGTCGCGATCGCGAGCGCCCGGAACGGCGTTCCGATCGAAGGGAACTCGCGCGCCACGACGACCGTAAGCCCCAGCGTCAGACCGGCTTGCGAGACGAGCCCCGAGGCGGCCCAGCGCCGCAAGAGCGGCGGGTCCGACGCCAGATGGGAAGCAGTCCGGGCGGCAGCCCAGGTCGTTAGAGCCCGGGATGCGAAAAAGAGCAGCGCTACCGGCCAGAGCGCTCGAAGAAGCGGAACGTCGAGGTCCGCACCTGCGGTCGCGAAGAAGACGACGTAGACGACGGTCGCAGTCTGCTCGATGTATCCGATGAACTTATGCCCTTGCTCGGACATGTTGCGAACGATGAGGCCGGCCACCATGAAGGTGAGCAACGAGTCGAACTGCAGGTAATCGAGCACGCTCGTCACGCCGAAGCCGAGCAGAAGCAGAACGACAAGCATCTGCCGATTCACAAGGCGAAGGTACGCGGCGATGACCAAGCCGAGGGCGGTTCCGATCGCTACACTTCCGAACAAGTCGTGGCCGAGCCTGACGAACGCCCCAGCTGAAAATGTCGCGCCCGGGTCGATCAGCGGGCGAGCGACGCCGATCACGGTCGCGACCAGAATGACGACGACGACGTCCGAGACCATCACGAACGCGAGCGTGAAGGTGGCGAGCGCCCCACTCGCGCGCGTCTGGGCAAGAATGCCGAGCGTCGCGGACGGGCTGCGCGTCACGCTGATCGCCGCCCAGCAGAGGGCGACGCCGAGGGCTGCGCTCGGCGTGAGCGAGCGTGCGAACGGGATCATCGGCCGGGCGATGTAGAAGACCGCCGTCATGACCACCAACGCCGCGCAGGTCTGTACGAGCAATGCCCAGAAAAGGCCTTTGGCACCCTTGCGCAGCGCGCCCAAATCGAGCTCGGCGCCACCCGCCAGCGCGATGAGAGACAGCGCGAGCGTGTTCACCGGCGAGAGGCTCTTGAGCGTCGACTCATCGAGGAACCGAAGCACGTGAGGGCCGGACGCGATGCCGGCGATGAGATACCCCGTCAGGTGCGGGAGGCCGATCGGCGACATGAGCTCGCTCGTGAGCGTCCCGGCGAGAAGCAGAAAGCCGATGGCTGCGATGGTCCACGACTCGCCATGGGTCTCCGGCACGAGGCGCGTAACGTAGAAAACGATCGCAGCAAACGCTCCGAGCAAGACGGCATGCGAAAAGCGGGTGCTGGTCGCACGAAGAGCCTGGGCTGTGCCCATCACACAAGGGCCTTGTCAGGTGCTGACGTGTGCGCGGTGGCCTCTTCGATTTCGCCCGCGGCGAGCAGCGAGCGCCGCAGTCGCGCCGGCCCTAGGAGCTCGCCGACGATGGCCGACAGCACGGCTACGGCCAAGACCGTATCGCCGACCGTGCCCGGGAACCGAAGCGCAAACGCCAATCCGACGCAGATCGCCAGCGATCCCGACGACATCAAAGACAGGCCAACGAGCACGCCGGCCTTGCGAGCGGACCTGGATCCGGCGCAGAGCACGCAGCCGACGAGGATCTTGGCCGCAACACGTGCCCCGATCGCCACTGCGGCCAGCCACGGCAGTGCAGGTGTCGCTCGAAAGTCCAGGCGAGCGCCGGCCAGTAGCAGCGCGGGCAACAGCACGGGGCGTTCCGTGGGTCCGACCATCGCTCGCAGTTCGCGCCGGTGGCTGGACAGGGCGGCCACGGCGATGCCCATGAAGAATGTCGTGGTGAGAGTTGCCAGCGCAAGGCGTGCGGCAACACCGATCGCCAGCAGGGAGACTCCGAAGAGAACCCCCCAGGCGTCCTCGGTCGCAATCTCGCTTCGCAGCAAAAGCGCTGCGCCAGCGCCGAGGAGAATGGCCGAACCGACGGTCACGGCAGGCCACTGCCATAGCGGCATTGGACAGACGACGTCGCGCGAAGGATCGAGCGCGAACAGTACGGCGACTGCTACCAGGGGAAGAAGGCTATCGACGTGGGCGAGCTCGTCCAAGCTCCTGGTAAGCGGGCCCGCTCGCACCCGATAGCGGTCCGCGACCCACCGAGCGGCTCGACGCGAGGTTTCCGAGCAGGCCGCACCGAGGGCTCCCGACAGCAGAACGCGCTCGGTTCCAGTGAGGCCCGCCTTCAGCCAGCGTGTCGCGAACCATGTTGCCACGGCGACGCCCCCGCCGGTGACCCCTGCGCTCATGGACCCGAGAGCGAAGCTGCCGCCGCGAACGCGTCGATCGTCGGAGAAGCCGAAGTCCAAGCCAACCGCGAAGGCCAGCCAACCGATGGCCACTTGCACGACCGGCTCGAACGCCGTCAGATCCTTTGCGCCGACCAGGCCGAGCGCCTGCGGACCCAGCACGAAGCCGAGTGCCGCATACTCGACTCCCGAGGTTAAGCCGGCCCCGCCGCCCGAACGCCTCGTCATCAGAAGGCTGCCGAGCGACGACAGCACGAGCAATCCGATGAGGAGCAATACGGCGTTCACGAGAGGCCCTTCATCTCGGCGGCCCGCCCGATGCGCGTCCGAGCGCAATCTGCCTATCGGAGATGGCGTGCGCAACGGCGTCCGCGAGCGCCGCGGCCCCCTTGGAGTGTTTCGGGATGCCCGAGACCCGCCACCGAGCACCATCGGCATCGAGCGACAGGAGCTCGACGCGTGCCCGTTCGCAGGTCAGAAGGACGGCGCCCACGAACGCCTCCTCGACCTTCGCCGGACTTTCGCGCGGGTCGACGACCACGTCGATCGTGGTCAAAGGCGCGTGGCCCAGGACTCGGGTCGGATGCCAAAGCCCCAAGAGCTGTGGAACGTGCACCTCGCAGCCGAACGCGTCTTCGAGGACGAGTTCGAGAAGGGTTACGTCGCGTACGATCCCGGCCCGCCCGCCCGCTTCGACGAAGTCGCCGAGACGCAGACGGCGGCCGAAGACGGCCGGTACACCCGCTGCGGCGCACGCGAGCACAGGGGTGCATGCGATTCCGATCGCGGCGAGCGCGACGACCCCTGCCCGCGAGAGCGCGCCATCGTCCGTTCCGGTGATGAGCGGCGCGGCGAGCACGATGGACAGGAGCACCAGGCCGGCGCGCACGAGGACGCTCGTCGCCGCTGCGAGGTCTCGCGGCAGCCACGCGAGGTGCGTTTCGCCGCGCTCGACTCCGCCGAAGAACAGGCCCACGAATCGAACCGCGACGCCGAGCGCGACCGCGGCGATTGCAGCGACGACCACCAGCGGCAGCGCAGCCCCCAGCCGACCGATGAGCGCCGACAGCGGCACGAGGACAAACCCCGCGAGCCGGTCGGTATAGGGGCGCGTCACCTCGAAGCGCGAGAGCGCGAAGATAAGCCACGAGTACGCAACCGCAAACTGCGCGAGACGATGCGCAAGCGCGAGCGAGATGGACACCGCACCGCGAACCGCCACGGGCCGCACGACTTCGATGCGCCCCAATCGAAGAGCGGGGATCCGGTCCGGATGGGTCTTCACCCAGGCTCGAAGGCGGCCCGAGAGGTCGCCGACGCGGCGGACGACAAGAAACGCAAGCAGACCGGAGAAGACGAGGAGAGAAAGAGAAAACACGTGCTCGGCAATGGCGCTACGACGACGTTCGGTGCGAAGTGCGTCGTCGATTTTCGAGGCGACGCCGGAAGCGTAGACGTGCAGAGTCACATCTCCGCCAGCCGAGGCGGCGTCGTCCTCTCCCAGCGCAACGATTGGGGATTTGCCGACGAACACCACGGCCGTTCCGGGTTGTTCTTCAATGTGCGCCGTCGGCTGGTCGGGGTCTTCGAGGATCGCGTCGAGCGCTGTGCTCGCGGTCCTCGCCCGATCTTGGGCCGAGAGCCCGGCGCGACCCGCTCGGAGCGCGAAGACCGTGTGCTCGTGCACGCGCACGTCGAAGGCCCGCCCGACCGAACTCGGCGCCGGGGCAGCGCCGCCCGCCGTGGACGCGGCTGCGCTCGGCTCGAGGACGGCGCTCCGGGCCGATGGAGGGTGCACCAGGGCCAACGTTGCCATCACCGCGAGCACCCCCGCCGACACGAGGATGACGAGCCGTGGCCACCGAACCGTTCGCGCCCAACGCACCGTGGCCCCAGCCTCGGCGTGCGAGGGGATCCAGGTCAAGGCCATAAACCCCGGCTCGACCTACTCGCCCGCCACCGTGAGCAACCAGCCGTGAGGCTCCCACTCGTTTTGGCCGGGATCGAACGGTCGCTCCGTACTGCCGACATTGACACCCACGATGAGCGTCCGGGCCACATCATCGAGTGCGTCGACCGTCATGAAGGCGCTTGTCGCGCGGTCGAGCGACCGGACGGGAATCTCTGCGATCGGGTGGCCCGCCGCGTCGAACTTGACGATGACCCAGCGCATCCGCGCGTAATCCTCCCATTGCGCCTCGACTCGAAGCCTCGCCCCGATCGGGGCGCCGGTATGGTCCACCAACACGTAGCTCGCGCCGGAGGGCGCCACGGGCTCCGGCGACGCGAGGCGGCGAGCGTGCACGGGCCACGGCAGGTGCCAGGCGACGGAGGGAAATGGGGCGGTCGGGCTCGAGGCGCGCCAGACAGCGAACTCGACGAAGACGTCGTCAAAGGTCGATCCAGGCCACAACGCGCCGTTGAGCGAAACGCGCAGAACATCGAATCCTGTCGGGGCAGGGGCCCAGTGCCCGTCCTCCCAGGCAGCGGCAGGCGTACGGGTCGGCGAAAGCGCCCAGAGACCCTCCACAAGAGCCCCCGGCCGGGTGCCGAACCTCGCGTCGAGCCAGTCGAAAAGGATCGACGCTCCTCGGTCGAACGGGACCGAGCTCGAATCGACGATGCAGCGGGTCGGCTGCGATTGAAATGCATCGAGGTCATCGCGGTCGATGGGGCCGCATGGCGTCGCCAGTCGCGCGATCATCTCCGCCTCGGCGGCGGCGCTTCCCGGGTCCGTCGCGGGGGCGGATCGCCAGAGCGATCCTCGCGCGATCGCCCGCGCTATGGCCCGATCGAGCGCGCAACCAGCCGGGGTCCGCCGGTCAACGAGGCCGAAGCTCGAGCCGCGGTCGAACGGAGAGGTCGGCTCCTGTCCGACAAATCCGGCGGAGGCACCGAAGGGATCGCCGCTGCCGGCGCGATCGACCAGGTAGACCTGCCAGCGCTCTCCGTATGCCCCCTCCGGGGGGGGCAGACCGAGCGGGCCCGTCAGCATTTCCCAGGCTTCGTCTGCCGACGCGAGGACGGCTGCGCCCATGGCGGGTGGCGCGTTCAGCGGCGCGCGTACACAGAACGGATGGCGCACCGAGCAGGCTTGGGGCCAACCGTCGGCTCCAGTCGGAGGCATGGCCCATTGGACGGCTGGCCCGCGTCCGGCCGCGCTCCCGGCATCTTCCGACCCGATGTCGCCGGCCCGAGCGGGCGACGCCAGGACGGCCACGATCGAGAGCAACCGCGAGATGGACAAGGGGTGGAGCGCCTTCACGAAGTGGTCGCTTCCTCCGACGTGCCGATTTGACACCCTCTTTGTCGCACCCGTATAAGCTCAAAGAAAGCACGATGACGGCCACTTCGTTCGATTCGGCGCGTGCCGTTCGGTTCGATCTGCCACGGGGGACCGTGCAGGCCGCTGGGATGGATGAGCGGCTGGTGCTCGTTCCATGCTCAGCTCTGGACGATCTCGTCCTCTCGGTGTCGCCCGAGGCGGTCGAAGCCTTGGGCATGTCCATCGGCGCCGCCATCGGCACGCGCGCCGCTGCGCGTGTGTCCGACATGCAGTCCGCTTCTGTCGAGGAGTTCGTCACGCAACTCGCTGGCGAGGCGGCGATCGCGGGCATCGGCTCGCTCTCGGTCGAGCGCTGGGGGCGTGCCCTCGTCGTCGTCCTCGACCGGTCGCCGCTCGCGAGCGCATGGCTGTGTCCCGTCGTCGCTTCCGCCCTCCAGGCCGCGTGCGGTCGAAAAGTGGCCACCCTGCTTCTTTCGCGCGACGCCGACAGCGCGCGGGTGCTTGTCAGCAGCGAGCGAGGCGTCGGGCGGGTCGGCGATTGGGTCGCTTCCGGCGTGGCGTGGGGCGACGCGCTCGCGAGGTTGCACATGGGCGGCACGCGTGGATAAGACCCGGACGATCGCCAAGCTGCAGGCGCTGCTCGCGCGGATTCGCTCGCGGGCCAGAGAGCCGCTGCCGCCTGCCGCCCCCGCACCGGAGCCCGCTCCCTCGGTCGTTCAGACATCCACCCCGCGAGATCCACCGGTACCCGCAAGGATCGCCGCCGAGGTCCAACTCGTGGAACGGCCGCCGGCCGTCGTGCCCGTGGACGATTCCCTCGGCTTGACCACATGGTCGCCTCCTGCCGCCGCCGGCGAGCTCGAGCCCGAGATCGACTTCGAAGTCGAAGTCGAAGTCGACGTCTCCGATGTGGCCCAGGCCGGCGTCGTTGAGGAAGTCCGGGCCGCTGGTTCGCCGCCCTCGGCGGATTCGGACAGCGCTGAGCGATTGGTGGTTGCCCAGGCCGCTTTGGAGCTGACCGAGGGCTCGCTACCCGATGAGACTGCCGGCGCGCTGATCGCCTCCGGCACGACGACGGCGTTGGCCGAGGAGTCCGCGGGAGGATTCGATGCCGAGGAGCCGACGGGTGCCACGAATGGGTTCGAAGACGACGAGTCCGCCCCGGCGTCTTCGCGTCGTCCCGTCGCGGCCGTGTCCGAGAATCACCTAACATTGGCCTTCGGCTCCGACGAGCCCGAGCCCCCGCGGCACACGCCGCCACCCGAGTCCGGGCGCCTCCCTGCTCCATCCGGAGAAGGTTTCGCTGAACGGACCGCCGCGCACGAGGCGCGCCCCGACGAATCGGCGCAAGCCTCGATGAGCGAATTGCTGCCCGACGCGACGCGAGCATCCCTCGAATCCGCAAGCCCTGTCCCCGACGTGATCGGCGAAGCTCAGCGCTTTGCGCCGGCGACGTTCCTGGCCTGGCTCGATGCCAGCATCGAATTTTGAACCTCGCGCTCAGCGGATCCACGTCACGCTCGCGTGGTTGAGCCACGTGCGCTGTCTGCGCGCGAAGATGCGCGTGGCGCGCACGATGGCCCCGGCGAGTTCGTCGCGCGGGATCGCACCGCCTAGCATCGCGCTGATCTGAGCGTACCCGACGCTAGTCATCGCTCGAGCTCCGCCATATCCCCGTGTGCGCAGCGATTCGACCTCCTGAATCCAACCGTTTGCGAGCCACGCATGCACGCGCGCCTCGATGCGCCGCGAGAGTTCTTCGGGCTCCCGCGCCGGAGCTATGACGCGCGCCTTGACGCGTGCCACGGAGAACCCATGCTCGCGTTGCCACACGCTCATGGGCTTGCCCGTGAGCTCGTGCACCTCGAGAGCGCGGCTTACGCGGACGAAATCGTTCGGGTGCAGACGCGTCGCGATGTCGGCGTCGACCTGTCGCAGGCGCGCGTGCAGGGCCGGCCGTCCTTCCCGCTCGACGAGCGCTCTGTGCCGCGCGCGAACGTCGAGACTCGCCCTGGGCGCAGGCGCCAGCCCGAAGAGGAGCGCTTTGACCCACAGGAACGTTCCTCCGCATACAATGGGCGTTCGACCGCGAGCGCGAATCTCGTCGATCGCACGGACGGCTCGCTCCGCCCACCAGACCGCGTCGACCGGTTCCGACGGATCGACGGCTGCGACGAGGTGATGCGGCGCGCGAGCGAGCTCCAAAGCGCTCGGTTTGCCCGAGCCCGCGTCGAAATCACGATACACTTGGACGCTATCGGCGCTGACGATTTCGCCGTCCATCCGAACCGCGAGCTCGACGGCGAGCGCGGTCTTGCCGCTCGCAGTCGGTCCGACGATGGCCAAGATCTCGTCCGGGTGCATCTGCGCGATCCGCAGCGCATGCTCAACGACCGACACGGCGCTCGAGCTCGTCATAGCCAATGCGCGTGATGATGGGTCGTCCGTGCGGACAGTGTCCGGCGAAGTCGACGGCGTCGAGGGCCCGCAGGAGCGCCATGGCTTCTTCGCGCCCGACCGTGTCGCCAGCCCGCACGCTACCGTGGCATGCCATGGTGGCAAGGACGAGGTCCACCGCCTGGGCAAACGGGCGCCTGGCTGTGCGCCCAAGCTCGGCGACCAGGTCGCGCACGATACGCTCGGGGTGGGCGCGCGCGAGCCAGGTCGGCACGGCGTGCACGGCGACGGCGTTCGGGCCGACCGGGCGCAACTCGACCCCAAGCTCGGCCACGTCGGCAGCGTGCTCTTCAAGAATGGCCACCTCGGCGGCGAGCAGCTCGATCACCTCCGCGACGAGCAGTCGCTGCATCGCCATCGACCGGGACGCAAACGCACTTCGCAGCCTATGGAACGTGACGCGCTCCGCGGCTGCGTGCTGGTCGATCACGTACAAACCGTCGGAGCCGGCACACAGGAGAAACATCGCGCGGACCTGCGCGACAAAGTCGAGCGTGCGATAAAAGCCGGGGCGGTCCAGCCGCGTCTGCGTGGGTGAATCGTCCTCCGCCCTGGGGGCGGCGGCCGCTGCGTCAGCGATGGCCAATGCCTCGCCGTCGGGACCGATCGGCCAACTGTCCGAGACTTGGACCGACGCCGCATGCGAGTAGCCGTCAGAAGCCGCGCTGGGCGTGACAGGCGGGTCGGAGACTTCGCCATCCGAGAAGCCACGAAAAGCTACACTGGGCATGACGGGTGGGTCAGAGACCATGCTCGTCGCCATGGTGGGAGTTTTCCCGACGCCAAACGTTCGTGATCGCCCGAGCGCCGGGAGCGCAAACGCTCGCGCCAGTGCCGTGTGAAGCTCTCGAGTCGTCGCGTCGTGCAGCGCACGCGCGTCCGCGAAGCGGACTTCGGCCTTTTGCGGGTGGACGTTGACGTCGACCCGGTCCGGAGGCAGATCGACGTAGACCACGCCGACCGGATAGCGCCCTGGTTCCAGGACGGATCCGTACGCCTGCGCGACGGCCCGGGCGAGAGGCCGATCGCGCACCGGGCGTCCGTTGACGAGCAGTCGCAACCCGACGGCGCCCGCGCGCGCGCGCTCCGGCGAAGCAAGATGCGCGTCGATGCGGAGCGCGCCGCGCTGGGCAACGCACATTTCCAAGTGCTCGCCCTCGAACGCCTGCAACGCGCGCTCGTGCCTCGACTGGACCCGCAGCCATTGGCGCGCGGCGCGCCCGTCACGGACCAGAAAAAAGCTGACGTCCGGGCGAGCCAAGGCGGCCAACAGGAGAGCTTCGCTCACGTGAGCGGCCTCGGTCCCCACCGACTTGAGAAACTTGCGCCGCGCGGGAACATTGAAAAAGAGGTCGCGCACGTCCACCGTGGTTCCGACGGAGCCGCCAGCGGGGTTCACCCGGGGCACTCCTCCTCCGTTCACGACGACTTCGGTCCCCTCGACGCAGCCGCGCGCCCGTGTGAGCACGCGGATCTTCGCAATGGACGCGATGCTGGGCAGTGCCTCTCCCCGAAAACCGAAGGTCTGCAGCGCAAACAGGTCTTCCTTGTTCCGGAGTTTGCTCGTGGCGTGCCGCTCGAGAGCGAGCAGCGCGTCGTCGGCGTCCATTCCGCGCCCGTCGTCACTGACGCGGACCAGATCGGTGCCGCCCTGGCCGATGTCGACCTGAACACGTGTCGCCGCGGCGTCCAGCGCGTTCTCGACCAGCTCTTTGACGACGCTCGCGGGCCGTTCGACGACTTCTCCCGCGGCAATTTGGTTCGCGAGGTCGCTCGGCAGTCTTTGGATCTCACCCATGCGCCGACTAGCGCTCCTCGAGCGCTCCGGCCGCGGCATCGAGGAGCTCGCGCGACTTGCGGCGGGTCAATGCCACGACGATCAAGGCGCTCGCGACCGTGTAGAACGCGAGTTCGATGGCGGGCACGGCACGGGCCACGCTCGAAAGCGCGCGGACCGTGTCGTCGGCGCGGGCGCGATCGGGCGTCCCTTCGCGAATTTGCGCTTCTTGCCTCGCCTCCGAGAAACGCAGGTCGGCGTCGAACACGTCGCGCAACAGCCAGAGGCCGCCGGCATTGGTCGCTGCCTGGGCGACGACCAGCTGGATGAGCGCCGCGCGGGACCCCTTCGTCCCGCCCATCGCACGGATCGCAAAGACGACAACCGCGCCGCCCAGCAGAAGCGTCGCTACGGCCAGGGGCCAGCCGCGCGCCTTTTCCGCATCAAGCACTTGCAAGAACACTTGCGCTCGGGCCACGACGACCGCGCGGTCAGCCTGATCGGCGATGCCGTCGCCCAGCAACGACGTGTCGACCGGATCGCGATACAGAGCGACCGTGTTGTAACCGCGGCATGCGCCCATGCTGCCGAGTGCGAGCGCCCCGAGAAGGGCGAGCACCAGGTACCAGGGGCGCTTACGAGCCGCGATGGCCATGTCGTCAGTGCGGATAGCATGAGCGGGCGGCGCCGGGCATGCGCCGTCGGACACACCTCCCGCGGCGCGTCCGGACCGGAACACGATGGAGCGGCTGTCGAACAGGCGCTAGAGGGCGCAACAGATGGTCATCGAGCCCTCGAGGGTGAGACTCTCGATCTGCGAACCAGAAGATTGACACTCCAGACCTTGGGCCATGCCGCCCGTATATTCGTAGGATTGGAACGGCGGGGCGGCCGCGGTCGCCGGGGAGGGCCCGCACGTGCTATCGGCCTGCGCGACCCAGGGATCGCCGCGGCACGCGGGGTCCGCATAGAAGGTCAGCGTTCCCGAGCACGTCCCGGTCAAGGTGCAGGGGCAGTCGCCGCACGAGATCGAAAGGCTCGTGCCGACCAAGTGCATGGCGCCCAACGGTCCAGGCGGACAGTCCCATTGCCCAGTCCGGGCGATGCACGGTGCGTAGGGGTCGGCGATCTGGGGAGTGCATACGTCCCCGATGCATTGCGCCGACGTCGGGTCGTCCGGCAGGCACGAGCGTCCCTCGCTTGCAGTCACGCGATCAGGAACGACTTCGCCGGCAACCATGCAGGACCCGCCCGTCGGCGGAGATGGATCGAACTCGACGTGCGTCGCGGACGAGAGGAGGGGCGGCACGTCCGTGTTGCACGCGCCGGCCAGGTCGTTGCTTAGCGACGCCGCTTCGGACGCGCATGCGGCCGATTGGAACGGGCTCGAATCGTAGAGGACCTGGATGGGGCCTGACGAACACGATGGCGTCGTCTCCACGATACAGGAGGGCCCGCACACGCACGCGTCGGAGACGTTGGGGCTTTCCTCGACGTCGATGGATTGCTGGTCGAAGCCGGCAGGGCACGGCGCCGTCTGAGTGGTCGCGAAAGCGACGAGCATCCATCCGTCGGGCACGACGATGCATCCGGCGTCGGCGTCGCAGGGAGGGCCGGCTTCCGCCTCGGCGTCCGCCGCACCATTCGGCCCGGCATCGGGCGTCGCATCCGGCCCCGCATTAGACGTAGCATCCGGGCCGCCAGCGGACGCGGTATCCGGCGCAGCATCGAGTGCAGCTGGCGCAGCATCCGGTGCACGAGCATCGGGTGCGGCATGGGTCGCATCGAAGGGCGGCGAGACGGCCGCGGCATCGGTCGCGCCATCGTCGCCGGCTTGCGCCTGTCCGTCCGGCGGCAGGGGTGCTGCGTCCTCTGGGCCAATGCCCCCGTCGTCCGCGGCTGCGACACTTGTATTGCCTGCGTCGGCGTCCGACAGCGGTCCCAGACCATTCATGTCGAGGGCACAGGCGCTTGCGAGCATCCATGCCCCGACTGCGACCCACCCCCCGCGGGCAAGCTTGACGCCGCTTATGGAGGTTGGCCCACTAATTCTTCTTTTGCGAGTCTCCAATGGCCTTTTGTATTTCCAGAATGAGCGGGTCGGGCGGAGGCTCGGCAGGGGCCGTGGAGGTTGCCGGAGGAACGTCGCCGGCCTGGGCAGGCGTAGCCTCCCCGGTCGTGGCGAGTCGTGCGCTCGGCGCAGGCGTAGCCTCTGCGCTCGCGGCCGGTGGAGCGATCGTCTTCGTCGCCGTTGCGGACGCCGGCGCGTCATCGGTGTCGGGTGGAGATTCGGCAGTCGTCGGGATCGGTGCTGCGGCTACAACAGGCGCCTTTCGTGCGGGGGGCCGCGCCGGTGGCGGTGCGGCGACGGGGCGCCTCAAACTTGGCTGCGGCGCGCGGGGTAAGTCGTTTACGTTGGCGGTGGCAACGACCGCAGGTTGCCTCGTCGTCTGGCGTTCCACTTCGGCGACCGCCGACTGTGGCGTGCGCGTCGGCTCTGCAAGCGGAAGCCCACGAGCCGTCGCGCGATCCGCCGGGGCGTCGAGGCGGGTCCCCAGCAACACCCCCACGAGGATTCCTGCCAACCCTACGGCGCAGGCAACGAGGACGGTTCGTTGGCTCCGGGTTGCCGGGACGACGTGACTTAGCGCTGCCGGCGGAACCGACGCGACAAACGGAGGGACCGAGATCCGGGAAGGCATCGGGGTCACAATGTTGCCTGGTGGGGGTGCCGGCAACGGCGAGAGCGGTGCGACAAGCCGCGCGGCCGAAAACCGCTCCACCGAGGCCGCGCTCACGATCGGTTCGGCGATCGCTTCTTCGAACGCGGGCGGGGGTCGCGTGGCGAGGCGAGGTGGCGGGCCCGTGGGCCGTGCAGCCGCCACAGCGGGCGGATGAGGAGCCGGGAGCGCCGCCGAAAACGACACCTCCTTGGCGATCTTTCGGAGGACCAGCTTCCTCGGAGATCGGGGGGGTACGCCGGAGTCAGAAGTGGACATGATAAATTCTTCGCGTTGGAAAATTGCGCGATGAGAAATGAGTCAGGCCACTTTGTGGCACGCGAGACGGCGGCGCAAGGCCGTACTGCAACGCACAGCTCCTTCTGATCTCCACGCCGGCGCTCTCTGACGCACCGGGTCATGACACTTCGGCTGCGTTCGCTCCTCGCGCATCTCAGCGGGCCGCACGCTAGGGAGCTTCGATATCGATCGCGGGAGATCGATCGCCGGGGGTAATGTAGGACAATGTCTGTTCTGAATTCGGCCGTTATGGTTCTTCACGTTGCGGGCCAAAACTCGGGCGGCGCGGACACGGATCGGCCACAATCGCCGCCGGCATGAATCGCGAGCCGTCGGAGCTCAAGCACTTTCGCGCGATGCTCGAGGCTTACATGGCGAAGAAGGGGCTGCGGGCCACCGACCAGCGCAGGCTGATTGTCGAGACCTTCTTTCGGGCCGAAAACCATGTCAGCATCGAAGAGCTTCTCTCGCAAGTCCGCGCCAAAGACGCGCGCGTGGGGTACGCGACCGTGTACCGAACACTCAAGCTTCTGACCGAGTCTGGGGTGGCGAACGAACGCCGATTTGGCGACGGGCTCACTCGCTACGAGTTGGCTGACGACGCGACGCACCATGATCATCTCATTTGCATCGAGTGCAGCGATATCGTGGAGTTCGAAGAGCCTCGCATCGAGGTCTTGCAGGAAAAGGTCGCGCATAAGTACGGCTTCGCACTTCGCTCGCACAAGCACGAACTTTATGGCGTGTGCCCCCGCTGTCAGGCGAAGCGATCCGGCGGAAACTGACGCGGGCAGCGCGGTCAAGCCGCGGCGAGGGAACGTCGCTCGGTCACGATCCAGTGCGTGACGACGTCGCCTTCGGTCTCGGGAGTCTCGGCGACGAGCTGAAAATCGTACACCACGCCGACCGTGACTGCGGGCGGCGCGAATCGGGGCAAGGCGCGATCGTAGTGGCCGGCACCGTAGCCGATGCGATGCCCGCGCGGATCGACCGCGAGCGCGGGCACCACGATGAGGTCGAGCGCTCCCGGAGGCGCTTCCGGCTCCTGCGAAGTCGGCTCGCGGTGCCCGAACGGGTGCACCCGCATGGCCTCCGGGCTCGCAACGAACCGAAAAGACAACGCACCCGTGACCTCGTCCACGACAGGATAGGCGACGTCCACGCCCCGTTCGCGCAATCGCGCATCGAGCGCCCGCAGGTCCACTTCGTGTCGTTCCTCGATAGGCCAGAAAAGTGCGACCGAACGTGCCCGGGTGAGCGGCTCGAGGGCTGACAATCGCTCTACGATTCGGGCGGATTTCTCCGCGCACGACGAAGCCGGGAGCGCATTTCGCAGCGCGCGCATGCGCTTGCGAAGCTCGATCTTGACGCGACGACGCAGATCGTCCTCGGAAGACGAGCGAACGAAGCCGTGATGATCGCCGGGCATGGGCAAGGAGCGTCGATCTCGGACGGGACCATGACGGTGCCGAGCAGGCCGCGAGCTTGATGCAGGTCGGCCCCTATGGCAAGCCGGCCTGCATCGGCGGGGACAAAAGTGTGCCCGTCTACGCTGCGACCGCGTTGGGCTCGAATGACCTCCCTCATGACACTGCGGCGGCTCGCGCTCGTCGTCGGGATCGTGCTCTTGGGTTGCGCCCACGCTCGCACCCCGAGCGGAGCGTCGAAGCCCGTCCCCGTCACGGCAGCAGCCCCGGCGAAGCGATCGGGCGGCGCCAAAGTCGATGGCGCATCGATCGCGTTCAGTCGGATCCGCGACCGAGTCCTCGACGGACTGCTTGCCGACGACCCCGCCTTGGCGCGGGATCTCGGCCTGCACGAGTACGATGGCCGCGTGGCATCGCTTTCGCGCGACGCGATCGCTTTGCGCGTGGGCCGCCTGCGAGCGGCGTCCGACGAACTCGCGGCGGTACCGGCGAATGCCCTCGACGATGACGAATCGCTCGACCTCGCGGAGCTCGTCCACTGGGTACAGACGCGTCTTTTCTGGCTTGTGGATATGGACGCTCCGCGAAAATATCCGGCGTTCTACGAAGATTTGTTCGCGGTCAGCGTCTACGTCGACCGCGACTATGCGCCATTCGAAGTCCGCGCGGACCGTCTGGTCGCCCAGGAAGAGGCTGCTCTCGCAGAGCTTTCGCATGCCCGCGAGAATCTGGCGGTGCCGTTGTCCAAGCCTCTCGCCGAGGTGGCGGCCCGGAATTTCGCGGGCTTCGCCACGTACCTGCGCGGCGACGTCACGAGGTGGATGAGCGGTGTCCGCCAGGCCGAAACGCGCCGACGCTTCGTGGATGTGAACGGCACCCTCGCGAAATCCGCCGACGAGCTGAGTGCGTGGCTGCGCAAGGAGTCGGTGCGTGGTGACCAGAGCCACGTGCTCGGGCCGGAGCGTTTCGCAAAGTTGATCCGTGTCCAAGAAGGGCTGAGCTTGTCGACCGACGAGTTCGCGCGGATGAACGAAGAGAACCTCGCTGCGAACCGGCGGGCCTACGAAGCGCTCGCCCAGGCCGTCCGGCCGGAGCCCATGACCGAATCGACCCTTTTCTCCGACGCGGCGTCGCTCGTCGAGCAGTCCCGGCGCTTCGTCGTGGACCACGGCATCGTCACACTGGCGTCGCAGGACGCCGTCACCGTGCGAGAGACGCCACCGTATGAGCGCTGGAACTTCGCATCGATCGAGATGAGCGGGCCCTTCGAGCGGGCGAAGAGCGCATTCTATCAACTGACGATTCCCGACCGATCCTGGCCCGCCACCGAGCGGCAGCAGTATCTGGGCTCGAGGGGTGACCTGCTCGGGACGACGGTTCACGAGGTGTATCCGGGTCACTTCGTGCAGGGTCGCTGGGCGGAGCGTGCACCGACGCGCGTCCAGAAAGCCTTCTCCGACTACGCGTTCGTCGAGGGCTGGGCGCACTACGTCGAGCAGATGATGATCGAAGAAGGGTTCGGCCGGGATGACCCGGCCAATCGCCTCGCGATGCTCGGCCGCGCACTTCTGCGCAACTGTCGATTCGCCGCCTCGGTCGGTATCCACGTGAACGGCATAACCATCGAGGACGCCGAAAAGCGCTTCATCGCGGATTGCCATCAAGATCGGGCGACGGCCCACGAGCAAGCGATGCGGGCGAGCTTCGACCCCGGGTATTTCGCGTATACACTCGGCAAGCTACAGATTCTGAAAATTCGGCAAGAGGCTCGATCGAAGTTGGGTGGGCGCTTCTCCTTGCTGAGGTTTCACGACGCCCTTCTCAGCCACGGAAGCCCGCCGCTCGCGCTCATCGCCTCCCGGGTGCTGCGAGATCTCGGTGAGAAGCCGGGATCCTCGCCGGAGACCCTCGGTGCACCCTGAGCCCTCGGGTCCATGCGGCCGCCGGTTCACGACATCGTCACGTGGCCGTCGCTTGCAACCCCCTAGGGGGGCGGTAATGTCGTATAGGAGCGTGAGCACGCGCTGGCGACCGCAGCGGCTGCGCTTGGGCGCACCTTAGGGAAAACGCACAATGCCGACTCGGCACATCGCTCTCGCTCCGGAATCCGGCATGAATCCGTCGGACTTGGCGCGCGTAAGCGCCGCTTTGCAAAGGCAAATCACGCGCGACCTGGCGCCGATTTGGCACGTGTCGGCCACGGTCGACCCGTTTCCCAGTCTCGAGGACGTGCCGGCTGGATATTGGCCGGTCATCGTGACGTTTCGCCCGCTCGGCAGCGAGGCCGGCATTCACGTCGACCAGAACGGGCAGCCGTACGCTCTCATCGAGATGTCGCCCAGCTGGTCGCTCACGGCCAGTCACGTGTCCATCGAGATGATCATCGATCCGTTCGGGAGTCGATCGTTTCCCGGCATCTCGCCGCGTTCGGACCAGGGCGACGTCGATTTTCGCGGTGGAGTGTGCGACCCCTGCGAACACCCGGACCACGCGTACTTGATCAACGACGTTCTGGTCTCCGACTTTTGTACGCCGGCTTTCTGGGAGCCCACGTCCCGAGAACAGCGGAGCTTCACCGGGGCGATTCAAGAGGCTCATCAGGTTCTGCCGGGTGGACACATGTGCTGGTACGATCCCGCCAGCAACACGTGGTGGCTCAGGCAGCGTCGCATGACCGATGGCGCCGTCACGGATATCGAGGTCGGTGTCGCCGACCCCGAGCGGGGAACGGTTCGGGAATTCATTTGCCAGCATTCCCTCCACCTGCAATCGACGAAAATGACGATGGAAGCCTTCGAAGCGCGCGTGGGCACCACGCGCCAACGGGCGCTGCGCGCGTCCCAATCGAGGGCCTACTGGTTGCGATCCGCGATCGATCGATCGCGCGTCGTCCATCCTCTCGAAGTGGAGGCCGAGGTCCGGGCCGAGCTGCAAGCTGCGCGCGCAGCGCGTAAATCGTTGGATCGGCATCGGGAGGATGGCGCGTCCAATGGACGTCCGCCGCGAGACATGCAGCCGCGTGCGCCTACCCCGGGCGCGTCGTCGCCGCGTCGTCGCGATCGGGCGGACGGGGACGAAGGCGCGTTCACGGTCGACGACTCGGCTCTCGAACAGTCGGTCCTCGAACAGTCGGTGCTGGAACAGGAGATCTCGCAAGCTTTTGCGCGAGCACGCGAGGCTCGCGCGGCCGCGGCCGCGGCGACTAGGACGTCCGGCGCTTCCGTGATGGACCGAGCTCCGAGCCGCGATGCGATGACTCCCCCCCCTCCGCCGGTGTCGGAATCCCAGCCGCCACCGTCGTACGGCAGCGGCCGCGGGCGAACGTTGCCGCCGCCGTTGCCCGGGTCGCTGCCCCCGCCCACGCCGCCGCCGTCGCGAGTGGCGCCACGCTCGGAGCCTGCTGCGCGGGCCGACGACCGCCGCACGCTCCCGCACGGGTCGATAGGGGGTGGCGGGTCGGTCGGGGAGGGATCGATCGGAGCGACGACCGGATCGATCCGGCCGACGTCGTGGTCGGGTCAATCGGCGTTGCCCGCCGTAGCTTCGACTCGAAATATCTGGCCCGTGACCGTCGGCGTTGTAGCCGTGGCCCTGATTGCTGCCTCGGCGTTCGTGTTGCGCAGAGGCGATGGCGTTACCGCGGCGGCGGGCTCCGGACCCGCCAGTGCTCCGGCCGCCGCAGTGCCGGTGATCGCAATCGCGCCCGCGCTCAGCCCTATCCCGGTCGTCGACCCCGCCGCGGCGGGGTCCAATCCCGCGGTCGCGCCATCGCCTAGCCCGACGGCGGCGGCATCCCCCATCGCGACGTCCGCGGCGGGCGTGGTGCAAGTCCCGGTCGTCGCTGTCGCCGCCAAGCCCAGAGCGCCCGCCGCGCTGCCGTCGCCCGGGGTGCCAACGCGGGCCCCCGAGGGGGCCGGCCCTGCAGTGCGATCGTGGCCGGCCGCGAATGCGCCACCCGTCCTGCCGTCGGTGCCCTCCGCGGAGCCCGCATCTTCGCCGAAATCGACCGGCGTCGCCGTAAGCGATACCGCCGACGAGTTCGGCGGACGCCAATGACAGGACGGACGCGGGTGCCGAAGATTCCCGCGGCTGTCGCGATCGTGGCGTTGCTGTCTTGGCCCGCCTCGGCGCGCGCTCAGCCCAAGGACGACGCGGCGCGCGCCGACATCTTGTTTGCGGTGGCCAAGGAGCTGCGCGCGGCGGGCCTTTACGCCGACGCCTGCCCCAAGTTCGCCGAGGTGGAGCAACTCGCGCCGGCGATCGGCATCATGCTCCACTTGGCGGACTGCTATGAGCACCTTGGGCGTCCCGAGAGTGCCGCTTTGGAGTACCGCAAGGCCGAGGCGCTCGCACGGGAGCGCAGCGACAAGCGCGTCGCCGTTGCGCGGGCGCGGGCGGAGGCCCTCGAGTCCAAAATCAAACGCACGACGATCGCCGTTGCGAAGGCGCCTCAACTCGACGGCCCTGGGGCCAATCCCGAGATCGGCGCGAGCGGCGATTCGGCGGCTGCTGACGTCACGGTGGCGAGCCCCGCGAACGGCGCTTCTCCAGCCGCGATCCCTGCTGCCGCCGACTCCGGACCCGCCGTGACTCCTTCCGCTCAGGGCTCCGGATCGATGCCGACCGCCCCTCCCAATGCAGAGACGCCCGCACCAACGATGGCGCACGTCACGCGCGCTTCGGTCGAGATAGGACTCTTAAGCGGCGGAGTGGTCGGACTGGGCGTGGGTGCCGCACTTCTCGCCGTGAAGAACCAGGCGATCACCTCGGGTGGCGATTCGTCGACAGCCGGGACGGCATCCGCCGTGGCGTTCGCGGTGGGGGGGGCAGCGATCCTGTCGTCGATCGTGCTTTACCTCACGGCGCCGCCCGACAAGGGCGTGGCGATCGGGGTCTCGCCTATGCCCGTTGCCGCAGGCGGCGGTGCGCTGATTCGAGGAAGCTTCTGACGTCGCTGCCCGGTCAGGGCAACGTGCTGCAATTGGACAGCGAGCCGGCAGTCCCGGCGTTGTCGACGCACTCGACGAGGCTCGGCGGGATTCCGCTCGACGTGCCGCCTACGAGGACGACGGTCAGCGCGCTGCCCGAAGCGGCCGATACGGGGGTCGTGGTCGACACCGAGGTTGGTTCCCCTGGGCTGCCGTCCGGTTCGGTCGCGCTGCCTTCGGGCTGCGTCGCGCCGTGCAGCTGTGCGGTGATCGTGGCGTTCGCGAGCGTCGAAAGCGTCAGGTAACCGTTGCTGTCGACGCTGGGTGCAGATGCGTCTGCCGCAAGCGCGGCTTGCGCTTCGGCCTTGGTACTCGCGGTTCCGAAGGCGACGCCGAAAAATTCGGTCTTCGTCCCAAGTCTCACGTCGGCCTCCGGCCAGGACGGGACGGCGTCGACGACCCGCAGCGTCACGGCACTCGGGGCCAGGGTGTCATCCAAGAAACCGACGACCTGCAGGGCGGAATCGCCTCCGCTGGGATGCGCTTCTCCGACGAGAGCCATCGTCGCGAACGCGTTGGCGGCGAGGGCGGGAAGGGGCGTGGCGGCGTCCGGCAGGATGCCGACCGCGCAGCTGTCGGCCCCGGCCACCACGACCCACGCGTCGTATTGGACAGCCGCCGGAACGCTTACGTAAGCGCTCACGAAGGGGAAAGCGACGTCTCCAGGGCCGGCGTCGGTCGACGCCGCGAGATCGGCCGTGATGGGCCCCGTGAATGCCAGGGTCCCGTGGGGTGCGACGCACAAATCGATTGCGGGCGAGTCCGGCGACCAGTTGGCCACGCGCACAAACGCACGCGATGACGATGGCGGCGCACCGGCGTCCGCACTCGCCGCGTCGCTCGTGCCACGTCCCCCATCGGCCACGGCGGCATCGGCGACGGGAACCGGCACGACGTCGTCGTCACCCGCCCCGCAAGCGACCGCACACGGGCAGACCGTGACCGCAATCGCAATCCAGTCCGTTCTCATGGCTGTCCCGGGCTCGCCGCCGGCTCCGGTTCGTGGCGTGTGCGCAACCAAACGGTAGCGATCTCGCTCGACGCGTCGTCCAGGGCGCGGTCGTTGAGAGCCTCGCGTGCGAGGCGACCTCCCGACGGCGGCGCAACGAGCGCCCCCACGTTATGCGAAACCGTGAGCCGTGGTTCCTCTTGGCCGGCAGGCACGACGATGGGAAATTGCCCCTGTGCTCCCTCGACCACGCCCCATGTTCCGGTAGGCCGGCGACTTACCGAGTCGACATGAGGGTGGAGGAATACGAGCACGCGGCCTCCGATGGAGAAAATCGCCTGGCCTTCGATGATCTGTCCGATGTTGCCGACACTCCCGCCCAGCGTTCGGATCCACACTTCGCTGTCGAGGCGTCCGGCAACGGACCGTTCGACGCGGGCGCGCGTGTAGGTGACGACCCGGCGATCCTCCCAGAGCGCGTGCTGCTCGATCGGCGTGACGACCGCGATGGCGCTGGCCTTGCGGACCAGCTCGTCGAAGAGCGCCGCCACCGATAGGGCCGCACGAGCGTCGCGGGAGCTCGCCGCGCAGACTCCCAGCACGGCGAAGAATAGAGCGAGAAACCGGGCGATTGCGCGTGAGCGACGGGAGCTCCGACGGGTGCGTCGGGCCCGCGCTCCGAGGCCCACCAGGCCGCACGCGGTCAGGGCCATGCCGTTGCCGTTCGTCCGCCCGCGCGTGATGCCGCAGCCGAACAGCGTATCGGTCGCGATAGGTGCATTGCCGCCGTCCCCGTCCGACGACTCGGTTGCGACGACGCTCGCGTCGAGCGATCCGCATGGGTCTTCAAAACCCAAAGGTGGCTGCGGCTGGCACAGGGTAGAAGCGACCGCTCCTTGCGCCGTGCCTCGGCTGCCGTCCGGACTGTATATCGAGCAAATCCCGGTGACGTCGTCGGGCTCCAAGGTGGTGGAGCCTGGATGGTAGAAGGCGTACATGACCGCGCTGGAGTCGGAGGAATGGGCAAGACCCAGGAAATGCCCCGTTTCATGGGTCAGGATGCTCGTCAGGTCGTAGGCTCCTTGGGGCGGTGTTCCGTCCGCGACGATCACGTAGCCCGCCGTGTTGATCTCGATGTCGGCGCCCAAAATCTCGCCCGTCGTCAGATTGACGGTAAGCGTCGTGTAGCCGATGGCGTTGGCGCTGTCGTCGTAAGGCCACGCGTTGTCGCGAAAGATGATGACGTTATTATGTTCTTGCGAGGGGACCGCGTCGCAGTCCACGGGCGGAAACGCACTCGCTACGATGCTCGGGTTGCCCCCCCCAGGGCAGTTCGCGGTGCTCCAGGTCGTAAAGGCCTGTTGAGCGACCCGCTCCGCGTCGCTGAGCGAAACCTGCCTGCTTGCGTTTCGTTGGAGGCTGTAGCTCGCGCATTGATTTCTCCAAAAAAGCGGAGGCAAGGTCGTCCCCGCTTCCGGATCGGTCGTGAAGCAACCGGCGACGGTCGGGTCGTAGCCGGCCGGGGCGCTCTGGGTCACCTCTCGACAATAGGCTCGCGCTTGCCTCGCCCCCAGCATCACGACCAGCACGCTCAGCACCGTGCGTGCGGAGCGGCGAGGCGATGGGGAGGAAGGCATTGGAGCTCTGATCAAAAGTTCGCACGAACGAGCGCGCCCGCTCCACCGGAAAGCGGGACCGGTAGCAGCACCCAGCCTGTGCGCGGTTTGGAGGTCGGGTCCGTCAGGAAAACGACGAGCGAAGAGACGAGTGCCGCTCCTCCGACGGCAAATGAAAGGGTCGCGCCGGTTACCGCCTCGTTCTCCAACTCGGGATCGCAAGGGCAGTTGTGGCTGGCCAGTACACTTCGCCTCACCAGGAAAAACGAGCCGAAGCCTGCACCGACGGCGCCCAGGCCCAAGAGACCGAGCTCGACGCCCAGCCGTGCCGGGCTCTGTCTCGACGGAGTCGTTCTCTCCGTCATGGCCGGGGTACCGGAGGTTCCCGACGGAGCCGACTCGCCGGCGACCGAGTGGTCTGCAATCGCGAAGGTCGCGGGTGCAACCGTGACGGGTGCACCCGGGGTTGCGAGGGGCGCCGGTGGCGTTGCCGCGGGTGCCGGTGGCGTCGCCGCCTGCGGCGCGGGCTCGTCTGTTTCCACGATGGCAGCGAGATGGGTGGCGTCCAGATGGGCGTGAATCGTCCGCGCGGCCTGTCCGGGCCGATCGAGAGTGACCACGTGGTCGCCTGGGTCAACCGCGAGCGAGACGTTCCAGCGTTCCGGGGGAAGCAGGGCGCCATCGAGCAGGACTCTCCGGTTGTCCTGCGGCGCTGCCCCGGTGATGACGACCGTAAGTCGGTTGACTTTCGTTTCGAGGGCTTGGGCACGCACGTGCGCGAGGCCGCCGCGCTTTTCATCGCCGCGCGCGCGCGCCAACGCTTCGGCTTGGCGAAACTGGGCCCATGCGCTCGCCGGCTTGCCGGTGTGCTCGTAGCAGTCGGCCAAATGGAGCGTGACGCCGACACCCGGCGCCAACCTCTTGCTCTCCGCGAACAGGGGACAGGCATCGGCGAGCTGTCCGGCGTCCTGCAATTGTTTGGCGGCGTTGAAGAGCCCCTCAGCGCGTGAATCGTCCGCGGGCTCGGCCGCAAGACTGGGTGACGACCACAGCCCCACGAGGCCCCATGCGGTCGTCGCGAACGCGCGCCGGGCAGCACGAGCGAGCGCTGGGCAGAAAACGTTCATGGATCGTTCACTGGGTAAGGGGCACCCGAAGGCATTACTGCAGGCAGGCGTCGCATCCGTTGCCTTGCGCGCAGTTGAGAATCTGGTTGGCGATGCCCGATGGGTTAGCGCCGGTCGTGTCGGTATAATTGTTGATGATGTCGTTCGCGTCGGTCTGCGCGAACGTGAAGCCGGCGACTTCCGCGGCCAAGCAGGCCCCATTGACGTTTGCCCCGCGAGACGAGCAGGCGGTAGGGCCCGTTTGGTTGAACCCGCCGACGCCACAATAGCAGAACGTATCGCCCTGCGCGCTGGCGGCGCACTGCTGACCGGTGGGGCCGGTCATGCAATCGAGGGCTCCGAGGCACGCCGAGACCGTGCTGACCGTCGCCCCGCTACCATTGGTGAATGTGGCGGAGCTGCCGCGGAAACCCGCCGTTCCCATGTCGTCGCATTCGCGGTTTCGAACGCCATGGAGGGGATCGTCGAGGCAGGACCCTGCGACAAGGCAGCTCAGGCAGTTGCCGGTTAGGCTGGGGGAACCAGTGTAATCAGGCCCTGCGGCCGACACGCTGCCCGAGGCGATGTCGAGCTGCACGAACGCCGCTTCGGTCTGCGAGCAGACTCCGCTGGAGCGGTTGGGGCAGGTGATGCAATTCGTCTGACCCGCCGTGGTGCAAGCCGTCTGAGGCGACGCGCCGCCCGGACCATCCTCACCGGCTTCAACTGCGGCCGAATCGATCCCAGCGTCGCCTGTCGTCGCGTCGAGGCTCGCGTCGATGGCGGTCGCGTCGACCACGGTCGCGTCAGCGACGCTCGCGTCGAGGCCCCCATCGCTGGCCGATCCGTCGATCGGGCCCCCATCGGCCGTGGACCCGCCGCCTGCTGCGGGCTCGTACGTTCCAACGCATGCGGTGACGCTGACGCTTGCAGTCGGGAAGGGCTGGCACACAGGGCCGGAGTAAACAAACGTCGCCGTCGCGTGGGTCGTCGCGGGGCACGCCGGATCGGAGACCGAGCTGACCAGCTCGGGCAGCGCCATGATGTTGGGCAGGACTTGTATCGGTGGCGCGGGCTGAATCCCGAACGCGTCTGCGGGCTGGATGGCGACATTCACGGTCGCGGACGCAGTCCCCGCGTTGGCCATCGGAAATGAAAAGCCGCTCGTGCTATCGGCTGCGTAGAATGGCCCTTGTGAGTCGGAATTGGGCCCACCGCCTTGCGGCAGCGATAGAACGGCACCATTGAGTGTCCATGAAATGGGGACTGTGAAATCGGTGGCCGGCGAACTGGCTATGTCGATGATCAATTCGTCCGCATAGGGTGCCGATCCGGGAACGACGCCTTGGCCGGGGTTGACGGGCTTCGGATTGACGACGAGGGTCGCAACGCCGTTGGGCGCCAACACACCGGAGCCCGAGTCTGCAAACGTGTACCAGGTACCCGCCGACAGGCGAACCGTGTAGGGCAGCTGTTGGTTGGTCGAATTCGTGAGGGTGACGGACTGTCCGCCTGGAGGGGATCCGCCGCAGTCGGTCGTGGGAAACACGAGGTTGCCCGAAATGGTTGCGACCGGGCTCGCATTGGAAGAACCCGAGAAATCGATGGTTGGCGTCATCCATTGACTCGGCAGCGCCGCGCAGAACGCGTCGGTCGCGCTCACTTGCAGTTGTCCCTGGTCGGTCCAGTTTCCGCTGGCGGAGGGCGCAGAGAATTGACCGACGAGCGCGGTCACGCTGGCTGGCGGTACGGTCGTGGGGTTGCTTTGCAGGCCGAAGATGCCCTGTGTCGTAAGCCCCTGCAGCGTTACGATCGCCGGCGCGTTGCCCGTATTGCGGATCGATGTCGAGAAGGTGCCGATCGAGCCGGCCCCAACCGTTCCGAAATTCCATGTCGTCGCAAGCGGCGTGTCGGCAATGACCGCGCCGCGCGCCTGCATCGCGAGCGGAACGACGTGCGGGGTATCGCCGGCCGCGTCGGTCGTGATGGTCAACCGGTCGGTGAATGCCGACACGTTGTTCGGATCGGAGACTGCCGGAATCGCGGTGGGAACGACCGTGATGGTGGCGGAGCCGCCAATCGCAATCGCGGTCGTCGGCATCCCGGAGATCGTAAAGGGGGAGTTTGACCCCTCGCCAAGAGTGACGGAGGTCACATTGAAGGGCTGATTGCCCGCATTCGAGATCGTCAGCGTGTGAGTCGTTCCCGTTGAGCCGCAGTTGACGAGACCGTAGGGATCCCCTGGTTGCCCAAACGCGAGCGATGAGGCCGAAAGGGAAACGGATCCTGCAGTGCCCGTTCCACTCAGTACGATCGCGCCGGGCAGTCCAGTGCAGACCGGGTCCGACGTGACGATAGAAAGGGTCGCCGGATCGGCTCCCATGCTCGGTGGATCGAAGGTGACGGTCTCGGTCGCCGTGCTGCCGGCTGGGAGGTTGCTTGCCGGCTGAGAGCCTGAGTAGGCCGCGGCGCCCGCGCCCGCCCCTGCGAACTGGACGTTGGCATCCGGCGATCCGGGGTTGGCACCGTTGGTCAACGTGAAGGTTTGGCTGAGGCTCGTGTTGAGTGGGACCTGACCGAAGCGCAGAGTTCCGACGGAGACGGACAACTGATCGCCCAGAGGGACCTCGCTCAAGGTCACGACGTGAGCCGGATCCAGCGGGACGTCCGTCGTCACGACCCATTGCGCCATAAGCGCAGCGGGGTTCGGATTCGGCGCAGGGGAAGGGACGGCGGTTGCGGTGACCGTCACGGTGGAGCTCGCTCCAGGAGCCAAGAGTCCGGGTGGCGTGCTGGTCGTCGCGCTGTAGGCGGCGGCTCCGGGCCCCGTGATCGCGCCGAGCGTCCAAGTGAGGTCCGCCGTTCCGTTGTTGGATACCACGAATGTCTGCGATCCGGGTGCAGGGCCTCCGCAAAGGGCGGGGAAGGTCAAGAGCGTCGGGGTCACGATCGGGCCGCCGCCGATGGCACTTCCGGAAAGAGGCAGGGGCGCAGGGAGCAGCTGGCAGAGCACGGTGGTGGAAGCGACCGTCACGGCCAATGAGCCCGTGGTCGCGCCGCCGTGGACAGGACGAAACGAGATCGATTCGCCCTGCTCACTGGGTGCGGCGCCGCTTGCCTGTGCGGCAATGGTGAAGGTCGGTGTCGAAACGCTGAATGCGGACGCGACGCCCGAATCGCTCGCTAGGCCCCCAGCGTCCGGTAGAACGCCGCTGCCACTTTCGGCTGCCACTACTGTGATGTTCGCGGAAGCGTTTCCGGTATTCGTGATTCCGAAATTTTGTGGAGGGGTCGACTGGAGAAGGATTCCCGCAGAGCCGAAGTTGCCAAAGCTGCTCGCGCCCAGGGTATCGAATGCGAGGACCGCTCCCTCGGGCTCTTCGGTCAGCGTGAGTGAAGTGCCCTCGGTGGAAGGGTCTGCATCGGTGTGAATGACGACCGTTCCGCTCACGGCATTGAGGGATACGGATGGCGTTGTGGACGACGGGGCCGGAACGGCGGGCGCAGTAAACTGGATCGACAGAGTGCCGCCGCTCGGCGCAATGACCGTTCCCACGGCCGCGTTGGTCCCGAACCCCCCCAAGCCGCTCGTGTCGATCGCCGTGATGCGGGCGGCGGTCGTCCCGCCGTTCGTCAGGGTCACGGTTTGCGGCGCCGGTGCCGCACCGCCGCACGGGGTGAGTCCAAAGTCGAGGGTGCCGCTGCTCGGCCAGCCCGAAAGGATGCCGCTTGCGGTACTGCCCGTGAAGGTAATTTGAGTAAGGCTCGAACCGCAGACGACACCGGTCGCCGTGACGAGCGTGCTCGCGATGACCGGGGCGCTACCGGTGGGCGTGAACACGGCGGTTGGACTCGCGGTTTCGCCCGGATTCAGGGAAAATTCCACCCCCGCATCGGCCTGCTCAGCGATCGCAATGCTCGCGACCGGGGCGATGCTGAAGGTTGCGGGCGCGTTGCCGGAGTTCTCCAACTGCAGCGTGAGCGGCGGCGCAGCAACGCCGATCTCGCTCGACGCAAATGCGTATTCAGACGTGCCAGTGAGGGTCGCACCGGTAGGTGTCACCGAGAGCGCGACCGCCAGGCTCGTGTTGTTCGGGTCGTTGGTGAAGAGCGACAGCGAGCCCGTGATCGGCGAGCCCGCAGTCGCCGAAGCCGGTACGTTTGCCGTAACGGTCAAAGCGCCCGCCGCGCCAGCGGCGAGCGTCAAGGAACTTGGGCTGACGGCGAACGCTGAGCCCGTCTCCGTGACCGATACGGCAAGGACGGAACCGCCGGTGTTCGTGACAGTCAGGGTCTCCGTGACTTGAGGCGTTCCGCAGCCGACTTCCCCGAAATCGATGGTGTTGGCACCCAGCGACGCGACCGGAGACGCCGCGGATGCCGCGTCGCGACCGACTGTCCTGGCGTCGGGCGCAACGGCTGCGTCACTCGCATCGGGGATGGATGAGCCGTCGGCGGCGCGGGATGCCTCTCCGCCGGCATCCGACAGGGGAGCGACGGGGGCGCCATCCGGCACGGGCGAAGCGTTGTCGTCGCCCGAGCAGCCGGCCATGACGCCGACACTTCCAAGTGCCAAAAGAAGGCTGGCCCGGGTGAACGCCGCGCGATCGCGGGTGTAGCTCGATCGAAGGGTCATCGTACGCGCTGGCTCCTCGGCGCCGTATAAGATCGACGCTCTTTACGCAATGCCCCGTGGGCCGCAAGGGATACCGGGTTGCTGTCTCGGCAAGTCACACGGCGATCACGCGATCGCCATGCAGGTGGGGTGGGGCCGCTCTCCTCGGCCCGCTCCCGTGTCCGCTTCGGTAAGAAATGGCGATGCTCGTCTGGAGACCCGAAAAGCCGTCTTCCCATCCGACATTTGCGTCGCATTAAACAGAAGAAGGCGCCGGCTTTCACCGGCGCCCTCGATTCCGCTGGTTCCAAGCGTCGTACCCCGATCAGACTACTGCAGGCAAGAGGTGCAGTTGTTGCCAGCCGCGCAGTTCAGAAGCTGGTTGGCGATACCGGACGGGTTCGCGCCCGTGGTGTCGGTGTAGTTGTTGACGATGTCGTTCGCGTCCGTCTGTGCGAAGGTGAAGCCCGCGACTTCCTGGCTCAGGCACGCACCATTGACGTCCGCTCCGCGTGACGAGCAGCTGGTCGGACCGCCACCGTTGAATCCGCCCGTCCCGCAGTAGCAGAACGTGTCGCCCTGGGCGTTGGCGGCGCACTGTTGGCCGCTCGACCCGACCGCGCAAGCCAGGGTGTTTTCGCACGCCGTCACGGTGCTGCCGGTGACTCCGCTGCCGTTGGTGAAGGTCGCGGACGAGGTCGAGAGCCCCGTCGTGCCGAGGTCCTCGCATTCACGACCCTTGACGCCGTGGGCCGGGTTATCGAGGCACGAGGCCGCGATGAGGCAGCTGAGGCAATCGCCGGTCAGGCTCGCCGCTCCGGTGTAGTCGGGCCCGTTGGCCGTCACGGCGCCCGAGGCGATGTCGAGGCCTACGAAATCCGCTTCGGTCGTCGTGCAGACGCCGTTCGTACGGTTCGGGCAGCTCACGCAATTCGTCTGGCCCACTGTGGTGCAGGGCACAGGCGGAGGGGCCTTGCAGACCCCGCTGGTGCACGAGGGCGCGGTAGCGGGGCATACGTTTCCGCAGCTGCCGCAGTTGTTCACGTCGGCCGCGAAGTTGACGCAGACCGAACCGGCATCGGTCGTACACGCGTTCGGAGTGGGGGCGAAGCACGCAATGCCTCCGCCGGTCTCGCAGACCACCGTGGCGGTGTACTGCTGGAAGTTACCCGGCGCCGGGGTGCAGACCTGACCGGCATCGACGCCGCCGGGAGCCGCGCCAATGAGGCCCACGGTGAGGCTGACCGACGCGCTGCCTGTGAACGAACCGCAGTTGAACGTCGCGTTCGCCGAATTCGGGTTCGTGATCGTCGCGCCGGAGGCGGTTGTGCTCCACACGATCGTCTCCGTGCCGCCGACGCCCGTCGTCGACGCCGAGGTAAGCTGTGCGACCTCGGGGGGCAGGACTTCCGCGGGGCTGATGGCGAAAGACTGGATGCCCGGGCACACGTAGGGGCTCTGGTCCACGAGAACGACGCCCGCGTCGATGTAAAGAGAACCGGTGTCGAGGATCGTTGCGACGGACGCATCCGTCGGGACGGTGCACGTGACGACAATGGTCGCGCTGCTGACCGCGCCCGCCGTGACCGCGATGCCGGACGACGTACCCGCGCATGGGTCGCCGTTGCTGTCGGATCCGTAGATCGAGAGGGAATAGGTACCCGCGTTGATCCCGCCGGCGACGAATTCGACGGATTGAGCTTCGTGGCCCGCGTCGTCCGTGATCTGAACCGTTCCCGTGTAGGGCGCCGCCGCATCGTTCGTTGAGTTCGAGATGGTCCAGTTGAGCGAATTGACGTGGACACCGTTGCCGATCGTCAGCGTCGCGCCGATCGAGCCGACGCTGGCCGGGCCGGCAGGGCCGTTCGTAGCGCCGACGTTGTTGCCGCCCGCGGTGCCCGTGCCGCCCTGCTGGCTCGAACACGCGGCGAGCGATATCGCCGCCACGGCAAGACCGGCGGCGACTGTGTTACGAATGAGTTTCATCGCGATGACCTCCGAATGATGTTCCGTTGGTGCCCAGTCCCCCGTAGGGGACCGGGGTCACGTGGGCCGGCCTTTGTACAAGATGCGCGCCAAAAGGATCCGGGATCTCGATTTCCCGTTGAACGCAGGTGGTCTAATCGCTCTCATGGGTATCGTCCAGTGGAATGGTCCTCCGATTTTCGGAATCAGTCTACGATTCTCGGAGAGATTGACCCGCAGCGTCACGCAAGTTCACCATCTTGTCGCAATTCACGTTTGGGTCGGTGCTAGCTAAATGCCACGGCTCGCACCCGCAGGAGGTTAGATGCGACGGGGCGGAAGCTTCATAGGGGGTCTTTCCGTCGCTCTCGTCGCCGTCGCGAGTTGCGCGCAGGAAGAGTATCCGGAGGCGTTGTGGCTCGCTCAGCATCCGGCCGCGACGGCGTCCGACGGGGGCACGAGCGTCGCTGCGGCGCCCGTGGCTGGGCCGCTCTATTGCCGCCAGGCCCAGGCCGAGTCTCTCCCCGCGCGGCTGGTCGCGATGTCGGCAAACGCGCCTCCGAGCGCCACGGTCGTTCTGGTGTCGGATCTCGACCAGGAGTTCGTCGAAGTCTGCGGGGCGTGCCACGGCCCTTCGGTCGATCCTCCCGGTAATGGCGGATTCCAGATTATCCAGTCGACCGACTTTTCTTCCCTCATGACCGCATCGGTGCTCCAACACGTCACGAACTCGGTCTGTCCCACCGCGGAGGATCCCACCAATCCAAACGATCCCATGCCGCCCTGCGCGAGCCCGGACGGTGCGACCTATTCGCAAAGGCTGGATAGCGATCCCATCAAGCAGTTTGCGGAACTGGTCGGAGAATGGTTGCAGGCCGGCAGCCCGAGCTCCTTCAGCCCCGGTGGCGATGCCGGCCCCGGCGGGGAAGTCGCTACCGCCCAGGATGCGGGCGCCGCGAGCGCGTACGTCCTCACGCCGCAAGCTGGAAACGCGATGACCAACATCGGCAACTGCATCCCCAGTGCGGCGATGGTGGGCATCGACGTGGAGAAGAGCACGGCGCTGGACGCGATGTTTGCGAGCCTGACCGCACAAGCGAGCGGATCGGCGTTGCAGGTGATCGGCCTTCCCCAGAACCTGTCCCAGACCGACCTATTTACTCTCGACAGCCAGGCCCTCGCCCAAGAGGGTGTTTTGGCGTACGCCCCCGGCTACCCGCTCTGGTCCGACGACGCGGGCAAACTGCGCCATGTGCGGGTGCCCCATGGACAGTCCATCCGCTTCAACAAGACGACGCAGCAATTCGAGATCCCACCCAATACGCGGTTTTACAAAACTTTTATGAAAGAAATCATCGATACCGACGGCAGCTATCGGTATCGAAAAATCGAGACGCGATTGATCGTCTCGCGCCCCGATCAGAACAACCCGGACGGGACCGCGGCGGCGCAGAAGGCGCTGTTCGGCAGCTACCTGTGGAACGCCGACGAGACCGACGCTGAGCTCGTCCAAACGCCGCTGAACGATGGCGAACCGTTCGCGGACACGCTTTTGCTTTACAACACCGACGAGCCGTTGGCCGCGGACATCCTGTCCGGTCAGCCCGCCGACCCCCAGGAGCAGCTGCTCGAGAACGGGGCGGCACGCCATTACGCCATCCCCTCGAGCCCGCGCTGCATCCAGTGCCACATGGGGAGCGCAAGCCAGGCTTTCGTGCTCGGCTTCACTCCGCTGCAGATCAACCGCCGGCCGGCCGGTGTCAGCGGGGTCATCGAGGCCACGGGCCCCGACGAGCTGACGCAGCTTCAGCGATTCATCGACGCCGGCATCATCACGGGCATCGATTCGATCGGCGATGTTCTGCCGCTCGAGGAGTCGCAAGGCGCGCGCGCACCGCGCAACGGGTACGAGCTGACGGCTCAAGGCTACGTGCTCGGCAATTGCTCGCACTGCCACAATCCGCGCGGGTATCCGAGCGTCGAGAACCCCGTGCTGACGAACGTGCTCGATTTTCTTCCCGGGCCCACGGGAGGCCTATTTCAGTTTCCCCTCGAGAGCTACAGCCCGCGTATCGGTCGGGGGCTCACGGGGACGACGCCCATCCCGTACATCACGCCGTCACTCGTCGATCTCCCGAAGCTCGACCCCAATTCCGGCGGACAAGCCGCAGACTGGTTCGTCAGCGCAGGAGCGCAAGGGACGAACACGGTGGATTACGCCATCTACGCACCGTGGCGAAGCATCATTTATCGCAACGTCGATGCGGCTTTTGCCTATACGGACGACTTCGCGCTTTTCCCGCATATGCCGATGAACACGCCGGGATACGATCCGCGCGCCAAACAGATTCTCGCCGACTGGATGGTCAGTATCCCCTCTGTGCGAAAGCAACCGGAGATTCCCGAGTACGCGTATCGCACCGACGGTGCCGCGTCGGACAACGTCAACGGCCCTGTCGTGGACACGACGCCTCAACCGTATGTCGAAGTGCTTCCGGGTGCGCCGGCGTACAACAGCGCCGTCATCGCCGCGCAGCAGCGGCTGGCTATCCTTCATACGGGGGTCAACCCAGCGGTCGCGTTGGCGTCGGGCGGCGTCGTCTACTCCAAGTATGCGGATCGCGGTCAAACCGGCGACATCATCGATCCGGAAGTGACGGCGGACCCCATCTGCCACCCGATCCCCGTCGGCGAACCCGACTTGTACTTTACGCCGCTGCCCGAGCATCCGGACTGGGTGGTCACCGATCTCACCGAGCCGCCCGGCGCGTGGGCGCCGAGGCAACCGAATTGGCCCCAAGTGTTGGTCGAGGGGCAGGTTCCTCCCCAAGGCACCGCGTGCACGGGACTGACGGGTGAGCAAGCTGCTTATGCCGACCAGATCGATGCCGTGCAATTGCTGCCGAGCGTTACCCTCGACCAAGTGCGCGCCTACGTGACGGCCGAACAACCGTTCGGATTGTGGCAAGAGCAGGCCTCGTGCAATTTCTCTTCGCAGCCTACGGTGAGCTCGTTCACCGGGGCCCAGCGGCCGCATTGGATGGACGTCACGAATCCACCCCCGGACGCTCCCGTCTACATGGAGACACCCGGGGAGGCCATTTTCAAAATGATCTGCATCAACTGCCATGGTCCCGACGGCGCGGCGGACGGCCGAATGGCACAAAACCTCGCGACGATGACCGGTGGCAACGCGCGTGTCGCCGACTTTCGCGACGGTCTGTTTGGCCCGGTGGGGGCAGCCGAAGACATGAGCAACCGCCAGGCGGTGTTCGGGATCACCGCCTTGCACGCCGCCGTCCCGGATGCGTCCGCCAATTGGGCGGGCGATACGGACGCGGGGATTGCGGTGACCGACGACGATCGAGCCGCCCGTTACATGGCGTGGATGGGCCTCGGAGGCACGTCCGTCAACATCCCTGTAGCGATTTTGGAGATCGTGGCCATCACGCAAGTGCTCGACCAGGTGAGGACGCTCGCGGCTTCTTCCCTTTCGGCGAACATGCTGTCGGAAACCAAAGCGCTCTGCCTGGGCCTTTTTGGGCCCGGCTTCGCCGATGCCCAAAACGGCGAATTTTTCGACCCCACTCCCGGTCACGGGTATCTCGACGCCAAGTTGACTCATTTGAACGACGCGCTCATTCCTGAAAACGGCGACGCCGAGCTCTGGCTGAATCTCTGTTCGATGGCGAATCCGGCGCCGGTGCATCTGCTTCAATTGGACCCGCACGGCTTGCTCCAATTGACTGTCGCGACGACCCAAGACTCTCAGTACGATCTCGACATCCAGCCCCAGTCGCTCGTAGCGGCTGCCAATTACCCGGCGGGAGCTCCGGTCGGCGACGAGGGTGCGAATGTCCAGTCGAGCCTGCAGCCCACGAATCTTTGGCCCTGGTGCGTCGACAACACGGCCGCCACGGCGGCTCAGTCCGAGTGGCTGCAGTCGAATTCCATCCCGGTCTGTGCGGCGAGCGTCATTGCGGCGGGCCAGGGATGTGCGGCGAACCCGACCGCGGCGTGCTTCGGCAACGACGCAGCCAATCAGTGGGCCGTTCGGGGCGCCATCAACGCTGGAATGTCCGTCTTTCTGTACCTCGAGTCCATCGAAAACTCGGGGCCGCCGCCCGACTACAACCAGTGCAATCTTCTGAACTGAACGGGGAACCTCTTCCGCCGCTCGGCGGGAGCCGGGCGCAGCGGGTGCTTCAGTATGGCCTGATCGCGCTGTGGTTGGGCATGATTCCAGCGTTGTGGACGGGCCTCGTGCTGCGCTTTTTGGTGCCGTGGCGCGGCGGCGGAGTGCTCGGCGTGGTGTCCATGCTCGGGCGTCAGTATCCGGCGTACTTGGCCGCAGCGCTTTTCCTGCTGTTCGGTGCTCTCGTGCGATATTGGCGTTATGACTGGCCCGGCGCACGCTACACGTTGAATCTGCCGCCTGACGTGGCTTCGGGCGAGCGAGCGCGCGACCGCCTGGCCGAGTGGGCCGGCGACGTGGCGATTTACGAATGGCTGAGGTCGAGTCGGACGCGGCTGGACCGGACGCTCGATCGGGAAAAGAGAATGGAGGTCGAACGCCAACTCGGCGAATTGCGCGTGGGCGTGGAGACGCGGGACATCGAACGCACGCGCACGGCTCGTGCGGCCATCGAGTCGATCGCCGCCGCCGTGTTGGTTCGGTATCGTCGACGCCGTATACTGACGACGGTCCTGACCGCTCCCGCAGTCGCCTTGGGGCTTCTTGCGGTTCGCGCGCGCATCGCCGAGCCCTATCGGGTGCTGAGCACGTCGATGTTGCCGACCCTCGAGCCGGGCGATCGCATCCTGGGCAACAAGCTTGCGTATGCGTGGGAGTCCCGGGCGGTGCCCCACCGCGGCGACACTGTCGTGTTTCGCGCGTCGGCCGTCTCGTTGGGGGCCGAGAGCCTCCACGTCCCGGACGTTCTCATCAAACGCGTCATCGGCCTACCGGGAGACCGAATCGCCATGCGGGGCAGCGTGCCGGTCATCAACGATTGGCTGGTCCCGACGTGCGACGCGGGCGATTACATGTACCTGCTCCCCGATGCATCGGGAAACGCGCTTCGCGGCAGAGTGTACGTCGAGTTTCTCGACGACCGGGCGTACCTGACCGTCCACTCCATCCAGTCCGCGTTTCCTCAGCCGTACCGGGTCAAGCCGGGCGAAGTGTTCGTGCTCGGTGACGATCGAAGCAATAGCCTCGATTCCCGCGCGTACAACGACGGGCATGGAGGGGGCGTGCCGCTGCAGGCGCTGCAGGCGCGCCCCCAGTGGTTTCTCGTGGGGACGCATCGATCCGGGGATGCCGACTGGGGACGATGGTTCGCTCCGATTGACCGTTTGCAAGCTCGATTGCGGCTCGAAGGGTTGGACACGGGCACGCTGCAGTCGGGGATCGCCCGATGCCTGCAAAGTCGACCGACGCAGACGCATCCGCCCGTCGAGCCGTCAATCCGCGGCGGCAGTCCGGGCCCATGATCGCGCCCACGACCCGTCGGCTCATCGTGGCCTTCGCGCTGACCGCGCTTTTCGCCAGCGCTCTGGCCGCCCTTTGGCTCCTGCCCGGCGCAGAGGTCAAGCCGCGCCGAAAGGCGACGTTCGAACTCGACGAGCCCGCCGCGTTCGGCGCGGCCGCGAACGCGTCTCGCTAGCTTTTAGGGAAATAGTGATTTGCACCCAATTGCCTACGCGGATGGCAAATGTCCGTAAAAACGAACATCATTTCCTGTTCGATGATGATCGCTCGGAGCAAAGTCGGAAGCTATTTTCCGGGAATCGGAGGCTTGGGTCGTCGAGCCGTCGGGGCAAGACGCCTGGAGGTTCCCGTTATCATCAACGCAATTGGCTAGTTACGCGATCCGGTCGGGCGAGCGGGTCCGTGGTCCGGTCCTTGTAGGGCGACTGTGCGCGCCGTTTGCGCGGCTGTCGATGGTCGTGCGCGGGCGTGCGGCACTTGGATCAACCGGAGGTTTCCGAAATGAACAAATCGATAGCGATCGCCACGTGTCTGGTGGTCGGCGCAGGCGTGACGGCCGCGGGGGCGCTGACCGTGCCCAGCAAGTACTACGGCTCGGATACGCTCGAAAACGTCACGAAAGATGCCATTACGAACGCGACCGGCTTGGGCTCTGGCCAGGCCAGTAACTACCTCGCGGGCGGATCGGGAGCGGGTCAGGGCGCCATGGCGGCGAGCAGTTTGACCGCAGCCACGCAGCAGACCGCGCCGATGAGCAAGATGATGACGAACGGCGTGTGCAACAAGCTGGGCGGGACGAACGGCTCGGCCGCGACCAACGCGAACGGCATCGTCATCGGCATGGACGCGGTCGACATTTTGGCGTCGTCGACGATTCCGGCCATTACCAACGGCGGCCAGGCTGTATGCAGTGATTCGTCGATCGCCGACCAGAACGCGCAAGAACCGAACGGCCTTGCCTACAGCGGGTCGACGGCGGCGGGTGTGCCGTTCGCCAACGCCGCCGGCAACACGCAAAATTGGAAGTGGACGCTGGCGCTTGTCTACGGAGGCCTCGACTTGTCTGCCCCAGCGGGCACGCTTCCGAATTGCGCCGGCACGGCGCGGGCCGATTTGGTCAACAACTGGAGCCTGTTGTTTCAGAACAGCAGCACGTGTAGCAACGGGTCGGCCAACGCCGGCGTTTGCGGCGACTCGGTTCACCTTGCGGCGGGCGACGGAACGCACGTACCGCTGATGCACGCGTTTCGACGCGACGATGCATCGGGAACGTCCGATGTCTTTTCGTCGCTCATCGGCTTGCAAGTGCTCATGCCGTCGCCGTCGGCGTCTTCCAACAACGGATTCGGCGCGAGTCCCTACTGCAACGCCCTCAACTGGGATACGAACGTCAACAACAACAACGGTGGGTTCTGCGGCGGACAGCTCAATAGCTTGGGCAATTTGACCTTCGGCCCGGACGACCAATTCGTCGGTCCGGGCGGCGTGCCCGATCCGAATTCGCTGTGCACGTTCAAGTCGTTCGCGAGCAGCGCCGTCAGCGGTACCGAACCATGCAACACGACGGGCGGCGGCGGAAATCACAACATGCCGCCGCCGGGCACGTGGGGCAATGCTCCGGCCATTACCGGCAATCCCAGCAACTTTGACGTCCTGCCCACGAGCTTCCAGGACAACGACCCGATCCGGCGCACCTGTATTGGCACGATCTCCGGCGGCCAGACCACCAACGTCCTTGCGTCGAGCGAGCAGGTCTGCAACCTCGACGGCAAGCTCGGCCTGGTGCTCGCGATCCCGGCTTCGGACTTCATTACGAGCCAAACCAACCCCGCCGGCACGCCCGAGGTGCAGTACCCGACGGTGGCCTGCACGGGTGCCCAGCGGCTTGGCAAGCCGGTGAACGTCCTCAATTGCGCTCCCTTCCAGTCGGCGACGCACGCGGGGGAGTGTCCCGATGGCGACGGACTCATTGGAACGAGTTGCGAAGTCCCAATCGCGACTTCGCCGCTCACCTCGCAGTGCATCGCATCCAAGACGGTCTCGGTCGTCTCGCACAAGCGGACGCTCGGCTCGCCCGATGGGCGCGTCTACAACCTGTTCATGCGGGACGGAACGACCACGGACGGATCGATCACCTACATCGAAGAGACGATCCAAAATGGCACGAGTTCGCCGCCGACCGTCGATTTCGCCGGCGGAATGGGAACCATCCACAGCATCGCGACGGTGTGGAACGACGGCAACGTGGCGAGCAATGCCACGCTGGCGTTGACTTCGCCGCCAAACGTCGGCTGCCAAATGGTGGATGCGACCGATCAGATCGCGTGCCTCGTACAGGCCGACCCGTGCAGTCTCGGGTACGCCGGCGACGGAGGCAAGTCGTGGAACACGCGCCAAAACGGAGTCGTCTGCCAGACCCTAGCGGATCAGGGCGTCTGCGCGGGCACCGGCACCAATGGAACCCAACCGCCCTACTCCACGAGCTCTACCCTCGTGCCCTTCGTCTGCCCGGCACAGTGTCTTGGTAGCGGCGTCGCCGGTCCGCAGAGCGCCGACTCGCTCCGAATCGATCAGACGTATCCGACCCAGACGACCGTGACCGATCTCGGCTCGCAAAACGTGGAGTACCAGATCGCGCGCAAGCTGTACTTCAACTCTCTGGTGGGCTTCTCGGGCATTACGGCCGGTACCGGCGCGTATGCCGACACGGCCACGGGCGAGCTGACGCTGGCCCAATACGAGGCCAACAATCCGACGACGCAAATCAACCCGATCCTCACGAGCGTCGGCTACTTCACGCTCGGCGGTCAGAGCAACACGACCTACAACGCGCCGTTCTGCGAGGACTTCAACGAGGCGCTCATCTGCGGATTGGCGACGAACACCAACGGCTGCACCGGCAACTCGGGAAACAACTCCGTTCTTGGCGTTCCCGTCGGTCTGCCGAGCCAGGGGTCGACCTGCGGCAACGGCATTCAGGAGCCCTACGAAGAATGCGACAACGGGACACCAGATTTACCCGGGGCCGTCAACGGCGGAAATGGCGCGTCGGGCAACAATTGCTCGACCATCTGCCGGTGCTCCGGCACGACGTCGTACGAGAACATCGGGGGGACTGGCTACAAGTGCCAGTGACGAGCGCGAAGCGTCGCCGCTAGACGCGTCGTCTACGCGAACGGCATCGCGCGAAAGGCGCACCCCAGCGATGGAGTGCGCCTTTTTTTGCATCGACCTGTTAGGGCAGCCGAAGGCACCGGCCCCGGCCTCCCCACAGACCCATTACTGGCACTTGAAGCCCGTGCCGGCATTGTCGTACGAGAACGTGGGCGCGCATCGGCAGGCGGTGGTGCAGTTGTTGCCCGACGCCCCGTTGCCGCCGCTGACGGCGGTTCCGGTGCCGCTCGTGACCCCCGGGGTGCCGTTGTCGCATTCCTCGTAGGGCTCTTGAATGCCGTTGCCGCAGATCGACCCCTGGCTCGGAAGATTGACGGCAACTCCAAGAGCCGAGTTGTTCCCGGCGTTGGTGAGGCAGCCGTTGACGTTGGATAACGTCCCGCCCGCGCCGGCAGCGGCTCCGCAGATGAGCTCTTCGTTGAAGTCCTCGCAGAAGGGCGCGTTGTACGGGGCCGTAGCCGCGGAAGGCAGTGCGAAGAAACCGACGTTCGCGAGGATCGGGTTGATCTGGGTCGCGGAATTGTTGGCCTCGTATTGGGCCAGGGTGAGTTCGCCGGTGGCTGTGTCCGTCTGACCGGAAGTCCCGGCGGTGATCCCCGAGAAGCCAACCAGAGAGTTGAAGTAGAGCTTGCGCGCGATCTGGTACTCGATCGTTTGCGAACCGAGCGCTGTCACGGTCGCCTCGGTCGGATACGTCTCATCGATTCGGATCGTATCCGTGCTTTGCGGGCCAACGGTGCCGGTCCCCACGCACTGCGCCGGACAGACGAACGGTGCGAGGGCAGCGCTCGTGGAGTAGGGCGGTTGGTCGCCATTGGTGCCGGTGCCCGCGCAGACACCCTGATCCGCGAGGGTCTGGCAGACGATTCCGTTCTGGCGCACGTTCCAGGTTTTGCCGTCGTCGGCCGCAGAACCGATACTGCATGGGTCGGCTTGCACCAAGCACCCGATCTGATCGTCGGCGACGACCATTTGGCAGCCGACGTTCGGCGGGCCGGAGGACACGACGAGCGCAGCATTGCCCGCGACGCTGCCGTCGTTCCAGACGGTTTCGACGGTGTGGATGCGACCCATACCGCCCGCGAAGTCGATGACGGTCGCGGTGCTCGTGCCGTTTTGGATGGTCTGCTTGATGTACGCGATCGACCCGTCTGTCGTGTCGCCGTCCCGCATGAACAGGTTGTAGACGCGCCCGTCGGGCGAGTTGAGCGTTCGCTTGTGCGACACGACCGAGACGGTCTTGGACGCGATGCACTGGGAGGTGAGCGGCGAGGTCGCAATGGGGACTTCACAGCTCGTACCAATCAGTCCGTCGCCATCCGGACACTCTCCCGCGTGCGTTGCCGACTGGAAGGGACCGCAATTGAGCACGTTCACCGGTTTGCCGAGCCGCTGCGCCCCCGTGCAAGCCGCCGTCGGGTATTGAACCATCCCCGCGGGTGAGGTGATCGTCGTAATGAAGTCCGAGGCCGGAATGGCAAGAACGACGCCGAGCTTGCCGTCGAGGTTGCAAACCTCCTCGCCGGACGCGAGGGCATTGCCCGTTTGGCCGCCGGAGATCGTTCCGATGCAAGTGCGCCGGATCGGATCGTTGTCTTGGAAGCTCGTGGGCAGGACGTCGAAGTTGCTGGGATTCCCGGTGATGGCGGGCGCGTTGCCCCAGGTGCCCGGCGGCGGCATGCGGTGGTTTCCACCTCCGCCCGATACGGCGCACGTCTCGGCGGTATTGACGGCGCTGGTCGCAAACGACTTGAACGTGCACAGCGAATTCGGATCGGGCACCCCGCCGGGACCGACGAATTGGTCGTCGCCGCCGAAGGTCAAATTGCCCAAGCTATTGACCTGCCCGCCGCAGAATCCCCCGTTGTTGTTGGCCGTGTTGGTGTCCCAGTTGAGGGCGTTGCAGTACGGGCTCGTGCCGAATCCATTGTTGGCAGACGCCGACACGCCCGGCATGAGCACTTGCAAGCCGATGAGCGATGAAAAGACATCGGCCGTGCCCGCCGCATCGTCACGTCGAAAGGCGTGCATCAGCGGGACATGCGTTCCGTCACCCGCCGCGAGGTGAACCGAGTCTCCGCAAACGCTGGCGTTGGCCGACCCGTTGCTGCACGTGCTGCTGTTCTGAAACAAGAGGCTCCAATTGTTGACCAACGCGGCTCGCGCCGCGCTGGCGCAATCCGGCAGCGTGCCCGCCGGGGCCGACAGGTCGAGGCCTCCGTAGAGAAGCGCCAGCACCCACTTCCAGTTCTGCGTATTGCCGGCGGTGTTGGCGAACGGCACGCCCGCCGCCGTCGACCCGCTGTAGGCAAGGCCGCTTGGATCTTGTCCGTTCGGGTTGGACGAGTTGCTGCAGGTCGACGTGGCCGGAATCGTCGACGACGCCAGGACGTCGACCGCGTCCATGCCGATGACGATGCCGCTCGCGTTGGTCGCGGCCGATCCGTTCGTTCCCCCGAGCTTGTTGCACACGCTGTTGTTGAACAATTTCGTCATCGGCGCTGTCTGCTGCGTCTCGGCCTTGACGGTGCTCTGCGCCATCGCCGATTGGCCCGCGGCCGACCCGCCTGCCACAAAGCTATTGGCCTGGGTGGCGCTCAAACCGGGCGCGTTCGTAATGGCCTGCCTCGTGACGTTGATGAGCGTGTCCGAGCCGAAGTACGGGTCCGGCACGGTCAGCGCCCCCACGGCCGTGATGCCCGATCCGACCACCAGGCCGGTGGCGATCGCTATCGATGTTCTCATTTCCGAAATTCTCCGATTGCAGTTCCGCCGCACGTGCCCAGCCGACCGATTTCGGATTGGGCGAGCGGACTATGTATGGTTGTGGATGTGTCTGCAATCGGAGACTTTACGTTTCTGCAACGAACAACGCACGATTGTGCAACGCACGGCGGGACGGCCTCATGCTGGTACGCGCGCACTGGACGGCGCCCCCATCGGACGGCAAGCGAGTCCCCCGGCGAGGCAGGTGCAAAAAATGAAATAAGAGGCGCATCCCACGAAGGGGATGCGCCTCTCGATTGAGACTATTCTTTCGAGGCCTGCCTTGCGCGTCCGGTGAGGCCGCCTCTCACTGGCACTTGAAGCCCGTGCCGGTGTTTTCGTAAGAGAACGTGCCTGCGCAGCGGCACGTGGTCGAGCATGTGTTGCCCGATGAGCCATTGCCGCCGTTGACGGCGAGTCCAGTGCCGCTCGTGACGCCGGGGGTTCCGTTGTCGCATTCCTCGTAGGGCTCTTGAATGCCGTTGCCGCAGATCGATCCTTGGCTCGGCAGACCGACGGCGACTCCGAGAGTGGAGTTGTTTCCCGCGTTGCCGGGGCAAGCATTGACGTTGGACGCGGTCCCGCCCGCGCCGGCCGCGGCCCCGCAGACCAGCTCCTCGTTGAAGTCCTCGCAGAACGGTGCGTTGTACGGGGCCGTAGCCGCGGAAGGCAGTGTGAAGTAGCCGACGCTCGTGAGAATCGGGTTGATCACCGGGACGCCGCCGACCACCGAGGCCTCGTATTGAGCCAGGGTAAGCTCGCCGGTGGCTGTGTCCGTCTGACCGGAAGTCCCGGCCGTAATGGCCGAGAAGCCCACCAGAGAGTTGAAGTAGAGCTTGCGCGCGATCTGGTACTCGACACTTTGCGATCCGAGACTGGTCACGGTCGTTTCGGTCGGATACGTCTGGTCGATTCGGATCGAATCCGTGCTCTGGGGGCCCGCCAAGCCGCTGCCGATGCATTGCGCCGGACAGACGAACGGCGCGAGCGCGGAGCTGGTGGAGTAGGGCGGTTGGTCGTTCGTGGTGCCGGAACCGGCGCAGACGCCTTGGTCCGCGAGGGTCTGGCAGACGATTCCGTTCTGGCGCGCGTTCCACGACTTCCCACCATCCGCCGCAAACCCGAAGCTGCAGGGGTCAGCTTGGACCAAGCACCCGACCTGATCGTCGGCGGAGATCATCTGGCAGCCGACGTTCGGCGGCGAAGTCAGGGCCAGCGTGGCATTGCTCGCCACGTTGCCGTCGTTCCACACCGTCGCGATGCTGTGGATGGTTCCCATTCCGCCGATAAAGTCGACGGTCGGCGGGGAACTCGTGCCATTTTGGATGGTCTCTTCGATGTACGTGATCGATCCGTCCGTGGTCGTTCCGTCGCGCATGAACAGGTTGTAGACGCGCCCATCGGGCGAGCCGAGCGTGCGCTTGTGCGAGACGACCGAGACCGTCTTGGATGCGATGCACTGGGAGGTGAGCGGCGAGGTCGCAATCGGGACTTCGCAACTCGTTCCAATCAGTCCGTCGCCGTCGGGACACTCTCCCGCGTGCGTCGCCGATTGGAAGGGAGCGCAATTGAGCACGTTCACCGGTTTGCCGAGCCGCTGAGCACCCGTGCAAGCCACCGTCGGGTACTGCACCTCGGGTGTGCCAGCAGAGTTCTTTTGGCTCGTGATGAAGTCCGAAGTGGGGATGGCGAGAACGACTCCGAGTTTTCCGTCGAGGTTGCAAACTTGCTCGCTCGACGCAAGGACGTTGGTGGTCTGGCCTCCGGAGATCGTGCCGATGCAGGTGCGCCGGATGGGATCGTTGTCCTGGAAGCCGGTGGGCAGCACATCGAAGTTGCTGGGATTGCCGGTGATGGCCGGCGCGTTGCCCCACGTGCCCGGCGGCGGCATGCGGTGATTTCCACCGCCGCCCGTCGTGTTGCACGTTTCGGTACCACTGACAGCGCTGCTCGCGAACGACTTGAACGTGCACAGCGAATTCGGATCGAGGGCGCCACCGGGACCGACGAATTGGTCGTCGGGGCCGAAAGTCAGATTGCCCAGGCTATTGAGCTGTCCGCCGCAGAACCCACCGTTGTTGTTGTTGACGTTGGTGTCCCAGTTGAGGGCGTTGCAGTAGGGACTGGCGCCGAATCCGTTGTTGGAAGACGCCGACGGCGACGGCATGAGCACCTGCAAGCCGATGAGCGACGAAAACACGTCGGACGTACCGGACGAGTCGTCACGCCGGAATGCGTGCATCAGCGGTACGTGCGCTCCGTCGCCCGCCGCAACGTGAACCGAGTCGCCGCAGACGTCGGCGTCGTTGCCGGATGGCGCGGCGGGAGAGGCCGTCCCGTTGCTGCACGTGCCGCTATTTTGAAACAACAAGCTCCAGTTGTTGACCAGAGCCGCACGCACCGAGCTGCTGCAGTCCGGAAGCGTGCCCGCTGGGGCCGACAGGTCGAGGCCCCCGTAGAGAAGCGCGAGCGTCCACTTCCAGTTCTGCGTGTTGCCGGCGGTGTTGGCGAACGGCACACCCGCCGCAATCGACCCGCTGTAGGCAAGACCGTTCGGCTCTTGCGCGTTCTGGTCGGCGATGGACGAATCGCTGCAAACAGCCTGCCCGCCATTGGTAATGGCCGGAATCGTCGACGACGCCAGAATGTCGACCGCATCCATGCCGATGACGATGCCGCTCGCGTTGGTTGCGGCCGAGCCGTTCGTCCCCCCGATCTTGTTGCACACCCCGTTCGTCAGCATTTTCGTCATCGGCGCGGTCTGTTGCGCGGAGGCCTTCACCGAACTGGCCGCCATGGCGGATTGGCCGGCGCCAGAGCCGCCAGCGAGGTAATTCGCTTCCTGGCTGGAGCCCAACCCGGGTGCGGCCAGAATGGCATCCCGAGTGACGTAAAGGAGTGAATCCGACCCGTAGTACGCCGTAGGCAAGGTCAGCGCCCCTGCGGCCGTAATGCCGGCGCCGACCACCAAGCCGGTGGCGATCGCTATCGATGTTCTCATTTTGCCGAAACCTCCAAGTGCGGTGCCGACGCCGTGCCATGCCCCAGGGGGACCGCGCGTGCGTTTGCTTCAACAGACATCCGGCTCCGGCGAAGCATCAAACGGGCCCATCGGTCGTGAGGGTGGGTATTAGCCATATTCATATGTGCAATCCGATGCTTAGGCTTCATAGGAAGCCCCTTGGCTCGCGGCCCGACCCGACCGATTTTCGGAATGAAGCCACCGATTATCGAATGGCCATAGACATCTCTTGGATCATGGACCCAGTGTCTACGCTGGAGACCTGATGGGCGGAGGGGCCGCGCTGAGATGCGACACGCTGCGAGGTCGTCGGTCCGGCTGACCCCGGATGGGTCGCGAACGATCCATCGACCGCGCCCAACAGGGATCTCCTTCGCCGAGCGGCCTGACGCCGCGCGCGGCAGTCCGTCCCCCTCCACGTGGCGCCCACCCAACCGCCGCCGTCTCTTACGCGATTTTCGGCGTCCATCGGCGGCGCAGCACGGCCCTGCCTGCGACACCGGCACCCGAGAGGAACAAGGCAATCGCAACGAGAACGAGAACCATGCGCAAACGATGCCTCTTCTCGGTGGCCACCGTCGTTTGCTTCATGGTGTCGACCGAGAGGCCGATCGATCTCGCGCGATCCAGGAGCTTGTTCGCAACATCGAATTGGCCCTCCTGCATCGCGAGCGCCCATCGATAGGTGAGTGTTTTCGGGTCGTCGGGAGCGCGCGCCGAGAGCGCAGCGGTGCATTCTCGGAGCTGCGCAGCGTTCGACGTGCGGGTGCCGACCTCGCATTCGAGCTCCGCGCTCGCCTCGCGACCTTCAGGATCTTCCTGCATGTGGCGGATCACCTGCTTGAGCGCCGCGGTTTCCTTTTGACTGATCTGTCCGGGCTTGGCGAGTGTCAATTGGACGAAGCGCGTATAGTCTCGGACTTTGGCTCCGTCGCGGAGCAACGCTTCTCCGCAACTATTCACTGCACGGTCGTGATCTCCCAGAGCCTCGTATTCCTCGCACAATTTTACGTAGGAAATCGCGCGGTCGGGCACAGTCTGGGCGAGGGCCTTGTAGTATCGGACGGCGGCCGCGTGGTCTCCGGTTTTGGCGGCCCGCTCGGCTTTCAGTGCGAGGTCTTGCAGCCAATAGCCAAATTCCAAAGGATCCGAATTGCGGGCCTTTTCGTCGGGAATGCTATTTTCTGGATGAGCGTCGTCGATAGGCCAACGACTGAGCCAACCGCCGCGCGGAAGCTCGCCGGCTCGCGCCGTCCCCGCAACCGCGCAAAAAGCGAGCGCCGCCAGGGCCGCCGCCGCGAGTCTGGACCGCCGGGTGACGCGGCGACGGACCGCATGGGCCACCGTGACGGCGACGGCCGCCGCGATGGACAACCAGCCGGTCCAGAAGCGCCAAGGAGGACAGCGCGAGTCGATCAGGGCAACGATGCGGCGCGTCTGAGGGTCAAACGGAGCGAGCCGCTCCAATTTCTCGGCACATTCTTGCAACATCAGTCCATCTCCAATGCTTTCGGCGATATCGCAGGCCATCGCCGTCGGGGTCGGCGCGCCCGGAGAATTGTGGTTTTCCGTAGAGGTGATGGAAAGTGCCAGGCTAATCTGCGCGATTGTCGGAGGGGTCGGGCCGTCGACGAATGCGCGGATGAGCGCCCGAATGTTGGGATGGGTGTGTCGCCCGGCGAGCGCCTGAGAGCAGGCATCAATCGCCTCGTTGCGGCGGCCCAAGACGACCAGCGCTTCGCACTCGCGACGCCGCGGCAGCGAAGCGTGCGGCAGCTCGGCCTCCGTCTGGCGAAAGAGCGTGTAAGCGGCCTGCACGTCACCTGTCGCACCCAGCGCTTCACCTTTCTCGAGCAGAGCCGCGGCATGAGGATTCTCGCGCTGGATGGAGTCCATCTCGGCCTGGTCCCATGAGTCTCGGGCGGTCGCCGCGCTCGCCGTGAACGGAACGAGAAGCGCGACGAGCGCCATGAAAAGGACTGCCCGTACATCACTGCAAGCAGGTCGTACATTCATTGCCCTGCGCGCAATCGAGGATTTGGTTTGCGATCCCGGACGGATTCGCGCCGGTCGTATCGGTGTAGTTGTTGATGATGTCGTTCGCGTCCGACTGCGCGAACGTGAAACCAGCGACCTCGGCCGCCAAGCACGGGCCGTTGACGCTCGCGCCGTTGGACGAGCACGTGGTTGGACCGAGGCCGGCGAATCCGCCCGTCCCGCAGTAGCAGAATGTCTCACCCTGGGCATTGGCGGCGCACTGCTGTCCGGTCGGACCCAGCACGCACAGGAGCGCGCCGATGCAGGCCGATCTGAACGTCGCGGTTCCAATATCGTCGCACTCGCGATTCTTGATGCCATGCTGGGGATTGTCGACGCATGAACTGGCGACGAGGCAGCTGAAGCAGCTGCCGGTCGAACTCGGCGAACCCGTGTAGTCGGGTCCGCTAACGGTGACCGCGCCCGCGCCGATGTCGAGCGCAACAAACGCGGCCTCGGTCTCCGTGCAGACACCGCTGCTGCGGTTCGGACAGCTCACGCAGTTCGTCTGGCCGGCCGACGTGCACGGCACGAGAGATCCCGCCTCGGTCGCTCCGCTTGGCCCCGTTTCGCTCGCGCTCGCTTCGGTGGTTCCGGTTTCGGGGGCGCCCTCGCTGGCTGCGGAGTCGGGCGAAGGCGCCGCCCGAACGTCGATCGTGCCGTCGGAAGGCGTCGATTCCAATGCGCCGTCGGAGATCGCGGAGTCGCCGGTGGCGTGTTCACCGCCGGCGTCTTGTAGCCCCGCAGCGTGCGCGCCGGTATCGGGGGTCGCCATCTCTTCGACCGTCGCGTCTTCGCGAGGTGCCTTGGGAGAGCCGTCCGGCTCGGCGCTCATGGCAGGGTTCGTGCTCGCCGCTGCGGCGGCCTCGTTCTGTGCCCCGGTTGCGTCTTGCCCTGAATAGCCGGTCGCCGCGTCCAGCGCGCCCACAGCGCCGACGGCGGGCGACATGTCATCGGACTCGCCAGTACCGGCATTGCCGGGCAAGGCCGAGCTGTCGCCGACGTCAGTGCAGCCGCCGTTTGCCGTCGCCATCACGAGCGCCGCCATGAATCCGCCGAGGCTCAACCGCCATGAACGCGATGCCACACAGGAATGCGTGCGCAGAATCACGGCCCACCGTCCAAGCAATCATTTTGCTGGGCAACGTTGAAGACTTGATTCAAGCGTGATCCGCAAAAGCCCATGACGGTCGGGTCGTTGTCTTCATAATTGTTGATCGCGTCGAGGATGGTGGCGGACGTCTGCTCAAGACTCGCCAGTTCGTCGGTCGCGCACGGACCGGGCGGATGGGGATCCGACGCGCACACGGTTGGATCCGTCTCGGACCCGCAAAGGCAACTGATCACGTTGCCGCCGCATCCGCTCGCCATGATGCACTCGTAAAGTTCGAGACAAAGCGAGTATCGCGGCTCGGCAGCGCCCGGTCCCTGGACCGCCGTTCCGGCGTCGACGCACCAATTGCATGGCGGAAACTGGATATAATCGAGGGAGGCCTTCGGTGCGGTCGCGGTCTCGCACTCGTCGGCCTGCGTACTGCCGAGCCATCCGTACGTTGCGCACGCGCTGCCGTCCAAGGCTGGGATCGCGGATCCGTCGGCGGCGAAGTCGGACGGGACCTGCACACTCTCCCGGCCCAACGCAACCGGATCTCCGCTGCGTTCCGGAATGAACGGCGGGCAAGTCGGCCACGGATAACCGGCCTCGGCGGCGTCTGCGGTCGTGGACGGCGCGGTCACCTCGGGAAGAGTCTGATCGGCATAGAAGATGGTGACGTCGAACGTCAAACTCGCATCTTCGTCGTCGCCGATCGTTGCATCCGAGGCGTCCGCGGCGACGTCCGCGTTCGCGTCCTGCTCCTGTTGGACCGGCAGGTTTTCGTGCCCGTTCGTTCCCCCGCAAGCGAAGGCGACGCAGCTCAAGATCCCAGCAACTGCCAACGACACGTGACAGGCGGCGCCGATGCGCGCCGCTCGAGAGAGTGACCGGTGGACGGTGGCCCTGTCCATGGTGACGCAGGGGGCCTTATGCCAGCGTGATGACGGTTGAAATGCGACGTTTTTGCAACACGTGGGTCGTTTCAGCGACAACTGCAAACCTCGCGCCCCCCCCTTGCCCGGCGGATCACGGCGCTTCCGGGTGGGAGGAACCGCACCAGCGCCGCCACATCCAGCGGAACGCCGACTCGAGATGGCGCGCGAAGCGCGGGCCGTCCATCAAAGCGGAGCCCTGCATGCGCTCTCGTAGCTCCGCCCGGAGTGACCCGAGTCGCGCCCGATCGTTCGCGAGCGCGACCGCAGTCGCGACGTATTGTTCCGCCGTCGTGGCGACGAGATCATCCAGTCCGAGGTTACGCGCGTAACAGAGTCCCGCGCGTCCGAGAGCCGTAGGGCCCACCCGCGTGATGACCGGCACGCCCATCCAGAACGCGTCCAGGCTCGTCGTGTGCCCGTTGACCGGAAACGTGTCGAGGCAAATGTCGATCCTCTGATACACGGAGAGATACTCGGCTCGCGGCTGATAACCAACGAACTCGATCCGATCGGGATCGACGCCGGCACGGGAGAAGGCGTCGCGCGCACGCGCGCGGGATTCGCCCGGATAGGCCAAGACAACCATGCGCGCGCCTTCGACCGCCGCGAGCACTCGGGCCCAAAGCGCAAACACTTCGCCGTTTGTCTTGCCGAAATTGTTCAAGCATCCGAATGTGATTCGTTGGTTGCGGAGCGCGGGGGGCGCGTTCACTTCGGGCACTTGCGTGAGCGGGTCGTAACACCAGAACGAGTCGGGCAAGCGAACCGAGTGCTCCGTGTACCAGCCGCTGACGTCGATTTCGGGCGGGTCGAGGAAAACGTCGGTAATCCGGTAGTCCATCGTTTCAAGGCCCGTCGTGCCCGGATACGCGAGCCACGCCAGTTGCACGGGCGCAGGTTTCGAAGCAAAGAGCAGCAAGCGATTGTCGCCCATGTGCATCGTCAGGTCGACCAGCAGGTCGATGCGATCGCCGCGAATGGCCTCGCTCGCCTCCGCGTCGGTCAGGGATCGGATGTCACGAAACTCGTCCGATCGGCCGCGAATCCGGCGGGTCCATTCGTCAGGGCTCGCGACGAACGAGTAGCAGAATACTTCGACGGCGCGGCGGTCGTGATGCTCGAGCAGAGGGACGAAGAACAGAGCCTGACAATGCTCCCGGAAGTCCGGCGAGACGTACCCCACCCGAAGGCGTCGATCGGGGTCGCGGTCGTTCGTATGAGGGCGAACGACAGCGGTCCTGGGACCGACCTGATGTTCGCTCCATCGAATCGCCTCTTGCACGACGGATCGCGCGTCCTGGGTGGGGTCCCACGACAGCGCGAACACGAGATTGCTGTGCGCGATTCGGTCGTCGGGCTGGCAGCCGAGAGCCCGCCGGAACGAGGCGATAGCCTCTTCGATGCGGCCCTGCTCCTTGAGCACGACACCAAGCTCGTTGTATGCGCCAGCGAAGCTGGGATCGATTTGGAGCGCGCGTTCGCAGGCGTCCCGAGCCTCGTCCAGCCGGTGGGCCCGAGAGAGTGCACCCGCCAAGCTCATGTGGGCGGCAAGCAGCCCCGGCTTGAGCGCCAGCGCTGCCTTGAAGCAACCGATGGCGTCGTCGAGACGGCCCTCCCCGTAGAGTGTAAGGCCCAACGTGTAATGGGCTTCTGCCAGACCCGGGTTGAGCGAAACCGCCCGATGCAAGCTAGCCATCGCCTGAGCCACCTGGCCCAATCGCCGGTAAGCCTCTCCGAGGTTTGCGAAGAGGACGGCCTGCTCCGGCGCCCGGCCAATGGCGCGCAGGAGGACCTCGATCGCGTCTTCGTTGCGCCCCGTCTCGAGAAGAACCGATCCGAGCAGATGCAGCGTCACGAGGTGATTCGGATCCTTCGTGAGGATCTGTCGATAAAGCTTCTCGGCGGTCGCGATGTCTTTGTCGCGATGGTGCTGCATCGCGCGATCCACCCTTTTTTGGAGGGCCGGACGGTCAAGCGCCATTCGCCTGCCGTTATCACGCAGGGGGTGGGACGGGAAGACGGCTGCGGCTAAGCGCGACCGTTACTTCGGGTCAGAGTCCGTATTTTCGCACCTTCTCGTAAAGCGTCGAAACCGCGATCCCCAGCGTGCGTGCGGCGGCCATCTTGTTGCCGTTGGCGACGAGCAGCGTCTGGCGAATCGCAGCGCGTTCGATGCGAGCCAGTGTCTGGCCGGCGAGCGGCAGATCCTCGACCCAGGAGGTTTCGTCGTTGGCCGGCGTCAGCAGACGCAGGTGGTGCGTATCTAGGAAGCTGGCGTCCGGATCGACGAACGCCACGGCGCAGGCGAGGACATTCTTGAGCTCGCGGACGTTGCCGGGCCATGAGTGCATTCGGAGCACCCCGAACGCGGCATCGGACAAGCGCAGCTGCGGACGGCCCAGATCCTTCAGGAGCGATTCGATGAGCTGCGGCAGGTCGTCGAGGCGCTGGCGAAGCGGAGGTACCTGGACGACCGCCACGGCGAGCCTGAAAAAGAGGTCTTCACGAAAACGGCCGGCGGCCACGTCGGCGCGGAGGTCTCGGTTGGTTGCTGCGACGATACGAACGTCGAGCGGACGGTCGGCCCGGCCGCCGACGCGCCGTACTTTTCGGCTTTCGAGGGCACGCAGCAATCGGGACTGGAGATCGAGCGGTAACTCGCCGATCTCGTCGAGAAAGAGCGTACCGCCATGCGCCCGCTCGAACGCGCCCGGGTGGCCTGCGACGGCACCCGTGAATGCGCCCCGCTCGTGCCCGAGCAGTTCGCTCTCGGCCAGATTGACGGCGATCGAGCCGCAGTCGAAAACGACCAGGGGGCCGTGCACCCGCGTGCTCTGTTCGTGGATGGCGTGGGCGAGAATGTCTTTGCCTGATCCCGTTTCCCCGACGAGCGTGATGCTGACGTCCGTCGCCGCAAAGCGGTCGAGGACTTCGAGGACCTCGTGCATCGCGGCCGAGCGGGCCACGACCTGCCCGAAGTGGCGAACGTTGCCAATGTGCACCGATTGGAGTCCCAGCGTGGCGACTCCCAAGTTGGGTCTGGACCATTCGAAGGCGGAGACGGGCAGCTTGGCCGGCGAAGGTGGCGGAATCGCGTCCACGCCTCGCCCGTCCTTCGGAACGATGCGTCGAGTCTCGGCCAGATTTGTCGGATGCATGCAAAATCTTCCTCGACCGTGCGCAGGAAAGCGCCGCGATCGAGGCCCGTTGTACCGAAGTATCGGCAGGCCGATTGCCACGACTGCGAAACATTCCGAAGGCTCGTTGGATCCTATGGAAATCGCCGGGAAAATCGGAGCTTCCGAATTCAATCTTCCGCAGCTTGCGTGGTGCAATTCGACGGATCGCGGGTGCGAGGGGGATTGCCGCCGCGACGGCCCGGACGCCTCGTCCATGCTCTCTCCCTGGATGGACCGGCGGTTCTGCGCCGCCGTGCACCCCCGCCGAGCTTCGAGCGACGCGAAACGTCACAAACTGTTCACGCGCGCTCGCGCCGGCGCGCCTAATCTCGCGCGCTCGTGCGCACTTGCGAGGGCCATGACACGGCCAGAGAGTCGGGCCTGTCGATGAGCGCCAAGGCGGTCGCCTTTGCCGGATGCTTCGGCGCGCTGCTGCTCGGTGCCGACAAGACCGCATCCGCCCAAATGACGCCTTGCGACAGCGCCGAGTCGAGCTTGCCCGTGCTTTACGTGGCAGGGCCCAGTACGACCGAGGGTTCCGGCGTCTTGCCGCTCGTGCAGGTCGTGGCGAACGCCCTTTCCGCGTGGGCGCTCGTGGTCTACGTGCCAACCCCTCCGTGCAGCGCGCTTCAAAATCTGGCGACGGGCACCCCCGGCAACACGGCGGCCCTTACTTTGAATCCCACCGGCAGCACGACGGCCTGCATGGCGGATGCCGTGGCACCCGACCTGGCGGTCTCCGACGTGTATCCGGGCACGTGCGTGCAGAACTTGGGCATCGCCCCGCTGACGAGCGCCGAACTCGACTTTTTGGGGCCGGTCCAGACCTCCGCCATCGTGACTGCCTCATCGTCGTCGGAAAAGGTCGTCAGCGCCGATGCCGCCTATGTCGTGTTCGGCTTTGGCGCGGCCAACTATGTCGTCAGTCCTTGGAGCGACCCGGCTTCGATCTTCGTTCCCGACGAACAAGCCGGTCCCCTGAACCTGATCGGCACAACCATCGGTCTGTCGCCCTCCAAGTGGGCCGGCGCCGGGGACTCGACGGTTACGAGCACGAGCAACCTGACGAAGGCGCTCAAAGCCGATGCCACGCCCAGTGCAACGATTGGCATTTTGCCGGGGACCGTCGCGTCGCAGACGTCCGGAATCAGGGTTCTCGCCTATCAGCACTCCACCGAGCAGTGCGGGTTCTTGCCCGATTCGGACTCCACGCATTTCGACAAGATCAACGTGCGCCAAGGTCGCTACGCGCTTTGGGGGCCGACGCATTTCGTCGTCCACGTCGACGCCGGGGGCACGGTGCTCGACCACAGCGGTCAACCGAGCGCCGTGCTCCGCGCGGCCCTCGACGCACTGACCGCAAGCGCCCCGGGTGGAGCGCAAAGCGGTCCGGCCTTGGACTCGAGCGTCTATGCCGAGGGCGACGCCGGAACGCCTGCGATTGACCCTCAAAGGTTCACGCAGGCCGTTGCGAGCGCGTCCTTCGTCCCGTGGTGCGCGATGCAGGTCGTCCGCTCCGCGGACGGCGCCGCCGAGGCCTCGTACCAGGCTCCCGCGCCGTGCGGATGCTTCTTCGAGAGCGCTCTCGGCGCGACGACGTCGCTCTGTCCGACGTGCGGATCGAACGCCGACTGCACCGGAACCGCCGGAACGTGCCGTTACGGCTACTGCGAGGACCAGTGATGCGTTCACTCCGGATCGGGATCGGACTCGTTACCGCCGTGGTGAGCGCAGCGGCTGCGCTTGCGCCGGTCGCCTGCGGCGGAGGCGACGACGACATCGTGCCGGTTCCGATCCCGGACGGCGGGGCCGCAGCGGGGGGGGACGCCGGAGACGCCGGATCCCGCGACGCCACAGTAGCGACGGATGGCGGCTGCGTATCGGACAGCACCACCTGCAACTCCTGCACGACCTCCGAGGCGGATCCATCCAACCAGTGCTCCGCGTTCACGAGCGCATGCACGGCCTTCGACGCGGCCCGAGTTCCCCAACACCCGACACTCTGACGCGTTCGCTATCATAGACGCGAAGAGTGAGCCCGATACAAGCTCAGATACGGATGGGCCTGCTTGACAGCGTCCATTTAAGTGGACATGCTTGGGGCTGTATGCGTTCCGTAATTTACCGCGATGGGCCGCTCGAAGGGCTGAAGTGCACATGAGTACCTTCTTCCTAAGCAAGGAAATCAACGAAGGACCGACCCGCGACAACCGCGGGCCGACCCTCGCCGTCGGAGCGTTACCGCCTCCCGGCGCGTACGTGCTGTCCGGTGTGCGAGCGAAACTCGTTCTCCACGGCCTGGATGGTGCGTCGGATCCTTTGGACGAAGGATTCCTGCGCGAGTGGGACGCCCGAGCCGTGCCGATCATCGTGATTGCTGCGAACGGCGAGGAGCGCGACCGTGTCGTGCGAGCTCTCGCCCTTCAACTGGGGGCAGCGGCGCAACACGGAACGGCATCGAGCGACAGCGTGATCGAAATCGGGGAACTGCACATCGACAGAGAAGCCCACCGCGTCACCGTGGGCGACATGCCCATCTCTCTGACCGAACTCGAACTGAAGCTCTTGGTCACGTTGGCGGCCCGGCGGGATCGCGTGCAGGACCGCAGCACCCTATTGACCGACGTTTGGGGGATCAGCGGCGATACCGCAACGCGAACGGTCGACACGCACGTGAAGCGCTTGCGGGGCAAGCTGCGAGGCGCTCGCATCTTCATCGAGAGCGTTCGCGGAGTGGGCTATCGGCTGAGTGAGACCCCGAGCCCGCACCCAGGCATCCGGCAGCGCCCGGACTGCGCGAACGACACGCAGCCGCCATGCGGATCGCTTGCCTCTGCGCGACAGGTCACCCGCGCCACGGCCGCATCGACCTGTGCAGGCGTCGATTCTCGCTCGTCGTGAGCCAGTGGCAGGACGCTCGGCCCGCGACCGGACCCGACGCGAACCAACCGGTCGGCCGGCCTAAAACCGGCAACGTCTCGTGGGCCCGCGCAGACTCGACGATCGGCGACGGGCGAGCCGCATGGGCCCGCACGGGCCCCGCGCGCGACGAAGCCGGCGCCCGGCGCCCACCGAACGCATCCGCCGGTGGGCGAACAGCACCCAGCCCAAGACGGTGAGGGTGACGGCGCCTCCTGCCGCCGACGGAGATCCGGGCGCAATCGAGCCGCAGCCGTGTTGATAGACCGCGTCGTTGTTGGCATTGAACGCGCCTTGATCGACGTTGGGGTCCGTGCCGTTTTTGAGGTCGGTGATGAGCTGTGGTTCCATGGATTCGATGGCGGAGAGCGCGGGCCCCGCGGTCGTGCTCGCTGCATACGCAATGGCTCCGTTGGCCTGCATGAGGCTGCCGAAGTCGGTGAGTGGTTCGCCCCCGGCCGATCCGTTGACGTGGCAGAGGTGGCACCCATCCGGCGGGTCGACCTTCGATGCGATCCAGTCCGACGGAAGCATGAGATAGCCAGCGACGGCCCCCGGAAAGTCAGGGGTCGCCCTCGCGCTGGCGCTTGGAAAGAACGCGCCGAGGAACGCGATCGCTACGAGCATCGCTCTCGGTGTATTCATGCCAGGACGCTTTCTACCCTGCCGCGACACAGTGAGCCTCTCAGAGAAACACATGGAACTGAGCCAGCCAGGTGATCGATCCGACGCGGCTGGATGGCACCAGCGCCGTGCCTGCAATGCCCTGGCTCGTGTAGATGCCGTCGAGTCGCAAGTCCACGTGGGGCAAGCAGAACCATACCGCCGACAGCCAACCGTCCAGGGACGAAGGCTCGTACTCGGCGCCGCTGTCCATGGCTTCGCCGGTCACCATAAGATGGAACCCCTGCACCGACTCGTAATCGGCCTGGAGGAACGCCGCATAGCCGCCGCGGTGCCCGTTCCACGTGAGCGACTGATACACCGAGTCGGCCTCGGCGAGGAGCACCAACGAGGGGACGGGCGCATAGCGCGCAAACAGTCCGTTGGCGTACCGGTAGTCCGTGACCCCGTAGACGATATCGCGTGTGGCGCGGGTGAATAGGCTGCTCGCGCCCAACGCGAGCGTGGTGATCGGCGCGTACTCGGCGTAGGCGCTGTAGCCGCGTTCGCGAAATGCGTCGGGACGGATCTCGAAGTTGCCGGCGATCGCCATCACCTCCCCACGCAGTTTGTCCTTGGCGAACGACTGCGACACGCCGTACTCCTGCGAGTCATCGAAGTCCGTGCGCGTCAGCGAGCGCACCCAGAGGGTGTGTTCGATCATTCGAATGCCGAACGGCAGGGCCATTCGCCCAGCGCGCAAGAGCCAAGCGCCCTCGTCGTCCAACTCCGCGCCCACCCAGTGCTCGCGCGAAATAAGGTTGTCGTTGGGGCTCGAGGTAAGCGACGCGAGCAAGTCGCCTTGGGGAACGTAGCCGAGGCTCCCGGTCGCGCGAAAGCGGCCCATCTTGATGTCGCCGTACAGGTCGGCGCGCATCGTGATGAATTGGTCTTGCAGAGGCACCCCGTCAGCCTTGTTGCTGTAGAAGGCCTCGCGAAAGTCACCCCCCAAGCGCACCTGCCCCGGCAAGGGCGCGATCAGCCCCCAAAGTAGCGCCGAGGTGCCATCGGCCTCTCCCGAGTCGGAGACCTCGCCGTATCGCATCCGTAAGAGAAGGTCGCTCTGCGCGCGGCCGTAGTCCGTCAGTGCACCGGCTCCACCGGAAGGGTCCGTGTGGCAGGGCATGCAGCTCGTGTACCCGTGTCGAATCATCCAGGGGTACGCGTGCGCGCTCGACGAGAGAAGCAGCAGCGCGAGACACATCCCCAGGGACGATGCCCAGTAAATCGGACGTGGCGCTTTCATGGAGATTTTAGCCACCGGGCCGTGCAACTACGCGCACCGAAAAAGCGATGGCCCCATTACGGTCGGACGCCGCGGGTCGGCAAGAGTCTTTTCTGTGACGCTTGCGACACGAACCAGAGTCGCTCGCACGGTTGAATTTCACCGGACCTTGCTGCCCCAGGCTCCGAAAATCCCCGCGTCCGAGCGGGATGGTCCCGCCAGCTCTACGAGGTCGACCGCAACCGTCTTCGCGCGCCGAACCCGATCGCGGTGGCAACGAATGCGAAGAGCGTTGCAACCCCTCCGGCGGCCCTCGTGTGGGACACGGAACAGCCCGTTTGCATGGCAGGCGGCGTCCCGCCCTCTGGAGCGTCGCTCGCTACGCGTTCGGCTCCGGGGGGCTGGGGGGTGTAGAGAAGCTGCGACGTGTCGAACAGATTGGTCTGCGCGCGCGACAGGATGCCCTGCATCGTCGCCGCGTCGAGCGTCGGCGCCCGGCTGAGAATCCACAGGTAAGCCCGCGAGGGGTGACCGACCACGGCATACTCGTAATTCGACCCGACTTCGAGAATCCAGTAATCCCCCGAAAATCCGCTGACCGTGACCGTCAGCTTCGCCGGCACCGTGGGGTCGGGCACGCTCGCGACCATCGAAACGGTGTTGAGCACGCCGTTGGTGCTTCCGACGTTGCACTGGTTCACGAAGCTGAGCGTGCCGTCCGACGCCTGAGTGTAAAAGGCCGTCGTGCCGTAACAGTCGGTCTGGGTGGTCCGTGGCAGACGTGCGATCTCGTACCACTTGCCTTGAAAGCTGGAGAGGTCGACGTTGTCTGCGACGTCCAAAGGCGGGTTTGCGGCGCACCCGATCGCTGCGCACGCGATCGAGACAGTCAGAGCAAGGAGCAGGAGGAAACGGGTCATCGGCCGTTCCGAGCGTAACAGCCGCCGCGATTAAAGTGTATCCAGAACGCGAACTCTCAATGAGCCTTGGTCGAGAGGCCGCGAGCGGGCCGCGAGCCCGAGTCGGGGGCGCCCTCGGGCCGTCGCGATCGACCCACGGGCCCGACGCGGCGAGGCGGAGGCAAGCCTTTTCCGTCGAGTGCGGTCGGCCCCGTCGGCTCGTTACCAGGCAGCCAGGATTCCGTCGACGCTCTGCTTCGGTACTGCGAACGTCGCGTTGACTCCTGATACGCGGGCGAAGTACTCCTCGAAGGGTCCAATCCGTGTGAGGGCGCCGACCGTGATCCGCCGGTCAGTCGCGGGCCCACCGCCGCCGTGAGTGGAGGCTTCGATCTCGAGGGTCGGTTGGTCGAAACCTTCGCCGGGCAATGGGGCGCCGGGGTGGACGGCATCCTGGGCGTAGAAGGCGCCGATCGCCTTTTCGAGCTTTTCGTCCGAACCAGCATCGACGTCCTCGCGCGCGCGTGTCAGGTGGCCCTGCGCGCCGTCGAGCACGTGTCGCGCGCCGCCGCGCGCGAGCGTGAGGCTGGTGAGATCCGCCGGATCGAGACGAAAACGCGTCCGGTCGATGGCCGGGTGGGAGGCCAGTAGACGAAGGGATGCGGGAGCCAGAAGCACGGCGTCTCCGTCGAGGGTCCGCGCGTAATCTCCCCCGTCGTGACCCCCGCCGAAGATCAAGCCGACGTGCGCGGCCGTTCCTGCGTCGCCGGCGGACGAAAGCGTGAGGACCACAGAACACGGCGTAGGATGTCGGAGGCCGAATGTGCCGTCGTCGCTCTCGGTGATCCACGCGTCCGCCCTCGCTCGGGCGAAAGCGTCGGCCAGGTCGGCGGCCGCTCGCGCATCGGCGGAGAACCCTGCCGGAGCACGCATCGTCCACCGGCCATCGCGTAGCTCCAACCGCTCTGGTTCCGGCCCGCACGAGTCGTCGATAGCGACGACGTCCGCGGGATCGATGGTTTTCGCCCAGAGGTCTCTCGCCCGGAGTGCGATCGGATGGGGCTCGAACCTTCGTGCCACTTCGCGCGGAAGCCTCACGACGGCCCCGTCGTCGTTCCGGCGTCCGACCGTGATTCCGTCTGGACCTGACGCTGCGAGCTCGATGACCTCCGCCGTGCCGCTGGCCGTGCGAACCAACGTCGCGCGCGCGCGAATCGGCAAGTGCTCGCCGGGCCCCGGACTGCGCACGTCGACCGCACGGGCCCGCGCGAGATCGCCCAGCAGCGAGTCGGCAGACTCGCTCTCTGCAGGGGTCAGGTCGCGCTCTTCGGGCGCGCGCTCGTGCCACCCGGAACCGCGGCGGGCGAGATCCACACGACAACCCCCGTCCCCGAGGGATTCGAGGCGCAGCTCTTCGACTTCGTCGCCGTGTGCGGCGACGAGGCGATCGTCGACGAGCGTTTCCGCCACGCTCGTGAGACCGTCCAAGACGTTCTTCGCCACGCATCCCGACAGAGTCGTGGGCTCCGTGCGCGAGACGATCACGTCGCTCGCGCGGCTCGGGCAAGGACCACCTACGAGGAGCCGCAGCAGCGGACGATCGGCGTTCCGAGGCCAGAGCGTCACGGTGAGACGGGCGTCTGCGGCGGCAACCGTCCCGGCTGAGTCATCCACGAACGTTTCGACGCGCGCGTCGGCGAGTGCGGCGAATACGCGGTCGACCGCGGCGCGCGATGCACGAAGGCCGTCCTTGGCCCCGACGCGGAACCCGCTTTCGCTCCGCTCGAGCGTGTAGCTGCCGGTCGCCCCCTCGACCCGAATGCGGGCCACTTCGCTCGGCCCATAGGGCACGAGCGTTCGGTCGCGGTAGGTTTCGGCCGTGCGGAGCAATTGCACCTTGAGGGTGCGGCCGACGACGAACGTGCCTTCGCCTTCGATGCGCAGGTAAGCGGACCCTTCGGGCCGCGGAGCATCGGCTCCGAGCGCGAACTCGTAGCGGAGCCTTCCGACCGAGACACTGCCGCGCATACGGGGGGCATCGAGCCCAGCCGCGTCCGCGTCGGGCACCTCGCGGATGCGTTTCGCGAGATCGAGCTCGCGAAGCAAGGCATCGACCATGCCGGAATCCGCGATCTCGCGACGCGGCGACGTCAGAACCCACTTTGTGGCGTCGCTCGGATCGCGCTCGAGTACGACGTTCTCCGTGCCGTGAGTCAAGTCGACCCTGCGTACGTCGTCGATGCGAAGGCTCGGAAATAGATCGGTGCGTCGAGCACTTCGATCGGCGTCCGAAACCGTGCCCCGGTCCACCAGGTACGCGTAGGCCGATGCGCCCCCCGCGAGCAGAGCCAGAACGACCGGCGTGAGCCCGCTCTGGACCTTCATCGAGGCCGCTCCCCGGGCTTGCCCGCCCCGCGGACCATACCCCCCTCGTACGGCTTGTCTTCCGACGACTTGCGCCATGCCCACACGACGGCGCCGAGCAGAGCAGCGGCGAGGGGCATGAGCAGGAGAACGTAACGGCGGACTTCGTCCCTGCCCTGCTCGGAGACTCGGATGCCCGCGGACACCTCGGCGCGATCGGGCACATCCACGAGGGTCGGTCGTGCTGCGAGCCAAGAGAGTGCGCTGTCGACGAAGAACGCGGTGCCATGCAGGGCTCGGGGTTGCCGCCAATTGTCTTCGGCCATCACGTAGCGACTGCCCACGACCACGACCCGCGGACCGTGCGGATCGGTCGCGGCCACGCGCGTGCGTTCGGCGGCCATGGCCAAGACGAAAGGTCCGCCCACATCGTGCGCGTCGCGCGGCGGCGCTTCGTCCCAGGTCGACGCGCCGGCGAGACTCGTCTTGGCGAAGGCTCCGTCGCCCGTCACCAAGAGGTCGGCCGCCCACGGCGCGCCTGGCGCTCCAACGCGCCTAAGCGATCGGGCGTAGAACATCGCAGTGCGTGGTGGGTGCGCGTCGGCGCCGCTGCCGACGAGGCTCGCCGTGACCGGGTGGGGGCGCGCGGAGACGAAGAACCCTTCGCCGTGGGTGTCCGGAACAGCGACGGAAGGGTCGAGGTCGTGCACGAGATCGTCGTCGAGACCGATGCCGAAGGGCCCGAGGGCACCATCGAGTCCCGCACCGGCCATGCCCGAGTCGGTGCTCGCCTCGATCGGGCCTACGGCGGCAAACAGACTTCCGCCTCTCAGCAACCATGTGCGGAGCCGATTCGTTTCCTCAGGGCCGAACGGGGCGCGCGGTCCGGCGACGACAACCACACGGCAACCGGCGAAGGGCTCGTGCAGGTCGGGGGCGGCCGTGTCGACGCTGGTCAATTCGTAGTTGTCCTTCTGCATCAGGTCGCGCACACCGCCGAGCCACTCGCTTTCGTCTTTGCCGGGTTCGAGGGACAACTCGCCGTGGCCGACCGTGAAGCACAGCTTCGCTTTGTCCCCGCCGAGCAGACTGCGGATGCCTTGGGTGAGCGCGCGCTCCTCGCGCGGCTTGACGTGAACGTCGTCGGCCTGCTCGACCATGTCCGAGGGCGTCAGAAACCAGTGCTTGTCGCCGCTCGCGAGGATCACGATCGCGTCGGTGGCGACGCGCCCGTCCTCGGTTCGCCCGGCCTCGAGATTGAAGCGTCGTTCGACGTCCACGAGCTGCACGGCGTCCCGATCGGGATCGATCCAGTGGACATCGACGCGCGACGATGCCCCTCGGTAGGCGGTCAGCAGCTGTCGCAAACTCGGCTCGAGGGGGTCGCCCGGCCCGGAGATCGCCCACACGTCGACCGACCGATCGCCTCGGACCATCGCGTAGCCCCACAGGCTCGAGTAGATGTCCTCACGCTCCAGCACCCGGCCCTCGGCGGCGGCGAGCAGCTCA
>JBEKOY010000026.1:0-72235 GCA_049521295.1 Polyangiaceae bacterium | reverse complement strand
CGTCAACGGCTCGGCGGACTGCGTATCGGCCCGCGCATCTCGAGGCAGCGTCAAGGGCAAGAGGGCCGCGGCGCCAAGGCACCGGAGCGAGTACATGACGGCAGAGGCACGACCCAGAGGAGCCATGCCTGCTCCGCCACGGCGTTCGGCTTCACCTCGACTTGGAGAAGAATGAGCGGATGGCGAGCCGTCGTCCGCAAGTAGGCGACGGAGGATCATACCTGGACCGAGGGCCGGACGGGTCGCTTGCACACGAGGCAACGTAGGTCTTCGTCGGCCTTGTGCGCCGTAGAAGGCGCGCCAAAGGCGCGTGAAATCATCGTCAAAAACGGCTCACCCGGGGGCATCGCGTCGACGTCACGTGGCCGGAGCGATGCGGCCTCGCGAGATCGCGGGGGCTGCACTGGAGTCCGGCGCTCAATGGGGCGATCGTGGTGTCAGGCGAGGGCCGGCTCGGCGGGGACCGTCTGCGTGAGGCCGCCGGCGCGGCGGAGGCTTTCGCGACGGATCGCGAAGACGACAAAGACCCACGCGACGATGAGCACGAGGTTGAGAGCTGCAAAGGCTTGAGAAGAGAGGGCCGCCCGGCGGCCGGCCCAGATGACGAGCGCTGTGAGCGCATCTCCGGCGCGGACGACGAAGGTGTCGACGACGGTCTTGCCTACGTATTTCTCCATGCGCGAGGCATCGAGAAAGAGAGCCTGACGCCCGGTGTTCTGCACGGAATATTCGAGAGAGCTCTCGCCGACCTTGGCAACGAGGAAGATACTGAGGATGGGCGCGGCGAGGAACACAGCGTACTCGCCGAAGGCGAGGACAGGCAGGAAAAGCAGCGCGGCGGTGATGCCCAGGCGGCTGATGACGCGTGAGACGACGAAGAGTTGCAGCAGGAGGGTGGTGATGTTGACCCACTCAAAGTAATTTGCCTTGAAGGTGGTCACGAAGACCGTGGCACCGGCGCCCGTGGCCTTGGCTTCGGCGACCGCCGCGAGCAGCGTCCGGTCGAGGATGTAGTCGCCGTTGCTGCGCACCCAGTTGAGCAACAGAGCGAGGGCGGCGATGAGGAGCAGGTACCGGTCGCGGGCGAGCCATCGCAGCAGGCCGTCGCGGGCGACGGGCTCGTCGCGACCAGGCTCGTGGCCTTGGCGACGAGGGCAATCGGCTCGGCGAGCGATCCCGATCAGCAGGGCTGTGCACACGAGAAGCAAAATGGCGGCGGCCACCATGAGGGCGGCGGGGCCTTGGTGCGCGAGCGACTTTGCCAGTCGAGCGCCGACAACCGCCCCGGCCGCGCCGCCGACACCGACTATCCCAAAAAGGCGTTTGCCTTGCTCGAGGTCGTAGATGTCCGCCGCAAGGCTCCAGAACTGGGAGACCGCGGTCATGTTGAACACGCCGACCCAAAGGTAGAACGGGACGCCGATCGCGGCGTGCGTTCGCGCGAGCATCGCAAACACAACGAGGTTGGAGACGAAAAAGAGGTAAACGGTCGCAATGAGCGCGGTGCGGCCGACCCTCTTGGCCAGCGCGCTGTAGCCACGAACGACGGCGATGAGCAAGAGCGCCTGGCCGGCCGCGGCGTACTGCTTCACCTCGGCGCCGCCGTGCAAGAGGATGAGCGGCTCGCGGGCCGTCTTGAGCAGATAGTACCCGGTGAGCAAGAGGAAGACGGCGAGCGTCATGCCCGCGCCGCCCAGAACCTCCGAGGGCTTCACGCGGGCAAACGGCCGGAGAAGGTAGCCCAAGCCCATTTCGAGGCGCGAGAAGCTCGATGCGGCCGGTCGCTGCATGCGGGCAGTCTAGGGCGTTCGCCTTGCCGGCGGCGTCAAAGTTTCGGCGAATCGTCGTCAAAAGCGCAGTCGATGCAGCGGGACGACTGCGCCCGCTTTGCGCACGACCGCGAGCGCACCGCTCAACGCCGAGTGGATCACATTGCCGCGTCGCTTGTGGCCGTCCACTTGTGGGCTCACAGTTACGCCCTGCCCGCGCACAAGGCACCACCCCGGGGGGTGGCGATCTTCAGTACCCGTTCGGGTGGCGTATGTTGGTCGCCGCATGCTGATCGCGACGACGCTCCGCCCACCGATCGGCGGCACCCAATGGATCACGCGGGAGCACCTTCTGGCCGACGTCGCCGCGCGCCACGAGGCTCGGCGTTGCCGCGCGTGCATGATCGCTGCCACCGCCGGCTTCGGCAAGACGACGCTCGCGGCGCAGTGGGGCGGGCGGCTCGCGCGTGCCGGCGACGCGGTGTCGTGGCTCACCCTCGATGCCGACGACGATAACCCCGAACGGGTCTGTCTCTAGCGTTGCAGGTGGTCACGCGGCACGAGGGCCTCATGCGCATCGAGTCGGTCGAAGGGCGCGGCACGACGGTGATAATTTGGCCAACGATGCGGGCCAGTATGAGCTCGGTGTCGAGCTGAAGGGCCAGATCGAGGGTGTGTCGACCGAGGAAACGCGCGTCCTGATGCAAGCCGCGCACGAGGTCTGCCCGTACTCGAAGGCGACGCGCGGAAACATCGACGTGAAACTCGTCGCCTAGTGAGGGCGCCGGTCGGCTGCGCGAGCGAGCCCGGCGGCCGCGGACTCGCGGCTCCTAGCGTTCACAAACCCTTGCACGCGATTGCGACGGTCACATGGACCCACGTGGTACGAAGCTACCCGCCGTGGCACACGACTCGAACACACCGAAGCTTCGGCTCCTCCGGGCCGTCGACCCCGAGAGCGATCACGTTCGCGGCGCGTGGAGCGACGAGGCCGTGTTCGTCGTCGGATACCAGGATTTCCTTTGCCCCTACTGTCGGCGCCTTCGCCCCGTGATGCGCCAGCTTCGCGAGGCGCTCGGCGATCGGATGGTCTACGTCTTCCGCCATTTTCCGAACGAGCACGCGAACCCCGGCGCCACCCTTGCGGCGCGGGCATCGGAGGCCGCGGCGCTTCAAGGGCGCTTCTTCGAGATGCACGACGCGATCTTCGATCACGCGCTCCCCGTCGGGCGTACCGAGCTCCTCCGGCTCGCGAAGGCGATCGACCTCGATCCGAGTCGCTTCGAACGCGACCTCGACTCCGAGCCCGTGCACGCACGCGTCGAGCGCGACGTCGAGGACGGTCGCGAGAACGGGGTGACGGGAACGCCCACGCTGTTCGTGGACGGGCTCCGCTACGACGGTGCCTGGGACTATCACTCGATGTTCGAATCTCTCGAGCGTCCCTTCGCCGCGCGCGTGCGTCGCTCCGCGCGCGTGTTCGCGAGCCTGCCGACATCGGGGGCTCTGATCTTGCTCCTGGCTGCGGTCTTCGCGATCTTCTGCGCGAATACGCCGCTGGCCCCGCTCTACGAGGGCGCCATGAACGCCCACCTCGTCATCGGGCCCGTGGGGAGCTTGCTCTCGCTGACGACGCGCGCGTGGCTCTCGGAGGGGCTCTTCACGCTCTTCTTCTTGATCGTGGGCCTCGAGATTCGGCGGGAGATGACGGTGGGCGCTCTGACGAGCCGGCGCGCGGCGCTCCTTCCGATCATCGCCGCGATGGGCGGGGTCGTCGCCCCGGCGCTCGTCTACCTCGCGTTCAATGGGGGCGGGGGCGCGGCAGCGCGCGGATGGCCTATCCCTACGGCGACCGACGTGGCGTTCTCGCTCGGCCTGCTCGCGCTCCTCGGCGACCGCGTCCCGCCTAGTCTCCGCGTCTTCGTCGCCGCGCTCGCCGTCGCGGACGACGTGCTGTCGGTGTTGACGCTCGCGTTGTTCTTTCCGGGAGCGTTTGCGCCGGTCTATGCCACCGCGGTTTCAGCCTGCTTGCTCGCGCTCTTCGCGTTGAACCGCGCGCGCGTCTACGCGAGATGGCCCTACGTGCTCGCCACCGTCGCGATGTGGCTGTCGCTCCACGCGTTGGGCGTCGACGCCGCTCTCGCGGGTGTGATCGTCGCGCTGGCCGTCCCGACGCGCCCCCCACCGGCTGCCGGGCCGCTCCTGGCGCAAGCGGCCACAGCGCTCGCCGCCCTCGATCACGTCGAGATCGAGGCACGACGCCAGAACCGCGACGCGTCGCGGCTGGAGACCGAGCCCGTGTGGGAATGGGCGGCGAGCAACCTGTCGGCGGCCGCCGAGCGGCTCCTCTCGCCGGCCGAGCGCATGGAGAGGGCCGCCGGGCCTTGGAGCACGTACGTGGTGCTGCCGTTGTTCGCGTTCTCGGCGACGGGCGTGAGCTTCGCCATCCACCTGTCGTCACCCGAGCGCCTGCGCATCCTGGCCGGAACGGTGCTCGGACTCGTCGTCGGCAAGCCCACCGGGGTCCTCCTCGCCTCCGCCGTCGCCGTGGCGACGGGGCTAGCAACCCCGCTCAAGGGCGTGACGCTCCGTCAGTTCATCGGTGCTGCTTGCCTGTGCGGGGTGGGCGACACCCTTGCCTTGCTGATGGCCGATCGCGCCTTGTCACCCGACGAAGCGGCGGTCGCGAAGCTCAGCGTGCTCATGGGATCGGTCATCGCGGGGCTCACGGGGACGGCGGTTCTTGCGCAGCGGCGAACGACGTCGAGGTAGCACGCACGCCGCGTGCGAGGGAGAGTGACGCGATCATGCCGGAGCTGCCCGACGTCGAGTTGACCCGGCGCGATCTGAAGCGGTGGCTGGCGGGCGCGCTCGTGACCGCGGCCGACACCGAGGACGCGCGGCTGTCTCGCCCGACGTCACCGCGGGCGTTCGCGCGCGCGCTCATCGGTCGGACATTTGTGCGCGTCGAGCGGCGAGGGAAGTGGCTACGCCTCGACCTCGACGACGGCGGCAAGGTCTTCTCGCACCTCGGGATGACCGGCGGCTGGGTGCGCGTCGCCATTGGCGCGCCTGTCGCGCGCTTCGAGCGCGCCCGGATCAACGTCGTCCTGCGCGGTCGCGCGTCGAGCGTGCGCTACGTGGATGCACGCCGTTTTGGGCGCCTGCTCGCGGTGCGCGAAGACATCGCGGACTGGATCGCGTTGGGGCCGGATCCCTTCGCGGACGGCATTGAAATGAGTCGCTTCTCCGAGGCGCTCGCAAGAAAGCGCCGCGCGGTGAAGGAGATCGTCATGGACCAGCGCGTCTTCGCGGGTGTCGGCAACATTTTGGCGACGGAGGGCTTGTGGATCGCGCGCATCGATCCGCGGTCTCGGGGCAACGCGTTGCGCCTTCCGGCCGACGCGCGCGCGATCGCCCGTGGCCTCCTGCGCGCGATCGCGCGCGAGCTCGCGGACCGCAAGCGATGCAAGGACGGCCGCGCGGACTCGCTCTTCGTCTACGGCCGCACGGGGCAGCCCTGCCCTCGGTGCAGCACGCGCTTGTCGAGCGTCGTGCTGGGCGGACGCACCACCGTGTTCTGCCGTGCGTGTCAGGTGCGTCGCCGGTAGCTCCCCTGGTCGAACGCACGCACCGGGTAACCCGGAAGGTCGTCTGCCGTGAAAGGAGGAACCGCGACGATTCGGGCGAGCTGCCCGATGAGGACCGCCTTGAACATCGTGTCCTTGCCTTTGGAAGTAGATGTAGATGAGGGTTCTTGTTGCATCCCGCCGTTGCGCGACGCCGCCGTCGACTCCGTAGGCGTCTGCGAGAGGAGATCGACAAGGCATCGATGTTCGAGGAAATTGTTGGCGCGTCGCCTGCCCTGGTCACCGTACTTTCACGCGTCTCGAAGGTGGCCGGGGGCGATTCCACGGTTCTGATTGCCGGCGAGACCGGCACGGGCAAAGAGCTCGTGGCCCGCGCGATCCACCGGCGATCCCCACGTTCGTCAAGGGCGTTCGTTGCTTAAACTGCGCGGCGATTCCACACGAGGTCATCGCCTCGGAGCTCTTCGGTCACGAGAAGGGGGCCTTCACGGGAGCCTTCCAGCGGCGACCGGGTCGGTTCGAACTCGCGGACGGCGGAACCCTCTTCCTCGACGAAGTCGGTGAATTGTCGCCGCAGGTCCAGGTGGCGCTCTTGAGGGTGCTGCAGGAACGGGAGTTCGAGCGCCTGGGAGGCACGCAGCGCATCCGAGTCGACGTTCGAGTCATTGCAGCGACGAATCGCGATTTGAGCGCAGCCGTCGACGGTGGAAGTTTTCGTGAAGACCTATTTTATCGGTTGAACGTGTTTCCGCTGGAGGTGCCACCTTTGCGTGAACGAAGAGAAGACATTCCACTTCTGGTCCGGTACTTTATCGACCGGTACGCGCGAAAGGCGGGAAAGTCGATCCGCCGAGTGAACAAGCGGGCTTTGGACACGCTGCAATCGTACCCCTGGCCAGGGAACGTGCGTGAGTTGCAAAACGTGATCGAACGGTCTGTGATTGTGTGCGAAACGGACGAATTCACGGTCGATGAAAGCTGGTTGTCGACCAAACCGGCGGCCGACGGCCGGCTAAAGCTCTCGAGCGCCGTCGGCGCGCACGAGAAGGCGATCATTGAGGACGCCTTGCGCTCGACCGGCGGCCGCGTTTTCGGGCCCTCGGGAGCGGCAGCCCGGCTCGGGATTCCACGCTCGACGCTGGAGTCCAAAATTCGCACGCTCAAGATCAACAAGAGCCGTTTTCGCGCCTGACCGGGTCGACAACCGTCCGCGGGACAGCGCGGCACGCGATCCGAGAGGCGGTGTGAACGCGGAGTCCGGAAAACTCACGGCTCGCCGCGCCTGGGCTCCCGGGCCGGATATCCAGCCGCTTCGGCAAGCCGCCTCCGTCAAAATGTTTCGCGACTCGCTAGGCGCACATTTCACGGGTTTTTCACGGCTTCGTATAGCGGATCTGTCATTGTCGGCACCGGAACCGAATTCGCAACCGGGCCCTCGCGCAGCCATCCAAGGAGACATGAGGCCCGCATTCGCCGCACTGATGATGATGTTCGCCGTCGGCTGTTCGCAACCGTCCAAATCGCCGGCCGAGGTGCGCGTGACCGATCACGCGCGTGCCGCGGAGGAGCTCGCCGACGCCGCGCAGGTCGTCCAGGAGATGAACCAGATTTCGGCCAAGCAACGAGAGCGAGCCCGGTGCGTGGCCGTCGTGCCGTCGCTCTTGCGCGCCGGGTTCATCGTCGGCGGGCGGCACGGCGATGGCCTTGTCTCGTGCCGGACGTCCTCGGGGTGGAGCGCTCCCGCGTTCATTACCGTTACGGGGGGCAGCGCCGGCTTTCAGATCGGGGTCGAATCCTCCGACGTCGTGATGCTGCTCATGACAGACCGAGCGATGGCGCCGCTCTTCCGATCGCACTTCGCCATTGGCGCCGACCTGTCGGCGTCCGCGGGTCCGGTTGGCGAAGCCGCAGAGGGGGCGACCGACGCAAGCATGCGAGCGGAAATCCTGTCGTACGCGCGCTCTCGGGGTCTCTTCGCGGGTGCCGAGCTGAGCGGCGTCGTGGTCAAGCAGGACATGGATGCGCTGGTTGCGATGTACGGCGCAAATCCGGACCCGCACGCGATCCTTGCGGGCGATATTGCCATCCCCAGGGAGTCCGGGGGGTTCGTCGCTGCCCTGGGAAGCGCGTTCGGACCCGGACCCGTCGGCGGCGCGAAGTGAGCGGCGTCACCGGCGACTCTTCGAAGGTTTCACCGGGGTTCGAGAGCGAATACCCGTCATGAAACGGACGTCGAGTCCGGAACGGAGCGTGGCGGCGGCGCTCGTCACCGATCTCGAAGAGATGCTGATGGAGCTGAAGGACGCGTTGCCGGACGGAGACGCCGGCTGGCTCCGGCCCATGGCTGTCCTGAGCGCCGAGATCGAGTACAGCGCGCTTCGCGGAGAGACGGTCGATGCGGCCAACTTGACGGACGAATTGCGCGAGCTGAGCGAGCTGCTGAGCGGCTCTGCCCGACCGGCGGACAGGACGTTCACGGCACGTTACCGGCTGGCGCGGCGCACCTCGCCTGAGGTTGCCAGGCTGCACGAGCGGGTGCTTGCCGCTTGCCGGTGCTCTCTGCCGCAGCCGGATTAGTTAGCTTCGATCCGCTGTCAAAGTCGCCCGCTGAGGGTCAGCGAGGCGCCTCCGCGGTCCGGTACGACGCCCACCCAGACGGGTGGGGCCTCTTGCGCGTGGCGATGCAGGTGCGGCACCAGGATCCCGACCGACGCGCCGGCCAGCGAGCCCGCGACGACATCGCTCGGAAAGTGCATGCCCGAGCGCACCCGCTCGTAGCTGACGAACGCCGTAAGCGCCACGGCCGCCCCCAACGTGATCCAAGGGCGACGGGGGCCGACAGTGCCGGAGGCCGGATCTCACCGGTGCTCAGGACCAACTCCAAGATGCCCGAGAACCCCAAGCCCGCCGCGCTGATCACGCCGTCGACGACTGGATCCAGTGTGAAGTGCTGCCCCACCTCGAGGGGTACGTGCCATGGGGCTGCCGGCGGCGGGTCCGCCCACGCGACGCGACCCGCGAAGAGGACCGTTCCGACAAGAACGGCCGATCGACGAGCGAGCGACCAAGAGACAAGACAGAGCGACGTGCTGCTCATCCGGGGTTCGCGCGCGGCATGGGAGGGGGTGGATCGCCTCACAGGTCAGGCCGCTCCACCCCGGCGAGAGAGTACCCGCGGCCGGGGCCCAGGTCGTACAGATACGCGAGCAGCGGTGCCTTCGCGACGCCGTCGTCGATGCTCACGCGAACATACCGCTCGGGCGAGTCATCCGGCGGTCCCCCGTCTTCGGCCACATGCGGCAAGCCAATGCAGATTGCGCCGCCGCCGCGCGTTTCGACCGGCGACGCGCCCCCTTTCGAAAAGCGCGCGACATAACGGAAGTGTGCCGAGTCACGCACCGCGCGAGCCTCGGCCCAGTCGACTCCGCAGAGCCGAGTCCGGTCCTCGACGCGCAACTCCCCGACGGGCGAAAGGCGCGTGAGATAACGCTCGAGGATCTTCGCGAGCCGTCCTTCGAGGACGCCCGCCAGATACTCGGTGTTGCTGGGGTCCGTGAATCGCGCCAACGCGGCCAGGGCGTGAATCGCCTCAGGCGTGAACCGCGCCAGCGTGCGGGCCATCCAGGCGCCGTCTCGTTCGGTCATCCGGCCAAACGCCGGGTTCGGATACTGCATCTTCCACTCGTCGGGCACGAAGCTGTGCACGTCAAAGTTCCGGAAGAGCTCATGTCCAGGATCGCCCAAATGGCGATCCCAGGGGCGCGCGGGGATGCCCAGCGTCAAGAGGTCGACGGCGATGTCACCCCAATCGACGATGTACGAGTAGCCGAGCCGCTCGTCGACCTGCGCCTGCCCGTAGGCCGCTCCGAGCGCGTCGCTCGTGTCCAAGTAGTAGTGGACAACGTGGCCGGGCGACCCGTCGCGAACGCTCCCTGGGTCCGCGAGCCAAGAGTCCAGACTGTTCGCGTCGCGAGCGTCCCAGTGATCGATCCAGGCGGCGATGAGGCGTGCGCCCCGGAGCTCTCGCCGATCCTCATGGGCGATGATGTCGCTCGGATCGTCGGGTCTCGTCCCGTCGTAACGAAAGGGTCCGAGCAGATACCCTGGAATCCACGCCGAGGCCTGCATCCTGACCAGGGCACCGCGCCGCGGACAATTCGAAAGCACTCGATCGAGCGCCGCTTGGTCGAACGTTTTCTCGTCCTCAATCTCACTGTGCCGAAAACGTAGGCCGGCGGTGAGCTTCAGGAGCGATGCCTTGAAATACACGATCTGCTCGCAGGGCGTGTTGAACCTCGCGGCGTGGTAAATCGCCTCGCCGACCACGCTTGCCGCCGTCGGCAGCTCCGGCTGCGCGGCGCCGTCCGCCTCGAACATGTAGGGGACTGCGTGTCGGCTCGCGCGTCCCTAGGCAGCGCCGTCGAGGCCAAGAGACCCGCGGCACCAAGGCACCGGAGCGCGTTCCTAAGGGCAGAGGCACCCCTGGGACCCATGCCTGCCCCGCCGCGGCGTACTGCTTCAACTCTACTCCTAGGAGAAGAATGAGCGGATCGCGAGCCGTCGTCAGCACGTAGGCGACGGAGGATCATGCCCGGAGCGAGGGCCGGACGGGTCGCCTGCACACGAGGCAACGTAAGTCCTCGTCGGCCTCGCGCGCCGTAGAAGGCGCGCCAAAGGCGCGTGAAATCATCGTCAAAACGGGTCGCCCGCAGCGTCGCGTCGACGTAGGGTGGCCGAATCATGCGGTCTCGCGAGATCGCACGGCCGCGCATGCGCGCGGGCAGCGCGCGGCGAGAGCAAGCTCCGTGCGATGTTCATAAAGGGGACCCTACCCGGCGGCGGGTTGACACCCCGTGCAATCTCCGAGCAAAGGGTGCCAAATCCGACATCCGGAGGGCTTCCGCGGCTTGACGCTCACGTACGCAACTTCGATGCGACCGAGGGCTTCCGCGCCGATTTTCCCGTTAGCCGGCGTCAAAACTCCGTGAACGAGCGAGGCCGGCGCAACTCTTTCCGCTTCGCTCAGCCGTTCACGAGCATTTGGCGGTGGTTCGATGGACATCCACCTGCGCGATCCCTACAACCGAAGCCAGCTTGGGTCGATCGACTACCGGCAACGCCGCTACTTTGAGAGCTGGCGGGAGTCCCCGACCGACCGACGGCGCATCGTGCTTCTTCCCGATCCGGTGTATGCAAACCTCGAACCGAGCAGGACCGGCATGGCGATGGCGCGCGCGGTCGGCCTCGACTTGGAGCGAACTTCGCACCTTTGCATCGCAGGTGACCTGCATCACTACGAACGTCTTCGCAACGGTGCTTCTCTCCACGTGACATGCGGCGGTGGCGGCGCGTTCTTGCACGGCGCGCGCTTGAGCCGGCGTGGACGCGCAGCCCCCGCTCGCGAGTGGCCCGGACAGCGCGCGACGCGCGCGCTGCTTTGGCGCGTCCCCCTCCAGGTCATGCTCGGTCGCGCAGGCTTCATCCCTCACGTCGTGCTTCTGGCACTCTTTGCGCCGCTGCTTACCGTCGGTACCTGGGCACTGTCCGCGCCCGCTGGGACGCGAGTCGCCACGGCGGTCGCGGCCGTCGTTCTTGCCGTTGGCGCGGCGTTCGCGAGTGGGCACCAAGTGAACCTGAAGCGATTCACGATCCCTCTGGCCGTTGCGGTCGGCCTCTGGATCGCGTGGGCGCCGACCGCCGCCTTCGAACTCGCACGCCGCGCCACGGCTCTCGCGGGCGTCCACTGGAGCAACTGGAGCGAAGCTGCGCTTGTGCTGGTGCTCGCAATCGCGGTCTCGACGTTCGCGCTCGGTGCCCTCCTGGCCACCCTGTCGGCGCTCGGCCTAGAGAATACGCTCGCGATCACAACGCTGGCACACCCGGGCTTCAAGCACTTCGTGCGCATGCGGGTCCGACGCGATGGCAGCCGTCTGGACGCGTGGGTGATTGGGCTTCTGGATCCACTCGCCCCGGACGCGAAGCCCGTTCTCGTGGATCAGTGGTCGTGGGAGCCCTGGGCCGACTCATGACGCGGGCGGAAGGTGTCGCCCATCGCGGGCCGACGGTCCTTTGACAGCGCGTCCTCGTGATCCGTTCCTCGATCTTTCAGGTGTGCAATCGGCTGCAATCGACTTCGCCGTTGACCGCGTGTACTCCCAGTGGGCTCGGGTGGATCGGGCTCAAACGGCATCCCGCCATCCATCGACAGCGATCGCGAGGAGCACGGTGAGGCCGTTCGGAGGGGGCTGTCCCGAGCGGACGGTAACCTAGAATGGCATCAAACGCCTTTTCAGCCGCCACCACACCGCTAGGAGAGCCATCATGAAAAACTCGATTTCCGTTACGGCTTGCGTGAACCTCGCCGGCGTCCTGGTTACTGCGACGTCCCTGGCCCAGACCCCAGCGACGCCGAGCACCGTCACCGTGAACACCACGAGCGGGCTCGCGCAGCTCGCGGACACTCCGATCGGCGCGAACGCGGCGGTCTATGACTCGCACCTGTACGAGGCCGCCATGCCGGCCCTGCTTTCGGACGCCGGCGTGCGGCTCGTACGTTATCCGGGTGGCTCGACGGCGGATTTGTACCACTGGCAGTCGGACACCGGAAGCTATGCCGCCAACACGTTTGATTCGACCATGTCGGTCGTTCAGGCGGCTCACGCGCAGGCGATCATCACCGTGAACTACGGCTCCGGAACGCCGGCCGAGGCTGCGGGCTGGGTCCAGTACGCGAACACGGGCGGTCCCTCCTACAATGGGCCCGCTCCCACGTACCCGGGGGGCAGCGCCACGGGCCAGCGTTATCACATCAAGTACTGGGAAATCGGCAACGAAATCTACGGCAACAGCACGTACGGCGGCAACTGGGAGAACGACGTCAACCCCCCGGGTCCCGCGGAATACGCCGCGCTTCTCCAGCAATACTCGGCGGCGATGAAAGCGGTGGACCCGTCTATCAAAATTGGCGCTGTCCTGACTGCGCCAGGCAACTGGCCGGACGGGGTGATCAACACCACCTCTCCCCAGCCCTGGAACAACACCGTTTTGTCGACCGCGTGCAGCGCCGCCGACTTCGTCATCGTTCACTGGTATCCGCAGAGCCCCGGGGCCGAGTCCGACCCGGGCTTGCTGGCCACCCCCCAGAGCGGCGGCTCCAACACGCCCAGCATTCCCAGCATGGTCGGCACGCTGCAGTCGCTGATTGCTCAGTACTGCGGATCGCATGCGAAGGACATCGAGATCCTCGTCACGGAGACGAATTCCGTGTCCTACAATCCCGGCAAGCAGACCACGAGCCTCGTCAACGGGCTCTTCCTCGCCGACTCGATGATGACCTGGCTTGAGAACGGCGTGACCAACGTGGACTTGTGGGCCATCCACAACAGTCCCGTTTGCGGCACCAACGATAGCTCGTCCTTGTACGGTAGTTACGGCTACGGCGACTACGGTTTCCTGTCGAGTGGCGGAATGTGCTCGACGTCCATAGAGCCGCCCGCCGAAACGCCGTTTCCTTCGTATTACGGGGTGCAGATGCTGGCGCACGCGGTCGAGCCGCGGGGCACGTTGCTGAGCGCGACGTCATCGGCGGCGCTCGTATCGGCACACGCCGTTCAGGGGGAGGCCGGAAACGTCAATGTGCTGCTCGTCAACAAGGACCCCGCAAACTCGTACGCCGTGACGGTGTCGCTTCAAGGAGCAAGGCGGTGGGGCGTCGGAGACGTATTCACCTACGGGGAGAACAGCGCGTCGATCGCGCAGAGTGCCACCCGCGTGTCGAACTCATCGTTCGCGATCACCCTCGCTCCGTACTCGCTCACGACCGTCCGCGTGAACTGAGCGCAGTGGCCGGCGCAGCGCAGACGTGCCAAATAAGGTCGGCGTTGCAGCCTCGCTGAAATCCCCACGATGATCGAGGAGCTCAGGGAGGCGACCAGTCTCGAGTCGAATGACCCGAGGCTGCACGGCGCACGGATCTGCGCGAGCTCACCGCCGGGGTGGTCTATGGGATGGATGACGAGCGCGGGCGACGAATCACCGTCGAAACGGACGACGGGGCATCCTATTGGGTCTTCGCGGACGCGTCACGTCTCGAGCGTGTCGTCGCCAACCTCATCACGAACGCGCTCAAATATTCCGCCGAGGATACCCCCGTGAACGTCCGTATCTCCCGCCAGGGGCCCAACAACATGCTCGAGGTGAGCGATCGGGGTATCGGTATTGCCCCGGAGAGCGTCACGATGCTCTTTGAGCGCTACTACAGGACGCCGGCTGGCAAGACGCGCGCGAGCGGTCTCGGTCTCGGCCTCTACATTGCACGCCTGATCGTCGAGGCGCGGCGGGCGAATCGAGGTCAGCAGTGAGGTCGGCAAGGGCAGCACGTTCAGGTTAATCCTGCCGGCGTACACCGTGTCTTGATGCCTATCTTAGGCTCCCGCGGAAAGGCTGCGCCTCCGGTCGCGAACGTCTAAAGCCCTCGACGAGAAGCGGGGCCATTTGGCGTTTTGCCTTTGGCCGTTGGCAATCCGCAAGCGACTGAACTCGAATGGATCGAGCTCTGGCCGCTCGCCGCCCCCGCGCCGACCGGGGAACGCGCTGTGCATGTGACGCGGAGAGCCCGGGATGAACCAGAATGCGGAACCCGGTGCACCCATCGCCGCGTCGCCTCCCGGCGACGCACGCCACGACCTGCACGCCGAGGTCCAGCGGCTCCGGCGTGCGCAGCGCACGGCCCAGAGGACGATCCGGGAACTCAGGGCCGCGGTCGCCGCGCGAGACGAGTTCATCGCGATCGTGAGCCGCGAGCTGCGTAACCCGACGGGAGCCATCGTCGTCAGCGCGAGCCACCTGATTTACAAGGCGGGGCGCGAGCCGGATCTGCCAGCTTGGCTCACGCCTCGCCTTTTGACGCTCGAACGCCAGACACGCAGCTTCGTCCGCCGCGCAACGACGCTCATGGACGTCTCCCGCCTCGCTTCGGGAAACCTCCGCCTCGACCGGGACGTCGTCAGCCTGAGCGACATCGTGAGCGACGTGGCACGCGAGCTCGCCACCGAGGCCGACCATGCCGGATGCGAGCTGCGCCTGTCCATCGAGCCGGACGTGGTCGGGACCTGGGATCGGGTCGCGCTCGAACAGATCACGATCGACCTGATGTCGAACGCCATCAAGTACGGTGCCGACCGCCCCGTGGAAACCTCCGTCACGTCCACCGGCGAGGACGCGACGATCGAGGTCCGCGATCACGGCGCGGGGATCTCCGAAGTCGATCGGTGCCGCATCTTCGAGCCCTTCGAGCGCGCGGTGGTCCCGCGCCGGTCGAAGCCGGGCTTCGGTCTCGGGCTATGGATCACGCGGCAGCTCGTGGTCGCCCACCGAGGCGAAGTGGCCGTACAGAGCCAGTCGGGGATCGGTTCGGTTTTCACGGTGAGCCTTCCGCGGGCGATCCAGACGCGTCCCCGATGAGCTCACACGAATTCGTCCCGCACCCCGCCAAGTTCACGAGCGGCATCCCAGGTCTCGACCGGGATCATGCCCGGCGTGGGGCACGAGACGCCCCGCTCGCGATCGCGGAAGCGCACAAAGCGACGAGGTCGAACCAAGCCGAAGAGAAGGCGGGATGAAGACGATCGTCATCGTCGATGACGAGTACGATCTGGCGGACGTGCTTGCCGGGACGCTGTCCGATATGGGGTTTCGTGTGTTCAGCGCCATCAACGGCAGGCAGGGCCTCGAGGTCATGGCGGAGCATCCGCCGGACGTGGTGCTCCTCGATTTCATGATGCCGCTGCTGGATGGGGCCGGAGTCCTCAACGCCATGCGTGCGGACCCCAAGCTCGCCGGTGTCCCGGTGATCATGACGAGCGGCGTGCCGGAGTCGGTGGTGCGCGAGCGGTGCCCGGGGTACGTCGCATTCCTGCGCAAGCCGTTCGACTTCCAAGCGCTTCTGAAGGCGGTGGACCGGGCGACGGCGGGGCCGTAGAGGTGCGCAGCGGGGATATCTACCCAACGAGACCATGCCGAGGCCGCGCCCTTCACACGGTTGCCCATCGGGCTGACTGTCACGCTGGGCGTCGAGGCCCGCGCGCGAACGAGTCGCGGGCAGCGCGTCCCGCTTCGCTCACGACCGGTGCTCGAGGGTGTATGCCGGCAGCGTCGTGAGCCGTGTGTCTTCGACAGGACCGCCTACGGTAAAGTGATAAAATATTTGCCAATCGCGCGAAGTGATTCCAAACGCTTCATGGACGGCATCGTCGAAATAGCAACCAATGCCTGTCGCACGAATCCCCGCCTCTTCGGACTCGAGGTAGAGCACCTGACCCACCATACCGGCTTCCCGGAACAGGTTCCGGTAAAAGGCGGCGCCGTATTGGGTCAGGCTCTCCGTGTAGTCGGCAATCATGCCCAAGCTGAAGGCTCCGTCGCCCGCAATGCTCTGGCCGCACGAAACCGTGGTCGCGAGATCCCGACAGTCGCCGGGCTCAAGCAGGTACAGCGGGAGCCCCGAGGGGCACGAAGGGGGTCGCTCCCAACGAGACTCAGGCCGAATCACGTGCTTGAGAGTCGGGACCTTGTCAGGGTCTCGCACAAGCGCATAAAGGCCGGCCGGCAGGTCCCGCACTCGGTGGACGAACAGGCCCAGATGGATGCGCGGCCGCCACGGCAGCGCGTCCCAGGGCATCGATCGGCCGTCGCGGGTCGGCATCAGCCGAGCGAGCATCCGAAAGAACACCTCTCGCGCAAGCACGGTCGATCCATCCATCGCGACGGCACTGCGGCGACCCAGGATGGCCCTCTCTGCGGTGAGCCGGCCCGCCTGGGCCGACTGCCCGAAGATCTCCTCGTGCGACGGAAAGCCCAAGAAGTCTTCCTCGATCGGAGGCCGTGCGGGCTGCCGCGTGGCCCGGGCGACCTGGTCGATCACCGGCCATTCGACACCGTGCTCGACGCTCAAGACGTTGGCCTTGCCCGACCAATGGGCGTCGAGGCAGACCGGAAAACCCTCCAGCCGTCGCAGAGCCGTCGACGAAGACGCCGGAGCGACCCAAGCGAGCAGCTCGGATTCCTCATGCTCCGCCGTCCCATAGTCGTCGCCCCGGTCGAGCCCCAAGAGACCCGCGATGGCGCGGCTGCCGAACCCGTCGAGAAACGCCAGCCGCCAGCCAAGAGCCGCCGCCGCGATGCGCAAGCTTGCGAGCGCGTGCCCGACGTCGTGTTGGCAATATCGGAACGATCGCTCCCCGTACTTCCAGGCCTCGCGCCAGTGGATCGACGTGAGTCCCACGAGAAATGAGCCATCCTGCGGCGGCGGGCACAGAAGCGCCCACTGGTTTGCGGCAAGCACAGCCCGCCGTTCGAGAGCGTGCTCCCTGGGTGCGTAGTGGTACACGCCGGGAGCGTCGCCGAGCCGCTGGATCGGCGGCAGAATCGCATAACCCTCGGTCGGATGGAGATTGCCGCTCGAGGGGTTCGCGCGCAGCGACCAAGTCGCCTGACCCAAGCGCTTCCACGCCGTCAGAGACAGCGCGTAGCGAAAGAGAAGAGACACCGATTCGAGGGAGAGCGGCTCCGCCTTCACCTCGGCGAGCCCCCCATAGAGTCGGTCGTAAGGAAGCGGACGGCCCGGTTCGGGTAGCGGGAGCCGAACGACATCGGCTCCCGAATACCGTCGGAATGGATCGGGCTGCGTCGTCCAGTCCAGATAACCGAGCGACGCGGCGTACCGTTCAAAGTGGTGCTTGGTTCGCTCGTGGTAGGCAATGGCCGTTTCTTCGGCGAGGGCCTGGGCGTCGAGCGCGTCCGCCAACGGTGCGGCCACTCCCATCGACGCGAGCGGAAGGCGATGGGGACCTGTCGACATCGAGGGGGCTACTGAGCGCTCAAAGCGCTCATAGCGCATCAAGGAGTCCTTGCACAGCGGAACCCGTAGGCGTACGCGCCTTCGTCGGCCGGGTTGTTGGCACCGCGAAACGGAGGAAATTGCCCGGTGCCGGTGTTGAAGTCGCCTCCCTGATCCGATCGCTGGGTCGCGGGGGTGAAATTGGCGCAATCGACGCACGGATTGACGTAGCCGGCATGCCAATCCAGGTTCCACTCCCAGACGCTGCCCGCGAGATCCAGCTGGCCCCACGCCCCGACGCCAAGCGCGGCCGTCCCCACCGGAGCGAAGTTCACCACGCCCGTGCAGCTGCCAGAACCGCTCGGGTAGTAGCATGCATAGATGGCGTACTGGCTACTCGTTCCGGGAGCCGCAGTGCCCCATGGGTAATGGCGCTCTTCGCTTCCGCCCACCGCTGCATATTCCCATTCCGCTTCGCTCGGCAGAAATCCGTTGTCCCAGATGCAGAACGCGTATGCCTCATACCAATTGACGCAGGTGATGGGCCAATTCTCCTGACTGGCAACAGAAGGCGTCCACGTATCGTAGTGGGACCCGGTCGCGAGGTTCGGTACCAGTTGACCGGTGCACGCCAAGTTGGCGTTGGTCGGCGCGACGCTTGGGTCGTCCGACGCGACCCACCCCGGCTCAAATCCGCCTCCGGTCGCGTTGAGGCCCTGGCCCCCATTCAAGTGCGTGTGCTTGCCCGACCCCGCCGACGGCAGCCAGCCGGCGCCTCCGTTCCAAGCGGCCACAAACTGACGGAACCGCCCCACCGTGACCAAATATTTATCCAAACGAAAGCTGCTCACAGTCGCCGGATCGGCCTCTCCGGTCGGACCCCCGCCGGAATAGGTGTAGGTCCGATAGTAGGTGCCCCCCGTTACTTCGAGGCTCGTGCAGCAGCTCTCGTTGGCGGCTCCGCAGTCGGTGATGCCGGCTCCGCTCGTTTGACAACTCGGCCCGACGCCGCAGACGGCGCAGGCCGCGCCGGCTCCGCAGGTTGCGCTGGCCGTCGCGGGTTCGCAGATCCCGGCGTCGTCGCAGCAACCCTCGGGGCAGTTCGTAGGACCGCAGGCCCCCGGAGCATTGGCGTTTCCGTCGGGACCCGCTTCGGCCGGCTCGCTCACGTCGTCGTTCCCGCTCGAATCCGCCTGGCCGCCCGCGTCGGCGTTCCCACTCGAATCGGGCGGCCCGCCCGCGTCAGCGGTCGCGCTCGAATCTGCCTGGCCCCCGTCGGTGTTCACACTCGAATCGGGCGGCCCGCCCGCATCGGCGTTCGCGCTCGAATCGGACGGCCCGCCTGCAACCGAGTCGGACCCAGGACCCGCGGCGCCAGCGACGGTCGCGTCCGACGTGGTTGCCGTGTGCGAGATACCGGCATCGATGGAAAGGCCGCCCACGAGATCGATACAGCCATCGAGGACTGCGCTCGAGACCAACGTGACGGCCAAGAGTCCCCAATGACTGCAGGTCCGTCGGGACCGGAATCGCTCGACTCGGGCGCCTTCAGGAAACGGATCGACGATCACGGCAAGGTTGGGTCGAGGGTTGAGGCATGTGCCGGGCTCGAGGCATTACCCGCGCGGTGGCTGGGCGTGGGTGATCCCGACTGGTCCGACGAATAGCTCCATGGGGGCCGCCCTTCCAGTGCCAGCGAAGCAAGCGCGGCGCGCGCAGGGAGTCCGTCCGTGTCACCGGCGAATCGCTCGCGGGAACAAGGGCCCGCACGCGTGGCCGGAACTGACGTGTCGTCGCGACATGGTCATGACAACGCGGGGGGGGGAAAGCACGATTTGGGAGGGACGCCCCACTTGGCGCGCTTGGCCAGTAGCCTGGATCGGCGGTTGGCTCTTGTTGCCGATCCTCATCGGTGGAGTGCTGCTCGCGTCGGTGTGGCTACGGACGAAGTCCAGCCGCTGGAAGCTCACGTCCCTCCGAATCGAGGCCGAAAGGGGATGGATCTCGCGTCGTGTTGATACGCTTGAGTTATGGAGGGTGCGCGACGTTGAGTTTCGGCAGTCACTCGTTGACCGCTTGGTTGGAATATCGCGAATCGTTGTTACAGCTCACGATGGAAGGCTGCCCACGATGGAAATTCGGGGTATCCCCGGTGACCGCTCGGTCTATGACCGTCTGATGACCGCAGTGATGCAAGCCAGAAACCAGCGAGGAGTGGTGAATTTCAATCCCTAAAGGAGGCTGGCAAGGCCGGGGGCACCGCAGAGGTACGGGCCGCGGAAAGTGCGTTCGCTGGCGCCTCCAGGTCTTTGCTCCGCAACCGCGGACGCAGGTCGCGCAGCTTGGCCTCGAGGTGCGCGCTGTGGCTCTTTCGCAAAACGCCCATACGCCCGAAGGCATTTTACGAAAGGCGACGCGGACACACCCTCAGCAAGTGCGGGAAGTTGAGCGGAACCTATCCAAAGACCGGCTGATCGGCAAAGCGGTCCAGTTAGTGCAAAGCCGCTTTCAACTGAAGCATCCGCCCCGTGGTGTGGGCCGATTCACTCCCGCTCTGAGGTTGGGGCGACGTGCTTCCAATGAACGGCTCTACCGCCCCCAAGCCCGCTGCAGTTGTCGAGCGCACCTTATCGCGCGCGCTGCGCCTCTTCGCGAAGGGGGAGCCAGGAGAAGCGATTGGGGCCTCTCTGCTGACGCTCACGGTCTTCCTGCGGTTGACCGGCTATTGTCTGCTTCAGACAGTACGCGAGCCGGTCCTATTTCTTCACGGCGGAGCCGAGGTAAAGCCATACGCCCGGGCGGGGAAAGCTCGACTTTTGGTCGTCGTGCTGTCATGAGAGCCCAGACGGCGATCGCGGGCGCGGCCTTGGTGGCCTTGACGCTGTCGCCGAGGTCCGCGCGTGCCAACGAGCCACCCCCGAGCCCGGCGCCGTCCGCTGCGCCCTCGGTCGCAGTGCCGTCGTCGGCGCCCGCACCGCCGCCCTCGCCGAAGCGCCCGCTCCCCGACTACAACGGGCTTGGCCGGCGCCCAACCACGCCGGGGGAAGTCGTTCTATGGATCCCGCGGATCCTGCTCTCGCCCTTGTACTTAACGACCGAATGGGTGATCCGCCGCCCGCTCGGCGCCGCCGCCTCGGCGGCCGAACGCGCCGACCTGCCCACTATCCTCTACAACTTCTTCGCCTTCGGGCCCGACCACAAAGCGGGCATCGTGCCGATCGCATTCGTCGACTTCGGCTTCAACCCGAGCGTCGGCGTCTACGGGTTCTGGGACGACGCGTTCTTCAAGGGCGACGATCTGCGCGTTCACGTGTCGTTCTGGACCGACGACTGGATCGGCGCCTCGCTGGCGCAGCGAATCCGCTTCCACAAGAAGGACAGCGTTCAGCTGAAGCTGCTCGGCGTGCGGCGTCCAGACCACGTGTTCTACGGGATCGGGCCGAGCACCCTCGAGTCTGCCCAAAGCCGTTATGCCGAGGACAAGCTCGACTTCGGGGTGCTTTTCAACTTTTCGATGTGGCGCTCCAGCAAGATCGACGCGGGCGCGGGGGTGCGCTCGGCGTCGTTCCGCGACGGCCACTACGGACGCGATCCGGGCATCCTTCAAGAGGCGGCGGCAGGTGTCTTTCCGCTGCCGACCGGCTTCGCGAACGGGTACACGGCCGAGTACAACGACGTCCTCGTGGCTCTCGACTCGCGGCGGCCGTACCCCGCCGACGGATCGGGAGTGCGCATCGAGGCTCAGGCCGAGCAGGGCAGCGACGTGCGCCAGTCGCCGGCGTCGGGCTGGATCCACACCGCGGGGGGCGCCGGCGCGTTTTGGGACGTGAACGGCAGCCGCCGGGTCGTCAGCCTTTCGATGCTCACGATGTTCTCGGACCCGCTTGGCTCGAGGCCGGTCCCCTTCACGGAGCTCGTGACGGTGGGTGGAGACATCGCATCGCCGGGGGCCTTCCCCGCACCGATGCCCGGGTTCTTCCCAGGACGGCTCGTGGACCGGAGCGCCGCCGTGGCGACGCTCCGCTACAAGTGGCCGATCGGCCCGTGGATCGACGGATCGCTGCAAGGGGCCGTGGGCAACGTGTTCGGCGAGCACCTGGAGGGATTCGAGACGAGGCTTTTGCGTTTCTCCGGGGCCTTCGGCATCGAGAGCGACAGTTCCCCCGACAGCAGCTTCGAGTTCATCGTGGGCTTCGGGACGGAAACCTTCGATCATGGCGGGCAGATCGATTCGCTGCGGCTGGCACTCGGGATCACGCGCTTTTAGGTTTAGGAGGCGTTACGGGATCATGATTCGCTGGGTACCGCCGCTCCTCGTCTTCGCCTCGAGCGGCTGCGCCGCCGGCGGTCCGGCATTCCCGCTGCGAGAGCCGATGACCGTCGACACCGATCTGCGCCCCGTGACCGTCGCTTGCCGCGCATCGCCGACGCCGAAGGATCCGCACAATGTGTCGTGCGCGCCCGACATCTATGTGTCGCCGCTCATGTGGGACGGAGCGGACAACCTCTTGTTCCGGCCGCTCTCGGAGGCCGTGGGCATCGGGCATCACGGCGAAGCCGTGAACGTGAACAGTCTCGACGAGGTCCCGGACTCGGCCTGGTTCACCAACCGCATCGGAGCTCGCGTCATGAGCACGGAGGAGGTCGCGCGAGGCGCCTGCGATCCAGCACTCCTCCTCGACCCGGACGGATCGGCGGATGGTACATGGCTCATCGATCACGGAAAGACCGACGGATCGTCGCCCGGTTTCCGCGTCAACATTCCGGGCAAGGGCAAGTACCTGTTCAAGGGGGAGCCAACCGATCAACCGGAGCGCCCGAGCGCGGCGAGTGTGATCGGCGCAGCCGCGTACTACGCAGTGGGCTTCAACACGTCATGCGAGCAGGTCGTGTACTTGCGTCCGTCGCTGCTCAAGCTCGCGCCGGGGCTCAAGCACAAGGGCAACTTCGGCGGGACGGAGCCCTTCGACCAGAAAGTGGTCGACAAGATCCTCGCGGACTCGCCTCACAGGGGAGCGCTCGTACGCATGCAGGCCTCCGCATGGCTGCCAGGCTACCTGATCGGCCCCTTTCGCTATACGGACACGCGATCGGACGACCCGAACGACATCATCGCGCACGACGATCGACGCGAGCTGCGTGGCGGAAGGCTCCTTGCGGCGTGGCTCGATCACTTTGACGCTCGCGCGCAAAACACGCTCGACAGTTGGGTGACCGAGTCCCACGAGCCCAAGGGCAACCCCGCCGCCTCCCCGGGCCACGTTGTTCACTACTACCTCGATACGAGCGACTGCCTCGGATCCGAATGGGCGTGGCAGGAGATCTCTCGACGCCTCGGCTATTCGTACGTCGTCGACTGGGGGGACATGGCGCGCGACCTGATCACTCTGGGCATTCCCACACGGCCCTGGGACCGAGTCCGGCGAGAGCGGGGGTTCGAGATCTTCGGCTTCTTCAACGTGAAGGACTTCGAGCCCGACGAGTGGAAAAACGAGTACCCAAACGCCTCGTTCAGTCGAATGACCGAGCGGGACGGCGCATGGATGGCGCGCATCCTTGCGCGCTTCACGCCCGAGATGGTCGAAGCGCTCGGCCGCGCCGCAAGCTTCTCGGACCCCATCAAGACCCGCTACCTAACGAGCGTGCTGCAAGGCAGGCTCGACAAGATTCTCCAGCGATATCTGATGCGCCTATCGCCCCTTGCCGACGTCCACGTCGTCGGCGCCGACCGACTCTGCGCCGAAGACCTCGCAGAGACGCAGCGGCTCGGTCCGCTCGAAGCGTTTCGCTACGATGCGCGCCTCGCAAGCGCCGCTGCCAAGGAGCCGCTTGCCGTGAGCCGCGCGCCCGACGGCGGGATTTGCGTGACGCTGCCCCACGTCGCAGCGGAGGGCGACCCTCGGGATGACGCGGCCGAGCGCTACGTGCGAGTCACGATCGCAGACGGCGTGGCCCGAGGAGTCCTCGTCGCCTACCTCTATGATCTGGGACCCACACGAGGCTATCGGCTCGTGGGGCTCGAGCGGCCGGAGCCATGACGCTGTGGCGAAACCGCTCGGCAGGGCGATTGTGACGCGCCCTCGCGATGCACCGACGGCTCGACGCCAACGATCGTGCGTTCGACTGCGATCCGTGCCGGCCGGTGAAGGCCCTGCTTGGGGGCTACCCTTCGGCCTGCTCCAGGAACATGGAGGCCAGATAGGTCCCGTGGATCAGGGCCGTCAGCTCTCCTGCGCGCCGCGCCAGCGCACGCCGATCGGACTCGCTCCAGCTCTTGCGCGGCAGCTCGGAGGCCGCTCGCCGATGGGCGCGGCCGAGCAGGTGGCCCAGCGTGGTCACGATGGACGCGAGCTCGCCCGGGGCAAGCGCCTCGAGGTCGACTCTGTCCTCGGACGGCGTGAACTGGCGCGCGACGAACGACAGCCGAAGTTGCGCCGACCGGAGCGCCTGTAGCCGCCGCGGAGGCGCCGTCAGCATCGCGCGCGCGCCTGCCACCACCCGTTCGGCGTCGGTGCGGATCCCGGCGGCGTCCAGGCCCCTGCTCGAGGCCGTCTCGGCGCAGCGAAACGTGGCCGCAGGCCTGGCCTCCTTGAGGTCGTACAGGAACAGCTTCTCGCGCGACCTGACCAGCGCCGCGATGCGCGTCGCCCCGAGCGAGCCGACGCCTGAAATCCGCTGGGCCGCGTCCACAAGCTCGCTCGTGGCGCGGAGCTTCACCGGGCGGCCCGGGCGACGATCGGCGAGCCGATCGGCATAGTCGGCCAGGAGCTTCGGCGTGGCCTGCCGTACCGGCGGGGAGAGCGGCAGGTACTTCTGCCCCAGCAGGAAGCGGCGCTCTCCCTTCTGCACCGGGGCCCGCGCGTCCAACATGTTTCGCTTGGTGCGGGTCTCGGCCCGCGCGATCAAGAATTCGATCGGGCCGGGCAGACTCGGTGGCCTTGGCGGCGTCTTCGAGAACGCTGCTCGTGAGTGAGCCTCGAGCAGCGTCTCCACCATCGCAACGATATGGGCCCCCGCGAGCCCGGTGAAACCGGCCGAGAGAAAGCAGGAAACCGACAGGCGAAGAAGATCATCGCTCCAGGGAGCTCCTGGGATGGCCTCGTCGAAGTCGTTCAGGTCGAAGATCACGCGGCCATCGTCGGTGCGAAAAGCGCCGAAGTTCTCGAGGTGCATGTCGCCGTCGATCCAACCGCGGCCAGGCAGCGGGGCGCGCAGGTCTGGCCTACGGCCCAGTAGCTCGTAGAAAAGCGGGGTGCTGCCGCGCAGGAACGCATGCGGAGAGCGCAGCATCTTCTGGCGTTTTAGCTGGAACATGACCGGAAGCCGCCTCGTGGCGTGCCGGTCGAACCGTCGCTGCATCGTCGCGAGCTCTTCGAAAGGGACATGGATCATGGGGCCGCTACACCTCGTCTCGTCGGGCCGCGCCTGGGCTAATTGAGCAGCCGATCCTTGTCGTGGCCACCCTCTACCGACTGCCGATCGGGGCGCGCGCGTTCGTCGCCGAGCTGCGCGCCCGCGCGCGTTCGGCGGCGGACTGGGTCGCGTCGGAGACCGCGGCGCAGCGCCTTCTCTGGTTCTCTCGCGGAGCTGTATCTCGCGGATACACTGCTCGAAGCCGCGGTCGAGGACGCTGGTCTGGTGGATCTGCGAGCGGTGCGCCTGGATCTTCCGGAAGTCGATCCAGGCATGCGAAAACTGATGCACGAAGAGCGGCCCGGCGTAGAGCAGGTCCGATCCGTAGATGTGCTCCCACTGATAGGTCTCGTTCCAGGCCGCGTGGCTCGCGGCGGGCACCGGATGCGTCGGCGACGCCAGGGCGAGCACGTAGAGGAGGGACGCCTCGCTGTAGCCCTCCCAGCCGTAGTGATAGAAGCCGCTCTCGGGCTTCCAGCCCTGAGCAAGCGTGGCCTTGCCGTTCCTCGCCCAATCCCAGTCGACCCGGCCGTAGAGGTCCCGAGCCAGTGCGCGGATCTCCTTCTCGTCGGCGGTGTCGGCCGTGAAGTAGGCGCCCGCCGTGAGCACTCCTGCGAACAGCAGGGCTGTGTCGATCGGCGAGAGCTCACTTCGCCACGCGCGCCGGCCGGTCCCCCGATCCAGGAAGTGATAGTAGAAGCCGCGGTAGCCCGTCGCCGCGGGGTCCGGGCCGTGCGGGCTGCTCTCGAAGAAGCGGAGGGTCACGAGCGCGCGCGCAGCCGCGTCAGCCCGCGCGAGCCAGCCGCGCTCTGCCGCCACGGCCAGGACCGACAGGCCGAACCCGACGACGGCGATGCTGGCGGGCGAGCCATCGCGAGACGTGTCGGCGACGAGGCCGTTGTCGGCATTGGTCGCGTCGACGAAGTAGCCGAAGGCACCGCGCTGAAGGCGATCGAGCAGCTCGTCGTCGCGCATCGAACCCCGTGGATACCACGCCGCGACGGGCGCGCCGGGTCCGACTCGCGCAACGTCACCGTCGATTTGCCTCTGACTTGCCGAGCACTTGCCTCGCCGCCCGCCGCCCGCTCGCAATGGCGCCGTGAACGGTTGCGTTGCGTCCGTCGGACTGCGTCGCCTCGCCTGCGAAAAAGAGCGTCGCGTCGACCGGATGGGCGAGCTCGGCGCCGGCTTGGCGACCGCCGACGCCGGCGTAGCTGTACGCGCCGCGCGCAAAGGGGTCGCGCTGCCAGTCGTGGCTGAATCCGCCGCGGAGGTCGTGGCGCAGCCGCATCGCGTTCACGCCAAGGGCGGAGGCCAGCCCCTCGACCGCCGCGTCTGCGCGCTCGGCCTCGCCGAGCTTTGCAAGCGCCCGCGCACGACGGCCACCCGCCCACCCCGTGACGACGGGCCAGGGCGGAGGACGACTGATCCACCATACCGGGAAGGGCGGCTCGCCTGTAAAGAGGAACCCTTCCTGCGAGATCGAATCCCAGCCCGGCCACTTGTCGCCTTCGAATTGCAGGCTAAGCCGAGCCGCGTCGCCCATCTCGAGCCGCCGAAGTGCGTCCTCCTTGTCGGGAAGCCGTGGGGCGAAAACGATCGCGCCCGCCTTAAGCACACCGAGCGGCACGGTCACAACGAGATGCGGCGCCTTGAGCTCGGCGCCAGCGGCGGTGGAGAGGACAACTCGTTTGCGCTCCCACGAGACGGCCGTGGCGACGGTGTTGAGCTGCAACGTGCAACGGTCGCCGACCATCTGCTCGAACAAGGCCGTGACCAGGCCGTCGTAGCCATGGATGAAACGAAACTGTCTCTCGCTCCCGGGCTGCTCGTCAGCCGCGGTGTTGTCGAGAAGCGACTGCACACTCATTTTCGTCGGATCGGCCGCGTGATACCCCTCGACGAGCCCCAAGCTGCGCCGTTTGATCTCGGAATCGATCTCGATCCGGTCCACAAGATGCTGAAACGATTCGTCCTCTCCGCCCGAAGCGTGCGCAAGCACGGCGTCGATGGCCGAGAAGGTTTCCCGGGCACGGGAAACGCGCCCTTCGGAACGACGCGGCGTGCCGCGATCGATTTCACCGAGAGGCAGTCCCGCTTGCCGGGCCACGCCCAGGGTCTCCTCGACCGCGCCGTGGACGAACTCGGCTCCGAGCTCGATGGGGCCCTCGGGGGTATGGTGGGTGCAGACGCGGCCGCCGAGCCGCCTGCGCGCTTCTAGCAGCAGCACGCGAAGTCCGGCGGCGGTGAGATCGCGCGCGGCCGCTAGCCCTGCCACGCCTGCACCGAGGACGATGACGTCGGGGCGCGTCATGACCGCTCTGGACGCCGATCGCGGCTCGTGAAACCGTGATGGCTGACCCCGTGACGCTCGAGCTGCTTGAGTCCATCCATGGAGAGCCCTTCCGACAGCTCTACTCGATCTACGCGGCTTCGATCACGCCCCGCGAGCAGAAACCCGAAGCCTGGATCCGCGCCATGGTCACCCTTCCAGATTATCGCGTCTACGTCACGAAGGACGCAGGCCGCGTGCTGGGCTTCAGCATCCTGTTCTTGCGGCCGGTCGAGAACTTCTCGCTGCTCGAGTACATGGCCGTGGCGCCCGAACAGCGCAGCAAAGGGCTTGGCAGTACGCTGTTCCAGCAGACCGTCGCGCTCGCCGTAGCGCCCCAGGGAGCACCCCTGCCCGTGCTCCTCGAGATCGACTCGGACCGCGAGGCGTCGAGCGACCAGGCGATTCGCACCCGACGCGAGGGTTTCTACCGCCGGCTCGGTTGCGCGAAAATCGCCGGGCTCCGATACCTCATGCCCTTGCAAGGAGTCGGTCCAGCGCCCGAAATGGACTTGATGACGTACTGGGCGGGGTCGCCCGGCCGCCTGGCCCGCGACGATTTGAAACGGTGGCTCCAAACCATCTATCGAGACGTCTACCGCTGCTCACCGGACGATCCGCGGATCCGCCAGATGCTCGAGCCACTGCCCGATCCCGTATTGGTCGAATGAAGCGTAGTAGACTCGCCGTGTGGGGAGCCGCCCGTGTCTCTTGTTTGACGAGAAGCCCTGATTGCCCGAGGAGGATCGACATGGCCCCGTGTGTCGCTGGCGCGGACGTAATGATGGCGTGGACCAAGGCGGGAGTGATCGCCCAAGCATTGGGGTCGATCGGCATCATTCTGACTCTTTTTTACTCGGCGTGGACCTTCGCGACCTCCCTTCGCGAAAACTACTATGCCGAGCTCGACCGAGTGTACTTCGAGCTGTTGAAGACCGGGCTCGAACGACCGTACCTCTTGACCTCGCCGCCGCCGACGGACCCGGTAAAAGCGAGGGAGTACGACGCATACGCGTTCATGGTGTGGAACTTCATCGAGACCGTCGTCGACCGCAGCGAAGCCAGGTCGAACAGGCATCTACGCGAGACGTGGTATCCGATCATCGCGACCGAGAACGCGCTGCATCGCGGATGGTTCGACCTGCCCGAGAACCGGCGCAAGTTCAAGGAGCGTTTCCGCATCTTCATCGAAACGAACTACCCAGGGCCGATTGTGGCCGGTTGAAACAGGGCGGCGCTTTGCTTGCGAAGTCTCAGCCGGCGGCGTCACGCGCTCGCCGAGCGCAGGCCCCTGGTTCTGCTCGGGGTGAAATCGTCGCACCGCGAGAACGCCGAGGGCCACGAAAAGGATCAGCACGATGCCTTGGGCGATGGCAAAGGGAGGCTCGCTTCCTTTCGGCGCGAGGGCATGCAGCGCCGGGACCTTGAGGAAGCTCTGCACCACGAGCACGAACACGTTGAGATAGAGGGACGTGACCGCGGTGATGACATAAACCGCGCGCCAGGCTCCGGCTAGCCCGAAGGCGTAAAGGGCCAGGATCGCTGCGGCGAGCAAAACCAGGGACAGGACCCCGACGATGTGCGAAGGGAGCACCTTTTCGGCGTGAAAGAGGAACCCTGTCGCGCTGGTCAGGACGGTGGTCGCGAGAAAGACCCCGGTCCAGAAATCGAGCTCGGTCGACGTCAGCATGCAGACGACGACGACGATCCCAGACGCGATGCCCGCGAGACTGATTGCAACGTGCAGCGTTGTGAACGCTGCCGTCGACATGCCGAGAATCGTCGCGGGCGTCGCTGGAGAGATCGCGGCGTCGGCCCCTTTGGCGGTGGTCGTTTCCATGGCTCCTCCTTTTGACCCACGGGTGTACCACCGAAGGGTGTGCGCGACGTTTCCACTTTGCGTCGCGAAGGCGACGACTTTTTGGCCGACGGTGCCCGGGCGTCTTGGTCCATCGCCCGCAGACCGATCCCGCAACGTCGTACGCCATTGTCGTGCTCCTCGTGGGACCGACGTTCTCCGTTACTGCGCCGTCTCTGGCTGCGGCCATCCGCAAACACGCGCCCCGAACGAGGCGATTTGCGGTTGCTTCGGGAACGGCGCGCGGGCATCGTCGAAGGGTAGCGGCGCAAGCCGTGGCAAAGGGCTTCAAATGACGCGGCAGCGGATGACGGCCGTACTGGAGAGCGGACCGCAGGCCGCTCGGTTGATGGCGCGACGACATCGCCGCGGCCCTAGCTTACGCGGCGTGGCGGACGGAAGCGCTTGAGCTGCCGCGCTCCTCGCGGGACTGCTGTGAGGGCCGCCAGTTGTCTTCTTGTGATCGGCACATTCTCGCTGGGCGCGCAGCACGCGCGTGCTGCCGATCCGCCCGGAGACACGCAAACCCTTCCGTGCCGCCCCACCATTGCCTGCACGGCGGATCTCGTGGTTGCCGGCGCGTTCGAGCTCGAGGCGGGTACTCTCTTTCGCCGTTTGGGGGCGACCGACCGCCAGTGGACTTTCCCGTTTCTGGCCAAGCTCACCGCGACGCAGTGGTTCCAATTTCAGGTCGGGAGCAATGGCTACAGCATCGCCCAGGGCGACGTTCCAGCGCAGTTTCTCGACGACGCGCAAATCGGCGGAAAGGTCCACTTCCTCGATCAGGGGAGGTTTTCCCCATCGTTGTCATTCTCTGCCCTTGCGAGCATCCCGACCTTTCGCGGACAGGGCTACCTGCGTACCTACGACGCGTTACTCACGGCGTACGCCACGAAGGACTTTGGCCCGCTGCACGCCGACTTCAACGTCGGCGAGAATGTATGGCGTGTGGAGAATGCTCCCAAACCTCAGGAATTCATTGCACTCGCGATCTCGATGAACCTCCCGGCACCGTTCGGCGTGATGGCCGAAAGTTATTATTTCACCGATGCGGCGCCAATCGCCATGCGTGACGGCGGGTTTCTCTTTGCGATCAGTCAGAGCCCAGAGTCCTGGCTCATGTTCGACGCCGGTGGTGATGTCGGAATGTTCCCCTCAAGGCGTGCGTACAGCCTCTTCATCGGAATGTCGATCGTGCCGGTGTTGCTCTGGCCATCGCACGCGGCCGCAAAGACAGCGTCTTGCTTCGATGTGCCGACTGGATTGTGGGAAGCCTCGGGGAGCGAACAGTGACAGATGCCGCAGATTGCCGGGTTGACCGGTGAAAGAACAAGGTTGCGCCGGAGCGCGGATTACCCGCCCGCAACGTGTACGGTGAACGGCAGCGCGCGCCGCGGCGGGTGCGGTCATGGACGTTTCAGGAACCTCAGATAGAACGCCCCGAACACCAGGACGACCCCGACATTCACCATCAGCCGCTCCCAGAACCGACTTCTGAAGAACAGGACGTCCACGCCGACTACGACGGCTACCATCGCAAGCACGTAGAGCACGGCGGGTGTCTGTCTGCCCATCCTTTCTTTCTACTACACGGGTGGGCGGCGTCCACAGTACCTCCCTAGCTTACCTGTCTCTCCACCGTACCCGTCTCTCCACGCGCTCCGCTTGCCCTCCGGCGCGGACTTCTTGACCGTCATCCACGCCGCGGGAGTCGCGCGTCTACGCGACGGCGCGTGTCGTCGGCGCAGTTTTCCCCAGGTCGGAGCACGAGCCATCGAGTGCCTCGCCCGACGGCGCAGCTCGGCTGCGACGCGAAAAGCGCCATTTGCGGGCGAGTTCGCTTTCAGCGCTCGATGCTCGCTCCTCGGCTCGCCATTCGGCCCCACCGGAGATTGAAGGCTGTGGCGATAGTTCAAGCGCCGCCCCCGGTCGGTGGTTAGGCTGCTCAGCTGGATGGCCGCCGTTGCGGCACTCGGCTCTCCACGGGGAGGTTCCCCACCTGCGCACACTTGGAGGACCAGGGGAAGTTTCGCTCACGCGCGCAGAGACCCGAAAGACATGATGAGGGGAAGAAAAGGCATCCAGTACGCCGCGACGGGCATCCGTGGTTTCGACGAGATCACCGGCGGAGGCTTGCCGGCAGGCCGGATCACGGTCGTGCTCGGCAGCGCCGGTGGCGGCAAGACGATCTTCGGCCTCCAGACGCTTGTCACGGGCGCGCGCGACTTTGGGGAGCCGGGAGTCTTCGTAGCCTTCGAGGAGAGCGTCGACCAGGTGTTCGAGAACACCGCGAGCTTCCTCTGGGGCATCGACCGGCTCAAGGACAAGAGCATCGCGGTTGTCGATGCCAATCTGCCGCAGTCCGTCGTGCAAGGCGGGGAGTTCGACCTTCTCGGCCTGCTCGCGGTGCTCGGACAGAAAGTAAAGACGGTTGGAGCCAAGCGGGTCGTGCTCGACGGGCTCGACGTGCTCCTCGCAAACCTCGGGGACCCGGTGCTGGCGCGGCGCGAGGTTTTCCGCCTGCGGGAGTGGCTCCAGGACAGCGCCATGACGGCCATCATCACCGCCAAGGCCAGTGCGGCCGACGTTCACTTGTCCCCGGAATACGACTTCTTGCAGTTCATGGCGGACTGTGTGGTGAAGATGCAACATCGCGTTGTCGGTGGCACCGCAGAGCGCTTCATCCGGGTGGCCAAGTGCCGAGGTGGCCCCCACTCCGCGAATGAGTTTCCGTTCACGATCGGCAACGCCGGGATCGAGGTCGGCGCCGGTGCAGCCACGGAGATCATCCACCCCGCTTCCGCCGCGCGGATTTCCGCAGGTGTCGAACGCCTCGATGCCATGCTTGGCGGCGGATACCACCGCGGAAGCTCGACCCTCATCACAGGCTCTCCCGGTACGGCGAAGACGACGCTGGCCGCGGCTTTTGCCTCAGCCGCCAGTCACCGCAAGGAACGGACGCTCTTCATCAGCTTCGACGAAGCGCCCGCGCTGATCGTGCGCAACATGGGATCGGTGGGCATCGCGCTGGGTCCTCACGTGGAGTCGGGGGTCCTTCGCATGCACTCGCTACGCAGTCGCGCCGCGAGTCCGGAGGCGCATGTGGCCCATATCCGCGAACTGCTGCGCGAGCACCGCTCGCGCAACCTGGTGGTCGATCCGATCTCGGCGGTTGGCCCGGACGCCGAGAAGAGCGTGGCGCAACGAGCCGCGATCGAGATTCTCGACCTCGCCAAAAGTCAAAGCATCACCGGCGTCTACACATCCCTCCTCGGAAACAACGCGGCGCTTACCGAAGACACCCCCATCGGAATCTCGACGATCGCCGACACGTGGATTCACGTCTCGTATCTGAATCAGGGCGGCGAGCGGAATCGAGCCCTGACCATTATCAAGTCGCGCGGCACCGAGCACTCCAGCCAGGTGCGAGAGCTCGTTCTCAGCAAGACGGGGGTCACGTTGGCGGACGTCTATTCCGCCGGCGGCGAGGTGCTCATGGGAACCCTTCGCTGGGAACGAGAAGACCGAGAGCGCCGCAAGCGACATACCGCCAAACGCGAGCTTGATCTTCGACAACGGGAAGCTGCACTGGCTCTGGCCGAGACGCAAGCGAGAACGCAGACTGCTTTGAGCGCGCAAGCCGTTCAGGAGGCGGTCATTGAGCGACTCGACGCCGAACGAGAGGAGAGCGACGAGCAGGTCGCGAGCCAGCACCTGGAGCTGCGCCAGCGAAGAGGCGCGGATGACCTGCGAGTAGCACGTCGGCGGATCACGCGGGGATTGTCTCGATGAGCGACGCCCGCTCCGGGTCGGGCAAGGAGCGAACGCTCAGGTTGCGAGTGTACGTGGCCGGGGAGTCGCCCAACTCGGTCACGGCCCTCCGACACCTGCGGGCCCTTCTCACTGCGTATCCATCGCTCCAGGTCGATCTCGAAATTGTCGACGTGCTGAAGCACCCGGAGTTGGGGGTGCGCGACCGCGTGCTCGTCACGCCGATGACGATCAAGTTGGCGCCGCGGCCGGAGCGCCGGATCTCCGGCACGCTCAAAGACGCGGACGCCCTTGTCGCCGTGCTCGGGTTGGCTGAGGTCCGTCGTGAGTGAGATAGAAGCCCTGCGCAAGGAAAACGACGATCTTCGGGTCCGACTTGCCGACACGGAGGCGACCCTACGGGCGCTGTCGAACGGCGAGATCGACGCCGTCGCAGGCGAGGTCGGAGCCCCCCCCACGCTGCTCTTAGCGGCACAAGAGAAACTGCGCGAAAGCCAGCAACTCCTCCGCTCGGTGTTCGACGGCTCGCTGGACGCGCTGCTACTCGCCAATCCTCGTGGCCAGTACGTGGATGCCAACCCCGCCGCGTGCAGCCTGTTCGGACTGCCGCGAGAGCAGCTTGTCGGCCGCACCCTCCTCGAGTTCGCAGCGCCTGGCTACGACGCTGAGGCGGCCTACCAGGAGTTCGTCAAGCACGGTCGGATGGAAGGGGAGTTCCCGCTCCAGCGTCCCGACGGAGCACGTCGCGTGCTCGATTATCGCGCCGTTGCGAACGTCGCGCCCGGTCTTCACCTCTCGGCTCTGCGAGACATCACGGATCGCGTCGCGAGCCGAGAGCGCTTGCTGGAGAGTCGTGGCCAGCTCGAAGCCGCACAGGCGATTGCGCACGTCGGGAGCTGGGTGTCGGCTCTTGGGTTCGACGCCGAGATCGATTGCACCGCAGAGTGCTGCCGCATCCTTGGCGTGCCGGTCGGAACCACGCTGACTGTGCGCGACATGTTCGCCCGGATCCCTATTGCGGATCAAGAAGCCTTACAACGTGCCAACGCCGAAGCGATGGATCACGGAGCTCTCATCGACATCGAGCAGCGCGTGGTACGCCCGGACGGACGACTATGCTGGGTGCGCGCGCGCGCCTCGGTGCAATGCCAGGTGGGGGGGCTGCCCGCCCGTATGGTCGGCACCCTGCAGGATATCACCGACCGACGCGCCGCCTCGGATGCGCTGAGCGAAAGCGAGCACATGCTGCGCGCCGTGTTCGACAACACCTCGGACTCGCTGATCCTGTTCAAGGAAGCGGGGGTCTATGTCGAAGTCAATCCTGCAACGTGTGCACTGTTTGGACGGCCGCGTGAGCAACTTGTCGGTCACGTAGGCGCAGACTACTGCGTGGACTTCGATGGTACGGCGCTGAAGCAGCGGATGTTCACGGAGGGCCAGCTCATCGATGAGTTGACGATCCTCAGACCGAACGGAGAACTTCGCTTCGTCGAATTCGCCGCAAAGACGAACATCATTCCCGGACTTCATTTGGCACTCTTTCGCGATGTGACGGAGCGGAAAGACGCCGACGAGCGACGTGCCCGGCTCGCCGCGATCGTCGAGTTTGCCGATGACGCCGTCATCGGCGCGAACTCGGACGGGATCATCACGAGTTGGAACGGGGCCGCGGAGGCGCTCTACAAGTGGTCCGCGTCGGAAGTCATTGGACGCCCCGCCACCATCCTGCTTCTTCCTGAGAACCGGGCATCCGTCGCGGCCTTGTTGGAGCAGCTTCGGCGCGGGGAAGTGACCCGCCACCGCGAGACGACGCAATTGCGGAAGGACGGTTCGACCGTCGAGGTCGTGTTCACCGCATCGCCCATTTTCGACGCGGAGCACCGGGTCATCGGGAGTGCGCGAATCGTCCGCGACCTCACCGCACAGCGTAAAGCCGAGGCTCGTCTTCAACAGACGGAGGCGCAGTTACGACAAGCCCAAAAGATGGAGGCGATCGGTGTGCTGGCCGGCGGCGTCGCGCACGACTTCAACAACGTGCTGTCCGTGATTCTCAGCTTCACGTCCCTGGTCCTCGATGACCTGAAGCCCAATGATCCCATGCGCGCCGACATCCAGGAGATCGGTCGTGCGGGGGAACGGGCCACCGACCTGACTCGGCAGCTTCTCGCGTTCAGTCGCAAACAAATGCTTCAGCCGCAGGTGCTCGACCTGGGCCAGGCCGTTCTGGGCATGGAGAAGATGCTCAGGCGCCTTTTGAGCGAAGCGATCGAACTTACGCTGCTTCCCACCTCCTCGCTCGGAAGAGTTCTCGTCGATCCAGGACAAGTCGAGCAGATCGTCATGAATCTTGCCGTGAATGCCAGGGACGCGATGCCGAGAGGTGGCAAGCTCAGAATCGAGATGGCCAATACGGAACTCGATGCGGACTATGCGGGGCTTCACCCAGGAGTCGTGCCCGGGCGTTACGTCATGCTCGCGGTCACCGACACCGGCGTCGGCATGGACGCAGCCACACGCGAGCGCATCTTCGAACCGTTCTTCACGACCAAGGAAGTGGGAAGAGGGACGGGGCTCGGCCTTTCCACGGTCTTCGGGATCGTGAAGCAGAGTCAGGGGCATATCTGGGTATACAGCGAACCAGGGCGGGGTACGACGTTCAAGGTATACCTCCCGCGCGTCGAGCAGGCGGTCGATAAGGTCAGCGTGCGACCTCCGGCACCGGAGACGCTCCGAGGCTCGGAGACCATTCTGCTCGTCGAAGACGAGGAGCAGGTTCGCGTCGCCACCCGCACCATTCTACAGCGCCATGGTTACAACGTGCTCGATGCGCTGAGTGGGGGCGACGCCCTGCTTATTTGCGAGCAGTTCCCCGCGAAGATTCATCTGCTCCTCACGGACGTCGTGATGCCACGTATGAGCGGCCGACAGGTGGCAGAACGCCTGGCATCTCTGAGGCCGGCGATGAAGGTTCTCTATGTGTCCGGCTACACCGAAGACTCGGTCGTTCACCACGGCGTGCTCGACGCCGGCATCGCGTTTCTCCCGAAGCCCATCACGCCGCACGCCCTTCTCCGAAAAGTACGGGAGGTCCTCGATGGATGATTCTGACCGCTCAACCTTTCAAACCGAGAAACTCCGACTGCTTCTGGTAGATGACGACCCAGCCGTGCGCCACGGCTACGGCAGAATCCTTGCGCGTCATGATGTGACGGTCGAGACCGCGTCGAACGGTAAGGAGGCCGCGGAGAGCGTGAAGGACGGCGCGTTCGACGTGATTGTCAGCGACATCTCGATGCCCGAGATGACAGGCATCGAGTTTCTCAAGGCCGTTCGCGCTCACGATCTCGACGTGCCGGTGATCTTGATGACCGGCGAGCCGAGCGTTGCGTCAGCCATGTCCGCTGTCGAATACGGCGCTTTTCGGTATTTGGCAAAGCCCGTCTCGCCGGACCAACTTTGGGACACGGTGGTTTACGCGGCGAGACTCCACAAGCTCGCTCGACTCAAGCGCGCGGCGCTGGAGTTACCCGGCCGAGATACGAGGCGGCTCGGCGAGCGTGCGGCGCTCGAGGTTCGGTTCTCTTGGGCCATGAGCCTACTTTGGACAGCGTTCCAGCCCATTGTCGGATGGCAAGCGAAGCGCATTATTGGATTCGAGGCGCTGCTCCGCTCCGACGAGCCGTTGATGAAAAGCCCTGCGGACATGCTCGACGCCGCCGAGCGGCTCGGGCGCCTTTCGGAGCTTGGACGGGCCGTTCGCGCTCACGTCGCGGCAGCGGCGCTCAAGGCTCCGGATGGGGCCAAGCTCTTCGTGAATCTCCACTCCGCCGATTTGAACGATGAGGAGCTTTATTCGGTCGATGCGCCGCTCTCGAGGATCGCCTCTCGGGTCGTGCTGGAGGTCACGGAGCGAGCGTCGCTCTATGAAGTGAGGGATGTCACCGCCTGTGTGGGACGGCTCAAACGTCTTGGGTTTCAGATCGCCATCGACGATCTTGGCGCGGGCTACGCCGGGCTCACCAGCTTCACGCAGCTTGAACCGTCCATCGCAAAGCTCGATATGTCCCTCATCCGCGGCGTCGATGAGGATGTTCGTCGGCAAAGCATTATCCGATCGATGAAACAGCTGTGCGACGAGCTGAACATGCAAGTCATCGCGGAGGGAGTGGAGACGGCAGCGGAGCGGGACATGCTGGTGAGTTTGGGGTGTGATCTGCTTCAGGGCTACCTGTTCGCAAGGCCCGACCGGGGGTTTACTGTGCCGACGTGGTGAGCAGAGGCCTGGCCTTCGGGTCAGGCCGGCCCGTCGTCGACCACCAAGATTCTCGCCGGCGCAACCGGCCGTTGCCCTGCGTGCGACCGTTCGCATGCGGTTCTCGACCTGCGAAGCAAGACCCGAACGGGTTCGCGCACGGAGCCGGAAGCCAAGTTTCGGAACCGTTCGACCAAGCTTCTCGTCGCCTCGTGACCGCGCGCGACGAGCAATAACCCGGTGGGCGTACGCACGTCTTCGACGAAGGTCATCCCCACGCGGACCAACCGAATGGGGATTTCCGCCACTTCGACGCCTCGGCCGTCGCTGTCGAGCGTTGAGGCGAAAAGCTCGAGCAGCTCGGCATCGTAGCGGCCGAGCCGCCCGCGCATGGCCGCGAGGGCGAGCTCTGGCGACAGGCCGCCCGTGTCCAATCGGTCAAAGTCGGACACGATGGCGAGGATGCGGGCCCCCAGAGGGATGTCCTTGCCGCACGGCGCTTTGGCAGGCGCTCCCGCCCCGTCGAAGGGTGCGGCCTGGTGCGCAAGTGCCGCCCGAACGGCATCGAGGCGGGGAATCCCGGCGATGAGCTGCTCGGCGAGCGCTGGCACTCGCTCGAGCGCCTGTTGCTCTTCGGGCGCGAGAGCTCGACCTTCTTGCAGTTTGTCGAGAGTGGCCGGGGCGAGCGAGACGAAGCCGACCTGGCCCAGCATCGCGGCCACTTCGGTTGACGATGACATTCAGAAACACCTGGTTGAGCTCGCCGACGTGACACGTCACCAGGGGAAGTTCGCCGAACTCGGTTTCAACGTCGGCAACGTACTCAAAGTCCCCACCCGCATGAAGAGAGCACGACACAGGAGCGCCGTGCATTAAGCGGTGCGGAGCAACTCACCCTGTTTCGGAGCTCTCCCCTTGCGGCGGAAACCATCCGTCCGCAGGTTGCACGGCGCCGTCGGCTTCAGACGGCAGCGCGGCTCGGTCCCCGATGAACTCGCTACGATGCGAAACGGTCTGAGCCGCAACGATTCGGCACCTGAAGGAGGCGTTGTGGTGGGGAGGCATCCAAGGCATCCACGTTTCGACCGGAGGCGAATGGCACCCGCCCGCGGGGCTGCGTTGCCATCACGTCGTTTCTAGGTGCCAAAGCACAGACGCGATCGGTCTGCCGCGGGCGTTCTCGGCGCGACATCGCCGTCTCGTTTCTGGAAACTGCGCCGCCGTTCGAGGTCCCGTGACCGACGAAGAGGCGCCCCGAATTCTGGAACGAGACATCGACCATGTGGTCGCGGCCTGGCGCCGAGTCGCCATCGTCGTTTGGTGCGGCGAGACGAGACTGCAGGCCATCGACCGGCTGGGCCGCGCACTCCTTGCGCTGCAAGACGCGACGGGCCACTCGGCGGGGCTGTTCACGGTCGTCGGCGAAAGCACTCCCCTGCCGTCCGGCGAGGCACGCGCGCTCAGTGCGGCGTGGCTACGAAAGCTGCCGCTCGCCTTTTCCGTCGTGGCCTTCGAAGGCGCGGGTTTCCGGGCCGCGGCGGTCCGCGCCGTCGTTTCGGGCGTTTCGCTCGCGGCGAAGCTTACGTATCCGCGCAAATCCTTTGCCTGCATCCAGGATGCGGCAGCCTGGGTCGGGGAGAGCACAAGCAAGGAGGGTGAGGCCTCGGTGCCCGCCGAAGCTCTTATTGTCGCTGTGCACGCTGTACGGGCGGCCCAGCAAGCGCGCGCCGGCTAAGCGCGGCTCACTGGGCCTGGCTGAAAAGCCAGTTATCGGGGGCGAGGGTCTATCGGATCGAATACGACGCGGTCCCTCGCATCGGGTGGGGGAAATCGCGAGATGACGATGGCTGAGCGTCATCCGATTGACGTAGGCATGCTGCCCAAAAGGGACGAATGAGGTCTGCAACTGAAATATTGGCCTAAGGCCGCAGCGGGTCGGACGGTGGGCGATTCGCAAATTGCACAAACTGTCTTTGCGCGGCACCAGCCTACCCGCAAACCTGCTCCGCCATTGCGAGCCAACACCTATCTTGTCGTGACGGCACAAGGGCTGCACTGCCTTCTAACGACTTTCCGAAACGCGAAACGGTCTCGATCGCATCGGGATCGACTGGCGAGACGGGAGCCAGGGGGAGCTATCGATGCCGACTGGCCGTGAAGAGTGCCGAAGAAGGCCGTGGTCTCGGGCTGGCGATCGCGCCCTGACCTGCCGTTGGGTAGTCCGCGGCAGAGTGCGGCCCGCCGGGCAGGATCCCGATCGAGGAAGTCGGCCATGAGCGGCGCCACCGTTCTCGTCGTCGGGGGCGAGCGCGCGGTCGCCGACGGCATTCGCCACACACTGGATCGTTTGGGTTACACTGTGCCCGAGGCGGTCGCGACCGGCGAGGACGCCATCCGCCGCGTGGAGGAGCTCAAGCCCGAGTTGGTCCTCATGGACGTGAAGCTCAATGGGGGGTTGGGTGCCGTCGCGGCAGCGTCCCAAATGCACACCCGTTTCGGCACTCCGATCGTGTACCTGACGTCCCACGGCAATGCCGCCACGCTTGCGCACGCCATCGCGAGCACGCCGCACGGCTATCTCGCCGAACCGTTCAGCGAGCAGGACCTGCGCTCGTCGATCGAAATCGCCTTGTACAAGCACGAGCTCGAATGCAAGCTCACGCTACGCGAACGCTGGTTCGAGGCGATCCTCCGGTCGATTGGCGATGCCGTCATCGCCACGAGCGCCGACGGCGCCATCACGTTCATGAATCATGTCGCCGAGGCGCTCACCGGTTATGGCTCCGACGAAGCGCTCGGAAAGAAGATCGACGAAGTCCTTCGCCTTGTCGATCCCGACGGCAAGCGCGTCGACAACCCGGTATGGACCGCGCTCGACAAGGTCGCCGACGGCCAGCTCCCACCCAATACGAGTCTCATCGACCGACAGGGCGCGTTCTTGCGCATTGACGACAGCGTCGCACCGATCGTCGACGACCACGGCACCATCGACGGAGGAGTCATGATCTTCCGGGACGTGACCGAGCGAGGGAAACTTGAAGCGCGATTGGCGCAGACCGAGCGACTGGCCTCGATTGGGACGATGGTGGCGGGGATGGGCCACGAGATCAATAACCCGCTTTCCTACGCGATAGGGAACGTCGCGTTTTCCGAGGAGGAGCTGAAAAGTGTGCTCGAAAAGTTACGGGCACTGAAGGAGGCGTCGGTCGACGGGCCGACGGTCGCGGGCGTCATCGAACAACTCGACGAGATTGCCGTCGCCCTTCACGATGCAAGCGACGGCAACGAACGCGTGCGGCGGATTGTCGACGAACTGAAGAAATTCGCTCGTCCCGACACGGGTCCTGCGGAAATGGTCGACCTGACGCAGGCCCTGCAGGCGGCCATCAAGATGACCGCGAGTACCCTTCGGCACCATGCTCGATTGGTCGAGGAGTTTGGCGCGACGCCGCTCGTCGAAGGTCATCCTGGGCAGCTGACGCAGGTGTTTACGAACCTCATCGTCAATGCGGCGCAAGCGATCGGCGAAGGGCACGCCGAGCAGAATGAGATTCGGATCCAAACCACGGTCGACGCGGAGGGGCGTGCCGTAGTCGCCATACGAGATACGGGCCCCGGGATCCCGGCAGAAATCCTCCCACGCATTTTCGATGCGTTCTTCACGACCAAGCTCGCAGGCGGCGGCACGGGGCTCGGCCTCGCCATTTGCCACAACCTCATCACGTCGTGGGGTGGGACGATCACCGTCGAGAGCACCCCCGGTAAGGGAGCGACGTTTCGGGTCATCCTCCCTGCCGCCCGCTGCTGCGCCTGCCATCCGAAGGCGGAGGCGAGCCCGTCGTCGCCTCCGTCGCGGCGGGGCCATGTGCTCGTCATCGACGACGAACGCGCCATCGGCGAGGCCGTCGCCCGGATGCTCCGGTCCCGACATGACGTCGTCGTCGAGGTCGACGGGCGGCACGCGCTCGCTCGAATTGCAGGCGGCGAGACCTACGACGTCATTTTCTGCGACCTGATGATGCCGAATCTGTCGGGAATGGATTTTCACAAGGCACTCTCAAGGTCGGCGCCGGAGATCGCCAAGCGCATCGTCTTCATGACCGGCGGAGCCTTCGCGGCCCGCGCGCAAGCCTTCCTCGACGGCGTCGCGAACATTTCGATCGACAAGCCGTTCACGATGGAATCGGTTCGGACGATCGTCAAAGACCTCGTGAAATAGCCGCTGTCGGGGTTGCAACGATTCTCGAGCGCCTCGGATTCGCGGAGGTTCGCCAGGCACGTCGATCGGGGCCTCATGACCGCCCGCTCGGTTCAGTGGTCTTGGGCGCCGGCCATGAGCCGCTTGGGCGCGACGCTCCTGTAACCGGCGCGCACGCGCATCACGATGGCTTTCCAGTCGACGTCGCCGGCGTCGAGGCGCACGCCCAGGTACCCACGCGCGCCGACGTACGCGGGCGAATAGAAGTGCTTCAGGTCCTGGGCGACGAGGCGAGCGTTCTCGCGCTTGTCGCCCTTGAGGCACGCCGCAATCGCCCCATCGCCGTGGTGATTGTCGAGGAAGTAGGCGAACACCTTGCCTCGCACGCGGAACGTCGCATGACGTCCCTCGCGTTCGCAGACAGCCTCCGGCAACGCGAGGCAAATGGCCGACAGCCGCTTGAACGCACGCTGCGCGACCTTCGCGTCCGTCTGGATGCGGGCGGGGGCCGCCCCGCAGGGCGACGCGCTCGAGACCGGCTCGCCGCGGACCACGCGCGGCGGTGCGACCGACCTCCACGCGTCCTCGACCAGGATCGCCAGTTCGATCCAGTCGGCGGCCGCCTCGTCGACCTTCACGCCGACCCACCCCTTTACCCCAACGTAGGGCGGGACGAAGAACCGTGCGGGATTGCCGGCGACGAGCCTGCGCTGATCGTCAAGGGTGGCCTTGCACCACACGGCGATGCGCCCGTCGCCGTGGTGGTCGTCGACGAACGTGAGAAACATTTTCCCGCGCACGTGGAATGACGGAGCCCCATGCGAGAGCTTCTCCTCGGCTGCCGGGAAGCGCAGCGCGACCTCACGAACGCGTTCGTAGGCAACGTCGGCGACGGACCGCGATGGGCTCCTCATGGGGTCGATCTTACCTTCCGACCGCGGCCGGCGAGTTGTCGACCCGGAGAACAGGCGTGCTTGCCCATCGGCGCGCCGCCGGCGGACACGGGTTGGTCCAAGATCGCGCGCGTCGCCCGCGCCCGGTCCCTCATCGGACGCGTCCGATCATCCGCGGGCGGCGGTGGCTGTGGCATAAGGGGTGCCTGGGAGCACCCCCCGATCGGAGGCGAGAACCACCGTCATGATGGGCGAGGAGAAAGACATGTTGTTCGACACCGTCCGATCGTTCATCGAGCGGAGCTGATCGGTGACCTGGTTTGCGGACGACTGGGGGAACTTCTTCGTCGCGCAGGTCGGAGCGGCCGCCACGCTGAGTGGCCTTCTCTTCGTCGCCGTATCGATCAACCTCGCGCGCATTCTCGCCATCGAGCATCTGCCAGAGCGGGCGGCCGAGACGCTCACCGTGTTCGTGGGCGTGCTCGTCGTGGCGACGTTCGGTCTTGTGCCCGGTCAAAGTGCGACCGCGTTCGGCGTCGAGATCGTCGGCACGGGATCGGCCGTATGGATCGTCAGCGTCAAGGCGCAGATGCGCGCGTATCGGAACGCGGAGGCGAGGCGCTGGCTCGTGCGCCGGGCCGTGGGGACCCAGGCGGCGACCCTGCCGTTCGTGGTCGGCGGCGCATTGCTCGTCGGCGGTCGTCCGTCCGGGCTCTACTGGCTGGTTGGCGGCGTCCTCGCGTCATTTGCGGCCGGCATTCAGAACGCGTGGGTCTTGCTCGTCGAGATCCTCCGCTGACGCGGCGCCGGTGTCGGCATTCTCCGACGGAGCGTCCGTCGGCGCCAAAGCGTCCCATCCATCTACGACAATGCCTCATTCGTGGGATCCTTTGGATTGGTTGTCCGCCTATCCTGCTGTCGCTTCGTGCTCTCCGGCTTCCTGGCCGCGGAGGCCGGCATTTCGCGTTCGACAACACCGTCATCCTGTAAAAGACCGCTCGGGGGCGGGGTCGATGTGGCCGACGATTCAGTGTGGACGTCGGACTACAGTGCGCTCATAAAACGACCCAAACCTGACAAACCGCTGGATGACCCCAAGCGTCTCGACCCATAGTGTGATAAACGCAAACTCAGTCGGCGACGCCCCCCCGCGCGCTCGGCAAGGCGAGGACCCAACGATGGCTACCGGACAGCAACGTCTTTCATGGATCCCTGTGTTGACGCTTCTTGGACCGATGGCCTGTTCCAGCGGCAGCAGCCCACCCGCCCCGGCCAGTTCGACAGGCACAGGCACAGGCGCCTCACCCACCGGAACGGGGCCGTCGGCCTCGTCCAGCACGACGCCGATTCCCAGCACTTCGGGAACCACCCCAACCCCGGGAACGTCCTCCGGCTCAACGGCGGGGTCAAGCGCAGGTTCCGGATCGTCATCGTCCGGATCGACGGAACCCGGAGAGGACGCAAGCTCGTCCAGCACGGCGCCGGGTTCGAGCGGGGGCTCGGACGCAGGTGCGGGCTTGGGCATCTCGGGCATCCCGTCCGGCTTTCCCACGCCTACCGCGGCCAACTACGCGATGTGCCAGAAGGTCGCCGTAGGCGCTGGCTCGCAGACGCCTACGAGTGGCGCGATCAATGCGTGCGCCGGGCAAGACACCACCGGCGTTTGCATCGAATGCCTCTTCGGCGGCTCGACCTACAACACAACGGAGACGCCGACCGCGGACGGGACGTCCGAAGCCGGGAATTACCTCGTGACCGTGGATGTGGGCGGGGCCGCGGCAGGCTCGACCTACATCAGCGCGGAGTCGGAGCGCGGCCTCTTGGCCCCGGTGACCACCACGGCTGGACAGACCCTCGAATTCTCCTTCGTCGTCAACGCCCGGGCGATGGAGGGGCAGCCGGACCACGCGGGGGGGCCGGGCGGCTACCCCGGGCTGGATCTCTTCTTTTATGGGCCGGCGGCCACTCCCCCGCAGGTCTCCGCGATCGGATACCAGCTCGCCACCGCGGCGACCAAGCCGATCATGGTCTACCTGGCCAGCGACTCGACGGAGTGCGACCAAACGGGCGGCGCGTTCGGTGGCTGGGGTCAAATGCTCCCCGAGTTCTTCCTTCCGCCGATCGGAATCTCCAACTGGGGCAACAGCGGCGCGAGCTCGTCTTCCTTCTATGGGGCGTACTGGGGCGACATCAAGTCGCGTTGGACCGCCGGCGACTACGCGATCATCCAATTCGGTCACAACGACAAGGGCGTTCCGGACGCGACCGTCCAGGCGAACCTCGAAAAGTACATCACCGACGCTCTGGCGGCGAACGTGACGCCCATCATCGTTTCTCCGCCCGCACGCGTGCAGTTTGGCAACGGGACGACGGACGGCGACCAGTCGAGCCTTCACGAAGTGGCGGCGAAGGCAGCGGCTGCGGCGCACAACGTCGCGTTCATCCCGCTCACGGACATGACGGTCGACTGGTACAACACGCTCGGCTCGCAGGCCGCCTGCCTGAAGTTCCACGCGAACGACAGCGACGCCACGCATACCAACCTCGTGGGCGGTCAAAAGATCGCGGCCTTGGTGGCCGGCAGCATGCAAGCTCAGGGTCTGCCGCTCGCCAAGTACTTGAGGCCTGGCGCTGTCGAGGCGCTTGCCCCCATTCCTATCCCGGCCATCGACGGCGGGACCGCCACTGCCACCGGCGGCGGTTCGCCCGGTGACGGCGGCGCTTCGGGCGGAGCCGGCGGCGGCGCCTCGAAGTCGATTCAATGCGGCGCGACCATGTGCGGCGATCCCAGTGTCTGCTGCGAATCGATGCCGGATGCCGGCGGCACCCAGACCCCGGCCTGCGTTGTCGGATGCGACTACACGACGCAGGTGCAGCTCTGCGGAAACAGCAACGACTGCCAAGCCGGCCCCCCGAACTGCGTGAACGGAATTTGCGCGAATTAGGCCTTCTGGGTACTTCACCGATCGACGGAGATTCGGGGCGGACTTACCCAGAGCACGGGCCGGGGGGACGGAGGACGCTGCGCGTCGTGATCGCAAGGCGGCTCACGGCACGCGGGCCCATCGAAGCGCCGACCGTGAACGCGTGTTCCGTTCTTCTTCTTGGCTGCCTCGCCGACCGTTGACCCACCCGCTCCGACCGGTGCCCCAGAGCCGAGACCACGCCGCAACGAAATGAGCCGAAGCGCTCCAACGTGGGCACACAATTTGTGTGGCATTGCAATTGCGGCCGGCGTGAGCCGTTCGCCGAGGCATCGGCGTCCGCACGGGTAACGCTATGCATCTTCGAACGGCTTTCGCGATTCTATGTGGGGTGGCTGGTTCTTTTGCGGGGTGCGGAAGCTCCTCGGATGTCACGGGCAACCCGACGATGGACAACCCAGGGTCCAGCGGGGCGAGCTCCTCCGGGCCGACCGGTACGGCCACGTACGGGTCGAGCTCCAGCAGCGGCGGAGCGACCGACTTGGGGTCGAGCGCATCCAGTGTTGCCGGTTCGGGTGCTCCCACATCGTCCAGTTCGGGCGGATCCGGGTCGCCGACCGAGACCGGCACGAGCTCCTCCAGTTCGAGTTCCGCGGGGACACCCATGATGACCGGGGGGTCCAGCTCGTCGGGCGGGACCCCGGCGATGTCGGGAGGCGGCCAGGACGCGGGCTCCAGCTCCAGCTCGAGCTCGTCCGGGGGGGGCGGTTCGGAAGGGGGGACAACATCGCCTTGCAGCGCGACGCCGGTCACGCCCAACGCCTCGTCTCAGGCGCAGAAGCTCCTCTGTTACATCTACAGCCTGTACGGCAACCACGTCTTGTCCGGACAGCAGGAAACCAGTTGGGCCGACCCCGCGGGCGACATCACTTGGTACGCCACCAATGGTTTGAAGGATCCGGCTATTCTCGGGGGCGACTTCCTGTACCACGACAGCGGCGCCACCTGCACGGCCGTCAGCTCCACCACGACCCGTGCCATTGCCTATTGGAACGCGGGTGGCCTGACCATGGTCCGTTACCATATGGGAATGCCGGCGGCAGGGCTGACCTGCCAGCAGGACTGCTACACGGGGACCGATTGTGCCGAGTCGACTCCCGGCGCCACCACTCTCGACAACGCCGTCACGGCGGGCACGGCCGAGAATACCTCGCTCAATTCCAAGTTGGATTATATGGCGGTTCAAATCGGGGCGATGCAGGCCGCCAATGTGCCGGTCATCTTGGCGCTCTTCCACGAGGCGCAGCCCAATGGTTGGTTCTGGTGGAGCAAGGGAACCGGAGCGCAGTACGTCGCCCTCTGGAAGTATGCGTTCACCTATCTGACGACCACCAAGGGACTCACCAACATCGTCTGGCTCATGCCGTATAGCGGCCTCTCTGGCGTCACCGCTGCGATCGCACCGTTTTTCCCCGGCAAGGCGATGGTCGACCTCTCGGGTCCCGATTACCAGGACGATTCCACCACCTTCAACGACGTCAAAACGGTTGTCGGAAGCACGATGCCCATTGCCCTTCACGAGTCCAACGCCGTGAACCCTTCGGCCTGGTTTCCCACGTCGCCCTTCGTGTTGTGGAACGTCTGGGCGGGCTACGAGGACATGGCCGCGTCTACCGTCAAGGCCGGCATGACCGACACGCACACCATCACGCGCGATTTGGTGCCCGACCTCAAGTAAAAACACTCGCTTGAAGCGATCCGTTTCGCTGGGCCCATGGCGAAGCTACAGTCCGCCGTCCAAGAGGCCGTGTCCAAGCCTGCCATCCTCCTTGCCCTAGGCGCGGCCGCGATGGCGATAGCGATCGTCTTTGGCGTCTTCGCGCGTGACGACAAGCGCGCCAAGCCGGCGGTGCCTGCGCCGTCCGGGACGCAACCGTCGATCACCGAACCCACACCCTCGATGCCCACAGAGGCGGTTCGAGACCCTCAACCTCCCTTGCCCGCGCCCGTGCCAACGGCGGCAGCCAGGCCGCGACCACCTGCGGAGCCGCCGGCTCCGGAGCCGCTCGACGAGGCATCGCTGATCGCCACGTTGCACGACCTGGCGGCGTCGGATCCCCCCCAATCCCTGAAATTGGCGAGAGAAGCGCGGGCTCGCTTTCCCGATAGCCCCCACGCGCCCGAGTTCGAATGGAACGTCGTCAAGGCGTTGGCCAACATGGACCGCTATGAAGAAGCGGCGCAGGAAGCCCGGGGCATGCTCGAGAAGTATCCGGGCAACCCGTTGAGCGTCGACGTCGAGCACCATTTGCTCCATCACCCGCCAAACCCGCCGGGCACGCCCTAACTGAAGTTCCGGAGCCAAAATCGCTTAAAGCGCGTCACACTGCGATGGCGTGGAACGGCACGGCGCTTGGCGACGATGCCTGGCAAAACGTCGATTGAGCAGGCAGCATCGGGGCTGAAACGGCAGCGCCCAATAACCGTACGGACGGAAATGTTACCGGATTTTTCATCGCGTTACGTGCAACCATATGATGCGGCAGCCTCGAGCGGCTGCCACGCCGAAGTAACGACGACGGCGGCTGTGAGCCGGATTCGACCACCCGGATACTGATCCGCGAATCCCCGCACAATTGCGTTTTTTCTTGACAATAACCCCTGACTCCGTATGGCGGCAACGATGGCCTCTCGATCACGCCCAAGCACAAGCTTTCTTCGGTCCTGCTCGTGGTATCTCGCGGCGCTGCTGCTCGCGTGCGGCTCGTCGCACTCGAGTTCTGACGAGGGCCCTCCCGGCGGCATGGTCAACACCGACGATAGCGGCGCTTCATCTCCCACGTCGGGGGGAACGGGGGCCAGCTCCAGCACCCCCACCCCCAGCGCGACGAGCAGCTCCGGCAGCACACCCCCGAGCAGCCCCTCGAGCGCCAGCTCCACCCCGACGAGCTCCTCGAGCAGCAGCACCGCCCCGACGAGCTCCTCCTCCAGTAGCAGCAGCGGCCCGGTTAGCGACACCGACAGCGGACCGATTCCGTCGCAAGACAGCGGCACGGGCAAAGCGACGGGTGAGGCCGGGACGGGGGGCGTAGGCCCGGAGGGCGGCACCGCGGCACCTTCGGGGGCTGGAGTTTGTGACATCTTCGCGTCGGCAAGCACCCCATGCGTCGCGGCGCACAGCACGGTGCGGGCGCTCTACAGCGCGTACGCCGGGAATCTCTACCAAGTCACGCGCGCGTCGGACACCACGACCAAGGACATCGGGGTTCTCGCCCCTGGGGGCTTCGCCAACGCCGCTGCGCAAGACACGTTCTGCACAGGTACGACATGCACCATCACCATCATCTACGATCAGTCCTCGCAGGCCAATCATCTCACTCCCGGGCCCGCCGGTCAGCACGGCAGCGGGGCGGACAAGCCGGCGAATGCGACCGATCTCGCAACGACGGCCAGCGGCCATGAAGTCTACGGTGTCCGCATTCGCGTGGGCACGGGCTATCGGAACGACAAGGCCACCGGCACCGCAACCGGCGACGAAGCCGAGACCGAGTATATGGTGTCGAGCCAGAACAATTTGGTCGACGGGTGTTGCTACGATTACGGGAACGCCGAAACGAACAATCGTGACGATGGCGACGCCACCATGGAGGCGGTCTATTTTGGAGGGGGCAGCGGCCAGGCCAGCGGTGTCGGCCCCGGCCCCTGGGTCGAGGTAGACATCGAAAACGGTCTATGTGCCGGCGTGGAGGCAAACGGTGCCAAAGAGGCCAAGGGGGTCGCGACCAACATGTCTCTCCCCTACAACTTTGCTACGGCTGTGGTCGTCGGCCGATCCGGGGCGGCCCCAGGAAGCTTTGCCCTCTATGGCGGCGATGCGACGGCCGGTACCCTGGCGACCATGTACGACGGAGCGCGCCCCAACGGCTATGCGCCCATGTTGAAACAGGGTGCCATCATCCTCGGAATCGGCGGCGACAACAGCAATGGTGCGGCGGGAGAGTTTTTCGAAGGGGTCATGACCACAGGTGCTGCGACCGTAGCGACTCTTAATGCCGTCCAGGCCAACATCGTCGCTGCGGGGTATGGAAAGTAGGAGCGCGGGCCCCGCAGGACTGGTTCTCTCGCCTCTTGCCGTTGCGGCGGCGGACCCGGCCAACGCGATCCCGCCTCGTGGGATTCGATGCAAGTCACCTGACAGCCGAACCGGTCTCGGAATCCGGTGCGTCCGAACACCCTCACCCACGTGGGCCCACGAAACCTTTCTGCGTCTCACTGGTCCGTTCTCACGAGGTCGTTGGCCCGGTGGGTACGGGCGCGCCGCCCAGACCGAGGACGTGGCCGTCCCGGAATACGACCACGCGCCCGCGTAGCCGCTATCTAGCGGTCCATTCCGCGAGTCGCACGAGATAAGCAAAACAAGTAAACGCTAATGGTTCTTGCGGGATGGGCCACTAGCCAAAGACGCTAGGAGCCGAAGAGCTAGGCCGCCACAGGCATCCAGGGTATAAAGGAGGGCTTTACCCAAAGGAGTCTGGATGAAATCTTGGATCGTCCCTTTTGCTGTTGCAACGCTCGCTACCGGTTGCATCATTGTCCCTGCGGCTCACAAGAAGGCCGACGACGACGGCGGTGCAGTGGCCGCCGCCGACGGCGGTGCAAAGGCCGCCGCCGCCGCCGACGGCGGTGTGGTCTGCACCGTCCCGCAACCGGGGGACGCAGGCTTCTGCCAGGCCTCAACGAACCTGACGGCGCAGCAGGTGACCAACCAGACCTCGCTTTGTATCAGTCAGCAGGGGACCGTCCTCGCGGCCACGGCCTGTCCGGAAGGCGCGGTCGGTTGCTGCGCGACCACTTCGGGTTCCGTCGCCTTCGACCAATGCTTCTACGCCAGCAGCGCCACGGCCGCAGAGATGCAGTGCGAGACCATGGGCGGGATATGGACCCCAGGCCTCGAGACAGGCGACGCGACAGGCGACGCGGGCGCGACCGACTGATTCGAAGGAGCGCGGCGGCCCCGTCCCTCGCGCGTCACGTGACGTCACGTGAGAGAGAGGAGCGCTCAAAAGGCACCGAGCGAACAAAGCCCGCCCGAATGGGGCGGGACGTCCCGGCGCCTCCGTCCGGACCGTCGTTGCACGCCCAATCGGTCCGCATGAGCCGGTTCGGCGGTGGGTGCACGCTGCCGTACTCCCGGTCGCCGGGGGGGGGTGAATGGACGCTTCGAATGCCGGCGTCGAGGAGGACGTGGCGCCTCCGTCGGTGATGGACCGCGTCTCATGGCCGCTCGACTAATCGAAGGGTCGACGACTCACCGGAACGGCCTGGTGTAGCTTCGGCCTCACCTGTGCCCGACAGGGCGTCGACGACGACCCTGAAAGCCGGACAACCACGCTGCCTGCTGCCGACGGGGAACGGGCACTACCCCTGCCCAATGCGGCCCCGGGACGTGTCGGGGTGTAGATCTTCAGCGAGAGGGAATTTGGCTTTTTCTTCGGTGCGCCAACGGCGTAGCTTTCGTCCTGTTTGCCCCGCTACCGTCAAGATGTGCGGGCCCCACGCTGCGCGCGCGCTGGCCTTGTGGTCGACTCTTGCGGTCGCTGCGTGCTCGGGCCCCCCAGGTGGCGCATCCGGTAAGCCGAGCGGCAGCTCGGCCGACGAACAGGGCACCGGAGGGACTTCGAGCTCGAGCGGGGGGGCTTCGGCCTCGAGCGCCGCTCGGGAACTGCAGAGCGTGGACGCGTCGAACGACGCCGTGCCGATGGGCGCAACGGTCGAAGACGGCGGCGAGGTCCACCGAGGGGACGCCGCGATGTCGGTCGCAGCGTCGCTCGACGGTGCCGACGCGCTTGCGAGTGAGGCCGATGCGTCGAACCGCAGCGACGGGGCGGGTCCGGGGCTGCTCGTCTACCCCGCGTTCGCGGCCGACGCGACGATTGACGGCGGTCTTGCTCAGCTCAACGCGTACCGAACGCTCGCTGGCCTGAGCGCCGTCGCGCTGGATTCCGCCTCTTCCGCGGGCTGCGCCACGCATCTTCAATATTTGATTTGTGCAGCCGCGGCGGGAGGCGGAAACGGCTATTTGGAGCACACCGAAACAGGGTATCCGGCGTGCGCGACGGACGGGGGTGCGCAAGCGGGTGTCGAGTCGGACCTTGCATGGGGGGAGAGCGAGTCGAATCGACAAGTCGTCGGGCAAAGCCTCGGACAAGCCGTCGACGATTGGATCAATAGCCTTTATCACCGTACCCCCCTGCTCGATCCCGGTCTGACGAAGGTCGGCGCGGCGTCGACGCAGGGGTACAGCTGTCTCGATTACGGCGCAACGGGCAACACCGCCAGCGTGCGCGTTCTATCGCCCGTGCTCTTTCCGCCGAACGGAACGACCGACGTCCCCGAGAACTTCGTGGGCAACGAGGATCCGTGCCCCACCGCGCCCAGCGATCCCCTGAGCGCAGCGACCTGCCCGGACGCAGGCTTCATCGTCACGGCAAACTGGTACGGATGGGGGACCGCCGCCGGCGCAGCCATTACGGCCGTGTCGTCGGCTGCGCTGACCGACACCGAAATCGGCGCCGCGGTCCCGCTTCTCACGTTCTATGCCGACAACGTCTCGGGGCACGACCCGGCGCCAGGGTACGTACACAACGAGATTGCCCTGGTTCCGGAAGCGAGCCTTGCTCCGAACCATACGTTCAGCGTGACCCTGGATGCCACGATCTCCGGCCAAACCACCGTGGTCAGCTGGAGCTTCACGACCGGATCACGAGTCCAGTCGTACTAATGCGGCCGGCGCTGCTGCATCTGCTGCAACCGCTGCTGGATCTGCTGCATCTGTTCGGGCGTCAGCCCCGGGATGTTCGAGGGCATGCCCGGCGGCTGGGCGGGCGCCATCCCGCCTGCGCCGGGCGTCGCACCGGTCGCACCCGTTAAGCCCGCGTTGACCCCCGGACCCGCGCCCATCGCGCCGGCCATCGCCCCGCGCATCCCGCCGAGGCTTTGCATGAGCTGATCGAGATCCATGACCTGGAAGTCGGCTGGAACCTGGAAGGCGGAATCCGGCACGCTCTTCTTTTCCATCTTGGTGATCTCGAAGCGCGAGTCCTCGGTCATTGCGTCTTTGTCGTAGCCGACGAACTTCATCGGGAAGTGCTTGCCGTCCATGAGCTCGAGCGCCCATGCGTGCTCGGTCGGAAGTGCCGCCACGGGCAGCGAGAACCAGGAGATCCCGTCGTGCGCGACGCAAACCGTCGCCTCGCGGTGATCGCTCGACACGTCCCAGTCCTCGCATTGACGTCCAGCCACGGTCTCGAACTTCCCCGTCTTGTCGATCTTTCTTTCCCGCTCCTCCGGCTTGCTCGCCGGCGAAGGCCGCCGATGGCTCACGTCGTTGAAGCGCTCGCCGCTCTTGTTCATGTCGATGACGAGGACCTCTTTCTTCGTGTCGGACACGAGCGAGAGCTTCTTCGCCGTCGAGTCGAAGACGCCGTACGCCTTCGGCCCGAAAAAGTGCTGCACATCCTTACTCTCGGTGAGCTTCTCGGGAATGTCGAAGCGGAACTTGCCGGTCTTGAGCAACGCAGAGACCGCCGTCGGCGTTTCGGCGGACTTGCCCTTCGTGAATTGCGCGTCGATCTCGCCCTCGAAACCCTCGAGGAACGCCAGGACCGCAACGGCGGGGCACGGCGAGGGAGCTCAAGATACGGAATCGCATGGATCGCCCAACGTGGCACGATTGCCGTCACCGAGGCAAGACTCGCGACCCCATTTCAGGGCCAATAGCAATAGGGCCAATGCCGATCGATCGGCATTGGCTTGAGGGCAAGCATCCGGCACACGCTTTTTCTGCCACGTCTCGTGTACCTTGGTCGCTACGCCCAGGTGAGGACGCATACCGAATACCTGACACTCCGCACGAGCAAGCGCCGCGAGCTCGTTCACCTGACCCCCACCCTCGAGAAGATCCTCGCCCAAAGCGCAATCCGCGAGGGCTTCATGCTGGTCAGCGCCATGCACATCACGGCGGGCGTTTTCGTCAACGACGACGAGCCCGGGCTGCACGAGGACATCTGGAAGTGGCTCGAGCACCTGGCGCCGTTCAAGGCGGACTACGCGCACCACCGGACGGGCGAGGACAACGGTGACGCGCACCTGAAGTCGATGCTCGTGCACCACGAGGTTATCGTGCCGGTCACGAAGGGCAAATTGGACCTCGGGACGTGGCAGCGGGTGTTTTACGCAGAATTCGATGGGCAACGGGACAAACGCGTGATCATCAAAGCGATGGGGGAGTGACCGAAGCCGCAACCAGCCCGCGCGACGACTTGCTCATGTTCGCTTCCCAGGCCAAGGACGAAGACCCGATCGGGCGAGCAGCTTGTCCCGCGCCACGGTGCCGAGATGGCCCAGTAGCGGTGCGACGCACTCGAGGATCTCGGCACTCGATCCCTCGTCGATCCGAGGGTCGATGCGAATGACCCGCGGACGAGGCGCCGCTTCGACGGTCACCAAGAGCCGCGTGCGATCGACGTCGAAGGACAGCGTGCGCAAGCGGACCCGCTCGCGGGCCTGGAGCCAAGCCACGATCGGATCGGCAAGGGCGATCGCCCGAGCCGCCTCGGCACCCACCAGATCGATCCCGGGCCCCGCGAAGGGGCACCCCGACGGATCGAGCCGCGGAACGATCCGCACGCGCGGGTCGACGAAGTGCAGCTTGAACGAAGCGATGGGCAGCCGCCCTTCACCGCCGTGCATGCGTTCGGATGACGCTACCATTCGCCGAGGACGAAGCCCTCACGGGTTGTAGACGCGTGACTCGCCCAAGAGCCTGCCGGCTTGTGCGTTGTCCTGGCCACGGTCGCCGAAAGGAGCGTCTTCGGACGACGTCGATTCGGCATTTACGGCGTCCGTGGTTCATGTTCATTTGAGCGTCCCAAAATCCAGATTATGCGCATTCGAGGGGGTTCATGGGCATGACACGTCTCTTCCTCGTCGTTGCGCTCGTCTCGCTCGTTCCGGCGTTGGCCCACGCCGAGCCATCGGACGCCGACCGCGCGACCGCGCGATCGCTCGCGCGCGAGGGGGCCGAGGCGCAACAGCACGGCCAGTACGCCATCGCGGCCGATCGGTTCGCGCGCGCCGAAGCGCTCGTTCACGCGCCCACGCTTCTTCTGGGTTTGGCGCGCGCTCAGGTTGGCCTGAGCCGACTGCTCGAAGCGCAGGAGACGTATCAGCGCATCTTGCGTGAGCCCTTGGCTCCCCATGCACCCGCGGCATTTGGCAAAGCGCTGGAAGAATCGAAGCGAGAGCTGGCAGCTCTCGCGCCGCGGCTCGGGTGGGTCCGGATCGCAGTGGGGGGAGCGGTGTCGCCGACGGTGACTCTCGATGACGTCCCCGTCCCGGTCGCGGCGCTCGGAGTGCGCCGTGCGTGCAACCCCGGCGCGCACTGGGTCAAAGCGTCCGCGCCGGGTTTCGCGTCGACGGAAAGCACCTTCGTTCTCGTCGAAGGAGGCGAGCAAGCCGTGACGCTCTCACTCGATCCGCTTCCGCAGACGCCCGGGGCGGTTGCCGTAGAGCCCAAACCCCAAGCGGCACCCGCGGCTCCGATGACGATGAACACGAAACTCGCCATCGCTTCGTTCGCCGTGGGCGCGGCCGGATGGGTCACGGGCGGCGTCGCCGGAATCCTGGCTATCTCCGAGCATTCCTGGCTGAGTCCTAGATGCGTGCCCAACACCCTTTGCCCTCCCGTCGACGCCGACGAACTCCACACGTACCGAACGGTCGCGGACCTATCGACGGTCGCCTTAATCGTCGGAGGTTTCGGTACCGCCGTGGGGGTCACTCTGCTTCTGACAGCGCCCAAGTCGAGCCCGGTTTCGCTCTACGTCGGACCGATGAGTGCCGGCGCGGTCGGTACGTTCTGATGCCGTGAGCGGATCACGGGCACGGGAGACGTCGTCGGTTCGCACGTCGTCGTACCGATTGCCGCACCGTTGCCGGTAAGTCGTACCGATTGCCGCACCGTTGCCGGTGACGTAAGCAAGCCCGACGACCTCGATCGGCTCTAGGACGCCGTCGTGTTTCTTGCGTCGCCCGCGGCATCGTTCATCGTGGGTCAAGAACTCGCCGTCGACGGGGGACTGACGGCGCTGTGAAGCACGTCGATCTCGACCCTGGCGACTGCGCGGTCGGGATCCCTCGTGCTCTCGTTTTGGTGTTGGCGCCAGGCCGCATTGCGTCTAGAGAATCCCGATGCATGGTGGCCCTATGAACCCTGCGGCTCGCGTGCACCTGCCATGCGCTTCGTCACGAACGCCAATCCACCGAGGATGAGGTACCCGCTTGCCGCGCTGGGGTTGTGTTCCTACGGTCTAGTCACAATCGCGGCGGGAATGGGGGTGTCGGGCTGCACAACCCACCAGTGCGATGCATACACTGCGACGCTCGGCGGCGACGGAGGCATCGGCACGTGGGAACTCCAGGGTTGCCAAGCGAACACGTCCAATTGTCTTCTCATTTGGCAGTCGGGGCCGACCGTCGGAGAGACCGTCGATGGGGGTCCCGCCTGGCAGCTGTTCCCGGGCAATCGTAGGGACGAATTCTTGTTTCCACCCCTGCCGCCCCTTCCAAGCGGGATGGTTGCGGATTTCAATTATGCGCAACCACTGGCTTATGTGGCCGTAACGCCGCCCGAGACCTTCGAAACCGACGCCAATTTCATCGTCGGCACCGGGAACATCGCAGAATTTGGGGGCCTTTCGCCGAGCGGCCTTTCGATGTCGAATACGACGTGCGCGGAGTACTGGCTGCTGGTCACACTCGCTGTTCCCGTCCTTGCAACGGCCGACGGCGGAACGACCTCGACCGGAGACAGTGCAGTCTCGGAAGAATAGAATCCGCGCTCAACCAGCACGATGACGACCGGCCCCGATGATCCCTCTTCATGGGCCGACGAGGCCGGACGTCGCGCATCCGCGAACGCGGGACGCCGTCGGGAGGAGCGGCACGGTCGGCGTCTGGCCGCGGACCCCAAGGACCGTCAAGCCGGGGGCCGCGTCAGAGAACTTGAACCGGAACCGAGCTATTCGTCGTCGTGCCGTTGCCGAGCTGGCCCGACCCGTTGGTGCCCCAGCACCAAACGCTGCCGTCGGATTTGAGCGCACAGGCGGATTCGCCTGCCGTGGCCAAATCGGTCACGCCGCTCGTCAGACCTGTCACCGGCACCGGAACGGTGCTGCTGGTCGTGGTCCCGTTGCCGAGTTGTCCGTACGGATTTTCGCCCCAGCACTGGACCGCGCCACCCGTCGTGAGCGCGCAAGCGGAGAGAGCACTCACAGACACGGCCGTCACGCCGCTCGAGAGACCCGTGACCTGGACCGCGGACACCGCCACATTGTCGGTCGTGGACCCATTGCCGAGTTGCCCGTACTCGTTATTGCCCCAGCACTGGGCGCCTCCGGCCACAACGGCGCAGGCGACGGCGCCCCCCACGGAAACGCTGGTTGCGCCGCTCGTGAGGCCGGTCACCTGCACCGGCACTAGGCTGTCGGTGGTGGTCCCGTTGCCGAGCTGGCCCAAGCTATTGCTGCCCCAGCACTGCACAGCGCCGCCCGACGCGATCGCGCAGGCGACCGAGCCCGCGGACACGGCGATCGCACCGCTCGTGAGGCCCATGACGGGCACCGGGACCGAACTGCTCGGAGTGGACGTGTTGCCGGTGTTGTCGCCCCAGCACTCGATTGCGCCGCCCGACCCCACAGCACAGGCCGACCCGTCTCCCACGGACACGAACGTGACGCCCGTCGTCAGACCCGTGACCTGTACCGGAACGGAACTGGTCGTCGTGGAACCGTTGCCGAGCTCCCCGTCCGAATTGTCCCCCCAACACACGACGCCGCCGCCCAAGGCGATCGCGCAGGCAGAGAGTTGTCCGACGGACACGCCGGTCACGCCACTCGTGAGGTTCATGACCGGAGCGGGAGCGAGAACGGGGTTGAACCCGAATTCTCCGTTGATGGCGTCGCCCCAACACACGGCGCCGCCGCCCGAAACGATCGCACAGACCGAATTGTCACTTCCCATGGACACGGACGTTGCGTCGAGAGGGCCCGCATCGGTCCCGGCGTCTTCGTTGCCGGTCTCGCTCCCGCCGTCGATCGCCGAAATCGACGTGCTTAGGGAACTGGAGCTGGCAGAGCTTGCCGAACTGCCGCTGGCTGAACTGCCGGACGCCGAAGTGGAAGGGATCGGGCTTTCATCGCCGCTATCGGTGGCGGAGGACGAGCTATCCGTGAGGGAGTCGCATCCGGAGACGATCGTCAGTCCGAGTACCGCCCCGAGGCATCTTGCGTTCATTGGTTTCGACCCCTTCGCTACCGCGCTCGCTTCGTCTGTGATTGCGCGCTGCCTCCGGCTTCCGAGCCTCTTCGTGGCCACCCGGGACGCCACAAGCCATCTCCCAGTTTCGCCCCGTCCGCAGGCGGCGTCGCGAGAATCCCGCGGCGTCCGCGCATTTCGCAGACCGACGGTGTGGGCAACCGCGCCGCGAGGTGCGCCATCGGGCTTTTGTGCGTGCAAGCGCACACAGAGCCCCGCGGCTCAGCGCCCGTCGACGAATTGACGGAACCGGCCGTCGCGAAAGGCGAGGGCCAGTTCCTTGCCGCGTGCGGCACCGTTCGTCAGCTCAGCACGCGCGAAACCTTGCCGAAAGAAGTCGTTGAACCCAGCGACTCGGTGCAGCGCTTGCTGATCGCCTTCCACGAATCCCATGCTCCAGTCGCCGAAGCTGCGCTGAGCCACGCTTGCTTGCATCAGCACGAGGATGCGATCGTGACGGGGATCCGCCGAGATATGCCGATAGAGGCCGGTCACCGCCGGCTCGAGGCCTTCCAAAATTTGGAAAAACGATCCTTGTCGATGCACGAGCATGCCGCTCACGCCGAGCCGTCGGTTGTTGGCTCGCGCATCCGTCAGCAAGACCGTCAGATCCGTGGCGCTGAACGGCTTCTTGGCCGCGCTGACATAGACGAGCTGGTGCAGCTCAGGGGGAGAAACATTCATGGTCGAACATCGCCCGGCAGGGACCCCTGCCGCCGGCTATGCGAGTTAACGCCCGAAGTGGCCGTCGACTTTAGAGTGGCGAGCCCACGCTCGAACAGCCCGGGGGTCCTTTGCGGGAGACAGGGGGCTACCGCCCTCGGCCTTGCGAAGAAGCCGGGCGTTGCTGAGGCCACGAGCCCCATGCGAAATCGAACCGTTTCGTGGGCATCGGTCTTGCGTTCGATCGGCGCAAACTGGAGGCCCGCTCGATGCAACGGACCGCGACACCTCGACTCGCCGCTTGCCTGGCGCTGCTCACGGCCCATGTTGGAGCAGGCTGCGGCAGCACGAGCTCATCGCACAGCGGCGCCGCGCCGAGCAGCGCGGGCGAAAGCGATGATTCGAGCAGCAGCCTAGGGACGGACCCACGCAGCGGCTCCGGCGGAGACGCCCGCGCGAGCGACGGCACCGCGGCGCTCGAGAGCGGAAGCGGGGCTGGCAATCCCGATGGGTCATGCAGCACAGGCATTCCGGCGCAGGGCCAACCGGCCGATGTATCCAATCCGACGACGGTCGTGGGCACCGGCAGTCCCGCGAGTTGCACCGTTGACGAGCTCGGCGCGGCCGTCATGCAAGGTGGCATCATCACTTTCAATTGCGGCAGCGCTCCGGTCGTCATTGCCGTGACCGCCACTCTGAACGTCCCGATCGACCGCAACACCGTCATCGACGGCGGCAACCAGGTCACACTCGACGGACAGAATCGGGTGCGAATCATGAGCTTCAATAGCCCGGGCTGGATGACCAACGACACCGGCTTGACGCTCCAGCACATCTCGCTCGTGAACGGAAAGACGACGCCCACCCAAGCGATCCCGGTAGCTCCGGCGCCTTGTTCTCAAGGGTGGGACGACGGACAAGGCGGCGCCGTGTACGTGCGTGACGGCAGCCTCACGGTCATCGACGCCACATTCGCGAACAATCAGGCCGCGCCTCTCGGGCCGGACACGGGCGGAGGGGCGATTTACGTGAACGGATGCAAGACCGGGGCATGGATCGTGAGCAGCACCTTCACCGATAACTCGGCGAGCAACGCCGGAGCCGTCGGCGGCCTCGATGCGGAGCTCGACGTCTACGACAGCCTATTTACGGGAAACCAAGCCATCGGCAACGGCGCCAACAACAACGACCCGTCCACGTGCTCCGCCATGAACAGCGGCCAGAACGAGGTGGGTTCGGGAGGAAACGGCGGCGCCCTTTACAGCGACGGAGACTCGAAAAACATCACCCTCTGCGGAGACGCCATTCACGACAACGGCGCAGGCGTCAACGCGTTCGGGGGAGGCCTCTTCTTCACGAGCGACGACATGATGGGCACGCTCACCATCGTGGACTCGACGATGACGGGGAATACGGGCGGTTTTTGGACGAACGTCGCCTCGGGCTCCGTGACGAACGCGGGAACGGCGATCGGGGTGAACGCGAAGAGCATCACCGTCACCCATTCCACGCTCCAAGGTGAACCGTAGGTCGGGTCCCGGCATCGCGCGCTCTACGGCGCGGCCGATCGGGCGAGCGCTCGACACCGCGCTACGGCTACGGCGACGCTGGCGGACTGCGAGGCGCGGGCTTGACGGCTTTGACGAATTTCAAGGTCATCCGGTCGCTCTCGCCGATGGCCTTGTACTTTTCTCGGTCCTTGTCGCCGAGGCGCAGCGTCGGCGGCAGCGCCCAGACGCCTTCCGGATAGTCCTTGGTGTCTTTCGGATTGGCGTTGATCTCGGATTTTCCCGCGAGATCAAACCCCGCAGCCTGGATCTGGGCAATGGCCCACTTCTCGGGCACATATCCCTTCTTGGCGCTCTCGACGGGATCGGCGTTCGCGGGTGCGCGATGCTCCTCAATCCCCAAAACGCCGCCCGGCTTGAGCACGCGGTGAATCTCCTCGAGCCACGACGAGAGCGTCCCGTTGTTCTGCAACCCGTGCAGGCCGCGCATGACGATCACCAGGTCGAACGTGTTGTCGCCGCCGAGCTTCGGGCCCTTCGAGTCGGCCACGACCGTCTCGACTTTGCCGTAGATCTCGGGCGCCGTATCGAGGAATGTCTTGAAGCGCCGCCCGTAGAAGGTGTCGCGTGCATCGGGGGGGCCGTTCGGGTCGCCGCTCGTCGCGACGTAGCGGCCGTGCTCGTGCAGCGCCGGCGCGAGCAACTCCGTGTACCAGCCGTCGCCGGGCCCCACGTCGAGCACCGTCATCGTCGGTTTGAAACCGAAAAAAGAGAGGGTCTCGACGGGGTGACGGGACGCGTCTCGCTCGGCATCACCCGGTTTGCGGTGCGTCCCTTTCGCGGCGGCGGCGATCGCCGCCTTGCCGCTTGCGTACGTTTTGTCGGCGAGCGCCTTCGCCTCCGCATGGATCTGGGGCGTCCAGCGGTCGAGCTCGGCCTTGTGCTCGGCCTCCCACTTCGCGCGATCCTCCTGAAGCTCGCGATTCTGTCGGATCATCTTTTCGTCCGCCGGCGACGACGTTCCGGCGGAGGGCGCCGCGACGGAGGGCGTTGCGGCGGAGGGCGCCGCGGCGGCTGTCGGAGCCGGGGCGGGCGCCGCAGCGGCGGAGGCGGAGGGCGCGGGGGCGGAGGCGGCCGACGGCGCAGGCGAAGAGCCGCAACCGCAAACGAGCGCGAACAGAATCGACGGCAGGTCTCGAGGGGACGGCATGGCGCGCTTCGTACCGCGCTGCGATCGGCGCCACAAGCGAATCCGGCATCGCCAGACCCGCGCCATTGGCTTTCTGCGGGCGCGGATCACGCCATCCGCATCTGGTATCCGCATCCGGTTGACCCTTTCGAGGGCGCGGCTGTCGCAAGGATGGCCCACGGCGCGCAGCCACGTGGCCGTCCGGGACGATTTCTGGACGCGCGAGTCGCCGCCGAGCGGTGTTAGGGTCGTGTGGACCGGCCGATCGAGCCGGACGCCCGCGTCCAGGCAGAGAGATCCACCCCGTGAAAATCTGCACCTTCGCTCTCTCCGCCGCGGTCGTTGCCGGAGTCGCGCTCTGGACCTCCGCCGTGCGTGCGGAATCGTGCACGAACGACAGCGATTGCAGGGCTCACGGCACGACGTGCGGAACGGACGTCTGCAGCTGGCCCAAACGCGTTTGCGTTTCGCCGGCGAGCGGTTCTCCGGGCTGGTGCGACGCGAGGGATCCGAGCACGTGCAAGTGCGCCGGGCTGGGCGCCACCTGCGTGGGGGTCTACTGCGTCAATGACGCGGGCGCCGCGTTCGTCGGCCCGCCGGACTCGGGGACCTCGCGCGGCACCGAGAAGAGTTCCAAGTGGGGATGCACAGCGGGCTCGGGAAGCTCCCCAGCGCGGTCGTGGGGCTTCGGCGCGTTCGCCCTCGCCGGGGCGCTCGCGGCCGCTCGCCACCGGAAGAGCTGAGGCGTGCGAGCGCGCGTCAGAACGAGCCGCTCGGCACAGAGCCGCCGCCGGCAACCGGAAGGGTCACGACGCCGGTTCCGGCCGCATCGGTACGCGTGAGAGACCGGGGACGATTCAGTGAACGATCTGTCCCCGCACCAACGTCCGATCCACGATTTCTCCCGTCTCCGGCCGCCAGACCGAAACGCCGACGGTCGTCCCAGGTTCGCCTCGGATGCGCTGCAGTGCGTCGGCCACAGACATGCCGTCGGTGGGTTCGCCGTCGATGCTGACGATGCGGTCGCCGGCGTGAAGCCCGGCCCGCGCCGCTGGGTCGTCCGCAAACACGTTCTGCAGTGCAAGGCCATCGGCCGACTGCACGAGCCCTGCGCCGATTCCGCCGAACTCCATCGTCGGCCCGCCATCGAGGGCAACCAGCGCGATGTCCCGGCGAAGGGTCGCCCCGGAGTCCACATGAAGCCCTGACACGAGCTTGACCCGGAAGCCCTCCTTGTGGGCGCGCACGGTGAACGGTCCCGCCGGCGCCCCGTCGAGGCGGTACTGGCCCGCACCGTTGGTCTGTGCGACGGCGTCGTTGTCGAGCACGCGACTCACCTGGTCGAAATGCAGGTCCACGCCCGCCAGCGGGGCGTGCGTTTCGTCGGTGACGGTTCCTACGAGCGTGCCGCCTTGAGCGAGCACGATCCGAACGCCGCTCGTTACGGCCCCTGCGCGCACCTCGATCGACCCGGAGCGCGCCGGCGGCCTGCCCGCCGCGGATGCGGTGAGGACGTAGCTTCCCGGCGCGAGTTTGTCCCAGCGAAACGCGCCCTCCGGGTCCGTGAAGCTGCGCGCGCCGCTGCGTTCGAAGTCTTTCCCGCGAGCCGGCGAGAACGACTCGATACCGACCCGGAACGGAGAACGCGCTGCCCCGCGGTCGTCCACGACGATGCCGGCGATCCCTCCGCCCGCTTTGAGGCGCAGAAGGAGGTGGCCGCCCTGGACGACTCGCGCGGTGTCGCTGGGGGCGAACTCCGCATGCTCGGCCACGGCGTCGCATCCGATCGCGGAAGGCGGGAGCTCAAACGAGCCGTCCGCGCCACTCTGCGTTCTGACTTCAGAAGGCTCGCCTTCACAGGCGACTACACGAGCGCTCGCGGGATTCCCGTCGTCATCGCGCACCTCGCCATCGACCGGATCCGCTGCCGTAAGGACGACGCGAACGACGCGCTCACCCGGATCGCCTCCCATCCCCAACGAAACCCACTCGGGCTTGAACCCGCTCGCTTGCGCAACGAGCCCGGTCGCCAGATCGGGCACCGTCGTCAGGCGAAAGGAGCCCGACGCATCGCTCGTCGCGCGGACGACCCACGGCACCCCTTCGACCAAGAGCACCACCCCCGCCAGGGGCCGATCGTGCACGTCGATCACCGTCCCGCGAACCGGGCTGGCGGCCGAAAGGACCAGCGTGAGCTCGACCGTTTGCTTTTCCCCGACGCGTAACGCCGCGCTCGTGACCACGCCATCGGCGCCATGGTCGGCGACGATCCGGACGCTCCACGAGGGCACGTGCGCGAGGGAAAACCTCCCCGTGCTAACCGTCAGCGTGTCTTGGTCCACGCGGTACGGCGCGTTTGCCGAGACCAGGCGCACCCTCGCTCCGTCGACGGCGTTGCCATCGGCGTCGAGGATCCGCCCGCGAATCTCGGGCGCCCGATCGTCGGGGGCGGGAGGCGGCACCGGAGCCCAGGCTGCGGATGAGGCCACACGTTGGGGCGCATTCGGCGGGGGCGGCGTTCGCACCCGAGACAGGAACACGGCCCCGACCGCCGATGGGAGCAGCACGCCCAAAATGGAAGCGCCCACCAGGATCCGCCTGGCGTTCATCGGTACCGATCGTAGCGCACCACTCCGTGCCAGCCCTCGTCTCCGCGACAGCCCTCGTCGGCGCCCGGCGGGCGTTGCGGATTCAGCGCCACGGACCGCACCGGCGAAGTCCCTTGGGGTTGCCGGCCCAAGCGGGGAGCAGGCCCGAACGGTCACGAGGCGTCAATCGCCGCGCTCGAGCCACACGCGCACTTCGCCGCGTTGCCCGCCCGGCTCCACGTGGACCACGCGCGGCCTGCAGCAGACCGCGCAGTCCTCCACGTACACCTGGGCGTCGCCCCCTCCTTCGTCGACGTAGATTTCCTCCATCTCGCCGCAGAACGGACACATGGCCGCCGTTATGGGTTGTCCCGAACGAGCCCGGCTTTTCTTCGAAACCTTCTTTCCTTTTCGCATCGCTTTCAGTCCCGCGGTCGGGGTCCGCGCGCATCCGCCGCCGAAGCGCGAAAAACCGGCTGCCCGTTGTCGATGTCTCGGTGTCCCAGCGTCCCGAGATGGGACGGCGCACGACGCATTTCGCGACGGTCGCATCGAGACGGATCTCGTCTTACGTTGTCGCCGATCTCCCTTACGTTGTCGCCGATCTCCTCGGAAAGCGGTATCCAAGCGTACGATCGCAGGCCTCGCCCAGTTCGCTCGGCCCCCGCACCGCCAGCACGGAACACGGCGACCCATCCAAAACACGCACGCTCTCGCGCGAGGAGGGCCCGTCTCGGTGAGCCATGAACTTCGCATTCGACAACACCTACGCACGGTTGCCTGATCGCTTCTTCGCGTCGGTTTCGCCCACGCGCGTGCGCGCACCGCGCGTCGTGAAGGTCAACCGCGCACTCGCCGATGAGCTCGGATTGGATCCGGACTACCTCGCATCGCCCGAGGGAGCCCAAGTGCTGGCCGGCAACGCCTTGCCTGCTGGGTCGCAGCCGATCGCGCTCGCCTACGCCGGGCATCAGTTCGGCGTCTTCGTACCCCAGCTCGGCGACGGTCGAGCGATTCTGCTGGGGGAGGTCGTTGCCAAGGACGGAAGACACTTCGACATCCAGCTCAAGGGCTCCGGCCGCACCCCTTTCTCGCGTCAGGGCGACGGGCGGGCGGCCCTCGGACCCGTGCTGCGCGAGTACATCGTGAGCGAGGCGATGGCTGCCCTCGGCGTCCCGACGACCCGCGCGCTCGCTGCCGTGACGACCGGCGAGCCGGTGCTTCGGGAGCGGGTCCTTCCCGGGGCGGTGCTCGCCCGTGTGGCATCGAGTCACATCCGTGTGGGCACGTTCGAGTTCTTTGCCGCGCGCGGCGATCTCGAAGCCCTGACCACCCTTGCCTCGTACGCACTGCAAAGGCATTACCCCGACGCAGCGGGCACGGGCAACGACGCGCTGGCGCTGCTCGATCGCGTCGTGCGCGCCCAGGCTGACCTCGTCGCGCGATGGCTCGGCGTCGGCTTCGTGCACGGCGTGATGAACACCGACAACAGCGCGATCGGCGGCGAGACGATCGACTATGGGCCGTGCGCCTTCCTCGACGAGTACGATCCGAACAAGACGTTCAGCTCGATCGATCGCGGCGGGCGCTACGCGTTCGGAAATCAGCCGCGGATCGCCCGGTGGAATCTCGCACGGTTCGGCGAGACACTCTTGCCGCTGCTGGCCGACGACCCTGACGAGGCCGTGCGGCTGGCAACCGAACGCCTCGAGCTATTTTCCACGCACTTCACCGCGGCGCACGCGCGCGTCTTGCGCGCGAAAATCGGGCTCGCGCGCGAAGAGGACGACGACCCCGCGCTCGCGGCCGACCTGCTGGCCCGGATGGCGTCGAACCGCGTCGACTACACCGTCCTCTTTCGTCGGCTGTGCACCGCGATCGACGACCCTGCCGAAGACGCGCGAATCGCATCCTTGTTCGCCGAGCCCGGTGCGTTTCACGGCTGGTCGCACGCGTGGCGGCACCGGCTGGCGAGAGAGGGTCTCGCGCCCGACCTGCGCGTCGCGGCCATGCGGCTCGCGAACCCCGCCTTCGTCCCGCGCAACCATCGCGTCGAGCAGGCCATCGAGGCGGCGGTTCGGCGAGACGATTTCGAACCCTTCGAAACGCTCGTGCAGGTCCTCGGACGATCGTGCGAGGAGCAGCCGGAGTTCGCGCACCTCGCTGACCCGCCGCGAGCGGAGGAGCGCGTACTGGAAACGTTTTGTGGAACGTAGGTCAGGCGATCGGGCGCGGATCGCAGAAGGAGAGACCCTCGTCGTACGAGCTCTCGCCGATGGCCGTCACGGCGTCCGCGCGCGCACCGGACCCCGAGGCCCTAGGTGCGGTACGTTGCCCCGTCGTTTCTCGCCGCTACGAGAAACTCGCGGGCCTCGTCACAGCGCGACCGGTGGCCCTGTCGATGACAATGCGAAATGCAACCGTGGCGCGCTCTTCGGGGGCCTGCTTCTCCGACGAGGCTCGGCGCGTGCCGTGGCGGCGACCGAGCGCGGCGATCGCCGCAGTCTTCGCATCGCCGTGCAGTTCCTCGTAGCGCCCCCAGACGATCACGCTCCTCCAGCTGCCCGTTTTCCGATCGTACTCGTCCACTTCGAAGCAGACCGCCGGGTTGCGTCGAGCGGCCCGGATTTTTCGGCCGTCCGTCGTGACCACGTAAAGCACTTGCCCGTCGCGCGCGTAGATGAGCGGCACGACATAGGTCCCCTCCGCGTCGTGGCAACCGAGACGGCCCATGACCTGTTCGTCGAGAAACCGGTCGATCTGCTCGCGGTCCAGCTCGTCCACGTCCGCATTGTATAGCCCCCTCGTGCAGGCCGACCGCCGAGCGTGAACGAGCACGGCAACGCTGCCGTCGGCGCGAAACGAAATCTCGTTGCCACGGGTCCTCTCGGATCCCAGCGGTGAAGACGAGGCTGAGTGACCAGCGTCCGGCGTTTGAAGCGGGCGCGGCCGGCCCAGAGGATGGGCACCCCTGCAACAAAACCGTCACGCCGCACCGGGGACGATCATCACACGGTGAGCACGCTATGCGGATCCGGCTCATCCAGACCGTTTCTCTCCTGCTGCTGCAGGGCATGACTCCCACGGCGACGTCTTTCGCAGCGCCCGTTCGCTGCCGAGAGCGCGAGATCGAGTATGCGCTGGTGGGCCGACTGCGCATTGCGGACACGCCGTTGGGCGCGGGCGACGGAATCTACGAGATTGGCCCCGGTCGAGTCGTCCTGCGCATCGAGCAGGGCTCGGGAGATCCCCGTTCGCGCGTGAAGCTGATCTCGTACGAGATGCACTTAAACTTCGTCGTGAAATCGCGCGTGCTGTTTTGGAACACGAAGGTCGTGACAAGCGCCGTGGGACACGCTTCCGACCCGAGCGGCAAGCCGGTCGCCGAAGGCGCGACCTTGGGCCGCACGATCACCTGGGGGGGCGAAATCCGCGGATACCACACGGACGGAACGCTCACGTGCAGCGGCAATGTGTGCGGCAGTTTCGGCGCCCCTCCCCGGGGAACCACTCCACTTTCGGCACCCCCCGGAGCCGTGAAGCTTGCGCCATTCGAGTTCAGCGCCGACGGAACGACTTTCGCCATGGCGTCCACGCTTCTCTCGCGGTCGAGCACGCCGCAACAGCGCACTTCTCTGGCGCTCGCCGGCCGAGAGGTGGCCGAGTCGTGCGTCCAGACGGAATCGCCGTGAGCGATCTCGTCGCAGGGCTATAGCTCGAAGAACCGGACGTTTTCGGCGCACGCATCCATTTCGGGGACCGCCGCCGAACCGGACGAACACCTGCCTGTCGGCGGAGGAACCGTCCCCGCCAAACCGACGCGCGTGGCGCCTCGCCCTAAGCCGACGACGGGGGCCGCGCGCGTCCTGTCAACATGACCATGGATCGCCGCACGTCGTCGGCCGTCGTCACGGCCACGTCGAACGCGATGCGCACCGCACGCGGGCCGTTCGACGTCGCCGCCGCGATCTCGAACCCATAGCGGTCGACCGCGGTCATCGTGACACTCGCCACGTCCGCGACCCCGGCGAGCGCGCGCGTGCAAGCGAGCAGGGCCACCGCGTGCTCCTCGTTCATCTGCTTCACGATGGCGGAGGCCACAGCGGCGAGCGGATCGGGCTCGGCGTCACGGTACGCGTCGGCCGTTACCCACGACATGCGACCGAAGCCGCCGACGTAGCGAAGCGCGGTCGGCTCGATGCGATAGAATCCAAAATCGTCGAAGTCGACATAGTACGCCGCGCTCGGCTGCTGGCTCAAAAACGCTTCGCGCACGCCGGCGCACTGCGCCGGGGCGACCTTGGCGCAGGGGCCGAGGATCGTCACGCGACCGAGCGCGAGCGGCTGATCGTGCGCGCCGAGCGGCTCGGTGAGCAGGACCGACGCCTTGGAGTCCGCGTGCAGGTTGCCCGTGTGCTCGGCGAGCTCCGAGAGCAGAAGCAGCGGGCGGCCCACGTCGTCCACCGCCACGGCGACGAGCGACCCGTAGGGGAAGCCGGGCGGCTCCCGGGCCATCGTCGACAGCGTCGCCGATCGAGACTGCGACGCCAGCGTGCGACACCGTTCCGCGTGGCTGGGCGCACGCACGGCAGGCCCCGAGTCGACCTCGCGAACGGCGGGCCGCCGGTGATCGAAGGACATGGGGCCATCCCTATCGCTGCTTGCCCCTGTGCGCCACCCAGCCCGGGTGGTGCATCGGCTTCTGTCGCTTCATTGTGTTCAAGCCGAACGTGTCACCCTGCCATCCGAGTTGTGGGAACGCCCATCACGGTTTCCGTTGACCGGGTGGCCTGGATGCGGATCCAGGGGACAAAGGAAAGAAGTTTGCCTAAGGTCACGGCTTCCGGCGGACCGACGATGCGAGCGAGCCGGAGCGTGGTCGGCGAACGGCTCGAAGTCTCGGGATCAGGTCGCGGCTGAGTCGATGACCGGAACAGCCATGATTGATCCCACCCTTTCCGCAGAGCGCGACCCGAGCACCACTGCGCCTACCGACCCGGTCTGCGGAATGCGTGTCGACCCGAGCCGGGGGCCCCATCTGACCCTCGACGGGGTGACTCATGTCTTCTGCTGCGAGCCGTGCCTGCACCTGTTTCAGTTGAATCCAGCCAAGTACGCCCGAGCTTCGGCACGGAGCGCGCCGGATCCGATGCACGAGCTTGCGATCGACCCAACACCCTACACATGCCCGATGCATCCCGAGATTCGGCAAGCGCACCCGGGCGCATGCCCGCAGTGCGGAATGGCTCTCGAGCCGCGGCTACCCCGCGTTGAAGCGCCGCGCACCCAGTGGACCTGCCCGATGCACCCGCAGATCGTTCGCAACGAACCGGGCATCTGCCCCATCTGCGGGATGGACCTCGGACCGATGTTGGCGACCTCCGAGACGGGTGAGAACGCGGAGCTACGCGATATCTCGCGCCGCTTCTGGTTTTCCGCGATCGTGACTTTGCCCCTGCTGGCGCTGGCGATGAGCGACGTGATTCCCGGCGACCCGCTCGGGCTCCTGTTGTCGGGGCGGACGCGCAGTTGGCTGGAGTTTGCCTGGGCGACCCCCGTGTGCCTCTGGTCCGCATGGCCCTTTTTCGTTCGAGCCGCCCTGTCGCTCCGCAACCGCAGCCTCAACATGTTCACGCTCATCGGCCTCGGAGTGAGCGTCACCTACGGCTACAGCGTGGTCGCGACACTGATGCCCTCCCTGTTTCCGCCATCGTTTCGCGCACCCTCCGGCGAAGTCGCCGTCTACTTCGAGGCGGCGGCGGTGATCGTCACACTGATCTTGCTCGGACAGGTGCTCGAACTACGGGCTCGCAACCAGACGAGCTCCGCTCTCACGACGCTGCTCGGGCTAGCGCCGACGACCGCGCGCCGGGTTGCAGCGGACGGCTCGGAGCAGGACATTGCGCTCGATGCGGTCGGGGTCGGCGACACGATCCGCGTTCGCCCGGGCGAGAAGGTCCCGGTCGACGGCGTCGTGATCGAAGGCGAAACGTTCATCGACGAATCGATGGCCACGGGCGAGCCCATGCCGGTCGGCAAGAAGACGGGCGATGCGGTCATCGGAGCCACGGTCAATGGGCACGGCAGCCTGCTCATCCGCGCGGACAAGATCGGCGCCGACACGCTTCTGTCACGGATTGTCGCGAGGGTGGCCGAGGCGCAGCGCAGCCGCGCGCCGATCCAGAAGCTCGCCGACGTCGTCGCAGGAACCTTCGTGCCGGCGGTCATCCTGGTGTCCGCGGCCACGTTCATCGTGTGGACGCTCGTCGGGCCCGAGCCGAGGATGGCCCACGGACTGGTGAACGCGGTCGCCGTGCTCATCATCGCCTGCCCGTGCGCGCTCGGGTTGGCGACGCCGATGTCGATCCTGGTTGCGACGGGCAAAGGAGCCAGCGTCGGTGTCCTCTTCAAGAACGCAGAGGCCATCGAGATCCTGCGCAAGGTCGACACGCTGGTCATCGACAAGACCGGCACTCTCACGGAAGGCAAGCCGACACTTCAGGCCGTCGTCGCCCTTACTGGACACGACGAGCCGGAGGTACTCCGGCTGGGCGCAAGCCTCGAGCGCTGGAGCGAACACCCCCTGGGCGCCGCGATCTTGCGAGGCGCTGCGGATCGAGGCATGGCGCTCTCCGAAGTCGACGGATTCAAAGCGGTTGCCGGCAAGGGAGTGACCGGACGCGTCGGTGGGCGACCCGTGGTCCTCGGCAATTCGGACTTGCTCGACGGCCTTGGCATCGACCGTTCCGGGCTCACGGAGCGGGCCGATGCCCTTCGAGCGGAGGGTCAGACGGTCATGTTCGTCGCCGCTGACGGTTCGGCGATCGGGCTGCTGGGCGTCGCGGATGCCATCAAGGCGGGCACGCCCGGTGCGATTCGCGCGCTGCATGACGAAGGCGTCCGCGTCGTCATGCTCACGGGCGACAGCCGGGCTACGGCGGACGCCGTCGCGCGCAAGCTCGTCATCGAAGAGGTGATCGCCCAGGTGCTGCCCGACGAGAAAGTCGAGGTGGTCAAGCGCCTGCAGCGCGAGGGACACGTCGTCGCCGTAGCGGGCGACGGGATCAACGACGCACCGGCGCTCGCACAGGCGCAGGTCGGCATCGCGATGGGCACCGGTACCGACGTCGCCATGGAGAGCGCTGGCGTGACGCTCGTGAAGGGCGACCTCGGCGGCATCGTCCGCGCGCGCAAGCTGTCGCGTGCCACGATGGCCAACATCAAACAGAATCTCTTTTTTGCGTTCCTCTACAACGCCGCCGGCATTCCCATCGCGGCCGGCGTGCTCTATCCGATTTGTGGGCTGGTCCTCAGCCCGATGATCTCCGCGGCGGCGATGAGTTTCAGCTCTGTGTCGGTCATTGCCAATGCGCTCCGGCTTCGCCGCGCGAAGGTGTGAAGGGAGATGGTCTTGAAATGGCAAAAGACAAGGTGCTGGGGGGGTTCGGAGCGATCGTGGATCGCGATCGCAACGCTTGCGACGGTCCGGGCGGCATTTCTGGCGTTGCTGGTCCCCGCGATCACGAGCTGCACGGAAAGGAGCGCCCCGTCGGCGCCGACCTCGTCGAGTGCGAGCGGCCCCAAGGAGAGTCTCGGCAACGTCATGGTCCAGGTCGCCCGTCGGTTCGAGATTGCGGGCCGCGCCGCGAACGCCAACCGCTTCGAGCTGGCGGAGTTCGAGGCGGGCGAGATCGAGGAACTGTTCGAGAGCGACGTGCCCAATGCGGAGCTGCCCAAGGAGGGGCCGACGGCGCACATCCCGGCGATGGCCAAGGCTTTCCTCGCATCCAACGCGGTGGAGCTGAAACACGCCGCCGCCGCGAAGGACCGCGTGGCCTTCGCCGCCGCCTTTCAGCATGCGGCTTTGGTGTGCAACGCATGCCATCAAGCCGCAGCCAAGGGCTTCATCCAGGTGCCGTCCGATCCGGGCAAGGCGGTCCCCGTCCTTGACCCTCTGCCTGCTCTACCCGCGCCGACGCCGGCCCCTTAGGTCTTCGGGCGGGCGGGCTGGCTGGCTGATCGGGTCGCGGCCCGCTGGCTCTCGCGGTGATGGCCGTTGTGACGGTGCAGCTTGTGCTCGTCACCACCAATTTGCAGTAGCGGTGCCAGCCGCAGTGCCCAAGGGCATTATTGTGAGCCACTTTCGATCGCCCATGCCTCTGCCTGGTGCGGTGGAATCTCTACTGCGCTGAACGCTCGAACGAGGTCACCCCGGTTCCGGTAGTCAACCGAACGCCCCGAACGGTGTCACGCTCGGAAGTGCTCGGGGCGGCCCATGCAACGTGCACGCGTCGACCCGGCGTGGCACCATCCGATTTCATTATCCATCTCATCATCCTTGAGGAGCACCGACAGCCATGCGCAACGCCGCGTCACTCGCCCGCCGGGCCACGCTCAGTCTCGTAGGCTGCGGCTTCATCGCATGCGGAGGCAACGGCAACACCAATATTTATCCGGGTGCGAACGCCAACGGGACCTCGAGCAGCAGCAGTGCCGTCGGCACCGGCACCGGCACCGGCACCGGCGCCTCGGCGAGCGGCACGCTCGCCGCAAGTACCGGGACCGGGACGGGGACTGGCACCGGAACTGGGGCGAGCTCGAGCAGCGGGATCGCTGAGGACGACGCAGCGACGGGGACCGATGATGCGACGGCCGGCAACGGCTCGGGCGACGCTTCGGGTGGTGGCGGCGGCGAAGGTGGCGCGGCGGGTTGCCCCGCGGGGGCCGTATTCTGCGATGGCTTCGAGGCCAGCACCACGCTCGGCGCCGCTTGGACGATGGACAACACGCTCGGTGCCACCATCAAAGTCGTGGATACCTACACCACGATGCCCGGGCCCACCATGGCGCACTCGGGCTCGAACTCCGTGCAGATCAGCTTCACCACGGGAAGCGGCTACGGCATGCTCGTCGAGAAGATGGGCTTTCCCGCGACCGCAGGGTACTGGGGCCGGGTTTGGCTTTATGTGGAGACCCCCGTGGACCAGGGCCACGACGTTTACATCGAAGGCTCCACCGGCATGAATCTGGGAAATAACGGCGTTCGGCCGCTGAATACGCAGTCGGGGGATATGTC
>JBEKOY010000025.1:0-56657 GCA_049521295.1 Polyangiaceae bacterium | reverse complement strand
CTGGTCGCCAGCTACTTGTCGCGCCCGGTGGTTTTTCGGTTTCGCATGCCCAGCGCATCGAGCGATCCATACGCCGTCGACAACCAGGGCGACGCAACGCTCTTGTGGTCCTACGGCGTCGCCCGCCGGTTGGAGCTCGACCTCGCGCTGCCGCTCACGCTCGGCCAGAACGGATCGGGGCTGAGTGCCGTGACCGGTGGGGGCCCCCTGAAGGACACCGCCGTTCGCGACATGCGGTTCGGTTTGATGTACACGATCGTGGCTCACCGAGTGTCCACGGTGCAAGGCGGTCATGGGGGGGTCGCCGCCCGCTTCGAGGTCAGTGCCCCGACCGGCGACCGCGACGAGTTCGCGGGCGAGCGAGCGGGGGTGTTTTCGCCGAGCGTCGTCGCCGACTTTCGCGACGGCCCGTGGTTGTTCGGAACCGAAGTGGGTTTGAGGCTGCGGCCGACCACCGAAGTCGCGGGGGCCCGGATCGGGTCCCAAGTGTTCACTTCGCTTGGCGTCGCGGTCGAGATTCTGCCGAGGGAGCTCTTCACGGCGGCCATCGAGGCGTGGGCGCTGCCGACGCTCGTGGGACAGGACACCCTGCTGTTTCAAGACGACGCGGTCGTCAACCAGCCAAGCGGAAAGTGGCTGGTGCCCGCCGAGTGGCAGCTCACGGCGAGGACGGCACCGACGACCCAGGGCGACGTGTCGGTTCAGCTCGGCGGGGGCGGCGCGCTGCCCTTGACTGGCGAAATTCCAGTCACGACACCCCGTTTTCGCTTCACTTTGGGAATCCGCTGGGCGCCTACTCGCGCGCCGTAGTTCACGCAATCATCCCAACGACGGTTTCGACAAACCTGGTACCAAAGCGGCACGTGACCTTCCGAGTTCATCGCAGCCAAAAATCCCGCCGCGTGGTCCTTCGCGCGTCGGGCGGCGAGTCTTTGCCTGATGCGCTCCTTGCGTGCTTACGCCAGGAGCAGGTTTCGTGCGGCTGGCTGCGCGCAAGTGGCGTACTCGTCGAAGTCGAGCTTCGCGTCTTCGACGCGGCACTGAGCACCTTAGGCCGCACTCGACGTTTCGCCGGCCCCGTTCAAGTCCTGATGCTCGAGGGCGGGGTGGGGCTGTCGGGCGGCGAACCGTCGGTGTCGCTTCGTGGGCTCCTCGCTCACGAGACCGACGCTCGGCTGGAGACCGTGGCGGGAGAGATCGCGAGCGCGCGCATCGTGGCCCTCGAAGGGATGGTCGACGTGTTCGACGATCTGCAGCTCGAGCGGTCGCTCGACGAATCGGCGGGGATCTGGCTTTTCCGTAGCGAGGCGGACGGGATGCCGCAGCGACCGACGACTGCGACGCGGCCCGCTATCGGGCCGGGGTGGACGACGGCACTCGAGGCGAGCGCCGAGACCGATCGCGAACCGGGCGCTCATCCGCGCTCCGGGGAGGGGGGCGCCATGCCGGCCCCGATCCGATATCAGCGGCAGGCTCGCCCCGGCGCAGACCTGGACGCCCCCGTCCCCGAGCCGGGCGACATCGTCGAGCACTTCGCGTTCGGCCTATGCGACGTTGTCAAGAGCGACGGCGATCGTTTGCATCTGCGTGTGCACAAGGACGGCCGCATCCGAGAGATCGCGCTCGAAATGCTTCGCGTCGCGCGTCTCGACGATGCAACGGCGGGAACGCGGCGCTTTCGGCTCGAGCGAAGAATATGATGCGTGCTCGTGGCGACGAAGCGATAGGCGGCGTGACGGTTCGCTTGACGCTGGCTCTTGGGAACGATTAAGCCACGATCAGGCTCTTTTTCGACAGATTGGAGGAATGGATGATGAGTCCGCATGGTCGCCGTCTGGCCCGGGTCGCTCTCGCGCTCGCGGTCTCTTCGCTTTTGGCTTGCGGCGAAGAGCCTCCCCCGAAGACGGCTCAGGCCGTGGCGCCCCAGCCCTCGGCGACGCCACCTGCCAATCGCCTTCCACCGCAACCGCCCGACTCACCGACCGCGAGTGCCGTCCGCATCTCGGACGAAATCGTGAAGGCCTGCGGGATCAGCGAGCCGGACGCTTACTTTGCGTTCGACTCGGCTCACCTGCGGCCGGACGACACTCGGGTGTTGGACCAGGTTACCGCATGTTTCTCTACCGGGCCGCTCAAGGGACGCACGCTGAAGCTCGTCGGTCATGCCGACCCCCGGGGAGGCAGCGACTACAACATGACCTTGGGCCAATCCCGAGCCGACTCGGTTGCAGGGTACATGCTCGGGCATGGAATGGATCGGTCGAAGACGGAGTCGACCTCCCGTGGCGCCATCGATGCCACGGGCACCGACGAGCCCACGTGGGCTCGCGATCGGCGCGTCGACCTGATGGTTGGGCAGTGACCGTTCGAGCCGACCGATGATTCACCTTCAGGCCACGCCCGGGGCGGCCCTTCCGGCTGAGACGCCCACGATGCGCCTCGATCTGGTCGCGCTCTTTACCCATGCCGCGTGGCCGATCAAGATGACGATCGGGTTGCTCATCGGATGCTCGCTCCTCGTCTGGGTCATTTCGGTGCTCAAGTTCTTGCAGCTCGCGCGCCTGTACGTCACGCAGTCCGACTTTGATCGCAGGGCGCGGCACGCCGGGTCGATCGCGGAGCTCTACGAACTGGCGCAGTCGCACCGATCGCCCGGCGCCCGGGTGATTGGCCAGCTGTACGCTCGAGGCGCTGGAGCGCAAATGGCGCGGCTCCGGGCGCTCGCCGATCGGGCGATTGTCACGGAGGTCCAAGGCGCACGGGAGCTCATGTGGTTGCTGGCCTTCATTGCCGCGGGAAGCCCGTTCATCGGCCTCTTCGGTACGGTCTACGGAATCATGGATGCGTTCATTCGCATCGGAGCCGCCAAGACGGCGAGTCTGCCCGTCGTCGCGCCGGCGATCGGCGAGGCTCTCATCACGACGGCGATAGGCCTCGCGGCGGCGATTCCGGCGGTTTTCTTCTACAACTGGATCGATAAGCGAATTGGCGACTTCGTCGTCGAGCTCGAGGCGGCGACCGCCGAGTGGGTGGCGCTGATGGCCGAGCACGCACCCACTGCCGACAGCGCGATTCCGCTCGTCGCCAACGCTCGCCCCGGCGGCTACCGGTCGCGGTAGTCGGAGAAGCACGCGATGGCGCTCTCGATGGGCAATCGCGGAGGCGGCGGTTTCCGCGAGATCAACGTCACGCCGCTCGTCGACGTGATGCTCGTCCTGCTCATCGTGTTCATGGTAACGGCGCCACTGCTGACGACCGGCCTGCACATTGATCTGCCCGAGGTCCAGGCGACCAACACCCCGATCAAAGACGCGAAGCTCGTCGTCTCGATCACCAAAGAGGAGCGCATCCTGTTTGGCGAGGTCGACGTCACAAGCGACGTGGAGAGGGTATTACTCGACAATTCTCGCGTCCAGAAAGAACATGAGCTCTACATCCGGGCGGACAAAGACGCCCGCTACGGGGTCGTTGCTCGTGCGGTCGCCGCCTCGCGAGCCGCGGGAGTCACTTCGCTCAACCTTCTCGTCGACCCGGAGGAGCTCAAGCCGTGACGAGCGGCGCGGCACGAACATTCGACGCACACGACCTCACCATCGCGGTTGCCGTCGCGTTGCTGGCGCAGCTCGGCTTCGTAGCGGCGTTCTCGCTGCCCACCCCGGCGCTCGTGCAAGCTGAAATCTCGAACGACAACGCGCAGCCCATCGCCGTCGCCATCACACCTGTGCTCAAGCTCGGCAGCAAGGCGCCCACGAAGGCCGCCTCGATGTGGGAGCGCAGGCACCCGGTCGCCTCGAAGGCAAAGCCCCAGGCCGCGTTGCCCTCGACCCAAGCCGAAAAAACGCCCGAGGCGATCCCGAGCGTCGCGGTTCCCGACGCGTCGGTGGCACCCCGCTCCCTGCCGGACGCCGGGCGCGCGGAGCCGAATCTCACCGCACCGGAGGACGCGGGTGGAGCCACGACCGCGTCCTCGATTCAGGGCTCTGAACAGGGTGCCGTCAACGGGACCGAGACGGATCCGCTCAAGGCCCGCGCCGTCGATATGTATCGCGCCCAGCTGCAGGCATGGTTTGCCGCGCGATTCGCCGTCCGCGGCAAAATTCCATTCGAAACACTGAAGACCTTGCATGCCGCGGCCCAAGTCCGCGTCAACGCGGATCGCAAGGTGACAAGCTTCTCCATCACCCACAGGAGCGGCGATTCGACCTTCGACGGTGCCGTCGAATCGATGCTGGCACAAATTGAGTCGAGCGGCGTCGAGTTACCCGCGCCTCCTCCGATGTATCCGGATACTCTGGGCAGCAATCTCCCAGTGGCATTTCAGTGCAACGTGCAGCGAGATTGCGAATGAACGTCTCGGGTCGTCTGTGGATCTTGGCCGCAACCGGCGCGCTGGTCGGTGCCCGTGGCCCGACGGCGTATGGCGGGGATCCGCCGCCACCCGGATCCTCATCCGCGAGCAGCGCCCCCGACGAAAGCCTGCTGGGCACGGTCGAGGTCAACGGCGCCGCAGGGCTTGCCCCGCTGCCGAAATTGGCGGTCGTGCCCATCGTCACGACCGGCAGCGCCGACAGCATTGCGAACCTCGTCGTTCGCCGGGACATGGAGCTCAGCGGGCAATTCGACGTGATGGACGAGAGCGCGTCACCCGCGGGCCCGTTCACCCATGCGAGCCCGGTCGATCTCGGCGCCTGGCGCGGCAAGGGCGCGGAGTACGTTCTTCGGATCCTCGCCGAGCCGGCGCCCAACGACTCGATCCGCACCCAGCTCGTCGGCGAGGCGTACGTGACGCCCGCGCGCGCCGCGAGCGATCCGGCCTCGGATCCCAAACCGGCCTTCCGAACCGTCGTGCTGACCTCCACCTTGGAGGTGCGGGCCGCTTCGCACCGGCTCGTCGATCAGCTGCTCGGAGCCTTGACGGGACGGCCGGGTGGGTTCGCGAGTCAGATGGCGTACGCCGAGACGGTTGGACGCTGGCGGAGAGTCTTCGCCATCGACGCGGATGGATTCGACCTGCGATCGATCGGACCGACGGACGCCATCGCGCTTTCGCCGGCGTTCGGCCCGAACGATCAGATATTTTACGCCCTTTCGCGCGACGACTCACCGTTTCGCCTCGTCTTCGGCCCGAACGCCATTGCGGTCCCTCTTTCGGTTCCGGGGTCGGTTCTCGGCGTCGGGTTCAGCGCCGACCACTCGCGCATCGCACTCAGTGTCATGGACGAGGGACGGAGCGAGCTTTGGACCGGTGACCGAGGCAACGTGAAGCGCACCGATGCGCCGGCGTTCGCCAACCACCCGGTCTTTGGGCCCCTCCGTCGAATGGCCTATGTCGCCGGATCACCCGTGCAGCGCGTATACGTCGATGGCAAGGCCGTTTCGCCGCCGGGCTTCATGGCGAGCGCGCCCGTCTTTTGCGATACGCCCCAAGGCTTGCTCATCCTCTACACGGTCGGGGTGGGCAGCGGCGCGGATATCGTGGCATCCGATAGCGGCGGAGGGGGCGTGCGACGGCTCACGCAACACGAAGGGGCCAACACCTACGCCGCGTGCAGCCCGGACGGGCGGCTCGTCTCCTTCTTTTCGACCGGCAAGGTGAAGCGAATCGGAGCGGCTCAGGACGAGGGCGCGGGGCTATTCGTCATGCCCATCGCGCGTCCCTGGCTCGCAAAAAAGATCTCGAGCGAAGTGGGCGAATCGCTCCGCTGGGAGCCCCTACCGCCGGTGGGCGCCCGGTAACGGCGTCTGGAGCGCGCGGATTAAGGACCCCCTTCGCGGACAGCACTCTGACCCGTCGGTGCAGGCGGCGTCGAGTCTTCGGACGGCAACAGGGCAAACTCGATCCGCCGGTTCAGCGCGCGATTCTCGGGGCGCTCGTTTTCGATCCACGGATCGAACGAACCCGCGGCAGCCACGATGAGCGACGTTTCCGGCACTCCGACCGACACAAGGAACTCGACGACGGAAACGGATCGAGCCGCGGTGAGCGTCCACGATGACGGGGACGCTTTTGTACGATGGGAAGGCCTCTGCAGCTCCTTGTCCTCCACGCCGTCGCTGTCGGCCGTCACGAGAAAACGCCGATGGCTCGACCGAGGGGATGTCGTTTCAATCGCGCGTGCGATTTCCATCAACGCTCCCTTGCCAGCGCTACGCAGTTCCGAACGGCCCTGGTCGAACAGGAGATCGCCTTGGACGTTCATGACGAGCTCGCCGCGTCGCGAATCGATGCGGATCTGTCCGGCGTCAATCAGCGGTTTGAACCGCTGCTGGAAGTCGCGGAAAATCTGCGCACGTCCTTCGGCGACGGCCTGCGCCTTCCGAAGCTCTTGCAGCCGGAACTTCGCGTCGTCCAAAGCCTTGGCCAACGTGCCTCGCTCCGCCAACATCTTGTCCACGTCGGTGCCCAGCCGTTGCAGTTCGCCACGCAACTGCTGATTGATTGCGGTGGCCTCGTCGAGCTGGGCTTGCACGTTATGCGACGCGGTCGACAGATCGACCAACTTGGCGTCGCGCTCTTGCACAGCCGCCTGGACATAAGACAGTTGCTGCGCAAGGCCCTGCAGGCGCGCAGCGTCGTCTCTCTGCCTGGCAACGGCGTCGGCCCGAACTCTCGCGTCATCGGCGATGCACTCGTCGTAGTGCGACTTCGAAACACAGCCGGCCGAAGCCGCCACCCATAACAGTGCTGGAACGAGCCGCATCGGTCGCGCCCTGTCCCCATACCGTCAAGTCGGTGGGTCGACCACTCGACCGCGCACGCCCCCGACCGAAACCATGCGACCGACCTCCGCAAACGCCCGCTTCAGCATCGCCAGAGCCAGAGGATGCCCGTAGGTCGGCGATGCCACGGCGCTCGTGACTTCGCCTGCAGGGGACTTGTCATCCGCCGTGACGCTCGCCCCTGCGGGAGGCGCGTCGCCTCCTTCGAGCTCAAGCACGACGAGCTTTCGCTTTACGTGGCCGCGCATCTCGAGCATGCAAACTACCTCTTGGCCGAGGTAGCAGCCTTTGTCGAAGCTCACCGCGACCCTCTCAAGCGCGGCCTCCTGCGGATATGTCGCGTCGCCGAAATCAACGCCGAATTCGGGAATTCCACGCTCGAGCCGGAGCGCCTGCCAGCCGTCGGAAGTTCCGGTGACGCCACCGAGGGCACGCGCCGCCGCGTCGATCGCCCCACACGCCTGGGCGTCCCTCTCCTCGGGAATCACAACGATGGCTCCGCCAAGACCCGTGCGATCGACGATCGAACCGATCGCCCCGGCATCGCAAGCGGCCGCAAGAACATCTCCGGATCGGGGCCCGTGCAGAGAAACGACGGAAAACGCATCTGTGCGCGCCGCCACATGCGCGTCCTCCATCACCAGGTAGTGGTCGAGGTGCCGCCTGAGGGCGTCTACGGCCGACGACGGCACCGACACGAATACCTTTTCGCCGCCGTCCGCGATGAGCGCGTCCGCTAGGATTCGCCCGCTGCGCGCGACGAACAATCCGTACGTCGCATGCCCCTCACGCCGCTTGAGCAAATCGCATGTGACCAACCCGTTGAGCCACGAAACGCGGTCGCCGCCGGTGACGACGAACGTCGCTCGGTCGCGCTCCGGTAGCGCGAGCACACCGTGCCGCGCGGCTGCCACTTGGTCTTTGACATCCATCCACGCCATCGATTGGCACATCTGCGCGCAATCGCAAGGGCCATGCGACACGCCGACAAAGAGATGGCCAGGCGCCGCGAAGGGCCCTTCGCCGCTCGCCATCCCGATTGACGGCGACGGATCCGGCAGACGATACCGATGTCCGCCATGTCCGGCATCGGCGTTGTCGTCAATCCGAAGAGCAGACGGAACCTGGGCGACCCCGGCGCGGCCGCTCGCTTGTCGCGCCACCTGGGAGACTCCGGCATCGTGCGCGAAGCTCGATCCATCGACGAGCTTCATCGCGTCGCAGAGGACTTCCAGCGCGCCGACATCGACGTACTCGCCATCAGCGGAGGCGACGGAACGAACAGCGTGACGCTTACCGGCTTTGTCGCCGCTTACGGGTCGACCCCTCTTCCACAAATCGCCTTGTTGCGCGGTGGCACGATGAACACCGTCGCACGTTCGGTCGGCGTAACGCGCGGTCGACCCGAGCAACTGCTCGATCGGCTCGTTCATCGCTACGCCCGTCGCCGGACGGAGCCGCTCGCCGTCGTGGAGCGCGACGTCATGCACGTGGTGTCGGAGACCGACCGCACAAGCCGCTGCGCATTCCTCTTCGGAACGGGGATCATGCATCGGTTTCTGGCCGAGTACTACGCGGGCGGGGCTTCGTCGCCGCTCGTAGCGGCGAAGGTTCTGGCGCGCGGTATCGGCAGCGCGATGGTCGGAGGGCCCATGATTCAACGGCTCGCCGAGCCGTTTCGGGGCTCGGTCATGGTCGATGACGGGGTCGAATGGCCCGAGCGCGACTACCTCGCCGTCGCCGCGGGGACGGTTTCGCACATCGGTTTGGACTTCAAGCCGTTCTACCGATTCGCCGAGCGCGCTGGAGCGTTTCACTGCCTAGGAATCGTTGCCTCGCCCGCGGCTTTCGTCGCGGAGCTGCATCGCATTCATCAAGCGCGTCCGATGCGGGCGGGCAAAGCGTACGATGCCGTCTCGAGCCGAATGGTCGTTCAAAGCGCCGCGCAGCCCCTGCGGTACATGATCGACGGGGATCTGCACGAGACAAGGGGCCGGCTGGAGGTGACGGTAGGCGCCCGCGTTCGCCTGATCGTCGAACCTTGAGAACACCAAAGACCGGTTCGTGGTCGCCCCGCTTGCGCCCAGGAAGGTCACTTCTTAATGTTCTAACCGCCGTGCGGCCCATTGCTCTCGCCCTCGCGGCTTGGTTCGGTGTGCTTTTGGCCGCGTGGGGAGCTCGGGCCGATGGCCTGACCCCTGCCGAGGCCGATCGGCTGGCCCGAGCGGAGACCGTCGTACGAACCGAGTCGATCGAGCGCAATGGGCGACGCTACGTCGGCGGCGTGGCCTACGCGATACTTGATACTTCGCCTGCGGACCTCGAAGCGCTTCTCGTGAACGACGAAGCGTGGCGGCGCATCATGCCCAAGGCGCGGTCCGCCTGCAGGGTGGGAACCGAGGGGGGCGACGCGCTCGTGGAAATGACCCACGGGACGCCGCTCTTGCAGGCGACCTATACGATTCGCGTCCGGCGCGAGGCTCACAACGTTCGTTTCTGGCTGGATCCGCGGCGTCCACACGACATCGAGGATGCATGGGGCTTTCTTCGTGCCGTTCCCCGGCCCGACGGCCGAACGCTGGTGACGTACGGAGTGCTCATCGACATGGGCCCGGGGCTTCTTCGCGATCTGTTCGAGGAGCGCGTGCGTGCCGTGGCGCTCACGGTGCCCGATCGCGTTCGCGATCTGCTTCTCGAACGAAGTGCCACGAGTGTGAGGGCTTCGAGGTGACGGTTCGCGCACCTCTGGCGGCCCTTACACGGGTCTCGATCATCGCGCTCAGCACGTACCGCGAAGCCGTTCGCGCTCGCGTTCTGCTTTCGGTGTTCGGGCTCGGGCTGATGACGTGCGCGTATTCGCTCGTGGTGGCGTCGCTGTCGCTGCACAACGAAGAGCGTGTCGTCGCCGATCTTGGGGGCGCCTCTCTCTCGTTTTATGGGGTCGTCATTGCGATCGTGCTCGGCTCAACGTCGCTGTACCGAGAAGTTGAGTATAAGACCGTATTTCCCATATTGTCCCGCCCCATTCGCCGATGGGAGTATCTCGTCGGCAAGTACGTCGGCACTGTGCTGACGGTCGTCGTTTTCGTCGGCATCGAGTCCGCGGCGGTGCTGCTCGTCCTGGCGCTCGAAGCCGGGGCACCCGGGCTCCGAATCGGCGCGGTCACTGCTGGCGTCGTCCTGATTCTGGCCGGATGCATCGCACGCTTCCGACACGCGGGAGTTTTCGTCGCGATCCCCTGGTCGATCGCGGTAGCGGCCATCGCCTGGACGCAAGCGTCCTTTTCGTTCGGTGAGCGACAGCTCGTCACGGTCTCGGCGGTACTGGCCGTGCTCGAGGTGAGCATCGTGGCCGCCGTGGCGACGTTGTTCGCCTCGTTCTCGTCGCCGTTTCTAACGGCCACCTTTACGTTCATGGTGTTTCTCATCGGGCGCTCCGCGGACAGCCTCGCTCACCTGCCCACCAAGACGTTCGGGGCCCAAATTGCCCGAGCAGGCCGAATGCTCGCGCACGTTTTCCCGAACCTGCACGCTTACGTTCCCGCGCGGTCCCTGCTTCTCGGGCAAGTCGCCGACGATCGAGTGTGGTCTTATGTAGGGCGCGCCGGAGCCTACGCCCTCGCCTACGCCATCGTACTTCTGGTCGTCGGAGCGCTCGCGTTCGGTAGGCGGGACTTCTCATGATCCGAACAGCGTGGGGCGGAGCGCCGTTCGGGCGCGCCGCCCTCTTCGCGTCGTTCGTTGCCGCAACGGCACTAAGCGTGTTGGCTGCGCGCGAAGTCGTCATCGGTCGCGATGAGGTGAGCGAGTCGGACGCCGCGTCGGCCCTCGGCAACTGGCTCGACGCGATCCGTCATGCACGCAGCGCAGCTCAGGCGAGCTCGCCGGGCAGCCCTTGGCCGTCGCGAGCGCGCCGCCGGCTCGAAGCGATCGGGTTGGACGCCGAGCGGCGGGGCGACGACGACACCGCGCTCCTTGCGTACGGCTCACTTCGGTCGGCAGCCCTGGCGACGCGAGGGATCGGCTCGAACAGCGCCCGGTGGCGAGTCGCCGCCGAAGATGGGCTGTCGCGCGTCGCAGGGCGGCGGTCAGACGTTCCGCACCCAAGGGACGCACGGACGAGCATGCTCGCAGCCCTGCAGCACGAGGAGGCTCCGCCGACGGCAACTCTCGCGCTGCTCATGGTTTCGGCCCTGGCGCTCACGGCTGGGCTCGGCCACCTCGCGTGGGTCGACTCGCAGAGGGCCGGCGTTCGACTGGGACAGTCTCTCGTTGCCGGAGGCATACTCACATTCGCTGCTGCGCTCTTGATGAATTGAATCCGGGTGTGGCAAATCTCGTCGATGGCTACGGTTCCGATGGATGCCGGCAAGGTCATGCGCTGCCGCGACATCGCCGAGCGCATCGCGGCCGACGTGCAGCGCTACATCGACATGCACACGACAGTCGGAGTCGAGCGCACGATCCTGCGCGCCTATGGCGCCGAGGGCGTCGACCCGGAGGGTGTGCCTCTCGTCAACACGGCGATCGATCGCTACGCGCAGGCGGGGTTGCTCGGACGGGGCATCGCTTTCTTTTTGGGTCGGGCGCTTCTTAGGGGGGCAAAGACCGCGCAGAGCGCGGCCGAGCACCTGGCATTTTCGGCGGAACTCGACGCAGGCGACAGCGAGCCGGGTCCCGATGCCGTGCGCCGCGTCCTCGTGGACCCCACCGAAGCCGCTCTCGCCCGCATCGACACCGCACGCGACGAGCGAGAGGAACTGAAGCGTCGCGTCCCAACCGGGCCCACGCCGCTGAAGTACGTGATCGTCGCTACGGGCAATATCTTCGACGACGCCGTGCAAGCGAAGGCCGCGGCCCACGCCGGTGCCGACGTCGTGGCCGTGATTCGGGCCACGGCACAGTCTCTTCTCGATTACGTCCCGCACGGGCCCACGACCGAGGGCTACGGCGGAACGTTCGCGACCCAGGAGAACTTCCAGATCATCCGACGCGCTTTGAATGAGTTCAGCCAGGCCAGTGGCCGCTACGTGCTCCAAGCGAACTATTCGTCGGGCCTATGTATGGCCGAGATCGCCTGGATGGCCGCCGTCGAGAGGCTCGACGTGCTTCTCAACGACGCAATGTACGGGATTCTGTTTCGCGACATCAATATGTGCAGGACATTTGTCGATCAATACGTGTCGCGTCGGTTCATTGCGCGCGCCGGCATCATGATCAATACCGGGGAGGACAACTACCTAACGACCGCCAATGCGGTCGAAAAAGCGCACACCGTTCTCGCGAGCCAGTTCATCAACGAGGCGTTCGCACTTCGCGCTGGCCTGCGGGCTGCCCAGATGGGGCTGGGCCACGCGTACGAGATCGATCCGTGGCTCGAGGATTCGTTCTTGTTGGAAATTGCGCAGGCGCAGCTCATCCGACAGATTTTCGACTGCCATCCGATCAAGTGGATGCCGCCGACCAAACACAAGACGGGAGACATCTTCTTTGCTCATGTGCACGATGCTCTATTCGATCTCGTCGGGGTCACGACGAAGCAGACCGTCGAGCTCTTGGGCATGTTCAGCGAGGCGATTCACAACCCCCTGCTGATGGACCGCTACCTCGCCCTGAAGGCAACCCGCTATGTCTATAACGCTTGCAAGCACCTCGGCGACGAGATTGAGTTCAGGACCGACGGCATCGTGGCGCGCCGCGCCGTGCAGGTGCTCGACGAAGCCCTCGAGTTGCTCGTCGCGGTCGAGCGTGACTCGATCTGGGATGCGATCGGCGCGGGCGCATTCGCCGATGTCAAGCGAACACGCACCGGCGGCAAGGGTTACGGCGGCGTCATCCGGCGCGATAGGGATTATGTCAACCCGCTGCTCGATGCGTTGGAGGAGAGCTCGACGGCCAAGGCCCGAACCCTCGCGTAAGCATCGTTCCCGGCTCGCAGCGAACCCTGTCGAGTGACTCCCCCCTTGTCCGACGGCAAGGTGGTTTGAGGGTCCCATCGACGCCGGGGACGGGACAGGGCGGGGCGCAACCGCCGTCCGACTCGCGTGCCATTCATTTGCAGGAATGCGCTCCGCGGTGCACGCTACCCATACCGTCGCATGCAAAACGCCGGCCCTCCCAGGCAACTGCGCGCATACGGCGACCGCGAGGGCGACGGCATGGTGCAAATGTCGTTCGTTCTTCAGATGTCTCCGAGCCCACGCGGTCGTGAGGCGGCCAAGCGATTCGCCGAAATGCATGGCCTAGCCGACCCTCTCATCGCCACGATGGAGGCCTGCGCGGAGGGCTGCTCGTTTTTTGTGGTCTACGGCCACTCGCGGCACGCAGTCGATGAGTCGACGGTCAACGTGTCCGAAATCCGGACGGAACGGCTGGAGCGAGAGGAAATCGAGCAGCGCATCCGGACGCGGCTTGGACGCAGGATCATCGTGGTCGGTGCCTGCACGGGTAGCGACGCGCACACCGTCGGCATCGACGCAATCCTCAATTACAAGGGATATGCGGGCAATAAGGGGCTCGAGAGCTACAAGGGATTCGAAGTCTTCAACCTCGGCGCACAAGTCGAAAATGAGCAATTGGTCGCTCGGGCTCTGGCGCTGCACGCCGATGCGATTCTGGTGAGCCAGGTCATCACACAACGCAACTGTCACAAGGAAAACGGGCGCGCGCTCGTGGATCTGCTGAAGCGGACGGGAATGCGTGACGCCTTCATTTTGCTTTTTGGGGGTCCGCGAGTGGACCACCCGCTCGCCTTGGAGCTTGGATTCGATGCGGGATTCGGTCCGGGCACGAGCCCCACCGACGTCGCTTCGTATCTCATCGAGCGCTTGTGCGGCGACGACTCGGGAACGTAGCGCCGCCGTTTTGGCATGCGATAGGGGGGACCCGGGGCGCTTAGTGCGCGGGTGCGATCGGCAAATCGACCGATATCCATGCGTCGACGCCCGCCCGGCCGACCCGATGGGCGCCCGTCGCTCGAAGGATCACGCAGTTGCAGGGGTCATGGAACTCGAGCGCCGCGACGGCGGCGACGAGCTCACCTCGGTCGAGCTTCACGTCGGCCCCGGCGCGTGCCGTGATCGGAGCCGCAATCGGAACGGATGCGCGTGCCCCTCCGGTCCAACCGGGGGATGCGAGAAAGCCGCTCGACGGTTCGATGGTTGGGTCGGCGAGAGCCCGAGCGACAAGCGGGTCCAAGCCTTCCCGTCCCGCCACGTTCATGGCCAGATGCATCCCCGACCCTGCACCGATGCGCATGCCGGCGACGACAGCGGTCCCGACACCCGCGGACGGTGCGAACGCTTGTCCGGCATCGGCTCGGAAAGCAAACCACGGCCCTCCAATTGTCGCGCGAGCACGAACCGCAGCCGTGGCCTGCCCATCGTGTCCGACCGCGCCTGCGGCGAAGTCGACGTCGGCCGCAGCGCGAGACCCCCACCGACCGAGGGTATTCGACCACCCCAAATCGCCGACCCATGCGGTCCCGCTCGGCACCGCCATTCCCCGGCCGGCAGGCCCCACGAAAACGTCGCTCGCGTGGGTGGCGATTGCCGCTATTTCCAGTCGCGGCTCGGTACGGTGCACCCACGGATCAGCGGCTTCGGCGGAAGCGTAGGTGCGTGCGAGCGGTACGCCTATGGCGATTCTGGCTTGCGCAGCGCCGTTTACTCCGGCCAGCGTCCCGTTGTCGGCCGCCTCGCCGAACGCGCGAAGTGCGAGCGTAGCGGCCGTTGGGCCCATGGCGGTCGCCAGGAGCGTCCCTCCCTGCCCGCGCGCGAAGCTTGTCGCGTTGTGCACTGTCGCCGCGAGAGCCGCAGCCGGTGCGGCGGAGGCCCCCGCGACTTGTCCGCCTTCGAGCGTCACGTCGTAAGCCCCCACCCACCCCAGGGCATCGGCGCGATGGATGGCGACCAGTGGACCGCTCGCAAAGTCGAGTCCGCCAGCGCCACGTAGCCCGACCGCTCGAATACCGGATGCCATCATCCACCCACTCTGGCGCCACTCGGCCTGGGCCTGCGCTCGATCGAAGGGTCGCGCCGCCGTGTCGACGTCCGTGACCGCCTGAACTGCGCGCGCCCCGCGCAGCGCCTCGATCTCCCAAGCGGCTGACGGACCGCGTCCGTCGGGCTCGACTGGTTCTGCGCCGCTGGCTCGAACCGCAACTCCATCTTCGCCGTGAAGCCGATCCCAGTGGACCTGCGTGGCGGTCATGGTCGTGCGGACCGCTACGTCCGCTGCGACGCCTCCCTCGACGTATCCACCCGCGCGCGCGTCGAGACCGTTAAGCGGTTCGCCCTCTACCCATGGAACGTGGACACCGCCGCCCCCAAAAAAGCCATCGGCTCCGCGCCACGCAAGGTCGGGTGGCAGCAACCCCATTCGTCCTGGAGATCGGAGCCAGGCGACGGGCAGCCACGCCACGGGTATGCCGAAAACCTGCAAGACGGGATTGCGGAGAATGACGTCGTGCGGGGGCGCCAGAGTGGCTCCCGAGAAGCGCACGGCAAGCGGGGTCCCGAGGCACGGGCAAAACGCGAGTACCCCCTGCCCCTCGAGCACCACGCCCATCGGGACCCGTCGAAGGCGCAGCTCGTGGCTCGTGACATGAAAAGGCGGCTCGTCGACGCGTACGTGCCCCGACGCGTCGACGGATTGCGATTGCGCATCGAATTTGATTTCGTCAGCACCAAACGCAACGGGAACGGCTTCCGGAGAAGCCGTGGGTTGGGCCAAGAGCCATCGCCCCGTTCCGAGAACAACCGCCGCCGCAGCGGACGCGATCCAGCGATGCGTGAGGTGCTCCCTTCCGCCCCTCGTGCGCAAACCGAATCAGCGACCCGACCGGGTCTCGTCGCCGGGCGACGCGCGCTCGTTGGGCGATGACCCGGCCGTACCGGTGGAATCCGAATCCACGCCCGAGGCGATCGGAACGTAGTCCCCCTTTGGAAATTCGATGCGCATCATGGAGCCCCCGTCCTTGCCTGGATCGAAGGTCACGACGGGCGTCACGGAGGCACGCAGGGCGATGACGAACCAAAGGTCGTGTCCGTGAAGGGCGAGCCGGGCGCTCGTCACCGGGGTGTTGAAGTGCACGGTCACGAGTGGATTGTAGTCGTTGCGCCGACCCACACGGGCCCCCTTGAGAACGTAGGTGATCGTTGCGCGCTCGATTTTCGTTTCGTACGTGATCGGCTGGGAAAGCTCGACGAACAGCCTCGTGGATCCATCGGCGAGCGTCTCGAAGCCAGACAGCATCGCGTTTGCTGGCGCCGGGCGTTGGCGTCCGGACCGAACCGGAGCGCGTCGTCCCGACGGTGCGCGAGACGGACCCGCATTCGGGGTCGACGCGCTCGCTCCCGGTACGGCCGAGACGGAGTCTTGGGCAAAGCCCAACGCCATCGGACTCAGCGCCAGCGGGGCCACGAGAGCGATGCAGGCTGCGCGCGCCGAGTACCGCATGGCCAAAAATTAGAGCACGACGGCGCCGTCACTTGCGAACTTTGGTGGGCTCGGCCCACCCGTCGCCTTGGGTGCACACGAACTCGCTCGCGACGTCGATCCGCTCGGCCGCCGCGCGCCCGCTGGCGAAGTTGCCCGGAAAGCCCGCCGCCTGGTACGCCCAGACCATGGAACAGCAGCTCCCGGCCGCGGAAATTACCGCCTTGCTCGGGCGGGGGACCGAATTCGAAGGAAAACTCCATTTCGAAGGGCGCGTGCGCATCGACGGCCTTTTCAAGGGCGAGATCGGCAGCGAAGATACCCTCGTCATCGGAGAGGGAGCCGACGTCCATGCCGAGATTGACGTGGCCACCGTCATCGTGCGAGGGGGCGTGGTTCATGGCAACATCCGCGCAAAGACCGCCATTGAAATCCATGCCCCCGGAAAAGTCGTCGGGAACCTGCACTCCCCTTCGCTCTTCATCGACCGTGGAGTCGAGTTTCAGGGAAGCTGCCGCATGGATCCGTTCGAGGCGGCCGCGACCGAGCCGCGGAACCCATCGCTCGCCGCGAAGTCTCGCGTCTGAAGCGTAGGGCGAAGGATCCCGTATGGTCGAGCCCTGCCGTACGCCCATGCGTGCGATGCCGCGGTGGCCCCCGCTCACCCCAACGACGGCGGCCTTCCGATGGATTTCTTGGTCGGCTTCGAGACGTGCGTACTGTTCGCCTCAAAGAACCGCCACGGCTCGTCCGCCCAAGCGCCCGCGTATGCGACTCCAACCCGTGCCGTGGTCGCTAGACGCACGCGCTTCGCGCGACGAGAGCAAACGTAAAGGGTGGATCCGGTGAGGTCGGTGTCATCGAGCGCTCGGGTAATCTCCATCGCGTGCGCGAAGCGACCCGGGCCATCGAGGCGCTCTGAGGGCTCGATACCCCACACCGCCGCGCCCGCCCGCACGAGGACCGCGTGGCCGTGGCCTGCTCCTCGACAGGTCACGTTGAAGCAATGATGCATGCCGTACACGAGGAACACGTAGGCATGACCCTCTTCACCCAGCAGCGATCGCGTTCGTTTCGTGAGGCCGGCGCGTGCGTGGCAGGCCAAGTCCCGGGGACCCCGATAGGCCTCGGTCTCGACGATTCGAGCGACCCGCGGCGTCCGTGCGTCGCCTCGCTCATGCACCAGCAAGCACCCGATGAGAGCGCGGGCGACGACGAGCGCGTCCCGCTTGTACCATGTGCGGGGGACACGCTCGGCGCGCAGCGACTCGAGATCGGGATGCCCGCTTGCTTGACAGCCTCGGGTGTCGACCCAAGAGTATCGCTTCGCGAGCTTCGTCGTGCCAGTCGGCCCCCCGATTCTCGTAAGCCGACCGGCGCGTTTTGCCGTTTCGAGCATCCTAGCAAGGGGTCACATAGCCGCCGCGGTGGCCCATTGTCCACACGGTGCCACCTCTCTTGGGCGGTCGCATCGCTTGACGACCGACTCTGCTCTGGAAGTGCGTGCGAGCAGGCGCTATGGCCTGTATCGGTGCAATGCACCGAAGTCGGCCTGGCACAGTCGCGCATCGCGGAGCGCGAAGCACTGGAGACCCATGTTCGAGGAGTTCGGGATTAACGCAGGTTACGTCGAAGAGATCCATGCGCGTTGGGTGCAGAGTCCGCAATCGGTCGAAGACGGGTGGCGCCGCTTCTTCGAGGGGACGACCCCGGCATCGCCGGGGACGCCGAAGGGCAATGGGTGGGCCGCCCACGCCAACGGCAATGGGGGCAATGGCAATGGCAATGGCGCAGCCGCTCCGACGCCATCGCGCACGGCAACGTCCTCGGCAGCGTCTTACCGAGAGTCCGTCCGCGATACGGTCATTGCTGCAACGGAGCTGCAGAGTCGCGTAGCACACTTGGTCAACGAATACCGCGTTCGGGGTCATCTGTCCGCGCATCTCGACCCGCTCAGCAGTCGACCGCCCATCGCGCCGGAGCTCGAACTGTCGAACTTCGGACTGACCGAGGCGGACGTCGACAAGACGTTTTCGACGGCCGGTATGAGCGGCTTCCCGGAGCGGGCGACGCTGCGCGAAATCGTCGCCCACCTTCGTGAAACGTACTGCTCGTCGATTGGCGTCGAGTTCACGCACGTCGGAGAGCCCGAGCAGCGTCTCTGGCTGCAGCAGCAGATGGAGTCGACGGGCAACCACGCATCTCTCGACCGCACGGAGCTCGTTCGAATCCTCACCAAGCTGACCGAGGCCGAGATCTTCGAGCAATTCATCCATAAGAATTACGGCGGCGGGGCACGACGATTCTCGCTGGAAGGCGCCGAGAGTGTCATTCCGATGATCGATCTGTTGATCGAATCGGCAGGGCAGCACGGCATCGAGGAGCTCGTGATCGGCATGGCCCACCGGGGTCGGCTCAACGTGCTTGTCAACGTGATGGGCAAGAACGTGCGCGAGATTTTTGCAGCCTTCGATGACAAGAAGCCCGAGCGGTTCCTTGGAGCCGGCGACGTCAAATACCATCTCGGATACTCGAGCGAAGTCGTCACGCAGTCCGGACGGCCGATTCACCTCTCGATGGCCTTCAATCCGAGTCATCTCGAGTTCGTGAATCCGGTGGTCGAGGGGCGCGTGCGCGCCAAAATCGATCGAAGAAAACGGAAGAGCACGATGCCCTTGCTCATCCACGGGGATGCGGCATTCATGGGTCAGGGTGTCGTCGCCGAAACGCTGAATTTGGCACAACTCGAAGGCTACACGACAGGCGGAACCATCCACCTCGTCGTCAACAACCAAATCGGATTCACTACGCTGCCGGTCGATTCACGATCCACCCGGTATTGCACCGACGTCGCGCGCATGCTCCGCGTCCCCGTGTTCCACGTGAATGGCGAGGACCCCGAGGCGGTCATTCAGGTCACGCGCCTCGCGATCGAATTCCGACAAAGGTTCAAGCAGGACGTGGTCATCGACATGTACTGCTACAGGAAGTACGGCCACAACGAGGGTGACGAGCCGCGCTTCACGCAACCGCGGATGTACGCGCTCATCGACAAAAAGCCTACGGTCCGCGAAGTCTACGTCGCCCGGTTGGTGAAGGCGGGCCATGTCTCGCGCGAAGAAGCGGACGTTATCGCCCAAGAGCGCAGGGCCACGTTGGAGCGCGCGCTCGAGGAAGCGCGTCAGGGGGATTTTCACCAGATGCCGGAGGCGATGGGCGGTGTGTGGGCGCCCTATCGGGGCGGCCTCGACGCGAACGTCCCCGAGGTGTCCACCGCGTTTTCAAAGGAGACGCTCTGCCAGGCGCTCGACAAGCTCGCCACCATGCCGCCCGGATTTCACGCGAACCCGAAAGCGCTCAAGATTCTCGAGCAGCGCAGACTGCGGGGATTGGATGGTCAGCCGCTCGATTGGGGGACGGCGGAGCATCTGGCTTTCGCGTCCATCCTGCTCGAGGGCCACGGGATTCGCATCAGCGGGCAAGACTCGAGGCGCGGAACGTTCTCCCATCGCCATGCGGTCCTCTTCGACACAGAGACGGGAGAGCCGTATACGCCGCTCGCGCACTTGGGCGACGGAACGACCGGTGTCGGGCGGTTCGAGATCTACGATTCGCCGCTCAGCGAGGCCGGGGTGCTGGGCTTCGAGTACGGGTACTCGCTCGATCGGCCCGACAAACTGGTCGTTTGGGAGGCTCAGTTCGGCGACTTCGTGAACGCCGCACAAGTGATCGTCGACCAGTTCATCGTGTCGGCGGAAGACAAGTGGTCGCGCCTGTCGGGACTCGTGCTGCTGCTGCCCCACGCGTTCGAGGGCCAAGGCCCGGAGCACTCCAGTGCACGCATCGAGCGGTTCCTGCAGCTCTCGGCGGAAGACAATATCCAGGTCTGCAACCTGACGACGCCCGCGCAGTTCTTCCACGTGCTGAGGCGTCAAGTGAACCGTCCGCTGCGCAAGCCGCTCGTCGTCTTCACTCCGAAGTGGCTCTTACGACATCCCGAGGCCACCAGCTCGCTCGACGAGCTCGCGTTCGGATCGTTCCAGCGCGTCATTCCCGATGACGTCGTGGACCCGGCAAAGACACGCCGCATCGTCCTCTGCAGCGGCAAGGTCTACTACAATCTCGCCGAGGAGCGGCGACGTCGCGCGCGCGACGACGTGGCGATTGTTCGGCTCGAGCAATACTATCCCCTGAGCGGCGCTCTCATGGATGCGCTCCGTCGATACCCCGAGGGAACGCCGCTCGTTTGGGTTCAGGAGGAGCCGCGCAACATGGGCGCATGGTATTTCATCAACGCGCGCAAGCACGAGATGTTCGCGGGTCGTCATCCGATCGCGCTGGTCTCGCGCGCGGAGAGCGCTAGCCCGGCAACGGGAAGCAAGGCCGCACACGATTTGGAGCAGAAGATCCTGATGAACGAAGCGTTTACCCTCTGACCTGGGGGACTGCGCCCACGTCGAGCGTGCCCGCTGCGAAGCGACGCTACCGCCGCGCGGGTTTGTCCGAGCTCACCCACACGGCGACGACCCAGGCTACGAGCCCGACGATGACACCAGCCATCACGGCGTAGAGGATATTGGGGTTCAGCATCGTCTTCCATCGTACGCGAACTCGACCCCATTGACGACGAGAAGCCGGCTGACGTCGACGCGGAGTGGGCGGCGGCCGGCCGCGGGCACGGCCACGATCGACGGCAACGAATCAATCGATGCCCACGAGCTCCACTTCGAACTTGAGCCCGGCGTTCGGCGGGATCGCTGGAGGACTTCCACTCTCGCCGTAACCGAGGTCCGCAGGAATCGTAAGATTTCGTTTGCCGCCGACTTTCATGCCGACGACTCCGCGATCCCAGCCCTTGATGACTTCGCCTCTGCCCAGCGTGAACGTGAACGGCTCGCTCCCGTGATCGTACGAACTGTCAAACTTCTGGCCATTCATGAGCGTCCCCGTGTACTGCACGTGAATCGTATCCCCGGTCTTCGCTTCTCGGCCCGTGCCGACGACTTGGTCATCCATCTCGAGCTTCGTGGGCCCCTCGGGCACGGTTTGCGGGGCAGCCGGCGTGAAATCGCTCTTGGGCTCGGCGACCGGCTTCGAGCACGACGCCGCGAAAGAGACGAGGACAAGCCATGAAAACCGGCGCATGACGGACGCGAAGCTAGCGGAGCCGGGGCGGCGCGCCAAGCCGGTCGGACGGCGTGGTCGCCGGACGGGCCTCGCCGGGCTGCACGCCCAACACGTCTCCTACGAGCGCGGCGAGTGTGGCGATCTGATCGCGGGTGACGGTCAGGTGGACCTTCAAAGACGAGCCTTCGGACGAAGTCTCGACGTGGTCGAGGAGGCCGTGTGTGACGAGCGATGTGAGCGTGTCGTTGTGACGCCGGACGAATCGTGCGACCTGCGCGGCAGCCGCGGCTGCTGCCACCGCATCGTCCGTATCACCGTCGACGTACACGTCGGCTCCTTCGTCGGCGCCGGGCACGACGCGCAACCTCAATTCGTGGATGGAATCAGGCAGATCGGCAATGGCGCGGTGAGGGCTGACGAAACGCATATACACCGCGTCACCCTCCCGAATGGGAGGCATCACGCGGGCTCCGACGAGCTGGCGAGCCACCCTTGACGCGGCGCTCGGAGGCACTATGGCGAGCACTCGGGATTGCGGGCGGAGAATGACGCGATCGGCGCGATCGGCGTGGGCGAGCGTTGCCTTGACCCCACGAACTCCCGCGTCGATGAAGCCGCCGCCCCTGGTTCTGCGGCCGATCGCCGCAACCGCACGATCCATCGTCGCGTCCGGCGCCGAATAATGGATGAGCACCACGTCGCGCTCCGTATTGACGAGCGAAGGACCGCTGATGACGATCCAATCGATATCCCGCACGGGATCGAGAGTCGTGCCCGCCATGAATTGGTCCCATTGAGGCAGGGCTCGAAGAATGTAGCCGAGGGTCGCGCCGACGGGGTTCTTGCGAATCACTTCCGCGCTGATGACGAGCATGACGAGAACTCGATCCGTCTGCAGGGCGCCGATCAGTGCTTCGGCATCGGGTGCGGGCCCCGCATCGAAGCGCGCGATCGCTGCGTCGCCCACCTCGCTCGCCTCGAGCGAGAAAGCGTCTGCGCTTGTCGCTGCCGCGTCGCGAACCCCTGTTCGCCCGACGCCGGCATCGTGTCTGCGCCCCTGCTCGCCGTCATCAACCGCAGGCGGCTCGGCCGGCGAACCCTCGGACCGAAGCGTCTGCTCGGGCGGAGACACGTCGACTGCGGAGAGAACGTCGATGGCGATCGACGCCTCCCCCTCCACATCGGTGATTTCGAGAGGGTTCAGCTCGAGTGGAAAAAGCAGGGCATGCAGGCCGGCGGAGACAGCCAGAGCCACCACCGACGCGATGCGCACGGGCCGGCGCGACCAGAAGCGCTCGGGCCCGCTGCGAGCCATTTTCCCGACGCGTAGGGTCGCGTGCGGCGTGGTCGGCGCAGCACGCGCGGTTTCTTCGGCGAGGGCCCTCCTCGTCCCCTCCTCAGTCACGTAAGCTCCTTCACGCGCGGATTCACCCTCGCAGTAAGCCGGTCTTCATGTCCTCGAATCGGGAGGCCAGGCGGAGGCCGTGGTGCAGGGCCGAGAAGTGGTATGACCCGCCACGAACGCGTTATGAGAGAGCTGCGTTAGCATCCTCATGGTTTGCCGTCGCCCTGCGTCGTTCGCCATCGTCGTGTCGATGTTCGCCTCCATGACCATCGCTTGCAGGCAGCCGCGCACGTTATCCAGGGGCGTCGAACCGCCTTCCCCGTCCTCGGCGGGCCCGGTCCTGGCGGACGCGGGTCTCGCGCCGAGCGCGGGAGCCGTCGCCGACGCAGGATCCTACGACGGTCCATGGATCGGCGCGATCGTGTTGCAGGCGCCCATCTGGAGCGAAATGGAGACCCCGAACGATCGGAGAGGCGAGCATGACAGCAAGTCCGTGCGCCTGGGCTATTTGAGATATGGCGAACGAGCGCCTGTGATTCCAGAGGTTCACAAGAAGTCCAATTGTGCCGAAGGTTGGTACGAGCTCGTGTCGGGTGGGTTCATTTGCGGCAAGCTCGCAACGATGGACCTCGATCACCCCAAGTTCAAGCTGGCGAAGGCACCGAACCTCGACGGGTCTCTACCGTACCTCTATGGCGTCAATCTCTGGAATGGAACGCCGCTGTATCGCTCGGTGCCCTCGCGCGAACAGCGCAAGAAGTTCGAACCATGGCTCTTCAAACCAAAAAAACCGAAGATTGTCGACGACGACCGCACGTATGCCCCCGCGAGCCTCGCGACCAGCATTGCGGACTCAGGCGTCTCCGACCCGGGGGCCTTGGAAGACGCCGACATTCCATGGTGGGAAAAAGAGATTCCTGACGGGGGTCCACCGCAGATCACACTGGAGGATCTGCAAGAGAGCGGTGGCCCGATCGCACGCCGGATGGTCAAAGGGTTCTATCTGTCGCTCGACCACGAGATCGACGTCGGAGGGACCCAGTGGTGGAAGACGATCGCCGGTCTCTCCGCTCCAGCCGACCGAATTCTCGTTTCGAAGCCGGTCACCGAATTTCACGGCGTTTGGCTCGGCAAGGACGCCGCTACGTTCGCGACCAAGAACGTCGCGTCGCGCCGGATCGACAAGCTTCCCGTCGGCTTCATCCTGAACTACTTCGCCAAGCGCTGGATGCTCGACGACGCAAGGAAGCACGCGTCCGTGGCTCCCGGTGCTCTCGACCGGTTCGACGCAGTCGGACTCACCGGAGACAAGGCGCGCGCAAACGGTTACGAGTTCTGGGAGACCGACGAAGGCTGGTGGCTGCGCGCGATCGACGCCACCAAGACGGAGCCGGGTCCCCCGCCGGACAAGCTCGGCGAGCGCGAGAAATGGATCGATGTCAATCTCAAGCGACAGACCCTCGTGGCCTTCGAAGGCGCGGCGCCCGTCTTCGTCACGGTCGTTTCGAGCGGACGAAACGAACACGAGACCCCTCCGGGCAGTTTCCGCATCCGCGAGAAGCACATCTCGGCGACCATGGATGGCGATTCGGACACCGCAACGGACGGGCCGTACTCCATCGAGGACGTCCCCTACATCGAGTATTTCAACGCCGGATATGCATTGCATGGCGCATTTTGGCACGGGGCATTCGGTTCGGTGAAAAGCCATGGCTGCGTCAACCTTGCCCCTTGGGATGCCAAGGCGGTCTTCGGATGGACGGATCCGGCGCTGCCGGACGGCTGGCATGCCGTTTTCGCGAACAAGGACACCCCTGGAACGCGGGTCGTCGTGCACGAAAAGGGGCCTGGCACCTGCGAGGGACCGAAGGCGGAGCCGCCGCAGTGCCCGGACAATTGACGCACGGTCCTACGAGCCCATCGGCCTACAGCTCACCCGTACGCCGCGCTTCAACCCGGCAGCTTGACGTGAGGCGTGGCGTCCGGCAGACAAATGCGCTCGTCCGCACCCATGGAAGACCAATTCACCGCACACCTGGACCGCGGGTGGGATCTCGCCCAGAAGGGAGACGCCGCGGGCGCAATCGCCTGTGCCCGGCGCGCACTGGAACTCGACCCGCAGTCGCCTGAAGTGCACAATCTGATGGGGTTCGCGTCGGCACTGGACGGCGAAGCGGAAGAGGCACTCGAACACTATCGGCTCGCGATTGCCCTCGACGAAACCTACTTCGAGGCCATGCTCAACGCGGCGGAGGTGATGATTGCTCCGCTCGGCGAGTACGATAGCGCGATCGCACAAATCGAGGAGGCGCTCGACTACGCTGAAACAGACGAAGAGGTCGCCGACTGCGTTCTGCTCAAAGTGGATGCATTGATGGCGAAGGGCGACTACGAGGAAGCGAAGCGGGCGATGAAGATGCTCCCAGACGGACCGGTCGGCGGGCCAACTTATCTGTTTCTGATCGGCCGGGCCTGGTACGAGCTCGGCCAGATCGACAAGGCGGCGCCGCTCATCGAGCAGGCGGTCAGGGCCGACCCGCAAAGCGCGGACGCCCATTACTATCTCGGCTTGGTACGCGACGAGCAGGGCGACGCTCGCGGAGCGACGGAGGCGCTCCTGCGATCCCGGGCACTCGACGGCGCGCGCGGGCCGGCCGTTTGGGCGCCCAGTCCGGAGACGTTCACGACCCTGGTCGGAACGGCGATCGAAAAGCTCGACGCAGTCCTGGCGCGGTACGTACGGGGCTCCGAAGTGTACGTCGTCGACCTGCCCGGCGCCGAGTTGGTTGTCGACGGAGTCGATCCGCGCGCCCTGCTCGTGATCGACACGCCGCCCACGGAAGAGGGGGCGCCCGCTCGAGTTCGCCTCTTCGTTTACCAGCGAAACGTGGAACGAGCGGCCGGCTCGCTCGAGGCGATGGATGCCGAACTGGCGTCCGCGCTCGAGCGCGAAGTGGCGGCTGTCTTCTTGGAAGGTCAGAAGCCCGACAAGAACCAGCTCAACTGAGGCCGCCACGACGATGAGCGTGCGAGAGTACCGGATCCGCCTCGACGGCGTTCGGTTCCGAAGTAAGCACGGAGCCTCGGCATCCGAGCGACGCCTGCCGCAAGACTTCGTCGCTCATGTGGAGCTGTCTTTGCCGCCGTCCAAGCTGCCGCGCGGGGACGACCGTGCGGAGGTCGTCGACTACGACCGAATCGCCTCGGTCGTCGTCGAGGAGGGCACTGGCCGCAGCTACCGTCTCCTCGAGACGCTTGCCCGTCGCATCGTCGAGAGATTGTTTGCGGAGTGCCCTGCAATCAGCATCCGAATCCGCATCACGAAGGCAAGGCCGCCGACGTCAAGCAGCGTCGAGGCGGCGTCCGTCGAGTTGACCGTATCGCGCGAAAACTGACGTATGGCCGCACGCGCGGAGATCCGGCAGAAACGGTGTCCTATGGGCAAACCAATGAGCCCCTCCGCTTCGGCGTCCACGGTCGAGCCGAGCGCGTCGTGTCCGGCCGCGACGATGACGCTACCCGGCGCGCGAAGCGAGGTCGTGGGCGATGGCTCCCAGCAGATCTCGGGCAACACCCGGCGGCACGGCGTCGAGCGACGCTAGGGCGCGCGCCGTCTCGTCGCGGGCGAGCACGCGGACTGAATCGCAGACGCCCGAGGCGCGGACGGCATCGGCGACTTGCAACGCCGCACGTGAGTCTCCAGCGCGGGCCGCGTCCACGTCGGAGACGAGCGCAGGGCGAGCGGCGATCGCGCGAATGAGCGGAAGCGTCAGCTTACCTTCCGCCAGATCGGCCAGAGACATCTTGCCGGTGGCCCCCGGGTCACCCACGTAATCGAGCACGTCGTCGACCAATTGAAACGCGACGCCAAGACGCGCACCAAACTCGGCCAAGGCCGCAGCCGCACCCGCGGGGGCGCCTGCGACGACGGCGCCGGAGCGAGCCGCCCACGCGAAGAGCGACGCCGTCTTGTCATGAACGATGCGAAAATAAACGTCCTCGCTCGCATCGAGAAACATCCGTCCGCGAAGTTGGATGACTTCACCATCGACCAATCGCCGAAGGGTCACGAACAGATCGATGAGCACGGCCTGCGGGGCCGCGAGAGCCGCGCGCTCAAGCGCGTGCGTCAGAAGCAAGTCACCGGCAAGCACACTGACGGCGTTCCCCCAGACCCGCCGTGGGGTCGGCCGGCCGCGACGCTCATCGCCGTCGTCGATGACGTCGTCGTGCAGCAGCGTGGCGAGATGAACGAGCTCCGCCACGACCGCCAGCTCACGTGCGGTGCGAGACGGCGTACCGAAGCAAGCGGCTGACAGAAGGACGGTCAGTGGGCGAACCCGCTTGCCTCCGGCTTCGAGCAGATGCGTTGCCGAATCGGTCGCCGGAGAGACCCCGTCGCGGGTCAATCGCGCGAGCGCCCGATCGACGGCGTCCATGTCCTCGCCGAGCAGCGCCCGCACCTGCGCCAGACGCTCTGCCGCGCGGCCGCCGGCGCGCTCGGCGGCATCACGAAGAAGCGCGGCAGACACGGTGGCGTTGGTCGGAGCGTTCAAAATGATTTGAAGGACGTATGGAGGCAACGTCGCCCGGGGTCAAGCCTTCCCGGCGGAGCGCCCTACCCGGCGAACGGCGTGGCTCCTCCGCACACCGAGAGGGCTTGACCGGTGATCGCAGCCGCTGCGGGGCCGCACAGAAAGGCCACCAGGTGCGCGACCTCGCCCGGGTCGACGAAGCGGCGAAGCGGCACGGCCGCTTTCGCTTGACGGGCGGCGGCTTCATCGCTCTCGCCTGCATCTGCCGCCATTTCTCGGAGGCGCGCGCGGGCCATCTCCGTCTCAACCCAGCCCGGACATACGGCGTTGCACGTGATGCCGCGTGGACCCACCTCGACGGCAACTGCCCGCACAAGCCCGTGTACGCCGGCTTTGCTGGCGCAGTAGGCGGCTTGGCCTGCGACCCCGAATTTTCCGAGGACGCTGCTGATCGCCACGAGCCGGCCGGGCCCCTGCATCGCAGCCACGGCCGCGTCGAACAGGTGGACAGTCCCGAGCAGATTCGTATCGATGATGTCGCGTAGGCGCGCGAGTCCGTCTGAACCACCCGACCCCATTCGGACGACTCCCGTCCGCCCCGCGTTGGCGACGACCGCGTCGAGGCGCCCCCAGGTCTCGACGGCTCGCCCCACCGCCGCCCGAACGTGCGCCTCGTCCCGCACATCGCCGACGACGTGCCGGGCGTGGCCCCCTCCGTGCACAATCTCACCCACGGTCTCGCCGAGCGCACGCTCATCACGGCCCGTCACCAGCACGCGTACGCCTCGACCGGAGAGCTCCAGCGCGATCGCCCGCCCAATGCCCTTGCCTCCCCCCGTCACGACGGCAACGTGACCGTCGAGCTCGCGGCCGATGATCATGGGCCGCTCCTAGCACATTGACAGACGGGCTCGCGCCGACCATGACGGCGCCATGCCCGACGAGCTTCCCAGCGCGGATGGCGAGATCGTCGAACGCGCGCGCCAACGCGGCAGACGCGTTGCGCACGGCCTCGTCATTTTGATCGCACTCGCGTTCATCGCCGCGAGTGCCATTCAGATCATTCCGGCGGTGTTCGGTCGCAACGCGGCGGGGCTCGGAACGTGGCGCGCGAACTCCCCGACGGACCACGCATGCGCCGTCGGACTGCGCGTTTTAGCCGGTGCCTTAGACCGCGGGAGCGATGGGGTAGGCTGGTGGGGTGAACCCGATGAGACACGCTCCGCCATCGGGCGGGACCCCGTTCCGTCCGCAGGGAGTATGGCCGAGCGAGTGTCGCAGGCTTGCGCGGGGTCCCGAGAAGGCTTGGATGCATGGGCCGCGCTCGAGCGTCTCCGGTCCGCACGAGAGCAAGTCGCCCGGCGCGGCCAAGCCGAGCTTGGACCGCTACGCCGCGACCTGCTCGCGCACCTACCAACCGACTTGCGCTAATAGATGCGTCCAATGACCGAGCGCAATGTTTTACCCGCGGAATCCGGCCCGACGGAGGTGACGTTCGACGTACTGCCGCTCGGCGCCGATGTTCGCCGCGCCATCGATGCCATGGGATATCGGCATCCGACGCCGGTCCAGCTCGCTGTCTTCGAGCCGGCTGTCGAAGGCCGCAACCTGGTCGTGCAGGCGCGCACCGGCACGGGCAAGACGGCGGCCTTCGGATTGCCCATCGTCGATCGTGTCGTTCGCCCTGCGACGAAGGCCGTGCAGGCGCTCGTCTTGTGCCCCACGCGTGAGCTCGCCTTGCAGGTGTCGCGTGAGGTCGAACAGCTCGGGCAATTTCGAGGCATCAAGGTCGTTCCGGTGTACGGGGGGGCATCCATCACCAAGCAGATCGAGGCGATCGAATCCGGGGGACACATCGTCGTGGGGACGCCAGGCCGCGTCCTCGACCATCTGCGGCAAAAGACGCTCGACCCGAGCGGCATTCGCGCGCTCGTTCTGGACGAAGCGGACGAGATGCTTTCGATGGGGTTTGCACGAGAGCTGAACGCCATCATCGAAACGCTGCCGAAGAATCGCCAAGGGATGTTCTTTAGCGCGACGCTGCCGCCGGACATCGAGCGTCTGGCGCACAACCACCTGCGTGACGCGGAGCTCATTACGCTCTCGAGCGATCAGGTCGGCGCATTGCAGATCGCCCACTATGTTTATGTGATGCGGGAGGGGGACAAGATAGGTCAGCTCGTGCGCGTTCTGGAGGTCGAAGACCCCGAAAGCGCCATCGTATTCTGCAACACACGCGATGAAACTCTGCGGGTCGCCGAGGCTCTCAAGGCACGCGGCTTCGACGCGGATTGGTTGAATGGCGATCTCCCTCAGAACGATCGTGAGCGCGTCATGAGTGCGACGCGGGAGGGCCGACTGCGGTTCCTCGTTGCGACCGACGTCGCCGCCCGGGGAATCGACATCTCGCACCTCACACACGTCATCAATCATGACTTTCCAGAGACCGCCGAGCAATACGTGCACCGGACGGGACGCACGGGGCGCGCTGGACGCACCGGAACGGCCATTTCTATCGTCGGGCCCAAGGACATCGGAAACCTGTATCTGCTGCGACTCACCTACAAGATTCGCCCGTTGGAAAAGCAGCTTCCAAGTGCCGGCGAGCTCAAGACCCGGGCCGAAATGGACGTGGTTCAGCTCTTCGTCGACGCGTTCACCAACCGCGCCGTCCACCCCGATGACCTGTCGCTGGCGCGCCGGATGTTCACCCACGATGATGGCGAGCGAATCGTCGCCGGCTTGCTGCGCGACCACCTGGGCGCACGCGGCGGCGATGCGTCCACCGAAGCCGCTGAAGCGAGGCGCGCGCGCAATCCGGTCGTTCGACGACCGGACCCAAGCGCGACCCCGATCGGCGAGGTCGGTCGCGAGCCCGTGGCCGCGCGACAGTCCGGGGGGTCTCCGCTCCAATCGGATCCTTCGCTGGCAGCGCCATCCTCGGCCAAGCCGCCGGACCGGAGCAAGCGCGGGTGGGAGGCGCAAGCGCGAAGCTCGCCTCGATCCCGGACGCCCGTCGCAAGCGAAGTTGAAGTCACCAATTTCCGCTGGCAGCCCCCGAAAGAGGCCGACGACGACGATCCTATCCTCGACGTGCCCGTCGCAGCGGATCCGGCCTCCGCGGCCCTCCCCGCACCGCCCGCACCCCGTGACGAAGCACCGCGCGTCGAGGCAGCCCGCATCGAGGCTCCCCGCGACGAGGCTTCCCGTGAGGAGGACGGGGCGGCCAACGCATCGAACCTGGCGCCGGGGGAAGCGTTCGTGCAGGTGTTCGTCAATGTGGGTACGCGCGAGGGCGTGCGAGCCCACGACCTTCAGCAGCTTCTCTCCGAGCGCGGTGTCGCTTCCAGTGACCTCGGCGGTGTTCGGGTGCGCGACCGTATGAGCTTCGTCCGCGTTCGCAGAGGGGCGTTCGACCGCGCGGTGGCTGCGCTGTCAGGGCAGGTGATTGCGGGGCGGACCGTCGTTGCCGAGCTGGCAAGGGGCCGTGTCTGAAGCGTCGTCATAAAATGACATTCTGGGAGGATGTAGCCATTCCCAAGCCAGAATTTCGCCTCAGGCAGACATTGAGAGGCGCCGCCCGAGTGCCGTATCTTGGAGGGACCCATGGCCATGCCGAACGCGCGCGCTCTCCACGACGCGCACTCCACGCTTTCCCCCGCCGCGCCGATGACTCTCCGCTCGCTGCTGGACGCCCGCCGCGCCGAAGGTCGGCGCATGTCCATGGACGAGGCTGTCGCGGTCATCGTTCCTGTTTGCCTCGACCTGCAGCGTCGGCATACGCAGGGGGAAAGATTTCTCGTTCACCCGTCGGCCATCGCACCGGGCGCGGACGGAGTGGCCCGCATCGAACCTGGCCTCGCGGTCCCCCCCATGCACCCGTTCGATCGGTGCTGTCTCGCACCCGAGGTCCTGCGCGCCTCCGAGCCCGGCGACGCATGCGCCAGCGTGTTCTCCATGGGAGCCATCCTCTATGAGATGCTCACCGGCCACGGCGTCGGACCGGGGATGATACGCCCTCGTTCGGTCGATCCGACACTGCCCGAAGCGTTGGAGGTTCTCATCGGAGCCGCGGTTGCCGCTGACCGTGCGCAGCGCCCGGCCGATCTCGGCGCGTTGGCCAGCGTCATGTGCCAGATCTCGGCGCCCAACAGCCCATCGCAACCCCAAGCGGGAGCCGCCCGGATGGATCCGGGCTACGACGCGGGCATCGACGTCCGTTTCTCGGCGGTGCCGCAGCCGCAGGCTTTCCCACCATCGGCCGAAGGAAGCGGCGTTAATGCCGTACCCGACGCGCCCCGGTTGCCTCGCATCGGCGACGACCCCTTCGGTGCGCCCGTCATCGATCGTTCGCAAGCGGCCTCGCCCGCATCGGCGATTCGACGGTCCGCCGACGACGCGACGTCTCGGCTCGCCGCTCTGAAGACTCAACTGGAGAGCGATCCCCGTCCCCGTTACGTCGTGAAACGCGACAAGATGGACCACGGTCCGTTCACTGCCGTCGAGCTCTTGCAGCAGATCGCGTCACACGCGTTCAGCGACGCCGACGGTCTACGTGACGAGATCAGCGGTCAAAACTTCCCGATCGCCGAATGGGAGGAGTTCGCCCCATTTGCGGAGCAAGCGGGCTGGCTTCGAGAGAAGCGGGCCCAGCAAAAGGCCGTTGTTCGAGCCGTGGACGCCGATAAGAAGCGTGGCCTCGCAAAGACCATCGTGGCCGTTAGCTGCGTCCTGGCCCTCGCAGGCGTGCTGGCGGTGTGGTTTTTTACCCGACGTGGAACGCGAAATGAGGACGTCATCGTTTCGAAAGATCGGCCAGGGACGATCGAAGTCAACGGCGACATCAAGGGACGGAAGCGGCCCGGCGGCGCCGGGCGTGCCGGCGGGGGGGGGGGTGGCTTCTCGGGAGGGATGAGCTACGAAGCGGTGCTCAACAGCAACAACGAGTCGCTCTCGATGGGCGGCGAATCCACAGGCCCCGACCTTACCAATGCCCAATTGGCGGCACCTCTTCGCCACGCAGCGTTCGTGGTCTCCTGTGGGGCTCCGGACGATATGAAAGTGCAGGTCCGAGTGGCCGTTCGGATGGGCGCCCCCGTCGGCGTGACCGTTACCACGTCGCCTCCGAGCGGGAGCATCGCGGCGTGCATCGACCGCGCGGTCCGCGGTATTCGCTGGCCCGCGAATCCGAAGACCGACTTCGTCACGACGAACTACTGACGCGCTCGGCGGCCCGGCGCGTCAGTGCTGCTGGGGCGGTGCGGGCACGCACAATCCCAGGACGCAGGCATTCGGCGAGATGCAATCGGCGTTCGTCTGGCACGGAAATGCGCATTTGCCGTATTGCACGTTGCAATGGTGCGTACCGCACGGAACGTCGTTCTGGCATTGGAAAGCGACCGGACCGGGCACCGCCATCTGGCCGGATGCGCCCGGAGTAGGGATAGGGGCCGAGACGGGTGGAGCGGCTGGGACCGCCGGCTGGGGGGGCGGAGGTGCAACCGCCGGATACGGCTGTGCGTAGGTCGGGGCCGGTGCGGGCTGTGGGTACTGCCCGTAGCTGGCCGGCGGGGGCGGATATCCCTGATACGTACCGTACGGGGCGGCGGCGGTGGCAGCCGCCGCGGGCTGCTGCGCATCGTCTTGCCTTCTGCAGGCGCCAAGGGTGGCCAGGAGCGCCAAGCTCATCGTACCGCAGGTCAAGCCTACTCGCATGCGCGTTCGATAACGTTCGCGTCGTCGAACGTCAACGTTACTGGCAAGGGCGGCGCTCGGCTTGCTATGGCGCCCGAATGCGCCCCGCTCTCAAGCTCGCCGCCGTCGGCGCCCTCTCGGCGTGTTCTCTCGGCGAGCCGCCTGCGCCGGACGCATCGCCGTCGATTGCCGTGCCCGATCTGCCGGCCCCTCGGGCCGCGCCGGACCCTGCTGCGTCGACGCCCCCGAATCTCATCGCGCCCGGAAACGCTGCGACGCCACCACCCCCGTGGCCCGTCGCGACCACGGATCCCGGGCAGCTGCCCCAAACGCGCGCCATGCCGCAAGCGTCGGGTCGAGCGTTCGACGCCAGAGCCGGTGCCCTGTGGGACGCGATCGTTCGAGACGACCCCGGCATCGGGATGCCCTTTTTCTTCCCTCTCGCGGCGTACATGCAGGTCAAGGACGTCCCCAACCCCGCTTCCGATTGGAGGCAGCGCCTCGTGGCGGCGTACCGGCGGGACATTCACGCGCTGCACCTTCGCCTCAGTGACGACGCCGGCCGCGCCCAGTGGGTCGCCCTCGACGTGCCGGAATCCCGCGCTCGCTGGGTCGAGCCAGGCGAGGAATGGAATAAGATTGGCTATTATCGCGTATTCGGATCCACACTGCGATATGCGATCGATGGTATCGAGCGAACGTACGTCGTCAAATCGCTCATCTCCTGGCGCGGCGAATGGTACGTGGTGCATCTCCGATGACGTCCGCGCGATCGCGCTCATGTCTCGAGCGTAAACGGAGCGTTTCGGGACAATTGACGGAGCGCCACCCGCGCCGCTCGGGTGACGATTTTCGTCTCCTGGCGTTTCAATGCCGTGATCGTGCGGGGAGTGGCGCGCTAGGCTGCTAGTCGTGTTGTTCTCTGAATCGCAAAACGCATTCGATGCACTCAAGGACTTGATTCTCCAAATGCTGAAAGCGCCCGGCTCGGCCGCGCTGTTCGCGCTCGTGACGCGGCGCCTCGTCGAGAGTGGTGATGACGTTGCGGTCGCCGCGATTTGGGTGCTCGGACCCGGCGACACGTGCGCCGTCGACGGCGTCGGCTGCGAAGCCCCGGATCATTGCCTGCACCTCGGAGCGATCGCGGTGCGATCCTCGGCCGGGATGGCGACCGATACAGACCCGCGGCTGGAGGGCGCGTTGCGCAGGATCCCCATCGGCGCACTCGACTCCGAACTCTGCGGAGCTGACCCTGAGTGGATACGCCGTGAAGGGATCGAGGGGTTCATCGCTGAACGTCTCGTGCATCGCGAGCGCGTACTGGGCGCGTTGGGGGTGTTCCTGCGCAAACAGGTGACGGCCGCACGCCGCGAGATGCTGCAGATCCTCGCCGGCCAGCTGTCCATGGGCACGGCGGCCGAACACGCCTTCGACGAAATTCGGCGACTGCAGCAAGAGCTCGACAGCTACCGACGCTTGCCTCGGCCGAGCCACGGGGCGCCGGTCGTATCGGAAGCCGATCTTCGACGATTCGAGCGCGAAAATATCGCGGCGGCCCTCGAGGCCACTCATGGCCGCGTCTACGGACGCGGAGGCGCGGCCGAGTTGCTCGGGCTCAAGCCCACCACCCTGGCCTCGCGCTTGAAGAAGCTCGGACTGTCGCCGCGACCATGACCCTCGCACCCCTTCGCGGTTCCGAACCACGCGCATGCGCCGATGGCCCCCTCCGCCGGACCCCGCGCCTTGCGCGCTCGCGCGGCTCGCCGGAGTCCCTGCCGGCAACCGCGACAGCGGCTAAGATTCCACGTGCGTGATTCCGCTCGAGGAACTTCAGATTCACGCCCCGGCCGCCACCGCCAGCCAGAGGAGTCCAAGGATGGCGACGGCCAATGCCCCCGAAACAACGAGATTCGAGACGAAGTACGGGTAGACGCATAGGGCGACGCCCGCGAGCATGTGCGGCAGGCGGGCTTGCCGCTTGCCGTAGACGAACAGGACGAAGCCAATCGACCCCTCGAGCAACGAGAGCAAGATTGCGTTCGGATCGAATCCCACGCCGATCAGTATGCGCCAATCGACGACTGCGCGCGAGGTGACGGCGGTGGGCCTGGAAAATGCGTCAGAAGAGGTACTCGAGCCGGACGCGGCCGCTCACCATGACGTTGGTGAACGTTGGGTTCATCATGTTTGGATTGAAATCGGCGAGCGCATATCCGAAGACGCCTTTGATATAAATTCGCTTCCACAGCAAGTACTGAGCGGCACCAAACAACTGCCACTGGTCGAAGTCTTCGTCGCGGTTGAGCGTCGGGTCCCACTGCCGGTCGCGCAGGTACGTGTAGTTGATGCCGCCACCCACCAGTACGTTTTCGACGATTCGCACGTTCGCAAATGCGCCCACGCTGTAGGTCCAGAAGCTGTCCGTGGGGCTCTGGTGTCCCTGCGGGTCGGTCTCGTTTTGGAAACCTTTCGCACCGTTGATTCCGAACTCGAACCAGGGGGCGACGATGAACTGAAGCGCTGCGCCCGCGCCCCGCTGATTCTCGTCGTTCAACGAGCCCTCGGTCTGCGGCTTGTAGTCCAAGTATTCCGCGCCCACCTTGAACTTCATCCATCCGAGATCGACGATGCCGACCGGGCGCAGGGCATATCCATTTTGCCCCGTTTCGTTGCCGAAGCGCGTGCCCAGCTCGAAGCGGAGCCAGGAGGTCGGATAAAGATGAACGGCGCCTGCGCCGATGCTGTTCGGGTAATAGTACCCGTACGTCACTCCATACACCGATGGAACGGAGAAGTTCTGGTCCGTGGCTCCGTTCCGCTCGAGCGTGTACAGGTCGAGCCCCATGCCGAAATGATAGATTTCCCACCCCATGAACCGACCGACTTGAATGTCGAATGCCTTCCACATGCCCAGTTTGATCCACAAATCGTCGACATCGGATTGCGGAGGTGATGACGAAGGGGACTCCGACTGGTTCTCGTTGGCCACGAATTGCCCTTGCGCTTGCGCAAACCAGTTTCCATCGCTCCACGTCGGCGTCACTCCAAGGACCAGCCTCCCCTGTTGCACTAAATATTTGATGCTTTGCTCGGTCGGATTGCCACGTACAATATGCTCGTACCCCGTGTCGAGCCAAACGTCTCCGTAGATGCCGATGCCCGTTTTTGGGTAGTACGGCCACTGCTGTCCGTGAAATGTCCGCCACAGCGAGCCACCGTAGATGCCGCGAATGGGGGTCGACGGATAGGCCGAGGGAGGCAAGCGCTCGATGAAGCCGAGCAACGGCGAGCCGAGCAATGGCACGCCAGTACTCGGTGCCGGGGGTGGAGTCGCGCTGACCGCCGGGTCGCCTTGCGGCGTATCGTCGGCAAACGCAGGGGTCGCCGCAACGAGCGACGCGAAGACAATCGCGCAAGGCACAAGCTTTCGCACACCAACGGTCATAATTGGCTTCCGAGCGAAACTAGGTTCGAAATAGCGGGCTTAGGTGTTCGTAGCCACGGACCGGTCAGTTGGTCACGGTCATCGTGCCCGTGAGCGGCAATTGAGTCGACCGGCCCCCCACCATGATATTGACGGTTCCGCTTTCCCATTGCCAACTGTGGCTGGTCGCGTTCCAATATTTGAGGTCTTCGACGCGAAGTGGGATCGTAATCCGAACCGTTTGTCCGGCCGGGATCGTCGCTCGATGAAAGCCCTTCAACTCCTTTTGGGGGCGGCGCTGCGTCGTATTCGGATACGAGACGAACAGAAACGACACCTCGTCGCCGCTGACGGTGCCGGTATTCGTCACGTCCGCCTGGACGTTGACGACGCTCCCCGTGGTCGCCGAGCTGCAGGGGATCTGAAGATTGGCATACGAGAAGGTCGTGTAGCTGAGTCCATATCCGAACGGAAACTGCGGAGTCTTTCCGGCATTGTCGAAATACTTGTAGCCCACGTAATAGCTCATGTTGGTCGTGCCGCCGACGGATCCGGTGAATTGCGGCTCATCGTTCCAGGAGGTCGGCCACGTGACGGGTAGTTTCCCGCTGAAATTGGCGGTTCCGAACAACAGGTCGCCGAGCGCGTGGCCGCCGTCCTGTCCTGGATACCACGCCATCACGACCGCAGGCACGCTGGCGAGCCAGTTCGTGCTGTCGTCGTTGCCCAAGTCGATGACGCTCCCTCCTTCGAGGACGACCACCATCGGCTTGTTCAACGCGGCGACCGCCTGTATCAGCGGAACCTGATACTTCGTCGTGCTCTTTCCATCGAGCAAGAAATTCTCGCGATCGCCGCCGCTTCCATCGCTACTCGTATATTCCTCGCCTTCGTCCTCCGGCGTCATCCCCGCCACGACGACGTAGAAGTCCGCCGTCGGAATGTTGGTCGCGCTCGAACCGCTCGTCACGGTCACGCCGGCCGGCGCGGCCGCCTTAATTCCCGCGTAGGGGCCCGTGCTGGTACTCGGGTCGCAGTACGTTCGACTGCTGCCGAGGTCGCCGGTGCGCACGTCGGTCGCGAAATCCACGGTACCGCTCTGAACGTCCGCGGAAGACGACAGCGCGTACGGGACGTCGGCACCGAGAACGGCGATGGTCTTGACCGAGCTCGAAATGGGCAGCGTGTTGTTGCTGTTCTTGAGGAGCACCATCGACTCGATCGCGGCTTGATACGAAAGCTGAATATGCGCGGTGTTGTTCCCGATGGAGTACGTGCCCGTATTGAACGTGGTCGTTGCGGCCTTGAGACCCTTCTGGTTGGGCGCTAACGTGTTGAACCGAGCCTGCTGCGTGGCGATGCGGGTGGCGCCGGTCAGGATCTGGGCCGCGGTCGCCACGGATTCGAGCTGCGAGTAGTTCATGTTCCATGGCATTTCGAGGTCGAGTCCGGCGCCGACCGAGGCGGTCGTATAGGTCTTTTCGGTGTCGGAGGAAGGGCAGGTCTGTCCTCCGGGCATGGCCCACCAGTCGGAGACCACGAACCCTTTGAATCCGAACGTCGTGCGGAGCATCGTCGTGAGAAGGTCGGGTTGCGACGTGCAATGGGCGGTCGTGTCTCCGGCGATTTGAATCTCGTTGTAGGCGGCCATGACGCACGCGACACCTCCGTCCTGGATGACCATTTCGAAGTGCCGACCGTACGACTCGTAGGCGGTTTGCTCGTCCAAGATCGAGGCGTTGCCGCTCTCGCGATCTCGTTCGATGTTGTAAGCCATGAAGTGCTTGGCGCACGCCGGGATGTACTGCTGCGCCCCCGACACAAAAGCCGTCCCGAGCCGGCCGAGGGCGAACGAGTCCTCGCCGTACGTCTCCTGCGAGCGCCCCCAGGCCGGATGGCGCAGGATATTGATGACCGGAGCGAGGACGAGGGTCGTGCCCGCCGCGACGATCTCGTCGCCAATCGCTTCCCCGATGGACTGTTCGAGATCCATGTCGAATGCGGCTCCGCGTGCGGATGCCGACGGGTACGTCGTCGAGTAGTCTCCCGCCGGAAAGGCGTTCGCCGTGGGGTGCACGGTCGAGTACGGAACGAGGCATACTCCACGCGGTCCGTCGCGAAACTTGATTTCGCGAATCGTCCCTTCACTCGCCATCGGATTGCCCGAGGCGCCTCCGCTCTCGAAGTCGTCGTTGTAGTTCAACGTTCCCCCGCATCCCGACGGAGTTCCGCGCATGATGTTGGCTTGTTGCGTCGTTTGGAGCTGACTCACGTCGCCCTGCGCCGTCGAGGTCTGCGTGGCGGTGACCGCATAGCCGGGCGACCAAGAGTCGATCGTGCTGGAATTCGTGCACGCCATCTGCCCCTGCCCCGCCTCGGGAATCGACGCATCGGGCTTTACGACCATGTCCGGCGGGACGGCCGTACTGCTGGCGTCGTCACCGCCCCCGTTCGAGGAACCGGCGGTGGAGCTGTTGCTTGCGGCGCTGCCACCCGAGGCGTTGCTGGAGCTATTCCCGCTGGCGTTGCCCGCGCTGCCGGAGCTCGTGCTGGCGCTCGCGGTGCTGCCGTTCGGTGCCCCCCCATCCATGTCCGCCTCCGAACTCTCGAGACGCGAGCACGAACTCGACGCGACCACTGCCGCGCCGAGGGGCAAGAAAAGAGCCCAACCAATTTGAGGAAGACACTTCGACATCGTGTTCCACTTCATCACGCAACCGCCTCCCTGCAACTTCGCGAGCCGGCTATCCCGCCGCCCGAAACGCCGGTACATATAGCTCGAATTCGACGAGGATGTCGCCCGCAACGCGGTGCTTTTCGCAACGCCGCCGTACGCGGGTTTCGAACATGGGCGTGGGCGCCCTGAAGAACCGCTTGCCCTAGTCTAGAGACGTCCTCAATTGGCCAGCGGCCGTCTTCGAAATTCGGTGTAACTAAAAATGGAGCGCCTCACTCGAACGAATCCGGGGCACATGGGACCGAGTCTTGTGGGGTCCGACCGCCCCCTCGTTCGCATCTCGGGGACACGGCCCTGAGAAACGTCGCCGATCGGGCCAGCCCGCCGGCGTCCAGGCGCCGAGGCCCCGGTGGAATCTCCCGGCAGCTGCGCTTAAGTTGCGTTCATGATGATCATTTCGCATTTGGCAGTGCTCGCGCTGACGATCCTGCTCCTCTCGCGATTTCTTCCCAGTGTGAGGATCCGGGGCGCGGGCGCAGCGGTCCTCGTGGCGGTTGTCTTCAGCCTTTTGAATTTCTTCCTTGGATGGCTCATCCGCGCCGTCCTCTTCGTTCCAGGCGTGCTCACGCTCGGGCTCCTTTTCCTCTTTGTCCCGTTCATCGTCAACACGGTCCTCCTGTGGCTGACCGACAAGTTGCTCGCAAGCTTCGAGATCCAGAGCGTGCGGGGGCTCTTCATCTGCTCCGCGGTCATCACCGTCGTCAACGGACTATTCTATGCTCCGTTTCTGCAAGCCGTCGCGTACCGCCACTCTTTCGGACGGTATGACCACGGGTATGAGCAGATTCCCTGGTCCTAGCGCACGTGGCCATTGCCTACCCTCTCGGACGCGGGAAGCGGATGCGGGCGGGCGGATCGCTCAGCGTCCGTCGTGTCCGCGCTTCCTGACGTTCGCGGCAGCGGCTTTTCCCGAAGGCGACCGCGATCGGCGCCATCGCCGTGGCGTCCGACGCTCGACCTGGCGACACAGTCGCCGTCGCGCTGGATGTCGCGATCTCATGCCGCGGTGCGGCGGGTCCTGGACGTCGAGGCCGCGATTGGCGGGAATACCATGGTGGGTCGAGCGGGATTCGAACCCGCGACCTACGGATTAAAAGTCCGCAGCTCTACCGACTGAGCTATCGACCCGATTTCCATCTCATTTCTCTTGCGCCGCCCCTGCACGGTTGCCTTCGGTGCCCTTGGCCACGGCGTGCCGCTGCACCGAGGACCCACGCGTGAAGGCGCCGGTAAAACCGAGACCCGCTTCTGCCACGGTCCGCACGACCCGTCGATAGTCTTCGCCACGCTCCGGTCGTCGATTGGAAGCCCCGCCCGCTGTCGGCCGCTCCTGGCCAAATGGCGCACCGGACGTGCACCTGCCGTTGCGTCGGAGACCTACGAACCGATGAGGCACGGACGGCGTAAACGTAGCTCGAAACTCGGACGAAATAATAGCTGGGCGACACTCTGCCACGCCTCATGGCGGGGGCTAACACGGCAATCCAAGGAGCGGGCCATGATGTTCTCCGAGAGCCTCACCGTCGACCGCGCGCAAGCGCTATGGGACCTGGGACGTCGCCTCAACCGAGGGTTGGTGGCGTGTGAAGAGGACCCCAACGATGCTGCCAACGCACGCGGCCACATTTTGTCGAGTGCCGATCGGGGTATGCCCGCGGTCGCGATCGACGATCAGGGACGGATTTTTGCAGTCAACGTCTCGGACGGAAGCTACGTGGTTCGCATCGGTCGCGTCTTCGACGGAATGTTCCGCGCGTCCGAGTGGGCGCAATAGCGATCACCTGCCCAGAGCCCGTGGAAAGTTCCTGGCTCTGGACTCCTAGCGAGGGGACGCCGCGCGGCGTCAAGATCCCATGAAGGGTCCGAGCAGGCTCGATTCCAGTCTTACGGGTCCCGACGGATTGTGCGAGGGGGACACCGCCCGTCCGCCACCTTCCCTTCATCCAGGCTACGATTTGCGAAACGCATGTCCGCCCCACCCCGTTTCGCGTCTCTTCGCGGCGCCTTGTACCGGTTGCTCAACACCCCGCGTGGGGACGCGATCGCTCCGATTCGGATTCCGAAGGACGTCGCGCGCCGCATCAACGTCGCCCTCGGCCAGCCCGTCGCGCCGAAATTGGAGCTCATACGGCGCGAGGACGCACGCCGGCGCCTGGTCGCGCTGAAAGCCACGGCAGACAGCTCGACTGGCGCCCGTCCGGAAGCTCCCCCGGTTCTCGTGTACTTCGAGAGAGACCAAAATGTCCGCGCGCTCGCGCGCATCGAGGAGCTCTTGGCGGCCAGAAGCATCCCCTGGCAGCGGCTCGATGTGGCTGGCGACCCAGCGACGTTCGACTTCGTGACACGACGGGCGGCCTGCGACCGCGACGACCTTCCCGTCGTCTTTGTCGCGGACCGGCCTATCGGGGGATACGAGGCGCTGGTGCGCGCCGACGTCTCGGGTGAGCTTGAATTCGTGGTCCGCCTTGGGTCCAATCCGGCAGACGGTTCGGGCGGCCTTTCACCGGCGACCGACTAACGCCGTTCGCGCACTTCGGGAGGTGGGCGAAGACGAGTCGACGCCTTGTACGATGCGTTCCGTGACTCCCGTGCTGCGCTCGGACTTCGCTCCTCGCCGCGCCATCGTGCGCGCGACCGTGTCTCTGGCTGCAGGAGCCGTGGCGTATGCGCTGACGTGTGCGCTGCTGCCGGGTACCGCCGCGGTCCTTCTCGGTTGGAACGCCGCGGGCCTCGTCCTGCTCGCCCTCTCTTGGGCAACGATCGGCACGGCCGACGCCGATCGCACGCAGGAGCGAGCGGGTAGTGAGGATCCGGGTCGGACGCTGGTCAATGTCATCGTCATCCTCACGTCTGGAGTGAGTCTTTTCGCCGCGGCGGCCCTGGTGCCGGGCGGCCATGCGCCGGATGCGACCGCACATCAAGCCCGGGTCGCACTGTGTCTTTTGACCGTCGCACTGGCTTGGACGATGACGCACACGGCGTTCACCTTCCGCTACGCCCACCTTTACTACCGAGAAGACGCCGAGGGCATAGGCGGCGTGACGTTCGCCGGCCATGACGCTGCTACGTACTTCGATTTCGCCTACCTCGCGTTCACCATCGGCATGTGCTTTCAGGTTTCGGACGCTTGCGTGACGAGCTCGCAGATTCGCCGGACCGTGCTGCTGCACGCCGTCATCAGCTTCGTCTACAACTCCGTGATTCTCGCGTTCGTGCTCAACCTGATATTCGGATCGACCGCCTGAGCGTCCGTGCGGTCCGCTCGGATGGAGGGTCAGCGGGCCCGGACGAAATCGACGCTGTCGCCCAGTCGCCCGAGTCTACGCGCTTCGAGGCAGGCGGGCGAGCCGGGTTCGACGATGCGGCAGTCGTCCGGGCGCACGTCGTAAATCGTGCAGGCGAAGCGGCCGGCCAGCGACACGTCGAGGGCCGCGCAACGCTCGCCCGAATTTCTCAGGAAGCGCCACCCCGGTAGTCGCTCGTCCAAGACGGTGAGTCGGCGCAAGACGTCGGGCCCGTCGACCCGGCCAAGCACGCGCGCGTCGTCGCACTCGAGCAGATGGACCGTGCTCGGGCCGTGATGGCAACAGCGACCACACGCGACGCAGTCGCCTCCAAGCGGGTCCGGAATGCCATCGATCGGAGAGAGAGGCATTGGCGTCGAGAAGGTTTGCTAGCTGCGCAAGCGGCTCAGCGGCGGTCCAAGGGCCACGCCCATTTCGCGAGACTTGGGGCGAGACGCGCGAGCTCTTTGCGCACCGCGGCAGCCGTTGGACGCTCGCCCGGCTCCTGTCGCAACATGGCAAAGAGCACCTCGGCCATTGAGGAGAGTTCGGGGCGCTTCGCGAACGCTCGCAGAGGCGGCGGGAAACCGTTGTGCGCGATGTGCATCGCTATTTGTGCCATTTCCGTTTCGGCCTCGAACAGAACGCGCCCGGTGAGTGCTTCAAAGGCGACGCAGCCGAACGCGTAGACGTCCGCCTTCGCGGGGGACAGATCGGTTCTCGTGTCGAGAGATCCCCACACCTCCGGAGCGCCGTAGGGGCCCGTGGCGCAGCCCGGCCGGACGTGTCGCCCCGAAAGGCCGAAGTCGACCAGTACCGCCTCCTGCGCCCGCCTCAGGACGACGTTCGAAGGCTTGAGATCGAGATGGCCGACCCCGACGGCGTGCATCGCCTCGAGCCCGCAGAGCATGTCATCGAGGGTTCTCATCGCGCGGGCGACCGTCAGGCCTCGCGTCTCGAGCAAGCTCTCCAGGGTAGTGCCCTCGACCAGCTCCATGACCAGAATGGGCTTCGGCTTGCTCCCTGCGTCAAAGGTGACAAAGCGAGCCAGATTTCTGTGTTGAGGGAGCGCCATTAGCGCGCTCGCTTCTTGCCGGAACAGCTTTAGAAAGTCGGCCTCGCTCAGGCTGCGAGCCGCCGTGGCCGAGTACTCGGGCACCTTGAGCGCGAAGCGTTCGGCGATCTCGTCGCCTTTGTCCTCCATGCGGATCGCTACGAACACGGATCCTGCAGCGCCGGAGCTCAGCGCCCGAAGTACGTAGAAGCCACCGATGGTCCGGCGCGGCGACAACCACGCTGGAAGCGGCGCCTCTCCAGCCTTCGAGCTTCGGACATCGAGAGTTCTGCCGTCCCGGGGCAGATCGATGATGCGCCACACGACCTCGGAGACGAGTCTTCCGATTGCGCTCGGGACTCCCGGTAGCAACGCGTCCAGGGACGCGGCGACGACTTGCTCGGCGAGTGCGCCGTCGGTGCCGGCCAGGACACGAGCGACGGCAATCGTGAGCGGCCGAAGGCCCCCCGGGGGAGCCACGGGTGCACGATGAGGGTCCAGGCGTGCGCGCGCGCCGATGGCCAGCTGGGCGATCGACCCAAGCGCGACCTCGAGCGCCGCTATGCACTCCGGCTCCGTTTCTCCACTGGATGCGAGGCTGCGCAAGGAGGAGGCCTGCATGACGCCAGCCAGCGCTCCTCCGAGACGCACGACGACCGCGCGCAATGCCTCGCTGCGGGCCGAATGATCGACGGCCAAGTCGCGCGTCAGATCGTCGTATGCGGGCAGGGCGCTCGACGGATCCACGCGGACCGCGTGCGCGAAGATGGCGTATTGCTGCAGAACGTGCACGAGGTCCGGATTCATCGACGCTTCCGCGAGCGTCCGGAGCTCGCTGGGGTCCACGGCGTGGCGGGCGACGACCAGCAGGACATCGATCGGATCGCACGCTTCCACTCGGACGAGTGCGTCCAGGGCACGAGCGAGCGCGGCAATGATCGTGCGACGGACCGGCGACGGAGGTCCGCGCTCGAAACGCTCGAGGAGAGCCCGAGCGATTCGAAGGCACCGCTTGCGCAGCCGCGCCGCGCGCACGGCGTCCCTCTCCGCGTCGCCCATGTCGCCATCCGCAAGGTGCAGCAGCGCCCGAAGCCGCCGCATCGACAACGTAGGGTGGGGAGGGCTGACGGTGGCCGCCCCGCACGCGGGAAGTGGGCCTCCTTCGCGAAGCAGAATCCAATCGGTAATCCGGTCGCGCAACCCGTCGAGAGCGTCGTCTATGCGCGTCGACTCGTCCGGACCGAGCGAAAGAAGATGGGACAACACATCGTCTTCGAGCAAGCTCATGTCGACATCGCGCAGCACCGCCAGCGTCGTTCGGCGCGCTATCGATCCTGCACGGCCAGTGGCCTCGTCTTCCTCAAGCGAGACCGCCTCGAGGGCATCGACCGAGCCCCTCGCTGCGGAGAGGACGTCGCACGCACAAGCGTACGCATCTCTCGCGCCCTCGGTCACGAACGCCTGGAGTGCACGGGCGATCTGCGCGCGAACACGCTCGTCGTCGCGTGCTTCGCCTGCGAGAGAGCGCGCCACCTCCAACGCGAGCGCGTCCGCACCGTCGTCGCCGACGCCCTTCGGCCTCGCGGCGAGCAGCTCGAGAGTCCGCGTGGCCGCTCGGCTCGCGATGGGTGAATCGCCGAGCTCGGCTCGAAGATCGAGCGCCGCTTCGCCCACTTCGACGGATGCTGCCGCCGCCCGCTCCAGAACGTGCTCCAGGAGCCGACTGGCCTCATCCGGCTCGGCCTCGGCCGCCCGTGGAAGACCCCAAAAGAACGCCGCCGCGGCGCCGGGGTCCCTTTGGAGCAGCCCTTGCGCGAGCGATCTCTCCGCAAGCTTCAATCCGTGCTTGGGATCCACCGCGACGCTGGCGGCCATGGACGCGGCCGCCCGACGCCACTCGGTTGGGGAGAGGGACGGTGCGAGAGCCTCTTCGATCGATCGACGAAGCGATGGTGTCCAGGGCGACAGCAGCCCACGCGCGACAGCCACGTGCCGCCAAACGAGCGACTCACGGTCTGCCAGAAGCCGCTGCCACGCGGGGGCGACGACGTCGCCGTTGAAGAATCGGAGGCCGTGGTCGTCGCCTTGCGCCGCACGCCGCGAAGCCTCGCGCGCGGCCCTCTCCAGCAGCCGAGCGGCCATGCGCCGAGAGGGCAATGACCCTGTGGACGGAAGGGCAATCCATTCGCGAGCGAGATCACGGCGCGAAGCGAGCGCGAGCGCGAGCGGACCGTCGGCAATCCCCGCCGACAGGGGCAGCGCCGTGACGAGCGCGACGCGCGCGCGCAAGCCAGGGGCGCCGAGACCGCGCCCGATCCCAAGGGCCATCCGGCGCGCGATCGCGACGAATGTTTCCGCGTTCGCCACCAGCAGACGTTCGAGGACACGTCGGCCGAGCTCGCGCTGCTCAGGTCCGAGCGGAAGCGCCGACGCGAGCTCATAAAGCGCCGCGCCGGCCGCGGCGGGAGCGAGCCAGTCGAGGTCCTCGACGAGACCGGACTGCAACGCGGTCCGGACTCCGGCGAGAAGGGCGGTCGGTTGAAGCCCCTCAAGCGGGCCGGGGCCCTCTTCGGCCGTCGCACGCGCCAGCGCGGCCATCGATTGCCGCCAAGAAGCTCTCTGCTCGGCAACTCCTTCGAGCTTGTCGAGCTCGAGGAGGCTACTCGCGTAAAAGGTCGCGTCGCGCACGCTGCTCTCGGTCTCTAGAACTCGGGCCAGGGTACAGGGTTCGCCCCCCGCGAGGAAACGTTGCTTTGCGAGAAGGCTCCTCGCCGCGCGCCTTGCCCTTCGCAGCGTCCCAGAGCCCCGGCGGCAAATCCCCGGACGGCCACTCCGAATTCTGCTCGCCGCGTGCTATGGGGCCGACGCGCATGATTGTCTTGAACAACGTCACCAAGCGCTACGGGCCCAAGGTCCTCTTCGAGAACGTCAGCGTGCAGTTCGACCCCGGCAAGCGCTACGGCGTCACGGGCGCAAACGGGGCCGGCAAGTCGACACTCATCGAGATGTTGGCGGGGCAAGAGGATTGGGACGCCGGCAGTATCGACGTGCCGGGAGGCCTGCGGGTGGGCGTCCTCGAGCAGAACCATTTCACCTACGATGACCAACGTATCATCGACACGGTCATGGCCGGCAAGGCCGAGCTCTGGGCGGCGATGGTCGAGAAGGACAAACTCTTGGCCGGTGAGGTCGACGACGCAGTCGGCGTCCGATTGGCTGAGCTCGAAGGGGTGATTGCCGACCACGATGGGTATTCGGCGGAGGGCGAGGCGGCCGAGCTGCTGGTCGGCCTCGGGATCGGCAGCGAGCGCCACGCCGACGCAATGAGGACTCTCGCCGCCGGATACAAGCTGCGTGTCCTGCTCGCCAAGGTGCTCTTCGGGCGGCCCGACGTCATGCTGCTCGACGAGCCGACCAACCACCTGGATCTCGAGTCGATTCACTGGCTCATCCGATTCCTGGTCGACGAACACAAGGGGACTCTCCTGGTGGTCTCCCACGACCGGCACTTTCTCAATTCGGTCGCGACGCACGTGGCCGACATCGATTTCCGTACGGTCACGATCTACACGGGCAACTACGCCGAGTTCGTGGGCGCCAAGTACGAGAACCAGCAGCGGGCCGAAGCCACGGCCCAGAGCGCGAAAAAGAAGATTGGCGAGCTGCAGGACTTCGTTCAGCGCTTCGGGTCCCACGCATCGAAGAGCAAGCAAGCTCAAAGCCGTCTGAAGCAAATCGAGAAGCTCGAGGACATCGTCGAGACGAAAGGAGCCAAGCGATCGAGCCTTGTGCGCCCGTACGTTCGATTCGACATCGCGAAGCCGAGCGGGCGAGACGTGGCGCGGGTCGACGCTGTGCGCAAGGGCTTCGGCCACAACATCGTACTCGACGCCGTTACCCTGAACCTGAACCGCGGCGACCGCGTTGCCGTGATCGGCCGCAGCGGCATCGGCAAGTCGACGCTCCTCAAGCTACTCGTCGGAGCATACAAGGAACTCGACTCCGAGACCCGGCCGTATGCGCTGGCGCCGGACGCGGGAGACGTCCGATGGGGTCACGACGCAAGCGTGGGCTACTTTGCCCAGGACCACCACGAGGCGCTCGGGGCCACGGCCAAGGGAACGACGCCGTACGATTGGCTGTATCGATTCGACCCCACACGGACCAAGGAAGACATCCGATCCATTCTCGGACGCTTGTTGTTCAGTGGCGAGGCCGCACTGAAGCCGACGGAGGCGCTTTCCGGTGGTGAGGCGGCGAGACTGCTCCTTGCGAAAATGGTCCTGGGGCGGCACAACGTACTGGTGCTCGACGAGCCGACCAACCACTTGGACATCGAGTCGATTGAGGGCCTGCTCGAAGGCCTGATCAAGTTCGAGGGGACGGTTGTGTTCGTGAGCCACGACCATCACTTCGTGTCTCGACTCGCCACACGCGTGATCGATCTTCGCGACCGCACGCCGGGCACGGCGCGCCGCGGCTGCGAAGTCGTCGATTTCACAGGAACCTATGACGAATACGTCGACCGGAATGCTCGTGCAGCAGGCTGACCCGGCGTCGCCTGGGTCACATCGACGGCGCATCGGCACCGCTACCAGACTTGACGAGTTTGGCGAAGGCCTCCTTATCCGACGCTTTTTGTAGCGCTACTTCCGGCGCGACCACCCCATCCCGGACGTGTCGCTCAAGCGACATGTCCATCGTTTGCATCCCCTGGCCCTGGCCGGCTTGCATCAGGCTGGGGATCTGGAACGTCTTGTTTTCGCGAATCATCGACGCGAGAGCGGGGGACCCGATGAGAATTTCGTGTGCCGCGACGCGGCGCGTGCCATCCGCGGTCCGGAGCAATTGCTGCGCGACGATTCCCGCGAGGCTTTCGGCAAGCATGCCGCGTACCTGTGGCTGCTCGTCGGCGGGAAAGGCGTTGACGATGCGGTCAATCGTCGCGGCGGCGCTGTTGGTGTGGACTGTGGCAAACACGAGGATACCGAAGCTCGCGAGCTGGAGCGCGAGTTTCATCGTCTCATTGGTCCTCAACTCCCCAATCAAGATGACGTCCGGATCTTCGCGTCCCGCGCTGCGGATTGCGTGGGCATACGTCGAAGCGTGAACGCCAATCTCGCGGTGCGTGATGGCTGCCTTGCGTGGAACATGCACGAACTCGACGGGGTCTTCGATGGTCAGCACGTGACACGCCCGGGTCCCGTTGATGCGATCGATCATGGCCGCCAGAGTCGTCGACTTGCCGGAGCCGGTCGGCCCCGTCACGAGCACGAGCCCCGATCGCCGGTCGGCGAGCTTACGCACCGCAGCGGGGCACGCCAGATCGTCGAGCGATAGAACCTTGGTGGGAATCGTCCGAAAGACCGCCGCGAGACCGGTGACCTTGTGGAAATAGTTGGCGCGGAAGCGCGCTCTGTCTTCGTAAGCGTACGCGAAGTCCAGATCGAGACTCTCTAGGATGGTCTGCCTCTGTTCGGCCGTGACGATCTCGAAAAGGAGCGATCCCATCTCATCGGGCTCGAGCGGTGCGTCCCGGATCGAGACCAGCGTGCCGCGCGCTCGGATCATCGGTGGGTAACCGATGCCGAGGTGCAAATCGCTACCGCCGGCGGCGAGCAGCGCGTCGAAGAGGCGATCGATCTGCGCCATTACGAGCTTCGCTTTCCGAACATTTGTCCCGCTTTACCCAGGAGCGTTGCGGGCTGGGGCCTTTTGACCGGATCGGCCGCAGGCCGGGGCCGGTTTGCGCTGGCGAGCGCCGCATCGAGGTCCTCGGGATTCTCGGCGTACTCGAGCGCTACCTCGCGCGTGATCCGGTTGGCACGCACGTGGTCGGCGAGCGACTCATCGAGCCGAAGAATTCCGAACCCCTTGCCGCGCTGCTGCAAGCTCGGGATCTGGAACGTCTTCGCGTCGCGGATGAGACTCCACAGCGCCACGGACCCTGGAAGCAACTCGACGGCGGCGACGACACCCGTGCCCGCGGCGATCGGGACCAAACGCTGGCCGATGATCAGGTGAAGACCACCTGCCAACGTCATCCGCACTTGCTGTTGGTCTGCAGGCGGGAAGAGGTCGACCACCCGGTCGATGGTCTTCGCCGCGCTCGGCGTGTTCATGGTCCCGATGACCAGGTGTCCCGTTTCGCTGGCCGCGAGCGCCATGCGCACCGTTTCTGCGTCCCGGAGCTCGCCCACCACAATCACGTCCGGATCTTCGCGCAGCGATCCTTTGAGCGCGGTCGCGAACGATCGGGTGTGCGTGCCTACTTCGCGCTGGCTGATCATCGCCTTCTTGCGCGGATGGACATACTCGACCGGATCCTCCACGGTAATCACGTGATGCGTCGTTTCGCGATTGATGATGTCGACGATCGCGGCGAGCGTCGTGGTCTTGCCGTGCCCCGTCGGGCCCGTGACGAGTACAAGACCCTGGTGATGACGCGTCGCCCGCTCAATTTCGTGCGGAAGACCGAGCGAGTCGAGCGTTGGAATGCCCGGTGCGATACACCGAAAGCATCCCTTGTATCCGGTCCGCTGTCGCGAAACGTTGACGCGAAAGCGACCCTGCTGGGACAGCTCGAGCGCGAAGTCGCAAGATCCCTGCTCCTCGAGCGTGTGCCTCAGTCGCTCTGGAACCACGCACAAAAGACGTTGTTCGAGCTCTGTCTCGTCGAGTGGGTCACCGCTCGGCACCAGATCGCCGTTGCGTCGCATCAGTACCGGCCGCCCGGCGACGAGATGGACGTCGCTCGCCTGAGCGCGGCGCGCGGCACCGAGTAGCTCCCGCAGTCCTTCATCGCCGATGTCGCCCGCCATGGGCCGGGGGCGAGCCGTCGGTGCGGCCACGCGACGCCCGACGACGGCCGGGGCGACGATAGCCGCCCGAAGAATTGGATCCGAGACCTCGGAGAACCGCTCCGCGCGCGTCTCGAACGGCGCAGGATCGGAGAGCTCTGTGCCCTGCCCTGCGTGCGTCTCGGAAGGCGCCCAAGGGGACGTGCCGGCGCCGTCAACGACCGGCGGCGCCTCGCAGACCGGGCGGCACGTCGGCACGAATCGCGCTTGCACGCGCCCGGCGTTCATGACGGCTTGAACCTCGACAACGCCTCCGCCATCGATCCGCGCCGTCCAGCGCGCGGCCCCCCCCTCCAGATTGTCGACATACCGGCTGCCTCCCGCCATGACCAGCATTTCGAGGATCGCGTCCGTAGAGCGCGCGGTGGAGTCGACAGGCTCGTATCGGTGGCCGACCTTGACGCACGGTAGTCTGTCGCTGACCATCGCAAACTCCAGAACCTCCGGCCGCGAAAGCTCGGTCAGCATCTGCGAAAGAGTCTTCATCCAGCCAACCAGCGTACAACGAAAGCCAGCCACCCAGGATCGTTCGGCCGAACGTGGAGATCTGGCCGACACAGAACCAGCTCGCGACACAGGGGGCCGCCTGCGCACCCGCCCCTCCGATGCGCGATCGGGTGCGAGCGAGACCTCCGGGCGCTCGCTCGATCCACCCCATTTCCGTTTCCCTATCGCGGCCCGCTACGGCACCGCAGGGGCAGCCCGATCGGCGCCGTTTGCACCAGCCCGCGGCTTCACCATGCCGCCGGCCTCCCCCCGCGAATACGCGTCGAACAGGCGACCCCACGAAGTCCCCGCCTTCCATGCCTCGAACGTGCGGCGGTCCTTGCGCGGCCAGCGGTAGTAGTCGTGATAGGCCTCGCTCGCAAAAATGAAGACGTTCACGAGAGGCGTGTGAAATAGGAGCTTCTGCGCGCCTTTCAGCGGCCCAAACCACAGCATGTCGCCCGCGTGGCTGGCGAGATTGTCGCCCACGTGAAATCCCCAATTGTCGTGCGAGATGTCGTCGCCCACGATCTCGATGTCGCGTGGATCTCCGACCCCGAGCCCGTCGTCGTGAGCCAAGCGAATGTACTCAATTTTCAATGGATCGAAGCCCATCATTTTCGCGGCAACGGCGTCAATCGCAACCTGATCGGCACTGGCGAGCATCGTGTCCTTCACCACCGGAATCATCGTGCGAGGTCCGGGGCCATTCCCCGCGGTCGTGCCATCCATAATGGCGAAAAGGCCCGGATGAATCTCCTTCTGAATGGCTAGGAGATCGACCAGTGTCTGGTGTATCCAGCTATGCGTATAGTGGCGCTTGGTGGCGAGAAGGCCGCCGAAGGCGTTCTTCATCGCACCCGTGGTCGTCGTGTAAATGTGGCACTTGACCGTCGGCAAGTGCACGACGTTCTTCCCGAAGAAGTAATCCGGGATCTGGATCCCGTCGGGGAAGATGCGGTGCAACACGTGCATCGTAGCCTTGGGCCGATATTCGACCCAATTCATGTCCGTCTCTTTGAAATTGTAGAGGACCGGAACGCTGTACTTGCGGAACAGCGGCAAATAATGGTTCAGGTCCTCGCCCTTGAAGGCGTTGGTTACGACCGTCTTGTTTTGCACACACGTGATGTCGGGATAACCTTGAGCTCTCAGCGCCAGAATGGCCCCTTCCATCTGCCACGGCGTCGTGTTGGCCGCTGGAAATGGGTAATGCCAAGAAATGTTGTCCTTGAGGATCGTCGTGCAACCAGGCGTCAGTGCGTGCTTCAGGTCGGCGAGCTCGCAAAGCCGAGCGATATCCCCGAGAATGCTCTCGGGCTTGCACTTCAAGACAGCGACCTTCGATTTGGCCATGCATTCACCCCGCGATCCCCCTCGGGGGAACGGACGAGCTAGCGGCGCACGAAGGGGGTGCGCCCCGAATAGACCGCGGCATTGCCGAGCTCTTGACCGATGCGGGTCAGCTGGTTGTACTTGGCCACGCGGTCGGAGCGCGACAGACTGCCGGTCTTGATTTGGCCCGCGTTGGTCGCCACAGCGAGGTCGGCGATGAACGAATCCTCGGTTTCGCCCGATCTGTGGCTGATGATCGAGCGGTAGTTGTTCTCGCTCGCAAGGCGGATGCAGTCGAGCGTCTCGGTGAGCGTACCGATCTGGTTTAATTTGATGAGAATGGCGTTTGCCGTACCCCCCTCGATCCCGCGACGCAGCCGCTCGACGTTCGTGACGAAGAGATCGTCGCCCACCAACTGAACCTTGCCGCCCAAGCGCTGGGTCGCAAGCTTCCAGCCGTCCCAATCGTCTTCGGCACAGCCGTCCTCGATGGAGACGATCGGGTACTTGCGGGTGAAATCTTCGTAAATGGCAATGAGCTCTTCACGCGAGACACTCTTCTTGTCGAATGTGTATTTTTCGCTCTTCTTGTCAAAGAACTCGCTCGCGGCGCAGTCCAGCGCGAGGCTCACGTCCTTGCCCGGCTTGTACCCGGCTGCTTCGATCGCCGACACGAGGAACTGCAGCGCCTCTTCGTTCGATCGGAGCTTTGGAGCGAACCCGCCCTCGTCGCCCACCGAAATGGTGTGCCCCTTGTCTTTCAGCAGTTTTTTGAGTGTATGGAAGATCTCGGTGCCGGCGCGCAACGCTTCGTCGTACGAGGCCATGCCGGCCGGGACGATCATGAACTCCTGAATTTCGAGGCCACTGTCGGCGTGCACGCCGCCATTCACGACGTTCATCAACGGCGTCGGCAGCACGCGCGCCTGCACCCCACCGAGATAGCGCCACAGCGGCAAGCCGATGGCATCCGCCGCTGCGCGCGCAACGGCCATCGAAACGCCGAGGATGGCGTTCGCGCCCATCTTGCCCTTGTTCGGCGTACCGTCGGCCTCGAGAAGCACCTTGTCGATCGCCGCCTGATCGAGGGCGTCCATGCCGATGACGCTCGGGCCAAGCGACTGATTGACGTTGTCGACGGCCTTGCCGACCCCCCTTCCGAGCCAGCGTTTCTTGTCGCCGTCGCGCAGTTCGAGCGCCTCGTGCTCGCCGGTGGAGGCGCCGCTCGGCACCGCAGCGCGACCGAGGCCCGAGGCGGTTTGCACTTCGACTTCGATCGTGGGATTGCCGCGTGAGTCGAGAATCGCGCGAGCGAGGACAGCGTTGATTTCACTCATCGTGCGCGCGTTGGTAGCACGGCCGCTCGCCACGAGCGAGAGTCAACCAACGGAAGGGCCCGGCACGCAGGGGAACGGTCGGCCGGTGCCCGTGGACTCGACGAGCGCGGCCCATGCCGTGCCCAACTCCTCTAACGTCCGCACCCGACTCGCCGGCGGCAGACTCGCGAGCAAGGCCCGACCGTAGCCTCTTCGGATGATTCGCCTGTCGAGGATGGCGACGGCACCGGTGTCGGTCTGCGTTCGAATCAAGCGACCGAACCCCTGCTTGAGCGTCATGGCCGCGGACGGGACCGAATACTGCGCGAAGCCGCTGCCGCCTTCGCGGTCGAGGCGAGCGCAGCGCGCTGCCACGACCGGGTCGTTTGGCGGCGCAAACGGGATCTTGTCGATGACCACCAAGCGGAGCGCCGGTCCTGGCACGTCGACGCCTTCCCAAAAACTCATCGTGGCTACGAGCACGGCACGCCCGCTCGAACGGAAGCGAGAGAGGAGGGTGTGCTTCGGGCCTTCTCCCTGGACGAGCACCGGTCGATCGGCGGCGCCCCGGATGCGGTCGTGCAGGGCCTTCATGGAGCGAGTCGACGTGCACAACACGAACGCCCCCCCGTCCGTGATCGCCACGAGTTCGGCAATCCGCGCGGCAGCGGCGTCCTCGAATCCCGGGTTGGCCGGCTCCGGCAGGTCGTCCGGGAGGTAAAGAAGCGCGCGGGAAGCGAAGTCGAACGGTGACGGAACGATCAGCTCGAGGCTCTCGGGAGGAGCCCCGAGACGCGCCTTCGCGAAATGAAAGCTGTGCCCCGTAGCCAACGTGGCGCTCGTGCACACGACAGACGGAATGCGATCGAAAAGGCGGCTGCGCAGCGTCGGCCCAACGTCCACCGGGCTCGCGCCAATGGACACGGTTCGCGCGCGTACGTCGACCCAGCGCACCCGATGCAAAGTCGCCCCGTCTTCGTGCGGCGTCGCGCCGGTCAGAATGCCGCGCAAGTCGTCGCGAAGTTCCCTCGCACGGCGCGCAATCAGCTGCAACGCTTCCTCCGGGCGGGCGCGCGCGCCCAGCTCGAGTGCCTCGAGCCGCACGTCGAGAGCTTCGTACGACGTGCGAACGGCCTGGTTCAGGTCCTGGTCGGCCAGAACGTGGCGCGCGTCGAGCCCCGGTCCCCGGATGCCGAGGTGACCGAAGAGCGCGCGGCACGCTTCGCGCGCGGCTTCGAGTGTCGCGCGCAACAGGGCACTCTCGGCGGCCTCCCTGCCGTTCGCCGCGGCCAGCGAGCGCTCCGCATCGCGCGCGAGCGATTCGACCCGCGCACTCGACACGCGCGTTCCGAAAAACTCGGACGCGACGTCTTCCATTTGGTGGGCCTCGTCGAAGACGACGGCATCGTACGGTGGCAGCACGCTCGCATGCAGCCCGCGGGGCCCGCTGCGAAGCGCGAGATCCGCCAGAAACAGGTGATGATTGACCACGACGACCTGGGCACGCTCGGCTTGCCGCCGCATGCGCGTCACGAAGCACGCTTCGTAATGTTCGCATTGCGCGCCAATGCGGGTATCGCTCGACGAGGCAACGTCTCGCCACACCTCCGATTCTTCCGGCAAATCGCCGAGCTCCGCGCGATCGCCGCTTGCGGAGCTCGCCGCCCATTCGACGACGCGCAAAAGAGCGCGGTCGTTGCCGCGTCCCGCGGCTGTGCGTGCCTCGGCCAAGCGGCGAAGGCATACGTAATTCGTCAGCCCTTTCATCATCGTCGCTTCGAATCGGATCCCGTGAGCCTTCAGTGCCCCAGCCACGAGCGGCAGGTCCTTGAAGAAGATCTGTTCTTGAAGGGCGCGCGTCGCCGTCGACACGATCACCTTGCGCCCGCTGAGAACCGCCGGAACGAGGTAGGCGAGCGTCTTGCCCGTCCCCGTCCCCGCCTCGACGAACAAGTGGCGCTCGTGTTCGAGGGCGTCCTCGACCGCTCCGGCCATCGCGATCTGCCCTTGCCGGTGTTCCCACCCAGGCAGACGCGACAGCGGCGAGTCCGGACCCAAGACGTCCCGCGCGCAGATCACCCGTGTCTCATAGCCTGAACCCTTCCAGAATGGACGACCGCTCCGGTCGCGATACGGACGATGGCACGGGGGTCTCACGAGGCATCCGGATGACCCAGGCCGCCCACTCGGTGGCGGACGGCCCCCTATCGTTGAATCGCCGCCCGACGCGTGGTAGACGGCCCGCCCGCTCGGATCGCTGGTGAACGGCCCGCAAAGGCCGCTGGCGGCGACATCGATCGCGTACCCCCCTTCGTCAGGTTGCCCACCCACCCATGTCCCAGTCCACGCTGCCCTCCGGTACCAACGGTTCCCCCGCCGCCCATGGCAAAGTCGTGCAGGTCATCGGTCCGGTCGTCGACGTCGAGTTTCCCGACGGCCAGTTGCCCAAAATTCTCAACGCGCTCAAGATGACCAATCCGAGCATCTCGAGCGTCGGGGATAATCTCACTCTCGAAGTCGCCCAACATCTGGGTGAAAGTGCCGTACGCGCGGTCGCGATGGATACGACCGATGGTCTGGTGCGTGGAATGGACGTTCGGGACACAGGGGCTCCGATCGCCATGCCGGTCGGGCCGGAATGCCTCGGACGGATCCTCAACGTCATCGGAGATCCGGTCGATGACGGACCGCCGGTCCGCACCAAGATGCGTGCACCGATTCACCGGCCACCGCCCACATTTGTCGAGCAGTCGACCAAAATCGAAATCTTCGAGACGGGCATCAAAGTGATCGATTTACTCGCCCCGTATCGAAAAGGCGGCAAGATCGGCCTCTTCGGCGGTGCCGGCGTCGGCAAGACCGTCCTGATTCAGGAGCTCATCAACAACGTGGCCAAGGCCCATGGTGGAGTCAGCTGCTTTGCCGGGGTGGGGGAGCGGACGCGTGAAGGCAACGATCTCTACATCGAGATGACCGAAACGAAGCTGCAGACCGGCGAGCCGGTCATCAGCAAGACGGCGCTCATCTACGGTCAGATGAACGAACCGCCCGGCGCGCGCGCCCGTGTGGCATTGAGCGCGCTCACCGTCGCGGAATACTTTCGCGACGAAGAGAAGCAGGATGTTTTGCTTTTCGTCGACAACATTTTCCGATTCACGCAAGCCGGTTCTGAGGTCTCTGCGCTGCTCGGCCGCATCCCGAGCGCTGTGGGATACCAACCAACGCTGTCGACCGAGATGGGTGCCTTGCAAGAGCGCATCACATCGACCAACAAGGGTTCGATCACCAGCGTTCAGGCGATC
>JBEKOY010000024.1:0-57466 GCA_049521295.1 Polyangiaceae bacterium | reverse complement strand
CGCCTAGCGTCGAGCCGCCTAGCGTCGAGCCGCCTAGCGTCGAGCCGCCTAGCGTCGAGCCGCCTAGCGTCGAGCCGCCTAGCGTCGAGCCGCCTAGCGTCGAGCCGCCTAGCGTCGAGCCGCCTAAGGACGCGCGCGCAGTCACTCGCGAAGCGCGGAAAATTTTTCGACGGCGATCGAACGCATCAAGCGCTCGCGATCGGCGGCGTTCCGACCTTGCCGAGCCAGCGCGTCGATCGATCCACCCGCGGCATGAACACCGATCAAGATGCCGCCCACAACGTCGAACCGTAACGGGTGCCCCATCGATGGGCGCCGATGGTCGGCGTGCAGTGAGCGCGCGGCCGCGTCAAATGACGGCCATCTCGGAGAAGCGGCGCTCGCCGGGCGACGGCGGATGAGCCGACCCCCATCGTTGGTTGGCCTCGGACTCGACGGAGCCCGGCCGCCGTTCGAACTCGCGGACGATCGAACGTACCGCTGGCGCTTGCGCCAACTCGCAAACGATCGGCGCGCTCGATCGGGCACCTTGCGCGTCGGCCGTTCGGGCACTATTTAGTGGCTGCACCGAACAGCGTTCACCGTGCACGACGACGCTCTCTCGATTCTGGGATTCGCGAAGTTGCAGGACGGCAACGACGCCAAGCGAAATCGAGAATAATATCATGGGCAATCGTCTCTATGTGGGCAACCTTTCGTTTCAATCGAACAGCGACTCGATTCGCACGACGTTCGCAGCGTTCGGCTCGGTCACGGACGTGCACGTCGTGATGGATCGCGAGTCGGGTCAATCGCGTGGTTTCGCGTTCGTAACCATGGGCTCCGCGCAAGAGGCGGCAAAGGCCATCGCCCAGATGAACGGCGCGACCCTCGACGGGCGAGAGCTTCGTGTGAACGAAGCGGAAGAGCGTCCCAGCCGTGGCGGTGGCGGTGGCGGTGGTGGCGCCAAGCGGGAGCGCTGGTAATAGAGAGGCGCACCGATGGCATCGAACACCACCTTTGCCAAACGCCAGAAAGAGCGCGCGCGCCAGGACAAGCAGCGCGAGAAGGACGCCAAGCGAAAGCAGCGTCGTGCCGAGGGGCCTGCCCCGCGCGCCGACGTCGAACCCGGCGTCGACCCGGACATTGCGGGAATCGTTCCGGGACCTCAGCCGGTCACCGACGACTCAGGAACGTAACGGGTTCTTGGCTGTTCCGGATAGGGGACCGCCGTGGCTGCGCCGATCTCGCTCTGCGGTTCGCTATCTCGCTTCGCGAGCGTTCTCGGGCGCTCGATGCATGAAGCGGGCTACCGTGCACTCGGGCTCCCCTTCACCTATGTGCCCTTTGAGGTGCGCAAGCTCGCCGATGCCATCGCGGGGATGCGTGGCCTAGGCATCCGGGGTTTGGGCGTATCGCATCCGTTCAAGCAAGACGTATTGTGCCTGCTGGACGAACTCGATCCGGTTGCCAAGCGAATTGGCGCGGTCAACACGGTCGTCAACGAGGACGGCCACCTCGTCGGACACAACACGGACTGGATTGGCGCAATTCGCGCGCTTGAAGAGGTGTCCTCGGTAGCAGGCGCCCGGGTCCTGCTTCTCGGCGCCGGGGGAGCCGGACGCGCGATTGCGTTTGGTCTGCGCGACCGAGGTGCGGATGTCACGGTCGCGAATCGCGGTCCCCGAACGGCGCACGCTCTTGCGAATGAGACCGGCGCTCGCGCCGCGGCCTGGGACGAACGCCTTCGGGCCGCCGAGTACGATACGGTGATCAACGCCACGGCTCTCGGTCAAGCGGACATCGACCCCGCAAGTCCGATACCCGACGATGCGATCCGATCGGGGCAGGTCGTGATGGACATCGTCTACAAGCCCGTTCGTACGCGTCTTCTCGCGGCCGCGAGCGCCCGCGGCGCCCGCGTGATCCACGGAGGGCGAATGCTGCTGCATCAAGCCGCGGCGCAATTCGAAATGTACACCGGCCGGCAGGCACCTCTCGCGGCGATGGACGCGGCCCTGCGCGCCGCGGTTGGCGAATGACGAGGATCGGGGTGACACCCACCTCCGGGCGCGATCCGTGCGACGAGTACTCCGCGGTGCACTCGACGAGTCCCTTGGGCTCCGCCCAACCTCCTCCTCCGAAGTCGCTCCCGCGAATCCGCGGGTGCGCCGCCCGCTACGATGCTTGGCGCGACCTCCATGGGGGTGCACTACCGAGGCTCGTCTCCCGACGGACGGCCGAGCATGCCCATCACGGCGAAGACGTGGCCACGCGGGCACCGGACCCGGCCCTTTTCCGCCTCGGCGGCCGTCGTCTTCACGGGAGCGCCGCATTCGGGGCACTCGAGCTCGATGGCTTCATCGTCGCGCCTTCCAATCATGGTCTCCACCTCCAGCGGATTCAATTTCGCGCCGCCGAGCGTCGGGCGCAAGATCGGAAACCGTCGCATCCGCCCTCTTTCCGGACGAGCCGATGATCCCCGAACTCGCACCGCCCGGCGGAGCCGTCGTCCTGCTCGACGGACCCATGGGCACCGAGCTGGTGCGACGGGGAGTTTCGCTTCCCGCCCTGGCCTGGAGCGCAGTGGCACTCGACGTCGCGCCCGACGTGGTCGCGGACATTCACGGGGAGTACGCCAAAGCGGGAGCCACCGTCCACACCGCCAACACGTTTCGCACGAAGCGGCGAGCGGTGGGACAGCGGTGGGACGAACTCGCGCGTCGGGCGGTGCGAATCGCGCGCGCGTGCGCTAGGAGCGGGCATCGCGTCGCCGGCAGCATCGCCCCGCTCGAGGACTGCTACATGCCGCACCGAAGCCCCGGCCGGAGCTCGCGCGCGGAACACAGAGAGCTCGTACGCGTGCTGGCCGACGAGCAAGTCGACCTTCTGTTGTGCGAAACGTTCGCGGCTTCGCAAGAGGCCGCCATAGCCGTCGAGGAAGCTTCCCTCACCGGCGTGGAGACGTGGGTGGCGCTCACGGCCGGACCGGATGCGTCGCTGCTGACGCCTCACGCCATGCGAGAGGCGGCCCGATCGTGCGTGAGCGCGGGCGCTCGTGCCGTGCTGGTCAACTGTACCCCAGCGTCACAAACCCTACGATTCGTGGAAGCGGTCGCGGGGCTAGGCGTACCGTACGGTGCGTACGCCAACGCAGGCGACCGCGCCGAGGGCATGGGGTGGGCCGCCGAACCAGGTACCGCTACGGCGATCTATGCCGAGTTCGCGCGCGCCTGGGTGCACAACGGCGCGACCCTCGTCGGCGGGTGCTGCGGTACTGGACCTGCGCACGTCTCCCGGCTCGCGCGGATTTTCAACGAACGTTCCTGACGTCCACCCGACCGTAGTCGTACGTCACCTCTCGAAAGAACCATCCGTGAGCGTCGCCCCCGCGCACGCGAACATGACGGTCCGCGCCCGCGACCAAAACGACCTCGGGGATCGATCGCCCCGTGTCGACCTGTGCGAGCGTCTGCACCTCGTCGCCGAGAGCGCGCGCGACGCCCACGGCGCACCGTGCGTCTGGGTCACTTCCGACGCAGCCACCCGCCAGCGTGAGCTCGACGTTCGCCGCGGGGCGCCATGTCCATGCGCGAGCCACCGAGCACGGAGCCGGCACCGGCGGCGGCCCGCACGCGACGCCGCCGAGCGCGTCGAGCGGTGGCGAGCGCAAGCGTGCCGTGTTCGCTAGTCGCTCGAACGCCGGCCCCACCTTGACGTCGAGCCGTACCTCGGCCTCGTTTCGAGGCCCGGCACAGCAACGAAAGCCCGTAACGGCCGATCGCTCACCGGGAGGCAACGGACGCCCATACGCGCAGCGCGTGACTCGCTCCCCCGCGGAGTCGTTGCCGCCCCGCACGACCCCCAGATCGTCGTGACCGCCGCGCCCCCATCGGGAGGCGGTCCATTCCGAGGCACCCGCGTGCATGTCCGCGACGCCGAACGGGCTGCGGCACGCAGGCCGCTGACCACTCGGCCTGCGCGACGCCACGTCGGCCGCGACCCCGCCCCCGCAAGCGCGCGCGTCATAGACAGCGCCGTACTCGTAGCGGTCGTTGTCCGGGCCCTTGCACGCTCGCTCCCATTCGAGTTCCGAGCAGAGCCTCTTGCCCTTTTCTTCGCACAACCGCTTGGCCTCTTCGCGCGTTACGTTCGTCGTTGGAATAGCGCCGGCCTCGTTGGGCCAGGCGAGCGAGTCGATGTAGAAGCCGGCCATCGGAACCTCGACTTCGGGCAGTTCGGCGTCGGCGATGCGAGGAACATCGTCGAGCGCACTGCCAGCGCGGAGCAATCCCGAGGGGATCCACGCCATCCCCGTCCGAGCCGCTCCGGGCGTCACGGCGCTCGGAGCGCTGACCATCGGTCCACCGCTGCGAGTGGCGCCATCGGTCGCGCGAGACTTGCCGCACCCGGCGACGAGCACTGCGGCCACCGCGAGTGCCGCGACGCTCGCCCGGTCCATCTCATTCGCCTTTCTCGCTCGACCCCTCGCGAAGCCCGAGCTCCTTCATTTTGAGCTGTAGGCCCTTCCGTGAAATCTTGAGAAGCCGGGCGGCGTGGGTGACATTGCCGTTGGTCTGTTTGAGGGCACGGCTGACGAGCTCCTTCTCGAGCCGGCTCATCGCGACCTTGACGTGCTCTTTCAATCCGCCCTCGCTCGCCAAGGCAGCCTGCAACTCGACCTCGGGAAGCGGGACGTTCGCCGTCGCGGGGATGCCGCGCACCTCAGGCGGTAGATCATTCGCGCGCAACTGTTGGGTGTCGGAAAAGAGAACGGCTCTCTCGATGACATTTTCGAGTTCACGAATGTTTCCGGGCCACGGGTACTGGACCAGAAGGTCGCGCGCGTCGGCTTCGACCCCCTCGACGCGCTTGCGCAACCGTTCGTTGAACTTCGCCAAGAAGTGCTCGACCAACAACGGGATGTCGCTCGTGCGATCCCGCAGCGCGGGAAGTCGAATCGGCACCACGTTGAGCCGATAGAACAAGTCCTCGCGAAAGACCCCCGACGCGATGAGCTTCTTGAGGTCTCGGTTCGTCGCGGCGACGAGTCGCACGTCGACGCGAATCGTCTTGATGCCTCCGACGCGCTCGAACTCGCTCTCCTGCAGCGCGCGAAGAAGCTTGACCTGCATCTCGATCGGAATCTCGCCGATCTCGTCGAGGAACAACGTTCCGCCATTCGCGAGTTCGAACCGACCCGGCTTGCTCGTCACCGCTCCGGTGAACGCGCCGCGCTCGTAGCCGAAAAGCTCGCTCTCGATGAGCTCTTTCGGGATCGCAGCGCAATTGACTTTGATGAATGGCTTGTCCTTCCGAGCGGAATGCTCGTGGAGAGCCCGCGCAACGAGTTCCTTGCCGGTGCCGCTCTCGCCCGTGATGAGCACGGTCGTCGGCGTGTCGGCCACCCGTTCGAGGATCGCGTAGAGCTCCGCGATGCCCGGCGACCCTCCGATGATGCCGAAGCGTGCGCCACGCGAGGCGGGAGTCGGCGTCGCGTCGTGACCCCGGAGCTCGCGTGTGCGAAGGGCTTTCGTGACGATCTGGCGGATTTCGTCCTTGTCGAAGGGCTTGGTCACGAAGTCGAAGGCGCCCGTCTTGAGCGCCTCGACGGCGGTGTCGATGGTTCCGTGCGCCGTCACCAAGATGACCGGCAGCTCCGGCTCCTCTTCGAGTGCCTTTTTGAGAAGAGTCATGCCGTCGACCTTGGGCATCTTGAGATCGGTAATGACCAGGTCGATGTGGTGCTCGCGAAGCAGGGCCAGCCCCTGCTCGCCGTCTTCGGCGGTCAGCACGTCGTATCCATCGCGAGTCAGCTGGGCGGACAGAATCTTCCGCAGGTTCGGCTCGTCGTCGACGATCAGGACCTGCTTTCGCTCAGGAAGCATGCCCTGAAGTTACGTCAATGAGCGACGCGGATCGAACGGACCGTCGGTGCTGCTTGTCCCCCGGCGCACCGTTGACCCCGCGGCGCGCTCGGCCCGGGCTCATTCGTGCGAGACGTCGCGCTGCCCCTGAGCCCCGCTAAGCCAGCCGTTCGCCGAGATACTTTTCCAGCTTCACGATGGCATCCGTAAACCCCGCGATGCCTTCTGCAAGCTTGTCATGGGCCATGGCGTCGCTGGCGTGCATCTTTCGGAAGGACGCTTCATCGACGACAATGCGCTCCACGGGCGCACGCCGTGCTTTTTCCGGGTCCAACTTGCGCGGAAGATCGCCGGTGCGCTCGGCCAATTCCTGAAGCAGACTCGGCGCGATCGTCAGCAGGTCGCACCCGGCCAGCTCGGTGATCTCGCCCAGATTTCGGAAGCTTGCGCCCATCACCTGAGTCTTGTATCCGAAATATTTGAAATAATTGTATATTCTAGTGACCGATAGCACGCCGGGATCCTGATTCGGCTCGTACGAGCTCTTGCCGGTCGACTTTTTGTACCAATCGAGAATCCGGCCCACGAACGGCGAAATGAGCGTGACGCCGGCCTCGGCGCAAGCGACGGCCTGATGGACCCCGAAGAGGAGCGTCAAGTTGCAATGAATGCCCTCGCGCTCGAGCGCCTCGGCGGCGCGTATGCCCTCCCAGGTCGACGCGATTTTGATGAGCACCCGGTCACGCTTTGTTCCGGCCGCCTCGTACTGCGCGATGAGGGAGTGCGCCTTTTCGATCGTCTTCTGGGTGTCGAACGATAGACGTGCATCCACTTCGGTCGACACTCGCCCATCGATGATCTCGAGGATGTGCAGCCCGAACTGGACGTTGAGGCGGTCCAAGGCACGCTCCAACATCGCACGTCGGTCGGCGCCGCTCTCTTTCTTGGCCCACGCGAGGGACTCTTCGACGAGCGGCGCGTACTCGCTCATCTGCGACGCCGCCATCACGAGAGACGGGTTGGTCGTCGCGTCCCGCGGCCTGAACTTCCGGATGGAATTGAAGTCGCCCGTGTCGGCGACGACTACGGTCACCTTCGAAAGTTGATCGAGAAGGGACTGCGTCATGGTGCACTCAGGATAGGTGCACCGTCGCGAAGCGCAAGCCATCCCCGGCGCGGGGACGGCCATCGTCACTCGTCGCGTTCGAGACCCCGAGCGACCCCATCGGCTGCACGGGCGTCATCGGTGCGTCCTTCGTGACGCAGGACAATCGCCAGATTGGCGAAAGCCCGCGCATAACGGGGGTCGACCGCAAGCTCTTCGCGGATCTCGCGCTCGGCTTCAGCCCATCGCGCGCTCGCCATATAGATGACGGCCATGTTGTTGTGCACGACGTCAATCGCTCCAAGGTCGATGGCGGTCTGATACTCCGACAGCGCGCGCTCACCGTCGCCCCTGGCCTGGTACATGCGCCCCATGCACAGGTGGGCGAGCGGTGCGCGCGGCGCTGCGTCGACGGACGCGCGCGCGAAGGCCCGTCCGTCGCGAAACATCGACGCGGTTCCGAGGGCCACAGCACACGCCGCCAGGACGGTAACCCCACCGAACGCCGCGACGACGCGGCGCTCGACGGAAACGGCACGTACGATCTCGGCGACCGTGATGAGCACGCCGCACGCCGGAAGGTACAGGCGATGATGGCATACCAACGTTCCCGGGACGGCGAGTGCGGGAAGCGACCAGAGTGCGAAGGCGAGGGCCCCAAAGAGGACGACGCGGCGCCGGACACCGGACAGGCTCCACGTGAGCAGCAGGACGAGCGCCATCGCCAGAAGGCCCAGGCCCACGGGCGCGTCGTCGACGACGCCGATGAGGGACGGACGGATGGGAAAGATGATTTCACCAAAGCCGGCCGGCAGAAGACGGGCGTGGCGACCGAGTTCGCCCGCCATCGCGCGCAACGGCAAGCCGCCGCTACCGCCCACTCCCCAGGCGCCGAATCGCGCGCCGAGGCATCCGGCCCAACCGACAACGACGCTCACGAGCGCGCGGGGCTGGCGCACGAGCCTCGCTCGTCGGCCTTCCATCATCACGAGGTGTGTTCCGAAGACCAGCGGCAAGACCGCAGCGGTCTCTTTCGTCAGCAGGGCAAGCCCGAAGAGGGTCAGATGACCGATACGCGCACCGCACCGCGGGCGGCGCGCGTCGGAGAGGAAGGCGAGCCACGCTGCGAATACGAAGACGGCGAGCAGCGAATCGTTGCGGCCGGGAATCCAGGCCACAGCGCAGACGAGCCACGGATGGACCGCGAAGACGAGCGCGCCCAGACACGCGACGAGACGGCCGAAGTCGAGTCGGAGAAACAGCGCGAAGCAAAGCACGCTGGCGAGGGCGTGAACGAGCACGTTCGTCGCGTGATAGCCGAAGGGACGCGTACCGCTCCATTGGGCGTCGATCACATAGGAAACGACGACGAGCGGTCGATAATAACGGTGTTGCGGGTCGACCGTGTGCATGTAGGCGCGAGTGAATGCCCGCCAGACGCTCGACCACCGGGCGAGGAAGGCTTGGTCGTCGACGATGAGATCCCGGTCGTCGAGCTCCGCGAAGCCGAATGCCATGGAAGGCCCGTGCGCCACCAGTGCCGCCAGCGCAACGAGCGCGCCGGGGCCGCAAGTCGCAGCGAAGAGCGACCGCGGAGCACCCGGCCCGGTGCGGAGAATTCGACGGAGCGTAGCCACCTCTTCGACCCGGCGGCTACCATAGCGGCGTGAAGCACCAGGTCGTCACTCGACCCGCGGAGCAACGGGATTTGCCGCGTGTCGGACAACTCGCGGGGGAGTTCGTGTGAGGGGCGAGCGGGCGGCCCGTGCCACGGCGGTCCCTTGTAACTGCTTTGCTGCGGGTCATATTCGATGCCGATGATGCGTGCGACGTCGGTCCGGCCGCGGAGGCAACGCTGGAATGCGAAAGCCAGCCCGGTCCTCGCGGCCTTGGCGTGGACTCATTCGCTCGGCTGCGGCAACGTACCCCGAATCGTCCTCGGGCAGGCGCCTCCCTCGGCCACCGACGCGCAGGCCGAGGCAGGGGCCGACGCCCAGGCTGAGGCAGGGGCCGACGCGGGTTCGTGCGCCGCGCCAACGGGCGCCTCTGTGACGCTGGAAATGAGCGGAACCACATTTACGCTGTCAAACGCCCTCGTTACGATGACGATCGATGCAACAGGGCAGGTGACGGGGCTCATGAAGAACGGCACGCCCCTCATGGCCGCAGGCCAAACGCTCTACGTCTCGTCGGAGGACGCGACCGGGGGGGACGCAAGCGGCGCCACGGAACGGAAAATCAACGCAACGACGCAAACGATCGTGGCTCGAACCCCCGAGCGAGTCGAGCTCTCGTTCATCGACACGAATGGATCGATGAATTGGGATCTGCATTACGTCATGCAGGCGGGCCTCAGCGGGTTTTATTATTTTCTCATCGCCGATACCATGAATAAGGCACCCATTACGTTGCCTGAACTCCGTACGGTCCAACGCTTCGACGCGACGATCCTGTCGAGCGGATTCAACGCGGAGCGGTACGGGCAACTTCCGACCAACGCGGAGGAAATGGCGATGATGGCCGCGGACGAACTTCAAGACGATACGTGGAATCTCGGCATGTTGCTGGCTGGCACACCGGCGCCCGAGGGGCCCGTTTTCACCCAATACGATTGGGCAACGTACGTCGCAGAAGACTGGGCCGGATCGAACATGCTCCCGATGACGACGCCCCCCTCCGCCGGCCACGGCCTTTACGGCAACGGCTTCGGCGTGTGGCTACTCACCGCGAGTCCTGAGTATTACCCCGGCGGCCCGCTGAAACAGGAGCTGATGATCGATGACGGCAACACCATACTCAACATGTATAATGGCACCCATTTCGGGACGGACATCACGGCGCAGACCCCGGCCAACTGGCAGAAATTTTATGGTCCTTCGCTCGTCTACGTGAACACCGGAACCGATGCGCAGGTCATGACCGACGCGGCCACGCAGGCCGCGTCCGAAAGGGCGCAGTGGCCGTATTGCTGGGTGAGCAGCCAGCCCACGCTCCTCGACTCGGGCTCCACCGACGCCGCGGCGATTGCGGACGCTCTGTATCCGACCGAGCGAGCGGTCGTCCAAGGAACGGTGACGGTCACCCACGGGCGATCGGCCGCCCATGCGATGGTCGTCCTCGCCGACCCCACGGAGCTGTATTCACAGACGTACGGATACATCTACTGGGCGACGGCCGGGACGGACGGAAGCTTCTCGATTCCGAACGTGCGCCCGGGAACGTACGCCGTGCACGTCTACGCGCAACAGGGCGACATTACGGCTGACCCCAATGGGGATGAGGTGGCGGAACCGACGGTGACGGTCCCGCCGCGCGGAATGGACCTGGGAGCGGTCCTTTGGGATCCGGCCTATCACGCGACCTCGCTGTGGTCCATTGGAACGTCCGACCGGACTTCCGGCGAGTTTCTCGTCTCGACCACCGACGCCGGATCTCAGGTCGCTAACCAAACGCCCCGAGAGTACGGCCCATCGGCAACGGAAGGGCTGTGGGGCATCCCTCCAGCAACTCTCACCTACACGATTGGGACGAGTTCGCCGGCAACGGATTGGTACTTCGCGCAGTCGCAGCTCGGCACGTGGAGCGTCGTCTTTGGGCTCGACGCCGCGATCGCGGGCCAGGCCTACTTGACCATCGCCATCGCGGGCGTGTCCAATAGTCCCGAGCTCGCCGTGTCCGTCAATGGCAATTCCATCTACAGCCCCCCGGCTTTTGGCAACGATCAAACGCTCTACCGGAGCGCACTGACGAGCGGGCGATACCAGCTGGTGAGGGTACCCTTTCCGGGTTCGTACCTTACAGTCGGCGGCCCCAAGGCGAACACGATGAGCTTCCAGTTGGTGGCCGGGGGAACTCCAGGGCCTGGAATCATGTACGATTTCATCAAACTCGAGGCCGACTAGGAAGAAACCCAGGCGTTCGGGCGGCGGTGGAACGGACGTCCGAGCCGACACGTTCCCCGGATCCATGGGCGCAGGTGGACGGGCCGCGCGGGACCCTGGAAAAGAAGCGGGAGCGGTCGGAACAGTCGGAGTGGAAATGAGCACCGTAGGTGCACGGGCTCCACGGGCTCACTGGGACCGGTTCGCGGACGTGGCCGGGCGAGCGAGTCGCTCGGGTTGGAAGCGTGATCGATTTCAGCTTCCGGCGCATAGTACTGTGCGTGGTCATGCGATTCGACGGAGCCTTGAGCATCCCATTCGTGGCGCCCCAGCAGCGTTCCGAGTGCGATCAGGTCCGCCTTCGCACGGCGTTCGACCAGAACTTCGCAGGAGTCTGGCGTTTCCTGCGACGGATGGGCGTTCCCCACGATCGCGCCGACGACGCGGCGCAGCAAGTCTTCCTGATTGCGCTCGAGGCATTGACGCGCATCTCCGAGGGGAGCGAGCGCGCGTTCATCTATGCAACAGCCGTGCGTTTGGCGCATGGCGTCCGTCGCAAAGGCGAGCGCGAGATCGCCAGCGCGGCATTCGAGTGCGATCCGTCGCCGCTTCCGTCCCCCGACCAGCTCACGGACCAGAAGCGCTCTCGCGAAGTGTTGGACGCCATCGTCACGAGTATGGATGTCGATATTCGCACGGTATTCGTTCTCGCCGAATTCGACGGCTTCACGACCCCCGAGATCGCCGGCTTGCTGGAGATTCCCCTGGGCACCGCCGCGTCGCGGCTCAGGCGGGCCCGCGCGAGATTCCAGGAGCTTGCTCGAGCGGCCTACGGTGACCTGCCATGAACGAAGCCCGACGACTCCTGGAGGGGGGCAGCGCACGCGAACGCGCGTTGCTGCGGGCGGGGGCTGACGAAAGGCCCAGCGCCGCGAGCGTGCGGGCTGCCGCCCACCGACTGGGACTCGCTCCGGCGGTGGCGTTCGTCTCGGTGGGGTCGGCCGTCAAAGGCCTGCGATGGTCGTCGCGCATGGGCTACGTGCTCGCGCCGACGCTCGGGATCGTGAGCTTGGGGTTGACCGCATGGGTTAGACTGTCGGCCCCTGCCCCGGCGGTGACCTTCGGACTCCCCGCCACGTCGGTCGTCGCCGAGTCTCCTGTGCACACGACGTCGGCAACGAATGCCGCCGATTCCACTGCGCAGCAAGCGCTCGCGAGTCCGGCGACGAACGCCCCGCCGCCGAGCATGGATTCACCCTGGCTCACTGCGGCCCATCCCGCACAGGCGGCAACCGTCAAGCGTTCGGGATTGAGAGAGCAGCTGGCCCTCATCGAACGCGCCCGCTCGCTCGAGGCGTCCGGCGATTCGGCCGCCGCGCTCCACGCCGTCGACGAATACGAACACCGCTTCGGCGCCGGCGTTTTGGGCGAAGAGGCGTCTTTCATCCGTCTGCAGGCGGTTTCCGCGCTCGGCGACCGGGGTCGTGCGGTAGCTCTGGCTCAGCGATTCGTCGCCGAACACCCCGCGAGTGTGTACGTCGACGGAGCGAAGGCGATTCTGCGAAGCCCGTAAAAGGGCTCACTCGATCAGGAGCCCCAACCCCAACGTGGCCTGCCCGACAATCTTGGGCACATCGAACACACTCGCGGACCCAAGTACGAATTGGTCGCGGTCGAGAGCGACCAGCGCGCCGAGCGCGATCTCAACGGACAGGGGTCCCAAGGCCGCGATCCCGGCGCTCGCCTCGACACCCACCGCCGCCCACGGGCGATCCGTCGAGTGCGGCAGGTAGGTGTCTGAACCGGCAGCGCGTAGGACGCCGTATTCGGCGATCGCGCAAGGCCGAAAGATCCAGCGGGACAGAAAGGGCGCAGACAGCGGGCACGCTTCGATAACCCCGGCACCCAGACCGAAGCTCGCGGCGCCCTGTGAGTAAGAGAACTCTCGATCCACCGTGTACGTCAGGCCGACCCGCAGCGAAGGAACCCACATCGACTCGCCCTGCGCAACCGCCACTCCGACGAGCGCGGCGACTCCCTGCGTGGGACCGGGAGCCATCCCCCAGGTGCTGATGGCGGCGGCGCTGCCGTGCACCGACCACGTCGGTCGGCCAGCGAAGCGCGTGGCGCCCAAGCCGGTCGCATCGCGGGCAGGGGTGAAATGCGGCGAACCGGCCCCCGAGGCGGAGGCCAGCGGTGGCAGCGCGGGCGGCGATGCCTGGGGGACCATCGGTGGCGGCGACGCAAGAGGCGCCGGGGGCGGCGCGGTCGCGGCCACGGCGGGCGGAGACGCGGCCACGGCGGGCGGAGGTGCCGAGACTGCAGGTGGAGACACGGAGGCGGCCGGCGCGGCGTTGGCAGGTGCCGATGGACGTGTGCCAGCGGGTGCGGCTGCCGGCTCGATCGGACCGCCGGCGACGATCGCCAACGCGGCCATCAGTCCGATCGCCTCCGTCGCCTGGCGGCAGTCGGCCGCCACGATCGTGCGCTCCGACGTTCGCCCGTTGGGTTCGATGACAAGGATCCGGCCGACGGCGCCCTTCGAACTCGTCTGCACTTCGCCCCTGAGAAGCCGAGCGGGCGCACCCGACGGCGGCGTGCGAATGGAACCCACGCGGCTCCTCACGCGGCTCTCGAAATCGGCCGCATTCGGACACCCCGGCGGGGCCACGAACTCGAGACGCACGGCGGTCGCGGGGCTGTCCGCAAGCAGGCGGCGCGACGACCCGACGACGGCGAGCACGAGTCCTCCGGCCACCAAGCGGCAACGCATCCCCATGGACGCTTACCCTACCTCTGCCGAGGCGGGCAGCATCGGCTTCGTCCAATCGCGCGGCCTTCGCTAAAGCGGAGAAGTCTTGGGCATTCGATCGACGCAAAGGACCTCGTGCGGACGGCGGCTAACGCGTGCGTGCGCCAGTCCAGTGCGCGAGCGGATTCGGGCTCTGCCGTCCGTCGCATCCTTGGCGATTCACCCTCGTTCGACGCCCCGCCCTGCGCAAATTCGGGTCGCGCAGTCCTTGCGATCGTGCGCAAAGGATGCCGCAGGTTGGCCGACACGCTGGACGCTTGCGCGTTTCCGTCCGGGCGTCTGTCCAAAGCGCTGCGCGCGCCTCATGGCGGCGGCGTGCGCGCGGCACGGGGCATGCCTCTCGCTTTCCGGCACCATGGCTGAACCACGAACGCTTCGCTGCTACGAATACGTCAATCGGCCCTACGCGAGTGTGAGCGAGCTGCTTCATCGCGACCCGCTGAAGTTGCTCCAGCGCGCGACGTCGTCGGCGGCCGCGCGGGCGACTTCGTTGTTTGCAAACTTGCGCGTGCACGTCGCGGGCATCGACATCGGCGTGGACGTGCGCGTTCTCGTGCGCCGAGTGCGCGACCTGCAGACCGGACCCGGTATCGTGCCGGTCACGCGAGTCGAGCTCTCATGGGAGGCCACGCGCGTCGCAGCGCTTTTTCCGACCATGCTGGCCGAACTGTCCGCACAACCGCTGTCGGCGACGGAAACGCAACTCGATATCGAGGGAACGTACTGGCTGCCGCTCGGTCTACTCGGCAACGCGATCGACTCCACGATCGGACACCGGATCGCGGAGGCCACCGTCCACCGGCTGCTCGGGGATCTCGTGGAGCAGATTCGAGACGAGCTGAAAGCCTAGCGTGATCCCGCGCGGCGCGGCGCGCTGCGGCCGTCTCCCGCACCCCAAGCTCGTCTGCAGACGTGGTACGTCCCCTTGGCATGACGAGAGAAAACGAGCCGGGCCAAGAGGGCCCAAGCCCAGTACCCCTGACCCGGTTCGAGCAGCGCTTCGGACACCCGCCGGGACTCGTGATCCTGTTCTTCGCGGAGATGTGGGAGCGATTCAGCTTCTACGGCATGCGCGGGCTCCTCAAGCTCTACATGGTCAACTACCTCTTCGTCACGGCCCGCGAGGCCCTGCAGGGCTGCACGAAAGTTGTGCCCCCGTGCGCTCTCACCCCCGGCAATCCGCACGACGTCTTCTTCTGGGACTTCGTCCAGCGCATTCTTCCACAACGCCCCGCGGAGGCGGCCTCGCTTCTGTACGGGACGTACACGGCGCTGGTCTATTTGACTCCTTTTTTCGGGGGCATCATCGCCGACCGATGGCTCGGCCAGCGGAAGGCCGTGATCATCGGGGCCGTACTGATGGCGCTCGGCCACTTCGTCATGGCGATCGAGAGTTCATTTTTCGTCGCTCTGATCCTCCTCATTCTAGGCAATGGCTCGTTCAAGCCGAACATCTCGACCCAGGTCGGCAACCTGTATCGGCCGTCGGACCCCCGGCGAGACGGCGCATTCACGATTTTCTATATGGGCATCAACCTGGGTGCATTCCTTGCGAACCTGGTCTGCGGCACCCTCGCCGCGGTCTACGGGTGGCACTACGGGTTCGCGGCAGCCGGCGTGGGCATGCTCCTCGGACTCTCGGTGTATCTTGCCGGACACCGCCACCTGGCCGAAGACAACCTCACCAAGGCGCGCCTGGCGCACGCGAGTCCGCCGGCTGCGCTCACGGGGGGCGAGAAGCGTCGTGTTGTGGCCCTGGTCGTCCTGTGCGCGCTCAACGTCGTGTTCTGGGCCGTTTACGAGCAGCAAGGCAACACCATGCAGTCGTGGGCCGACGACCAGACTCGCTGGCCCATGTTCTTCGGCTTCCAGATCCCTTCGACCTGGTTCCAGTCATTCAATCCCCTGGCCATTATCGTGTTCGCGCCCCTGCTCGACATCCTGTGGCGCCGGCAACGCCACCGCAACGCCGAGCCGACGACGCTCACCAAGATGGCGCTCGGATGCATCCTGCTCGGCGCAAGCTTCGTCGTGATGATCGCCGGTGCCCGGGTGGTGGGTGACGGCCGCGGAAGCCCCTTGTGGCCCCTTGGCTGCACCCTGCTCTTGACCATCGGCGAGCTCTATCTCTCACCCGTGGGGCTCTCGCTCGTGACCAAGGTGGCGCCGACTCGGATGGTTTCCATGCTGATGGGCATGTGGCTGCTATCGAGCTTCTTCGGTAATTTCTTGAGTGGAGCGATCGGTGTGCTTTACACGCGCTGGTCCAAGGACGGGTTCTTTCTGCTCCTCACCTTGCTTGGCGTCGGCATCGGGTTGGCGATGCTCGCCGTCCGACGGCCGTTGAAGGCTGCCATGGAATAGGCCCCGTCAGTCCGATCGAGGCACAAGCGCATCGAGGGGGGGTTCGGCGACGGGTGTCTTTCGCGGGCGGCCGCGATGGCGCGCAGACGGCTGCACGTCCGCCGACAGGACGAGCACGTCCTCGGCGCGCGAGCGCCTCAACGCGCGCGGCAAACTGACGGCTTCGAGTCGTCCACTCAACGCGTCGTCGCTTTCGGCGTACACGCGCGCATAGGCAAGGGCGCGCTGCGCCCGCTGAAGCAGTGCGTCTTGCCTTTCCTGCAACGCCTCGAGCGCGCTGTCGAGGGCCAATTGTGCCGCCGCTACCGCTTCGGCCGCCGCCTCCACGTCGGCCGCGCTGCGCGTCAACGTTTCTCCGTCCACGTCCGCGAAGCGCACGTCCGCGAGGGATGTCGTGAACAGGTCGAGCAGGGTCCGAACGGGAGCCGGAATCGCATGGGTCATGGTACTGAACGTACAATCAGTTCTATGCGCCGCCAAGGACCTTGCGCGACGCCTTCGCATCGAGTCGGGCGCGCCGCTCGTGGCGACGCTCACGGCTCGCATGCCCGGAGCTCGCCACCACGGGGCACGGACGACCGCTGTGCGAATCGGCAGCGTGCTTCAACGGGGTCCGGGAAGCTTGCCGAGCTTCCGCTGCAGACTCCGCCGATGAAGGCCAAGCAGGCGCGCCGCTTGCGTGACGTTGCCCCCGCACTCGACCATCACGCGCTCGATGTGCTCCCACTCGACCCGCGCGAGGCTCGGAACCTTCACCGGCTGCGGCGGCTCCGACGGGCGCGGTTGCAGCTCGAACCCCGCAATGAGCTCGTCGATATCCGCAGGCTTCGTCAGATAGTGGATGGCGCCTGAGCGCACGGCCTCGAGAGCCGTCGCAATGCTGCCGTAGCCGGTCAGGACGACGATGCGCGTCGTGGGGTCGAGTTCGTGCAGTCGGCGCACCACCATGAGCCCGGATGTGCCTTGCAGCCGCAGATCGACGACGGCGTACTCGGGAGTTTCTCGCTCGGCTCTCGCGATCGCTTCGCCGGAGCTCCCCGCACCCCAGGCCGCGAAACCGCGCTCTTCGAGCGCTTGCACGAGCCGAAGACGAAAGGACTCTTCGTCGTCGACGACGAGGACCGTCTTGCGCTCGATGTCGGCGGCCGCGAACATCTGCGGCGACGGCTGGCTCATGGGCCACCCGCAAGCGTGTCGAGCGGCAACGCGAGCTCGGCATCGAGACCGCCGCCGGGCCTGGGCGAATACCGGAGCTCTCCGCCGAGGCGCTGCGCGAATCTCTGGGCAAGGTAGACGCCGAGTCCGAGCCCTCCGGCCTGGGCTTTTGTCGTCAGGAAGGGCTGACCCACGCGCTGCAGCACCGACGCCGACATGCCGGGGCCCCGATCCAGCACGTGGAAGACGAGCCGGGCGCCGACCGCAACGCAAAGCTCCACGGGCGCCTCCACCTTCGACTCCTCGTGCGCTTCGATGGCATTCCGAACGAGGTTCGTAATCATTTGCGCCAGCGTGTCCTTCGGCAACACGACGGTCGTGGCGGGCGCTTGCGCGCCGTCGAGTCGGACGACGAGGGGCACACGTCCACGCGCAACCGCGCGGTCGACCAGGCGCAAGACCTCGCCGGGTGTCGTGAACGCAGGCATTTCACCCACCGACTCGCCGGCGCGTGCCGAGATGTCCCCCAAGATCTGCCTGCAGCGCGCGACTTCGCGGCAAATCAGCTGCGCGTCCGCCTGGAGCGCGCCACCGGCGCGCCCGTGGACGACGCCCGAAGCCAGTTCCTTGGCGGCAAGACCGATGGTGGCGAGGGGTGTAGCGAGCTCATGAGCGGCATGGGCCGAAAAGCTCGAGAGCGTGGCCAACCTGTCGTTTTGCAGAGCCAGGTGCTCCACGGCCGCCAGGTGTCGATCGCGATCGCGCAGGGCCTGCGACACCTTGCCGATGAAGTAGGCGACAAACGATGCCGTGAGCGCGTACGAGACCCACATTCCAAGCAGGTGCATCCGCGCGACCGATCCGTGCCCATGCTCGTGATGATCGTGCACCGCCCCCAAAAAGAGCGAACCGAACGCAACGACGGTGAGGCCGACGAGTCCCCATGCCGCCCGCGGCGGCAGCAGCAGCGACGCGAGCGCGACGTGAACGAGGAAAAAGACGCTGAAGGGGTTTGCGGGGCCGCCGGAGACGTAAAGCATCGCGGTCAGACCGAGCGCGTCGACGACCAGCACGACAGGAATCAGGCGCTCGGCGGCCGTCGCGGTCGAGGGCAATCGGGATAGGACGAGGTTGGAAGCCGCCGTCAGCCCGACGATCGTGCCCATCACGAGCCAGGGCAACTGCACCCCCAAGACAAAACGCGCCGTGCTCAGGGCGATCCCCTGCCCGGCCACGGCGCCCCAACGCAGACGCAGCAGCCAGGGCAGCCCGACCCACGTTTCGGCCAACGCGGGCAACGGCTTGGCTTGCGGTGCGACCGGCCATCCGCGGCGCACGGGGCCCGCAAGGCCGCCCAGCACGGTGATCTCGGCCTCCGGTGGCATGCCGAGCACTTTAGTGCAGGAAGTCACCGGACGATGTGCGACAGAACGTCGCACCCCGGGGGGGCAGACGAATCTCCGTTCCGGCCAGCGGGCGCCCATCGGAGCGGGAACTGCGACGATTTGCCGCGCCTCGCGCCGCGCGCGCTCGCGGCAGACTCGCGGCATGCATCCTCGCGTCTGCCTTCTACCGGCGCTTCTTGCGTGCGTCTCGTGCGCCGCGTCGGATCGGCCAGCTCCGCAAACACCGAGCGCGCCGCTCGTCGCCGTCGACGGAACGTCGCGCGACGCCCGCAGCGTCGCGGCAGACTCGCGCTGGACCGTGTTCATCTTCTTTTCGTCGCATTGCCACTGCCTGGCCGCGCACGATCCAAGGATACGCGCGCTTTTCGATGCCTATGCGCCGCGTGGCGTCCAATTCGCGATGGTGGACTCGGAGGTCCTGGCGACACCCGAAGCCGACGCGGTCGAAGCCCATCGCCGCGGCTACCGGTTCCCGATCTGGCTCGATCGGCAAGCCAAGCTGGCCGACGCGCTCGGTGCCGAGTACGCGACGTATGCGGTCGTGGTCGACTCGCGCGGGAGCGTGCTCTACCGAGGAGGACTCGACAGCGACAAGCAGCATTTGCACGCCGACGCCCAGTTCTACTTGCGCGACGCGCTCGAGGACCTCCTGGCGGGCCGCACACCTCGTCGTGCCGAGGGAAAGACGCTCGGCTGCGCGCTGCTCAAATCGTAAAGAGAGGCCGACAACGGCCGAGGACAACGGATCCGCGACGATTTGCCGCACGCCGACCCTCGAGCGCGTGTGCCAGGATGGCCCCCATGCGAATCGGGTGGATCGCGGGTTGGCTCGCGCTGTCGGTCGCCTGCGGCACGGCGTCCACACCCGAAACGGTTGGCTTCACGGCACCGCCGATGCTCGCTCTCGTCTCGCGCGACTCCGCGTTTCAAATCGCGGTGCGAACATCGCCGCAACCGCCGACGCGAGGCGAGCAAAGTGTCGAGTACGCGATTTCGTCCGCCACCACGGGCGCCCCGGCTTCGGGGCTGACCCTCGTCGTCGTGCCGTGGATGCCGGCCATGGGACACGGAACGGCCGTGACCCCGGTGGTCTCCGAGACCATACCCGGAACGTACCTGCTCGCGAACGTCGACTTCTTCATGCCGGGGCAGTGGGTCCTCCGGACGACGATCTCGGGCCCCCCCGGTTCGGATGCAGCCGCCGACGGGGGCTCCCCGAGTGACTATGTCGAACCGTCGTTCGAGATACCCTGAGGCGATCGGCGCGCTCGGCGCTGCATGCGCGCTCTTCGCCGTCTCCCCTTCCGCGCGCAGTCAGGCCTGTTGTGCGGGAACGGGGGCCGTGACGCCCGGGCGGCTGGCGTTGCACGAAGACGCGCTGCTCGGACTCCAGACGAAGGTGGGGGACGTGGTCGGCTCGTTCAACCTGGCTGGGGACTACGTCGCGCCGCCCGCGAGAGCGTCGGAGCTCGACTTCGAAGAGGACCTGTTTGGCGCGGTCCGCTTTTTGGGTCGCGGACAAGTGGCTCTTCTCGTTCCGCTCGTCGAAACCTGGCGGGCCAGTCTTGGACAGTCGGCCTTCGGCGGGGGATTCGGCGACGTGAACGTGAGCGCCCGCTACGACTTCACGATCGCGGGGGCGTCGCTCGTCGTTCCAGGGGTTGCCGCGCTGGCGGGGCTGACTCTGCCGACCGGAAAGCCTCCCGACGCCTCCGACGTCGGGCCTCTGGCGACCGGCGCCACGGGCATCGGCGCAGCCCAATTGAACGCGGGGTTGGCCATCGAGAACGCCTTCGGGCCGTGGCTCGTCAACGCCACGGCCGTGCTCGCGGTGCGCACGGCGCGCACCGTCGGCTCCGGCGAGTCCGCCGTGCACGAACGGCTGGCGCCTCAGTGGACGCTTCTCTCGGCACTGGCCTATGTGTTTCCAAACGACTGGGCGGCGGCGGTCAGCGCCTCGTACGCAGGCGAGGCAAACGCCACGATCGATGGCGTCGAGGCGCCCGGAACATCGCACGGGCTTCCGACGCTTTCGCTCTCGGGGGTCGTGCCCTTGAGCGACGCTTGGAGACTTCAGGGAGCCCTCTACGACAACATGCCGATTCCCGACGTCGGCCTGAACCAACCGGCCGACGCCGGATTTTCGATCACGCTGATTCGGTCGTGGCTTTGACGGGAGGTAGCTCGCTCCGGATGGCCCCCTCGATCCCGGTGACCTGCAGTCTGCCGCCCACGCACCCCCGCGCGCTTGGCCTTGAGTCCTGCCGCGATGCCCTGCCGTCAAGGCACGGTCACGTGGAAGGCCGCATGTCCATGCGGTGAATCGGCGACGATGTCCATGCAATTCTCATTGAAATGAAAACGGATTGTCCAGGAGCCGGAGGCATCGAACTCAATTCGGCCGACGTAGGTCCCGGGCGTCGTCTCCGTCATCTCGTAGAGCCCTCCCCCCGTCGGTCCTGGGTGCGTCGTCATGTCGTCGCAGTAGCCTGCGCCGCCGTCGCCGGATTCGCTCGTGTAGTATTCGATATGGGTATGGGCACCCGTCAGCGGAGTGCTTGTCCCCAAGTACGTCGCTACGACGGTGAAGACGACGCCGGGGTCGCCTTCGCAGAGGGGCGTCGAGATCCATTCGACATGGTACTTGCAGTCATCGTCGTCGCCGTCTTGACCGTACATCGTCGCGGCGTACGCGCAGCCGCCGCCCGCGTCCCCCGTCTCGGTGCATCCGGCTGGGCTCACCATCTGAATCATCAAGCCCCCGTCGTCCTGGATGCAATGCGTATCGGCCGGCCCCGGGGTCGGACCGCCCGGGTCCATGCACGACGTGGAGTCGTCGAAACTCGCCGCCGTCGATGGACTCGATTTCGACGAGCAAGCGACGATCGCCGTGGCCGTGAGCCAGAGCGGCGCACCCAAGAGAGAACGCCACGGTGAGATTCGACGAGCTCGCATGTTTCGCCTTTCGCGGTACGGGGGGCGTGCTTCAGCGGACGGCTCGATTCCGGCGACCCACTATGGGTTCGCGATCGAGCTCGCCGGGCCGTAGGGATGCCCTCCGGCTGGGACGCACCGTTGGGTGGGATGTAGTCGTGAGCGGGCAAGAGCCGCAATGCGTCTTTTTGTCGCAGAGGGCGCGGGATCCGACGCGTGAAACGCGCGCTTTCGATGAGGTCCACCACGGTGGACCCGCCCTCAGTTTTCCGGGGCCTTGCACACGAGCCAACCAAGAAGCGCAGTCCGATCGACCGTAGAAAGCGGCCCCGCATCGGCGGGGGGCATCGCGCAGGCATTGACCTGAACGAGCATCGACCCTTGGCTTCGAGACACCCCCGAGTAGCTCGAGAAGTCGAACACGGACTGCTCGACGCCTCCGGTCAGGTGACACGGTCCGCACGACTGATCGACGATGGCCTGAACCTCGCCGCTCCAACTCGGTCGGGGGCTTGGGCAGGCCGCCGGAAGGTCGTGCGGGCAGACGGGTGGCGTGGATTCCGGATCCGCCCCCTGACAGCCCCCCACGCTCGACGCGACCAGAGCCACGCGCGCCAGGCGCATCACGGAGCCGGCGGTGCCGCGCTGAAACCGCACGAGCGCAGTCGTAGCGGCGACCGCCGCAAAGGGACATGCGGTGTTTTGTCGCAGAGGCCCGACACCGCACCGAGGGGGGCGCGACCTTCATGGGGTAGCCTCATCGAGTGGCCTTGACTGCCGACCCGACCTTGAGCCGCCTGCGATCCGCCCTCGGGAGCGTTCTCGAAGGCAAGGACGACGTGATCGATCTGGTGCTCGTCGGCGTGCTGGCCGGCGGGCACGTTCTCTTGGAGGACGTGCCCGGAGTGGGCAAGACGACACTGGCCAAAGGCATTGCCCGCGTCTTCGACGTGAAATTTGCCCGCGTTCAGTTTACGCCGGACCTTCTGCCGAGCGACATTCTGGGCACGCAAATCCTCAATCCGCGCGAGGGGACGTTCTCATTTCATGAAGGCCCCATCTTCACGAACGTGCTCCTCGCGGACGAGATCAATCGCGCGTCGCCGCGCACGCAGTCGGCCCTCTTGGAAGCCATGAACGAGAGCCAAGCGACGATCGACGGCACGACCCATCCCCTGCCCCAGCCGTTCTTCGTCATTGCGACGCAAAATCCTGCGGATTTCTCGGGCACCTATCCGCTTCCCGAAGCGCAGCTCGATCGTTTTCTCCTGCGCGTCACGATCGGCTACCCGAGTCCCGACGCGGAGGTGCGCATGTTATTTGGGCATCAGCGCTCTCTTCCCGTCGACGCCGTAGCGCGAGGCGCGAGCCGCGAAGCGCTCTTGTCGCTCCAGAGCCGTGTGCGCGATGTCCTCGTGAAAGACAATGTCGCTCGTTACATCGTCCGGATCGTCGCGCGCACGCGCGAATCGCCCGAGCTCGAACTCGGCGTGAGCCCGCGAGGCGCTCTGTCGCTATTCCGTGCCGCGCAAGCGCGTGCGGTCCTTCTGGGGCGGAGCTACGTGAGCCCTCAGGACGTGCAGGCACTCGCGAGCTCTGTCCTCGCGCACCGCGTGCGGCTGAGCGTCCAGGCCCGTCACGCCGGAAAGAGCGAGGCCCTTTTCGTGGAGAGTCTCGTGCGATCGATCGAGGTTCCCACGTGAGCCCACGGGCGCACTGGCGGGGTTGGACCCAGCTCGCGGCCGACCTGAATCGCCTGAACCATATCCTCATTCCGGCCACCCAAGAGGAGCGCGACCGCTGGCGCGCATCGCGGATCGCACGGGCGCTTCGATGGCTGGTCTTTGCGTTCGGACGATTCAGCGCGGACGGCCAGGTCCTCCTGGCGTTCGCGCTGGTTGCCGGCGTCCTGGCGTTGGACGTGAAGACGTCGGACGTCTACATGGCCTCCGCGGCACTGACGGGACTCCTGTTCGCGAGCTGGGCCTGCTCCTTCGGGCTTGCCTTGCAGGGCGTCAAGGTGGACGTCGTCGTGCCCCGGCGCGTGACGGTCGGCGATGAGACGGTCTTCACTCTCGCGGCACGAAATGGCGGAGTGCGCGACCTCGACACCCTGGTTGTCCGTGGCCCATTTTTGCCTTGGGACGGATCGTGGATCGTGCGCCGATCCGGGTTCGCGCGACTGCCGCGCCAGACGGCTTCGAAGACCGAGCTCTCTGCGCGGTTTCGCTCGCGGGGCGAACACCATCTCGACCCGTTCCGCCTCCAGGCTCTCGTGCCGTTCGGCCTCGCGCTTGGACCCGCACTCGTGACCGAGGGGGTGCGTTTTCTGGCGGTTCCTCGGATCGCCAACGTCGTCGCTCTGTCCTTGCTTCGCGGTCGCCGCCACCAACCAGGCGGCCTATGGGGCGCCTCGCGCACTGGCGACTCGCGTGAGATCATCGGAGTCCGGCCCTACCGGTTCGGCGACCCGACACGCGATTTGCACGCTCGAACGTGGGCCCGGGTCGGCCAACCCGTCGTGCGCGAGTACCGTGAGGAATACTTTTCGCGCGTCGGAATCGTGCTCGACACGGACCTGGCCCAAGATCCCGACGATCATCTCGAAGCGGGCATTTCGCTGGTCGCAGGAATCGTCGCCCAACTCGGCAGAACCGAGGCCCTGGTCGACGTGATCGTCATCGGAAATACGGCCTACGGTCTGTCTCTTGGGCGAGGACTCGGCACCCTGGATCGGGCGCTCGAGCTTCTGGCCAACGTTGTGCCCGAGGGCCCCTTCCAGCCGAGCGCACTCGCCGCGCGAATCCTGCCGCGTCTTTCGTCGATCTCCTGTCTCGTGTTCGTGGCCCTCCGTTGGGACTCTCCACGCCGTGATTTTGCGCAAGAGATCCGGTCTAGGGGAGCCACATGTGCCTCATTCGTGGTGACCGCACTCGGCACGCAAGCCGACAGCCCGCCCGGGGTAACCCCCATTTCGGCGGCGGCCGTTCGCGCGGGCCGTGCGGTCGTTCTGTGAAAGAGCGCCTGCTTCGGGCGCTACCGCCCGTCGTTGCGGCCGTCGCGCTCGCCGTGGCGTCTCGAGAGCCGCTGCCGCCCACACTCGCCATCGTGTTCGCGCTCGGCAGCGTGGTGCTCTCGCCACGACTGCCGATCGATCGCGCGACCCAGCGCCTCGCGATGATCGTGATGGTCCTGCTCACCATCGCGGGCCTCCGGGCATCCGGCATGCCGGTGCGCGGTCCTCACCTCGGAGCCTTTGGCTACGGTTTTGCGCTCGCGCCTCTGCTGGGAGCGACTCTGCGCCTGTGGATCCGTCCTGCCGAGGGGGGCCCCAGGGTCGACATGGCGCTCGGATGGGTCTCGCTTCTCGCGACCGGCGGGGCGAGACCGGGGATCGCCTACTTGGCCTTCGTCTTGGCGTTCTTGTCTGCGGCGTTCGCGCTCCAGCGGTCGGAGGACCCCCATCGCCTGGCGTTCGCCTCGTTGGCGGCTCGCACGCGAAGGGTCGCTGGGGTGCTCGTCCTCCTGGCGACGGCCTCGGCCGTCACCGCAGCCTCGGTCACGCACCTCGCCTACGAGCAAGTCCATCAGCGGCTTCGACACGCCTCGGCGACGGCTTTCGAAAACACGGTCGGTCTGTCGGACAGCGTTCGCCTCGGAACGGTGTCGGCACTTCTGACCTCCGACGCCGTCGTCCTCCGCGTCGCGGGCCCTCAGATCGACCGACTGCGGGGCGTCGTACTCGACGAATATGGCGGCGGACGCTGGACCAAGGCAAAGATCGAGAGCCTTGCCCTGGTCGACGTTCCACGCATTCGACCCCGGGGTGCCGACGTCATCGAAGTGCGTCTCGCTCATCCCGATCGGGACTACGCGTTTCTTCCTCTCGGGGCCGGCGACGTGGCGACGCCTCGCGGCGCAGTCCTCATCGATTCGATGGGCGCCGCGCATTCGATCCCCGGAGAGGCGTCGCCGATCCTCTGGTTTCGGATGTCCGATGGGAACTCTTTCCGCCCCGCCGCGGCGCGGCTCGAGGACCTCCTGATGCCGCACAAGCTGCGCGCTCCACTGACGGCGATGGCGACCGAATGGACCCGAGGAAAGGCCACACCCGAGGACTCTCTTGCGGCCATCGAGGCCCATCTTCGACGCGACTACACGTACTCCACCGACCCGCGGCCCGAGACGTCGCTCGATCCCATTCTCGAATTTTTGTCGGTCTCTCACAAGGGTCACTGCGAATACTTCGCGAGCGCGCTCGCCCTGCTTGCGCGCTCGATCGGAATTCCGACCCGGATGGTCCTTGGTTATCGCGTCGGCGAGCGCAGCCCGGTGGGGTCTCACTACGTCGTTCGAAGGCGCAACGCGCACGCCTGGGTCGAGGCGTATCTACCGAGCGGCGCCTGGACCATCGTCGATCCCACGCCCATGACCGAGCTGCCGCAGGACCTGCCCCACGACGAGCACGGCCTTGCGGCCGCGTTCGAGGCGATCGCGTTCGGATGGGAGTTCCTGGAGGCGTGGCTCGCCGAGCGAAGCCTCTTCGAGCTCGGTGGCGCGGCCGTTGTCGGTGTCGTCGTCTTCGCGCTGCAGCGCTGGCTGCGTACCCGACGGCTCGTCGTCCCCAACCGCACGAACGGTCTCGAATTCGACTCTCCGCCGGACGCCTACGTTCGGCTGGAGGCCGAAATGCGGTGGCGCGGGCGAGGACGACGGCAAAGCGAGCCGATCGAGAGCTGGATCGCGCGACTCGACGATCCGGATCTTACCGCTGTCCTTCTGCGATACGTCGGAGCGCGCTACGGCAACGAAGACATGGAAGGGCTCGACCTCGCGCTCGGTGACGCGGTTCGACGGATCGTTCGCGGGTCGCCGCGAAGGCCTTCTGCATGAGCAGCGGGACGCTTGCTGCGCGACTCTTGGGGTTCGACCGACGCTGACGGGGCCGGCCGGCAACGGGACGGCGGCCGGCTGGTCGCGATCGGCTCGAGATCAGCGTGCCGCTCGGGGCTCCGGCTCCTGTCCGGCCGCTCGGCGCTTCGCACAATGCCAGTGGTCGACCGACCCGCTCGGGTAGGTGATGACGTCATCCTCGGACTGGAATGCGGTCGCGCAAAAGGCGCAGGTACCTGTCCGGGCGGCGCGGTAGCTCACCGCATCCTCGTCGTGTCGGGCGCGACGGGCTTGGCTGGGACCGGGCGACGTGGCCCCTCCTCGGCTAGGCCGGCGCCTCGCCGCGCCATCGCTCGCGCCCGCGGAAGGGTCGAGTAGCTTGTGTTTGACGATGAGCCGACAAGCCGCCATCGCCGCCGTACGCGCTTCTTCGCACGTCGTGCTGGTGTGGGTCGCCAGCGCGACGAGCCTTCGAGCTCTCTCGCTAGGGTCCATCAATCGCCTCGGCCCATCGTGATGCTCTTAGCCGCGCGGGCCGATCGTTGCATTCACAAGGGGGGCGATCCGGTGAGTGCGCCGCGCATTTCGCCGATCGAGTGAGCCGTTCCGGCGGGTGAGGGCGTCTGCGTCCGTGCCCAGGAGGCCTTGGATCGTGTTGGATCGCCAAATATCGTACGACGTTTCAGCCCGGCGAGCTCTTTCGGCAGCGGCCACGCTCGTTGTCGCCGGGGTGATCGCCGTCGCGTGCAGCGGCAATTCATCCGCAACCGGGGGTAGCCCTGGGTCGTCGGCGTCAGGCTCCAGTTCCGGTCCCGGAGGCGCAGCCAGCGGCGGTGCCACCACCACCCCGGGGTCGCTCAGCTCGGCCGCTAGCTCCATCTCGCCGTCCGTAGGCTTCGGCAGCGCCGGTTCCAGCGGCTCGGGCGCCCCCTCGAGCAGCGGCTCCGGCGCCTCTTCCAGCAGCAGCTCGGGCGCTTCCTCGAGCAGCAGCGCAGGCGCCTCCTCAAGCAGCAGTTCGAGCGGCAGCTCGGGCGCTTCCTCGAGCAGCAGCGCAGGCGCCTCCTCAAGCAGCAGCTCCGGCGCTTCGTCAAGCAACAGCGCAAGCGCCTCCTCAAGCGGCAGCTCGGGCGCCTCGTCGAGCAGCAGCGCGGGCGCGGACGCCGGATCGTCATGCGGCTTCGATCCGGTGACGCCGAATGCCACTCCGCAGACACGTAACGTGCTCTGTTACCTGCATAGCATTTACGGTAACGGCATCCTCTCGGGTCAAGAGGAAGACAACAACGACAACGGAATGAACACCGTTTATGCGGCCACAGGCAAGTACCCGGCCATTCGGTCGTTCGACGTGAACAACACCGAAGCTCCGACCCAATGCGTCGCGCAGTGGAACGACGGCGGCCTTTGCATGTTCGGCTACCACATGGGTATCAACGGAGGGACCTACAGCACCCCGACGAACATCGCGAGCGTGCTCACGGCAGGCACGGCCGACAACACGAGCTATAACCAGGATTTGGATCGGATCGCGCAGTACATAGCGCCTCTGCAGGCTGCCGGTGGAGTCGCGCTTTTACGACTATTCCACGAAGCCGGTGACGGCTGCGCCTGGTTCTGGTGGTCCATGGGGACCTCCGAACAGTGGCAAGAGCTTTTCAAGTACGCATTCAATTATTTGACGGCGACCAAGGGCCTCGATAACGTTTTATGGTTTTCACCCCTCTGCAGCAATCCGAGCTCTGCGTACAATCCCGGCTCGCAATACATCGATTTCGGGGGGGCGGACGACTACGTCGCGGCGGGGGACACGGAACCGCTCACGAGTTTGTTCGATCAAACCGAAAGTGCTTTCCCGAACATGATGGTTGCGCTGCACGAGTGCGGCACGATTCCGGATCCGACACTACTCAAGTCGAGCAGCACGAAATGGCTGTTCTTCAACGTTTGGGCGAGCCCCTACTTCGATGCCCCCTACAATACGACCGCGCATCTGCAGGAAGTCTATTCGAACCCTTACGTGATTACGCGTGACAAGCTGCCTAGCTTCAAATGACCGGCCCGATGCCCGGTGAGACCGACGGCGGTGGCGCCTGCGACGAGGGCGCTCCGATGCCGTCGTCGCGCGTCGTGGTAGAGTGCGCGCCCCAATGGACCTGCTGCTGGCGCACGGCTACTTCCTAGCGGAGGATCCTCACGAGCGCGGCGTGATGAAGCCGTATCCTACGCTTGGACTGCTCTACATCTCGGCGTACCTGAAAGCGCAAGGGCACGGCGTCGGCGTCTTCGACGCCACGTTCCAGACGCTGGCGGATTTCGACGAGCGCATTCGCGCCGAGCGGCCGCGGGCCGTGGGTCTCTATACGAACCTGATGACGAAGTTCAACGTCCTCAAGATGATCGCCATGTGCCGTGCCGCGGGCGCGAAGGTCGTTCTCGGCGGCCCTGAGCCCGCGATGTATGCGGAAGAGTACCTCGGGCACGGCGCGGACGTCATCGTGGTCGGCGAGGGCGAGCACACGATGGCGGAGCTCATGTTGAAGGACTTCGCGGACCTGGCGTCGATCGCGGGGATCATCTTTCGCCGCGACGACGGAACGATGGTGAGCAATCCACCGCGCCCGTACATCAGCGACCTCGACACGCTGCCCTTTCCGGACCGCGAGGCGATCGACCTGGATCGCTACGTCGACGTGTGGCGGTCCCACCACGGGATGGGGTCCGTCTCGCTCATTTGCGCGCGCGGGTGCCCGTTTCACTGTCAGTGGTGCAGCCACGCAGTCTACGGAAATAGTCACCGCCGCCGCTCCCCGGCCAACGTCGTTGCGGAGCTCGAGATGCTGCTGGCGCGCTACAAGCCGGATCAGATCTGGTACGCGGACGACGTGTTCACCATCCACCGCAAGTGGTTTTTTCAGTACGCGGCGCTCTTGGCCGAACGCGGGCTCAAGATTCCATTCGAGTGCATTTCGCGCTCGGACTGCCTCAACGAGGAGGTGGTCCAGAAGCTCGCGGACATCGGGTGCTATCGACTCTGGCTTGGTTCGGAGTCGGGCAGCCAACGCGTGCTCGACGCGATGCGCCGGGGCGTCAAAGTGGAGGACGTGCAAGCGAAGGCCAAGCTCCTTCAGCGCCATGGCATCCAGGTCGGCATGTTCATCATGCTCGGTTACGACGGCGAGACCCTTCCGGACATCGAAGCGACCACCGAGCACCTCAAAGTCGCCAATCCCGACGTCTTTCTGACGACGGTCGCTTACCCGATCAAAGGGACGGGGTACTACAAGACCGTCGAGCGACGGGTGTTGGCCCGCGCCGATTGGAGTGGAACCACCGATCGCGATCTTTCGGTCCAGGGGCGCTACTCGCCTCGCTTCTACTCGTTCGCGACCCGCTGGATGGTCAACGCCGTGGCGCTCCACCGTGAGTGGCAAGGGCCGCGCCGGCCCGTGCCGCTCGCAAAAACGTTGGCCAATACGGTGTTCGGCCGTGCCGGTATGCTCGTCACGCAGCACGAGCGCGAAGGTGCGGCCGCGCAAGCCCTTCGCTGAGCGACGGCACGCGCGTATCCCGATCCGCATATCCCGATCATAGAGTCCTAAGTCCGATCGGACCTACCGAATGCAGGGCCGTCGCGACTTCGCTTCATGATCCGTCGTCTACCTACCCGATCACCAGGTTTTGACGCGGGTGATGTGATCGACTCGGCAGAGGCGGCTACGGGCCCGACCCGGACAGTGAGCGTGTGGCCATGGCGTACCCGGTGCGGGCGCTTGGGCTCGTCGCCGGGGAGGGCTGGGTCCACGCGCCGGCGCTCCAGACCCACGTTCCGGCGTTGTCGTCCAAGAGCACGGCCTCGTCGCCGAACGCCGCCATGCCCAGGGTGGGCTGGCCGACACCGTCCAAACTACTCCCAGGCAGGGGAGCTGGATCGGGAAAGCCATACGCCGACGGGGCCTCGGTGACGGGGATTTGCGTCCACGCGTCACCCCACTGCCACATCGTAGTGGTCCCCACTACAGGCGACGTTTGGAGGAGCAGGATCGCGTTGCCCAAGCGGGAGAGCATGCCTTGGCCCGGTGGTGGATAGGCGGTGGAGTTGCTTGCAGCGACGTCGACCTGCGTCCAGCTTCCGTCCCACGTCCATGTGTCGTTCTGCGCGTCGCCCGCGCCGAAGACCATGAGCTGCTCGCTCGGGCAGCTGCTGTCGCACTGGCCAGAGGGAGGCAGAGGCAGCGACGCCAACCCCCACCCGCCGATGGGGCCATGATCATCGAGCACCGTCCACTCGGCACCGTCGAACTCCCATAAGTCGACCAGCGACGAATAGGTGATCGGGCTGGCTGAATTGGGATACGGGATCTGGTTGTTGGTGACGTTGAGAGACCAGTACTGGCCACCGAAAAGCACGATCTTGCCTTCGAAGGCGGCCATGAGGTGTCCCGCGCGCGGTGGCGGCCCGGGGATATCCAGCTGGGTCCAAACCGTGCCGTCCCATTCCCAGGTGTCGCCGAGTGCCACCACTCCGTTCGAGCCACCGAAGAGGACGACCTTGTCGCCCAGCGGTGCCATCGCGCTGCCCGTGCGCGCGCTCGGCCCGACGGCTGGCGTGCGCTGCGTCCAGTTCGTGCCGTCCCATTCCCAAGTGTCGCTGACAACGGTTTGGTAATCCCCGCCGCCGAAGAGGGTGATCACGGAACTACCCGTCGCCGCGTCCGAGGGCTGCGTCGCGCCGCCATCCGATCCGGGCAACGGTCCGGCATCCTGCACCGATCCTGCCGCGTCGGGCCCCGATGTGGACCCCGCGTCGGATGTCGGCGGTCCGGCGTCCGGCGCGAGCCCTGCGACGTCGGCGTCCGCCGTGGACCCCACATTCGATGCCAGCGCTGCGGCGTCAGGTCCCGGTGTCGGCCCCGAGCCTGCACCGTTGTCCGTCGCCACGACTCCGCCCTCTGTCGTGGTCGATCCCAGTCTCATCGAAGGCTCGAGACCGGGCGCCGTGCCACTGCTGCAGCCCGGAGCGAACGCCACGACGGTGGCGGCTACGAACGCCGCTCGTGCCGTGACTCGCGTCGCGTGCCCGTTCCTCATCGAATTCGAGTGCATATGGACCCCCGATGTGAACTCGTCTCGTCGAGCGAACCGCACAAAGTATGCCGCAAACGCCATCGCCGCACGGATGCCCCGAACGAGGGCAAAAATAGGCTTCGGGGCCGGACCCGGGGCGCGGGACCGCCGGCTTGGACCGCGACAGCGATGAAGTAGCTGGCACAGGTCGGCGCAGTTTCTGTCTGCGGCTTGGCGGACTATGTCTGGGTTCGGCGGTTCTTCGTTGACGATACCTCGACCGCGTGCCGGAGAAATATGTTTGGTTGCAGTCGGCGAACGTCGAACACGGACCGCATACGCCCGTGATGCAAGCCTGCCCCGCGCTGCACACCCCGCCGCCCGTGCAGTCGCTATTCGTGCTGCAGGCGGGGGCACAGCTCGGCTGCGAGCGAACCCGGCCTCCGCCGAATGACGACTCGGAGAAGGCCGCCCGGCCCGGAAGGCGTGCCGCGCCCTAGGCGCTAGGCTACCGATCGCCTACCGCGCGAAACGAACTTCGAAAGCCTCGGCATGCTGCGACGTGTCGGGATACGCAGGTCCGGTCCAAACGCGGTGGATATTTGGCGCGCAAGACGAAAGGTCTGCTCCGGGAGCCGGAGAGTCATCGCTGAACTCAAATTCATGATTGATTTCGAACGTATCGACCACATATCGGATCCCTGTTTCTCTCCAATATTGGCACATGTTTTTACGCTTCGTTTGATAAAATTCCCATGAATTGACCAGCCCGTCGAGATTGACCACGCACCTTCCCGAAAGGTAGCTGATGATTCCGGCGTTCCACGCGCCCACGATTGCGGTGTACGGCACATTCGCTTCGACCCACCGTGCCGCGGCGTAGAGGGGCTCGCGCGAGACACCCAACGCCGCCTCTTTCCGCCATTGTCCGATCGTGCGCGCCGAAGCCAGCACCACCCCGAAAAGCACTGCGAGGGAAAGCGCGGGTCCGAGATGCCAAACCCGATGCAAGGACAGCGCGAACTGCCCTGCACGCACGCAGGTTGCCTCCACAATCGCGGCCAAGAGCAGGGCTCCGAGCCATGGTTGGACCACAAAGTACCAGCGCTGAAAGCTGTAGCCGTCGTGGTACGCCACCGAGTACACGGAAATCTGCAGCACACTGGCCAGCACGAGCGATCCCCACAGCGGCGACGCCCGCTCGAACCATGTCAGCCGTGCCCCAGCAAGTACTGCGAGCAGCCAGGCTACCGCGACGGCGGCCGAACCAAGCGCCAGAAACAAGACGTACGCATGCTTCATATGACCGAACGGCCACAGCACGTTCCAAAGCTTTGCGACCAGCCAGCCATGCGCCTGGTAAACCGGGTCGTGCTGGAGGAGTTGCGCCGACCATTCCCGCTTGATCACTCCGTTTACGGGCAGGGGGTGACCAAAGAGACGTGCGTTCGCGACCGCGTAAAGGACAACGGTTCCGGCGACCGGTGAGGTCAGTGCGAGCAAACGCCCGGCTCCCGTGGACGTCAACCCACCGCGAACCTCGCGCCATCCCAGCCACAGCGCGATGCAGCCGAAGAGCAGAACACTATCGAGCCGAGCGAGGAAGGTCAGGCCCAACAGCATGCCGAGCGCCAGGTAAGCGCGCATCCCGGGTGGATCGCGCGCAAACCAGCGCCTGCAGGAGTAGATGACGGTTAGGACGCAGACGGCGTGTAGGCTGTATTCGGTGCCGGAAAGCGCCGCCCGGTACGGCAGCTGGGCATGGACCCAAAGCAACGCCGCCAAGATCGCACCGAACCTTTGGAAGTCGAACCGAGCGATTTGGTAGGTCAGGCCGGCGCACGCCGCCATCAGCGCGCCTTGCAAAAGAACCGCAAGGAGGAGCGCAACGTGAGACGACGAGGCAAGCCTGAAGATCGGCACCAGGCACAGCAACCACAGCGGGTGGTAGCCGTTGGTGGCGTGGATACCGTCGAAGGTCGATCCGGCGCCCCGGGCGACGTGCTCGGCGATTCTCAAGTAGTAGAAACCGTCGTCGTACGTGAGGCTGGCGCTGCCGGCGCCCAGCGCGGCCCAGGGCGTCGACGCATCGCAGCTTACGAGCCGCGCTCCGCTGAGGAGAAGCGCGGTGGCGGCGGCCAAGGTGTAAAGGATAAGTCCGCCCGTCACGAACCGATCCCTCGTGCGCTCGGGCATCTCTCCTGACCAACGGGCCCAGTGGTCCAGCCGTTTTTTAGACTATTCGAAAACGGGCCAAGGCGCCGGCAAATCGAAACGCTGCGGGGAAGAGAACCCGGCAAGGAGAATCGCCCCCGGACGCTGCGTCGCTGGGCGCCGTTTGCGGGCGCGCCCCAAGCGGGGTACGCGATGCCATGGCTCGAGCACCGGGTAAACGACTGGCCGAGCGTGCGATCCGCAGAGTCGCAGCCGCTTTCGACGGGTCGAGGCTGTCGAGCAATGCCTTGGTGCAGCTCAATGTGCGAACTCACCGCACCTGGGCACTGCCAATCTTGCTCTATGCGCCCACTTCGCGCTGCAACTCGCGGTGCGTCTCCTGCGACTATTGGAAAACGGATGGATCGACCGATCTGGGACGGGACGAGGTCGCCGCCCTATGCCGCGAGCTGACCGGGCTTCGCACGAAGCTCGTGGTCTTCACGGGAGGCGAGCCGCTCGTGCGCGAAGACGTTTTCGAGCTCGCCGACTTGTTTCGTGCGCAGGGCGTGGCGTTGCACCTTTTGACCAGCGGGCTTGCCCTCGAGCGCCATGCCGAGTCGGTCGTCGAGCGCTTTGCGGCCGTCACGATCTCACTGGACGGGCATACGCGCGATTTGTACCGCCGTATCCGCGGAGTCGAGGGTCTCGAGGCGGTCGAGCGCGGTGTGCGACGCTTGAAGCGGCTGCGACCCACATTGCCCGTCCGGGCTCGTTCGACTCTGCATCAGCGAAACTTTCGCGCCCTGCCGGATCTCATCGACAAGGCGGCGTCCATGGGCCTCGACCAGATCTCGTTTCTCGCCGCCGATGTCGCCTCCGACGCGTTTGGCCGGGGCCTACTGCCCGCGGCGCCGAACCCTCACGGGCTGCTGCTCAATCCCGACGAGGTCGACGAGTTCGAGAAAGTGATCGAGAAGGCGCTGATCAGTCGCGCACAAGCGTTTCGCCAAGGGCGGGTGGCCGAGCGGGGGGATCGGCTTCGCAGGCTTGCTCGCTATTACCGCGCCCAACAAAGGCAGGGCCCTTTCCCTCAAGTTCACTGCAACGCGCCCTGGGCCAGTGCGGTCGTGGAGGCAGATGGCTCTGTGCGACCGTGTTTTTTCCAGCCACGGGTGGCAAGCTTGCGGCAAAGGACTCTGCGGGCGATCCTCGACGAAGAGATGGTGCGCTTCCGGCGTAAACTGGATGTCTCGTGCGACGCGACGTGCGAGCGCTGCGTGTGCTCGTTGCGGGTCGGGATGAGATCGCGGTTGTGGTGAACCTCGCGCCATGAAGCACGTCCCGTGGCTCCCGTGGCTCGCTGCTGCGCTCGCGGTCGCGATCGGGCTCGCGCGGTGGCTTCGGGTTCGACGGTACCGCCGCTGGTTTCGAATTCCGGTGCGACGGGACGATTCCTTGCCCTGTCGGGGCAACCACCGGACGCTCTCGCTCTCGGCCGACCGCGACGGGTTCGCGATGCCGGCCGGTGTGGTAGCTCGCGGACAGACTGCGTTCCTGGCATTGCAGGTCTCGACCACGCCCCTCGGTGGTTACGTGGACCCCTTCATCGAGGTCGGGCGAGGCCGCCGGAGGTACCGGCAGTATTTCGAGCGAGGTGCAACCGGCCAGCGTCATTTGAACCTGTCGCCGCTCTTCCAGAACGCGATCGGAGCCGGGTTCGACCGCATCCATCTTCGGGGCGGGGCGATCCGTTGGAAGCGCGAGGCCAGCCTCATCGTCTTTGATCCGCCTCCCGTCGGGAACGCAACGATTTTGGTGTTGGCGCCTCATCCAGACGACGCCGAGATCGCGACCTTCGGCCTGTACGCGGGCCGCCCTTCTTGGGTCGCGACGATCACCGCAGGCGAGCGCGGAATGGCGGACCTTTCGGCGGTAGCCCCTGGCCCGTCCGACGCCGCCCGCTGGAAGGCGCTCGTGCGCGTCTGGGACAGTTTGACCATTCCTCAGCTGGGCGACGTGCCGCCAGACCGATGTCTGAATCTCGTCTATCCCGATGGCCAGCTGCAAGCTCTCTTTCTTCGTGCCCCCCCCCGCGCCATGCTGGCGTGTGAGAAGAGCCTCTCGCGCGCCGCACTTCGCCGGCATAACCAGCAATCCGAGTTTCAATCAGGAGATCCCGCGTGCACGTGGGAAGGCCTCGTCGAAGAACTTCGACGATTGCTCGAGGTCGCCAAACCCGACATCGTGGTTTGCCCTCATCCGATCGTCGACGCGCATCATGATCACGTCTTCACCACGGTTGCACTCGAACAGGCGATTCGCCAGACGCCATTGAAGAGACCACTTTTCTTTCTTTACGTCGTGCATCGACGCGATGTGCCTCTGCACCCCCTGGGTCCCAACACGAGCTGGGTGTCGTTTCCCCCGTGGACGGATGTGGAATGGCTGGCCGATTCGATCTACTCTCATCCGCTCGCTCCGAAGCTACAAGCCGCGAAATACTTCGCCGTCGAGGGGATGCATGATTTGCGAACGTTCTCGGCCGACGAGCCCAGGGGACTCGCGCAGGTGCTGAGGGTTGTAATCCGAGAGCTGTTGGCGTGGGGCGCCGGCACGGGGCTTCCCGCAACCAGTTATTTGCGTCGGGCACCGCGCCCCAACGAGATCTACGGCGTCGTGTCCGCGGACTCGCTTTCGGAGTTGGTCCAGCGAGCACTGGAACGCTCCCCCGCGGATCGCAACTGAGAGGGTAGCGACCCCCGGAGCAGACGTTCTGCCATTCGAGGAGGCTTCCGTGGAAGGCAGGTCGTGGTGGACGTGGGTTGCAGCACGGGTCGACACTGCGTCCGCCTCCGGGCGCGTCGACCCAGCCGATGGCACGTGGCGGACAGATCGCCGGATAGGTCCGCCCTCATGCCGATCCAAAGGCGCCACGCCGGCGAAGGAGAGTCCGCTTCACCCAGGGGGTGTGCCGCATCGCATCGCCGACAATGAAGCGCAAGCGCGCCGCCGCGACGCACTTGCTGACGCGCAGTGCAACGGGGGTGGAAAGGTCGCGTCGCATGAACAGGGCATTGAACTGATTCCAACCACGCTGACCGTCGGTGCCCAACTCAACGAACCGCGCGGCGTGAAGGAGCGTCTGGATCTCGGGATAAAGTCTTTGTTCGGGGGCAATGCAAGGCTCGGTTTCGACTTCCACGTGAACGAGCTGAACGTGGTGAAGGACGGCGGCCGCCCCCCGGAGCGCCTCGTACGCCTTTCCCTCCACGTCGATCCATAGGGCGATTCGCGGATCGCCAAGTTGCTGCCCGCCGAGAAAGGAGTCCAATCGCGTGGTTTTGACAGCGATGCCGTCCGGCGCCTCGAGCTGCCCGTAGCGCCTGTGGAGAGAGCTCTGGCCCCGCTCCCCATTGACGGTCGAATAGTCCGCCTTCACGACGAAAAACTGCCCTTCGCCGTCGTAGTCCGTCGCGGCGAGAGGGACGATTTGAATGTTCTGCTTTCGGAAACGTGCGTCGGCCTGCATCTGACGAAGGTTTTCGGGGTTCGCCTCGAAGGCAAACACGGTCGCCTGAGGCATCGCGGCCCGAAACGCAAGAGCATCGTCGCCGTTCATGGACCCGACGTCGCAGACCACCGTAATGCCCATTTCCGCGAGCAACCGGACGAACAGGCGTCGCGTGTTCAGCCTCATGGGTCGGGCGCCGACGATCGCGCCATCACCCGATCTCGGTACTTCGAGAGCCAACGAAGAGGCACCATCGGCCTCACAATGGCCTTGGACGCGCCCCACCACCATCGTGGATACGGCCACGAGAAGCGTGAGGCGCCGATCACGGTTCGGGCGGCTGCGACGTGGTCGCCTTGGTCGAAGTAGAGCCCGGCAAGAAAGAGTGCGGCGTCGCCGCGCCGCTTGTGACAGAGCGACCTCAACCGCGGATCGGGAAGGAGCTTGGCCATTTTGCCGAATAGCCGCACCCAGCTTCGGTATTCGGCGATCCGATCCAGGCTGTAACGATCCACATGCCGATCGCGGATGCAGGCGAGAGGCTCCGGTGTCACGCTGACATCGCTCCGTAGGGCGAGGCGCAGCCAGAGGTCGCAGTCCTCGCCGTAGCGCTGTTCTTCGTCGAAGCCACCCACCTCGTCGATGAATCTGCGCTCAACCATGACCGTCGCGGTGGCAATGTTGACCGTGAAGTTCAATAGAGGCTCGACGATCTGTCCATCGTAAAGACCCCAACGCCCCGTATCTGTGTTCGGCAGTGGATGACCGTGCTCATCGGTCAGGACGACGTTCGTGTAGCTCCAGCGTCGGTCGGGTCTCGAGCGCATAATCTCGAGTTGGACGGCCAGTTTGCGAGGGGCCCAAACGTCATCGGAGTCGAGAAACGCGATGAGCTGACCACGCGATCGCCGAATGGCCTGGTTGCGAACCGCCCCGGGGTTTCCACAATGCGGTAGCCAGAGCACGACGATCCGTGCGTCGGAGAGGTTTCGGAGGTAGGTACGCGCCTCCGCGTCCGAACCGTCGTCCGCGATGATGAGCTCCCAGTCTTCGTGGGTTTGCGACAGTACCGAGTCGATCGCCTGGCGCAGGTAGTTCAGGCGATTGAATGCGGGCAGGACGATCGATACCTCGGGAGCGAGCATTCGCCCAGGGCCGCCCACAATTCTCTTAGATGCTCTCGGCTTTGGGATCACGCAAGCGCACAATCTTTTGCCCGATCTCGAGCTCCAAGGGACGGCCGTACGTGCCCGTGGCATATCGCCAGCGCGAAAGATTTCGAAGCGCCGCTTTCCCCCAGCGGGGCGTGCGGTGGTCCTGCACCGTCGGGAAGCGGCACGCGAGCACCCGAGCGAAATCCACGACGCGTCGACGGGTGCGGGGCGTCAGCCAAGGGGCGTCCTGGTGGCACACCCATTGGACCCAGCGCGGCTGCGTCCACTCCTCTGGCGTTGTGGGCAGCGCGGGGCCGGATGGCCCGTACGTCCGCAAGACCGGCAAGTGCGCGATGCCCGGCTCTTTCCGAAGCGCCACGCGGTCGACCTGCGGTGTAGGGCTGTAGAAGTAGAGAATGATCTCGGAGTCCGGATTGATGGTCTTGATCTTGCGAACGAATGCGAACGTCTTCTCGATTTCGCCTTCCGGGTCGTCGGGCCCGCCGAGGACGAAAGAGAACTCCGGGATCACGCCGTACTCGCGACATCGCGCGGCCACTTCGAGCGTATGATCGACCCGCGACCCTTTGCGCATGCGCGACAGGACGTCATCGCTGGCCGTCTCGGCGCCGATATAGGCCATGCGCAAGCGGCTCCGGCGAATGGCCTCCCAGGTAGAGGCCGAGAATCGCGCGAGGGTGTCGGCGCGCGCGTAGCACCACCACGGCATTCGGAGCCGGGCGAGCACTTCGAGCGTCGGAATGCTGCTTTCCTCACGATCGAAAAAGTTGTGGTCGAAGAACTGCACCGCGTCAGCGCCCCAGCGATCGCGGAGCGATTCGAGGGCGGCCTCCATGCGTCGCGGCGCGTCGAGGATCGTCTGCCCGTTCCACATCGAGACGACGCCGCAGAACCCGCACTTGAAGCGGCAGCCGAGCGCCGCTTGGTGGACCGCCGTGCGCGCTCCCAGAAAGCTTGGGCGCAAGTAACCGCCTACGTCGCCGAGGCGCTCGTAGGGCAGAGGGGGCAGCATGTCCGGAGGGACGAGTGCCCGGTCGGGGTTGTGAACGGTTTGGCCGCCGCGCTTCCAGGTAAGGCCGGCAATGCCCCGGACTGCGCTGGCGTCGCGGGCCGAGTCGGTCGGGCAGGGGGCCCCGGCGTCGGGCAAACGGTCAAGGAGATCGAGAAGCGTGTGCTCGCCCTGCCCGCGAACGAGATAGTCGACATAGGGCGCGTTGATCGCCGAGTCGGGATAGAGCGTGGGGAAGTAGCCGCCCCATGCGATGGGCACAGCGGGGAAGGACGCGCGGATCGCGGCGGAGATCTCGATGGCGGTCGCGACCTGCGGCCCCGGCATCACAGTGACGCCCACGAGCGCGTGGGGTTGCTGAGCAAGAGCGCCCAGCGCCGAGTCCCGGATCGGTCCGAGATTTCCGTCGAGGATCCGCCAAGGGTGTCGACCCTCGAGGACGGCTGCGAGGTGGAGAACGGACAGCGGCAGTCTCGTGCTGTGCGGCCGGCACATGTGCGGGTTGACGAGCAGCACGGCCGCGGCCATCGGACGCGGACTCTAGCATGGCGGTGTCGCTCTTGAGGTGGGCGGCGACGAGAGACACCTCACCGCTCTTGGGCCCATGACTCGCCGCGTCGGGCCAGAGCCGTGCGATATGCCGCGAACGCCTTCCGACCGACGGCGGCCCAACTGAGATCGCGTTCGAAGTGGGCGAGCACGGACGCGCGCCGGACGGCAAAGTCCTCCCGCCCCAGACGCTCGATGGCCCTGCCGAGCCCCGCGGCATCGCCGGGCGTGAAGAGCGCGCCGATCCGCCCGCCCTCGGTGATGGATCGGAAGGGCGCAATATCGGTTACGACGGGTGTCACGCCGAACGACAGAGCTTCGAGCAGGGAGAAGCACGCCACCTCGTGGTGGCTGCCGAGAACGAAGACGTCGGCCACGGCGTAAAGAGCGGGCAGGGCGCGTCGTTCCATGCGGCCTCGAAGATGCACGCGTCGGGCAAGACGGGGAGACCGTGCGATCCGAGCCTTTACCGCAGGGAGCAAATCATCCTCGCCGTAGACCAACGTCAGCGCAGCGTCTGGCAATACCGCTGCCGCGCGTTCGAATCCATCGAGCACCGTCAGCGGATCCTTGTTCGGGTCGAGCCGGCCCACCCATAAGATGGCGGGACGCCCGGGCAGTGCGTCGTCAGCGATGGGCAGCGATCGGATCCCGGTACTGCTCTCGAGGACCTCGTACACCGCGTCCTGCCCGGCGATGACACCCGCGCGGAGCCAAGGAGCCGCCTGGTCGCGCACGGTAAACAAGAACCCGTCGGCGGCGCCCAGGCCCCATCGGTAAAAGCGGCGCCCTCGCCACGTCCGGAACGCGGGAGAATGCGCATGGAACCCGCCATGGTCCTGGACGACGATGGCCGTTCGCGAGGGGAGCTTCATTCGAAGCGCGCGAACGACCATGGGAAACACCAGGCCATCCACGTGCACCACGTTCGGGGCGAGTCGGCGGACTCGGTTGGTCATGCGGCCGCCCCAAAACCACGCGGGCGGCCGCGGCGGCGCCGCTTCCTCGACGAAGTGATACTGCACGCTACCGTCGGTCACGACCGCGTCCCGGCTGAACTGCTGCACGACATTCACGGGCTCGGCTCCCGCGGCGACCAGCGCTTCGGCCCACCCCGTCAGCGCGTGATAGCGAGAAAGGAGCGCCTCCGGATCACGGTCGGCAGGGTCGAAACAGCAGCTGGCGATGCTGACCGCGAGCGGGCTGTCACCTGGACGGGTGGTCGAGTGGACCCTTTGTCCCTTCACGTTCACGTGGACCTACGCCGCAGTGGCTCGGGACCGCGCCTTTCCACATCGAGGACATAGAAGCGTCCCGCCGAGCTCAATGGCCATGCGCGCGACACGTGGGCCTCGAAACGCGCCGCGATGTCGAGCAGCCGATCCGGAAGTCCCCGTTCGACCTTGCGGCCAATCAGGAGCCCCAGGGAGTACGCCCCTCGATAGGCGAACTCGTCGGCAAAGACGCGACGATAAAGCTCGCCGGGGGCCAGAACCGCGTGCTCGACTCGGTGCCCGTGAACGTCGACGTCGAGGATGTGCGAACCGGGTCGGACGGCGCGCCACCACCGCCTGGGCCCGCGCGTTCCATAGCCGGGGGCAAGAAGGTGCGTCACCAGTCGGCCTCCCGGACGAACGAGTCGCGCGGCTTCTCGAGCGAACGGAAGAAGGTCGATCGTGTTGAGCGCGGCGAAGGAGGAGACGATCCCGTCAAACGGGCCCGTGAGATCGCCCATCACCTGGCCGATGTCGCCGGGGCGCACGTCGACGATCGACGCCGAGCAAGCCTGCCGAAGCTTGGTGCGAAGCTCGCCCAACATGCCCGACGAAAGGTCCACCGCGGTCATTCGGATACCCAGGGAAGCCAAATGAATGGTGTCCAAGCCGGTGCCACATCCGACATCGAGGACTCGGTCGCCGGCGTGAAAGAGTTTCGCGAAGTGCCGCCACAAGGCCCGGCGCATCCACGCGTCGCGCTCAAGGAGGCGGTCGTAGTCACCGGCGACCGAGTCGTACGCCGACGCTACGCGAGACCCGTTTGACACGACTTCGGCCTCCTTTTCCCACATGCGGGGCCTGGAATCCACTTTGAATCCAGCGCGGGCCCTGCGACGCGAGGACGAGTCGCAAGAGGCCAACATACCGGCTACGGTCGAGCACGGAGCTCGAAGGGTGGTCGCATCGACGGCAAGGGGCAGCAGGATGGGAGATTCGCCCCGACGCGGATGGCGTGCGTTGAGCTCCCGAGCCTTCGCCGTGATGCGCACTCGAGTCGTGCGCCCTCTCATCTACCAATGGCGCCGGCGAGCGCTCCTACGGGGTATGGACCATGCTTCGGAGGTGCAGCTTCTTGGAAGCCGCCTTCGCACGGATCCGGGGGTTTTCCACCCCCTCTACTTTTCTTCTTCGCGGATTCTTGCGGAGCACCTGCTCGCGCAACCGCTGCGCGGCCGCCGAATCTTGGACATGGGTACGGGCGCGGGCCCAATCGCGATCTGCGCGGCCGCAGCGGGAGCTCGAGTCACGGCGTGCGACATCAATCCGCGCGCCGTGGTCCTCGCCACCGAAAACGCCGCGCTGAACGGGCTGGAAGTCGAAGCGCTCGAGTCGGACTTGTTCACTGCACTCGCCGGCAGACGGTTCGACCTCATCAGCTTCAACATCCCGTTTTTTGCGCGCGACCCCGCCTCACACATCGATGCGGCATTCAACGCGGGTCGCAACTTCGAAACCCTCCGTCGCTTTGCGCAAGGCTGCATCCGGCACCTCGAGCACGACGGCCGCGCCGTGATCATCCTCTCCGAGGACGGGGATCGCGGCGAAGTCTTCCGAGCGTTCACCGAGTCGGGCCTCGCGTTAGAGAGAACGATCTTGTCGAGTAGCCTTTTCGAGCACTTTTGTGTCGCCTGGTTCCGGGTGTCGTCACCGGTTTCTCTCGCTTCTTCCGCGCCCCGCGCATGAAACGCAATCGCTCTCTTCAGCAGATCCGAAAGCCACTCGGCCGACATGGGCCAGTCGCCGATCCGAACGGATAGAAGGGCATGTCGCGCCTACGATAACGTCACTCTTTCCCCCATTCGCCAAGCGGGCGGCCGACGACAAGCTTGAAGCGGGCGGGTTCCCGCGAGCCGCGCAGGCGAGCCATCTGGGGCTTGAGCCACCACCGAAGCCCGTACCAAGGCTCAATGAACTCCCAGCGCAGGCCGAGCTGACGCTCCAATGCGGCGAGCCTCTCGTAGGTAAGGTAGCCCTCGCTATGGAGGATGTTTCCGCGAAACCCGTAGCGACGCTCGAAGTCGTTCTCGCGTTCCTGTACCATTTGCGCGCCACTGGACGGATCCCGATAGATGGGCGAATCCATGATCACGATGCGGCCCCTCGGGCGTAAGACCCGTAGAGCTTCCCCGAGCGTCGAGGCGTAGTCCGCGGCGTAATGAAAGGACGCGTTGTAGATGACCAGGGCGATGCTCCGGTCGCAAAGGGGCAAGCGATCGAACTCGGCCAGCAAAGACGAGAAGGCGCAGTCGTAGTGGCGGTGGACGCCTAGGCCGTCGAAGTCGTTGGTGAGGAGATCGACCGCGGCGACCTGATGTCCGCGGAGCGCGAGTCGATAGGCAAGCCAGCCGAGGCCGCTTCCCAGGTCCAGAATGCGAAGCGGCTCGCGCGCCTGCCGCTCCAGCGGCTGCACGACGCCGCGCAGCAGGGATCGGAAACTGCGCGACCGAACGGCCCACTCGTAGGTGCGCTTTCGAGACACGTCCCGGTACGGTAGCGCTTGCAGGTGATCCCGACGCTGCACCCGCCGGCCCTCGGCAGCCCGCACCGTCTCGTACTGCGCGACGAATTCGCGAAACGCGTCCTGTCGTCCCTCGGCCATCAGACCCCAGATTCCGCCGTCGCGCCGATAGGTCGCGCCGCAGCGCGGACAACGGCGGGTCCCGCTTTGCTCGGGCGTCAACGCGGCGCGGCACGACGGACACGCCAGCACGGCGGCCATCGAGCCGTCGTCGGATGTCGGAGCGTCGGGCACGTAGCAAGCTTGGATCGAAAGGGGGCGAAACCGAAAGGGCCTTGACCCGACGGCCCAACGTGCGAGCGCCCTCTTCGAACGACACGCTGTGGGGGGGGGCCGCAGACTCAGAATTCGCCAGCCGAAGGCCAAGGAGCGAGGTACGGTCTGATCGGCGTGGCCCGAGTCCTCTTTGCGCACGGTCATCTCCTGCGGCGCGACGCCAAGCAGTTCGCCATCGGCAAGCCCTATCCGCCGCTCGCCACGCTCTTCGCGGCGGCCTACGCGCGCTCGCTGGGTCACGACGTGGGTCTGTACGACCCCATGCTCAAAGCCGATACGTCCGATTTTTCGAGCGCACTGGATCGCGAGCGCCCTGACGTCGTGGTCCTCTACGACGACGCGTTCAACTGGTTCACGAAGATGTGCTTGTCACGCATGCGCGAGGCCGCGTTCGCCATGGTGGGCGAAGCACGCGAGCGGGGTCTGCCGGTGATCGTGGCGGGGCATGACGCGGCGGACGCGCCGGAGGCCTACCTGCAAGCCGGCGCGTCCTTCGTGATCCTGGGTGAAGGCGAGCTGACGCTCGGCGAGCTTCTTGGCGCCTTCGAAAAAGCGCCGGGGCGTCTCGACGACGTACGCGACGCAGCGCTCGCGGGCATCCCGGGCCTCGCGGTCCTGCACCATGGCTTTGTCCGGCGTACCGGGTCGCGCAAACTCCTGAAGGATCTCGACACGCTTCCGCTTCCGGCGTGGGACTTGGTCGACATCCCGAGCTACCGCACGTTTTGGCAGCGCCGGCACGGATACTTCTCGCTGAATGTCGTGACCACCCGCGGCTGTCCCTACCTTTGCAACTGGTGCGCCAAACCGACCTATGGCAACACGTACCACACGCGATCGCCAGCCAACGTCCTGGCCGAATTGCAGCTTTTGCGTGACCGCTACGCTCCCGATCATCTCTGGTTCTGCGACGACATTCTGGGGCTCAAGTCGCAGTGGCTCGTGGCCTGGTCAACGGCGGTCGCGCAAGCCGGTCTTGCCCTGCCCTTTCTCTGCCAAACGCGCGCCGACTTGATGACCGAGGCCAACGTCCGTGCCCTGGCGCGCGCCGGGGCTCGCGAGGTGTGGCTGGGCGCCGAGTCGGGTTCTCAGCGGATTCTGGACGCCATGGAGAAGGGGATCACCGTCGAGCAGACGCGGGCTGCCGTCGCGCGCTTGCGCGCAAACGGCGTGCGGGCGGGGCTCTTCCTGCAGTTTGGCTACGCCGGGGAGGGCTGGAACGAAGTGCAGGCGACCCGGGCGCTCGTGCGCGAACTGTTGCCCGACGACATCGGCATCTCGGTCAGCTACCCGCTTCCGGGGACCCGCTACCACGCCGAAATGGCGGGCCGCCTCGGAGAGAAGCGCAACTGGAGCGAAAGTGACGATCTGGACCCGCTCGTATCGAACCGCCACTCGCGTGGCTTCTATCACGCACTGGCACGCGTCGTTCACGCAGAGTTGCGCGTCCTTCGTGGGACCCGGGCTTTGAAGACGCTTCTGCGGCGGCCGTTCGACTTCGACCCGCGCGGGGTCCGCCATGTGGCCGGGGTGCGGCATGCCGCGCCGTGGATCATCCATCGACTGCGTCTCGAGCAGGAGCGGCGGCGGCCGCCGGGGTCGATGATTGACAGGACCGGCGTGAAAGCCTAGTGTTCAGAACAGCTGAAGCGCGAGGGACCGACCCATGATTCGACACATCGATAAAATGTGGCTTGTGCTTTTGGCGCTGGCCATCGGCACGGTCGTGGCGTGCAGCAGCAACGACACCTCCTCCGGGGAACCGCCCGAAGGTGACGGTGCCCCCGGCGCGCTGAGCGGAGGCTGAGGGCTCGGACGCGGAAAACAGGCCTCATTGGGCCCTTTCCAGGAGCGCTCGTGCGCTCCGCGTGATCGCGCTCGAAGCAGGGCCCTCCGCAAGGCGCGCAAGGTGGTCGCGGTCCGCCCCCGCCGCTCCGACGTCCCCTTCTTGGGCGGATGCGTGCGCTCGAAGATCAAGAGCCTCGGGGTAGTCCTCCAGAAGTCCTAGCGCCTGATCGGCGGCCCATCGTGCGGCAGCAGGGTCGTTCGAGGCGAGCTCGGCGGCCGACAGGGCGGCCCATGCGTGGGGCGAATACGGCTCGAGGGCACGGACCTGCTCCGCGGCATGCACGGAATCCGCCGGACGCCCCGCGCGGAGCAGCAGTCGGGCGGTGAGCAGGCGCGCCGTGAAGTCGTTGGGCGTGGCTTCGAGGGCGCGCTTGAGTGCAGCGAGTCCTTGTTCGGCTCCCGCGGATCCGCGGTCTGCCCGAAGGCTGCGTTCGGCCCGACCCACCCACCAGCTGCCGCGCACGGCTCGCTCGGCGCGGACGACGGCGCAGACCACGAGGACCACGCCCAGCAGAACGACCATTCCGCCGCCGACGCGGCCCTTCCGCCGGTCCGTCCGACCTTGCACGTCGACGGCGACGAGGCCGAAAGCCAACCCGGCCAGGCACAGCGTGCCCGGCATCTCGAGAGGAAAACTGCATAGGGACATCACGCCCAATGCGACCAGCGCACCCGCCGCGGCAGCCGTGCACGCGCGCCCGTCCGCATCGGCCGTCTGCAGCGAACGGCGCACGGACGCCGCCACGGAACCAGCCCACAGAAAGAGTGCAAGAAGCCCGAGCATGCCGGTCTCGGCGGCTCTCTCGAGCCAATCGTTGTGGGCTTGCCGCGGCACCAAACTGGGGCTGAGTACGCCATCCTGCGTCGCGCCGGGCTCCGCATAACGCGGAAAGACGATGGGCCAGTTGCCTGGCCCGAGGCCGACGAGTGGCCCCTCGCGCACCATGTACAAGGTGCGCCGCCACAAGCCGAGGCGCGTCTTTACGGCCGTCGATTGCGCGTCGACGCTCTCCTGCAGCACCTCGACGACGCCCTCGTACCGTTTCGAGTCGCCCGCGTCGCGGGGGTTGAAACGGCCCGGCAGCGTTGCCGCCATGGCCGCCACGAGCGCCACGCCGATCGCGACTGCGATCGACGACCACGAGAGCCGTATCCGGGCCAGCCACAGGGACACGCCGAGACCACACGCTGCGCCGAGCCACGCACCGCGCGCCCGCGTCACGGCCAAATACACGATCTGCAACGCGAGCGACGTCCAGAGGCCCGTGCGAAGGGCTCGCCCGCGACACCGTGCCGCGGCGCCTGTGCTGAGGGGCAGCGCCATGGCGATGGCTTCGGCCGCCAGGTTCCGGTTGCCGAACGTCGATCCCGGCTTGCTGATGACGGGGATGCCGAGCGGCATCCATTCGACATGCTGAAGGAGACCCGCGGCCGCAACGACCGCGGCCGCGATGGCGATGGCCTCGAGCACGCGCTGGCGTGCCGCGGGTGCATCGCTCAGAACGCTCGCGCCGCAAGCAATCCCGAAGAGCGACCCCCACCGCGCCAGCGCCGCGATGGCGTAAGGGGCCCCCCGAGCTCCGGCCGAGGCGGCCGCCCACGCCAGTGCCGTCGTGGCAAGCACCCCCATCACGCCGGCCGTCACGGCCCCCGTCCAGCGAGGGCGGCCGGTGAGGAATCGCTGGACTGCGAATGCGACGAAGCCGAGCGACGCGGTCACCTCGAGTGCGGCGAACTTCGGCACGAGGAAGGGCGCGTGCAGCGCGGGCGAGTAGAGCAACAGGACCAGAAAAGCCGCAGCGCCGCTCGCCAGCGACGCGAGCCCCGTAGGCCACGTCCTCACGGCCCGGCCGGAGCCGGCTCGCCCGGCCTCCGTTGCGAATCGGAGGCCCCCCGCGCGCGCAAATCGTCCAGGCGCGCCGCAAAGCGGTCCATGACGCGCTGCCGGTGGTCGGACAGATGCAGCTTGAGGATGCCGTCGCCGAGAATCACGTCCCCGCTGATCGCCGCCGCGGCGCGCCGTCGAAGGTGAAAGCGCCATCCCCAGCGAAGGATCGTTTCGAGCAGGGGCGCGATGGGCCCGAGCGCCATCTCCGCCAGGGGTCGCGGTGCGACCCGCGGTGGGTCGCCCGCCCCCGCGAGGGCCGATTCGGACGCGGAATAAGCGGCTCGCGGGGCGAATGCCGGGAAGAAGGGACGCACCCACTCTTCGTTGCTGCGGCACAAGGCTTCGTATGTCTCATGACCCGTGAACGGCAGAGCGGACACGAGCTGATGCGCCGTGAAGAGGTCGCGGTGATAAGCGATCGTAAGCTCGCTCTCGTCGACCAAATAGTTGGGGCAGATGAGCCGGCGGGTGCTCGTCAGCTTGGTGGCGAGAAACAACGCCGCATAGGCTGTGTACGCTCGCCCACGTGCCGTGACCACGAAGAAGTCCACGTCCGGCCGCGCGCCCGGGTTCTTGTGCGCAACTCCACCCGACACGATGAGAGCCCGAACGAAGGGCAACGCGGCGAGCGATGACAAGGCCGCACGGTTGCGCTCGAGAAGCGTCCGGGTCAGCGCCTCTCTCTCGGGCATCGCATCCACGAGGTGCTCGCGGCCTTTCAAGACGAGGTAACCCCTCGAATCGAACGTGAGCAGTGCCGTGAGGGCTCGGCCCGTCGAGGTTCGACGCACCTCGACCTCGTCGAGCCGAGTGCCGAGCGACGCCGTTAATGCCTGATGAACGGGCAGCGGCGAGTCGAAGATGTCGGCGTACACGACGGTCGCGAGCAGTCCCCACTCGGCTGCGCTGAATCCGGGCGGCACCGGAACCAGCGGCGGGGGAATGGCCGTCTTGCCGGCTCCCGTGCTTGGGGAGCCATTCGAACGCGGTCGAACCCGCTCCGGGGCGATCCGCCGGGCTCGTGCCCAGAGGGCATGGGCGGTGCGCATCCAGGAGAAATGCTGTGCGCGAAGGGGGCCGGCGGCGCGCATGCGCGTCAGGCCGTCGGGGTCGTTGAGAAGCTCGGAGATGGCCCGCGAGAACGCCGCATCGTCGCCGGGCGGAACGAAGCGCGGGACGTCACCGCCGACTTCGCGCAAGGCCGCGACATCGGAAGCGATCACCCCCGTCCCACACGCCATGGCCTCCAGGATGGGCAGCCCGAAGCCCTCGAGCCGGGCGGCGAAGACGAAGAGATCGGCGCCCGTGTAGAGCGCAACGAGGTCCGGCTCGGTCACGTAGCCGAGCCAATGGACGCGTCGACCGGCTGTGCGAGCCTCGAGTGTGCGTACGAGCGTGCGATCTTTCCAGCCGCGCCCGCCCGCGACGACGAGGTCGTGGCCCTGCGCTTCGGGCCCCAGGCGATCGAAAGCGCGCAAAATGGTGATCAGGTCCTTGCGCGGTTCGAGGGTCCCCACCGTGAGCACGTACGGCCGCGTCAGCCCGTACCGGGCGCGGACGGCGGCCACGACGTCGAGGCTTGCGGGGCGACACGACGGATGCGCTGCCCCGGGCAGCAGTGCGATGCGCTCGCGACGGACGCCGAGCAGACCGACGATATCGCGCGCCGACGTCTCGGAAACCGTTCCGATGACCGACGAGGCGGCGACCGACTGCCTCAATGTCGCGGCCATCAGGAGACGCTTGCGCATCGTGAAGTGCTCCGGCATGCGCAAGATCGCCAGGTCGTGCACGATCAAGATGCTGGGGCAGGGCGACGCGAACGGCACGGCGTAGTTGGGAAAGACTCCGACGTCGACGCCCGTCTCGGCCAAGAGGCGCGGAGCGTCGGTTTGGATCCACAGCGCGCGTACCCCGATGCCGCGAACGTGAAGGTACGGCGCCCAGCGCGTCGCCAGCTCGGGCGCCGGCTCGCGGTTCGACAAGAGCACCACCTCGTCGCCCGCACGGCGTGTCTGGAGCAGCGCGTCGACGAGGTGCTCCGTGTAGTAGCCGACCCCCGTGCGCGTGGCATTGCACGTCGTGACTTCGATGGATAGTCTCACGCCGCAACGAGTAGCTAGCACAATCCGCAGGGACGGGACCGCAGACAGACGCACGTCCGACGTCTAGAAAGTTGTACGTCCATGCTGGCCGAACAAACGACGAGCGCGCGCGATCCCTTTTTGATCCGCCTGGCTCGCAGCCTGCTGATCGCTCTGGCCCTCGTCCTTCCGTTCGAGGCGCCGCTCTTTCGTCTTGGGCCCCTGCAGATCACGACGGTCGAGCTCGTGCTCTACGCCATGCTCGCAGCGTGGACCGTCGCGTTGGCATCCGATGGGATCGGCCATCGCGCGATCGTGTCCAAGGCCATGGCGGCGCTCCGGACGGACACCATGGTCCAGGCGGCGATCGTCTGGGCGACGGTCAACTTTGCGTCCGCTCTCGTGGCGCCCTCTTACCGGACCGCGGCGCTCAAGTTCGCGCTGCGGACATTGAGCGGCGTGCTCGCGTTTTTCGCCGTCCGAGTTCTGGCTCGCCGTGCGGATACCGGCCGGGTTCTGATTCTCGCGCTGCTGTCGGGTGCCTTGCTGTCGGCGACCACCGCCGTGGTCGAGTCCCTTGTGCCGGCCAGTGCGTCGCTCTGGGAGCCATTTCGCGCTGGGCACTTCACGACCTTTGGCTTGGCGCGCGCGAGCGGCGTGTTTGCGTACCCGACGATCGGGGCCATGTACTGGGAGGCGGCGGTGCCCCTGCTCGTCGTCGCGCCGTTTCTAGGCAATCGACCGCGCTCCGAACGCCGTGCGTGGGGGGGTGCGGTCTTCGTCGTGCTGGGAAGCGCTCTGCTTGCCGGGGCCATTCTTGCCAGCGCGACGCGGTCCGCGCTCGCCGGCGCCGCGGTAGTCGCTGCGGCCATGGGCGGCCTCGGCTGGAGATCCGGGGTTGCGATCCCGCGCGCCGCCACCGGCGCTCTGACCGTCATCGCGCTGTTGTCGGCGATTCCACTCGTGACCACAGGCTCCGGCTCGCTGCTCGGTCAACGGCTTCGCTGGTGGCACGACGACACCTGGTTTCGCGCCGATTACAGGGTCGGTACCGCGCCGCATGCGGTCTCCTTGGGGAAGGTCTTCTCCGTTCCGGTCACGGTCACCAATCGGGGCACGCTCGGCTGGACGCGGGCAGGGGCCCACGCCTTCCACCTCGCTTACCACTGGGTACGACCCGATGGCGCCATGTCGCCCGAGGATTTCGAGGGGATGCGCACCGAACTGCCCGCGGATGTGCCACCGGGCGGCGTGATCGAAATCGTCGGTCAAGCGCGAGCGCCCACCACGGAGGGGACCTACCGGCTGCGCTGGGACCTCCTCCAGGATGACGTGACCTGGTTCAGCGAACGGGGCAATCCGATGCCCGAGCAACAGGTCGACGTGACGGCCGAAGCGACCGAGGTGGCGACCGACGACGAGGCACAGCCTGCCGGAGCGTCGGTCAACGTTGCAAGCCCCGATCCGTCTCTACCGCGGAGGGTGCTGTGGCGAGCCGCCGTCACCCTTTGGCGGCAGCGACCGCTGCTGGGCATTGGCCCCGACAACTTCCGGCGCCGCTACGGCGCTGTGCTGTCGCCGGCCCCGAACGGCCAGTCCGACGCGGACACGAACATCCACGCCAACAGCCTCTACTTTGAAACACTCGCCGACCTGGGGCTCGCCGGTGTGGCGGCGCTTGCCCTGATGGGCTTGGCCCTTGTGCGGCGGGTGCGTGCCAACCTGTCGGCGAACTGCCTTTCGGGCCTCGCCTCCGGCGTGGCGGCCGGAGCTTTCTTCGTGCACGGTTGGCTCGACTATTTTTTGGAATTCACACCGCTTTTTGGCCTATTCTGGGTGCTGTTGGGATGGACGGCAGCACGGACTGCGACGCAAACGTCAGCCGAAGCGCGCCGAGGCAGCACCCCGTCAGTGCAAGCTCCGTGAGGACGGTCGCCCACGCCGCGCCGGGCCCATGGGCCCGTGGAATGAGGGCGAGGTCGAGGACGAGGTTGAGTCCGAGCATCGCCAGAGCAAAACGCTGGGTCATCGTACCCATGTCCCGTGCCACCAAGAAGTGCGTGAGGCCGTAGTTCAGAAAGAGCAGCGGCATCCCCAAGGCGAGCACGCGCAGCGAAGGCACGGCTCGGCCAAAGCCCGTGCCGAAGACCCCGCGGATGAGAGGCGTCCCGCCGACGAAACACGTCGCTCCGGCCAAGAGACCGAATCCGAGCAGCAAGAGGCCGATCTGCCGCTCGAGGCGGCGCTGGATCGGGGGATGGCCGTGTGCGCGCGCGAGCTGCGGAAACGTGACCGATAGAAGTACCGACGGCAGGATCATCGCCCCCTCGAAGATCTTGAACGCGGCACCGTAGAGTCCGAGTTCGGCGTCCCCGGCCATCGAGCGCAAGAACAGAGTGTCGATTTTGAAATAGAGCATCGAGCAAAGCCCTGCAAACCAGAGCGGCAACGCCTGGGTCAGCGCGACTTTGGCCAGCACCCGATCGAGCTTCGGGCGCTCGATCCGCGCCTCTGTCGCGAACGGGTACAGCCGTCGCAAGATAACCGCTCCGTAGATGCCCCCTCCGAGATTCGCCGCAGCAATGCTGGTGCACAAGCCGATGAGCGATCGAGCCACCGTGAGGGTGGCCAATCCGGCGACGCCAAACAAGAGCGCCCGGAATGCGTTGACCCGCGCTTCGTCCCCGAAGCGTTCGTAACCGCGGAAAATCGCGCCGAAATGGTCGACAAATGCGTTGACGAGGGCTGCGACGCCAAGCACGGTTATCGCGGCGCGAGCCTCTCCGCGCGCTGCGAACATGGCCACAGCCAAGACGGCGACGGCGTACGGGAGCGCAGCGAGGCTTCGGATGGCCAGCCCGACCTGGACGATTCCCCGGCCTAGCAGGACCTGCGACTCGCTGTCGACCCGGCACCGCGCCAGCGCGCGCGTCGTCCATACGCCGAGCCCGAGGTCCGTGCCGAGCGCGAGCAGGGCCGTTACCGTCGAAGCGAAGACAAACCGGCCAAATGCGGCCTCGCCGAGGACAGGCGCCACGGCAACCACGACGACGAGTCGGCACGCCCGTTCGAGGCCGATGGAAAAGGCCTTGAGCGAGAGGTTTCGGATCGCTCCGTCCAGCATGCGACCCGGTGCCATCCGGCGTTCAGCCTCGAAGCTCCCGAAGCGTGTCGCGCAGGACCGCCGAGCCTGTGCGTGCGAGAATCCGAGCGTCCAGCGCAAGGCTCCATTCACGGAGGTACTGGATATCCAACCGCAGCCGCTCGGCGATGGGCGACTTGTCCCCGCGCAGGCCGTTCACCTGGGCCCATCCCGTGATGCCGGGTCGCATCAAGTGGCGAGTACGGAAGCCGGGCAGGTCCCGTTCGATGCGCGCGACACGCTCGGGCATCTCGGGGCGCGGGCCGATGAGGCTCATCTGCCCTTTGAGCACGTTCCACAATTGAGGCAGCTCGTCGAGGCCCAGGGGCCGCAACACGCCACCCACCCGGGTCACCCGGCCCGGACCATCCATCGTGCGCAGTTTGACCAGGGTAAAGGGGCGTTGGTGGAGCCCCGTACGACGCTGATAAAAGAGCGCAGGCCCGGGCGATTCGAGTCGGATGAGAGTCGCCATCGCGGCCATGAACGGCGCGGTGAGCACGAGCCCGGAGGCTGCCACCGTGACGTCCACGAACCGCTTCACGGCCCGGCCAGCCCAGGGGTGTCTGTCCACGCGGCGCTGCGTCGTCAACAGGTCGGTCGCGGGGTCCGGCGCGTTCCGATCGTCGGGCTCGATCGCGCGGCCCACCGCGATCGCGTCATCCGGCGCAGTCTGCTTGTCCGGCGTGGTCACCTCTGCCACGCGTGCCGTCCGAGCAAAGGCCGTAACACCCATGACTCCGCTCCCGTTGGCACCATGGTTCTTCTGCGCGTTTCGTCGTGTGCGCCGCGCGTCCTCGACGGCTTCGGCGAATCTTCGTTCGAAGTGCCCACGGTCAAAGCGCTTCGCGAAAGCTTGGAGCCGGGCTGGATCGAACGAGTGCTGAAGACGCGCGAACCGGTCCAGCGCTTGCTGGACCGCCGCCACCGTCGGCGTCTCGATGAGCAGACCCGTCTCTCCGTCACGAACGATCTCGAGCGCTCCGCCTTCGGCACAGGCGATCACCGGCTTACCCGCGGAGAGCGCCTCGGCCATCACCATGCCGAAGTCGTCGACCCCCGTATGCAAAAGGGCTCGCGAGCTCGCGCAAAGCGCGTCGAGCGTGGCCTCGTCCACGCGCGCCAGCAGCGTCACATTTGGACCTGCGAGCCGTTCCAGCCGTGCACGCTCGGGCCCGTCACCGACCACGACGAGCCGCTCCGCACGTCCCTGAAATGCGGCCAAAGCCAGATCCACCCGCTTGCTTGGAACGAGCGCCGACACCAAAAGAAACGGTGCCTCGGGGTCGAGGGGAGCGGCATGCGCCGCGGCGCGCTCGAAACGGCACGTATCGATCGGCGGCTCGATCACGAGCGCATCGCGCTGGTAGTAGCGCTGGATCCGGTCGCGCGTGTACGCGCTGTTGGCAATCAAGACGTGGGGGCGCGCTGCCGCCACCGCCTCCCAGCGACGCAAGTAATGTGCCGTACTTCGAAACGCGGCGCGCCCGAGACTCCCCGCCGGCACACGAGCCTCGTAGGCTGGCTGCGCCTCCCGCACGTAACGGATCGTCGAATGGAGGTACGCGACGTGCACGGCCGTTGGCCGTGCGATGGCGCCCATCGCGACGCAATGGCTGCTCGAAACGACCAAGCCGTACGGGGCCAGATTGAAAGACTCCACAGCGAGCGGAAAGAGCGGCAAAAGCGCGCGGAAACGCCCGCTGACAAAGGGGGCGTTCGCCACGCGATCGATCGGTGAGGTCGTGGCCCTCCGCTTGGCGAGTGCCGGCGACAGCCCCGCGGCGTTCCGCGTGAGAGTAAAGATATGCGCCTGCGGGAACACTCCGCAAAGCACCTCGAGGACGCGCTCACCCCCCCTCATGGTCGTGAGCCAATCGTGAACAATAGCCACGGACTCGTGCATAGCCGGCCGAGCAGTTTAGGCGCGAACGCCCGTCCAGGGCCACTCCACCCTTGCGAATCGCCGTGGGGGGGCGGGGTTCGAGATCCGGACGAGGTGCCCGGCCTCGCGGGTGTGCTCTGCGCAGTGTCGTCACGGATGCGAGCTTCTCGCGGTCGCGTTTCGCGCGCTCCACCTCCGCGAGCGCGGACGGCTTCATGCGGCCCGCCTCGATGAGAGCCGCAGCCTTCTCGCGATGGATCTTCGACCAGATACTCTTCCGGCTGCGCGGCGTGACCTTTCTGGAGCCACCACGCATCGTCGAGCTTGTCTTTCTGCCCGTCGATCCACCCCACGCGAGCGCCGCCTCCAAAGCCCGCGCGTAGCGGACCGACGCCGACTTCGAATCCTTCTTCGCGATCTGCAAACCATATGTCGCTCGATGATGCGTGATGCGAGGCCAGCCATTTGGACCAGGCGTCTGCGTCCGCAAACGTCAGGATCGGTCGCTCGCTCGCCGCCGTACCTCGGCGCGTCTCGGCTCCTCCTCGTGCCTTTATTGCCGTCTTCGTGACCGCCGATCTCGAGGGCGATCGTGCGGCCCGAACGGCTCGACAAATCGGCTCGCTTTCCGTGCAAAGCTCATCCGGGTCACGGCTCGATCCTTCGTGCCGCGTGGCCCACGAAACAATGCCGACTCTTGGGTGTACCACAGCGACCGTGAGGTCCGAGAAGAACGTCGCGCGCTGGGGCAACCGCGTGCCAAGCTAGAGCATCACAGCCGGGTGCGCTACCTCATCGCCATCGGCTCCGTCGTCCTGCTCGTCGTCGCGCTCGCCAGCATAAAGTACGCGCAGATTGCCTCGCTCATCCGCTTCGGCAAACAGGCGCAAAAGGCGGGACCCCCACCCGAGACGGTGGGCTCGGCGGTTGCCGAGAGCAAGGTCTGGGAAGGAACGCTCACGTCGGTCGGGAGCATCGCGCCGGTACGCGGCGTCGCTCTCAGCAACGACGCGCCGGGCATCGTTCAGCGGATCCTCTTCGAATCCGGCGACGTCGTTCGGCAAGGCCAGGTGCTGCTGCAGCTCGATAGCAGCGTCGAGCGCGCCCAGCTCGCCTCCACGGCGTCCCGGCGCGACCTCGCCTCGATCAACGCCGGCCGCACGCGCGCGCTCGTGGGGTCCGGCGCGATCGCCCCGTCGCAGCTCGACAACGACGACTACGCCTACAAGACGTCGACCAAGGACGTGACCGCGCTGGAGGCGCAGATCGACCGCAAGACGGTGCGGGCTCCGTTCGCCGGGCGCCTCGGCATCCGGGCGGTCAACCTCGGGCAGTATCTGAACGCCGGGACCCCGATCACGGTGCTCGAGGCCATCGACTCGGTGTACGTCGACTTCTCGCTGCCCCAGCAGGCGCTGTCCGAGGTGAAGGAGGGCATGCCCGTTCGCGTGGCCATCGAGGGCGCGGACACAGCCCCGAGCGACGGCGTCATCCGCCCCGATGGGCTGCTGCAGCATTCGATGTACGTGATGCAGGTGAAGACGCCCGCGGAATCAAAAGGGCCGTGGGATTATTACAAGCTCGTCAAAACAATGTCGGGCGAAGAGGCGTACGGATCGCTCGCCGACTCGACCTGTCCGCTGGTCAAGAAATAGCAGGCTCATGCGCGGCCTTGAAACTATGGCCGCGCCGACGTCTCGGCGACGATCGCAAGCGGCAGAACCTCGACCGTTCCGCCCGACACCCGCTTGGTCTCCTCGGTATAGGCTTTGAAGAAATCGCGGCTCTGGAGCGCCTTCCCCGCTTCGTCGTCCGCCGTGGCGGCGAGGTGGTAGTACTCGCCCGAGCCGTTGTCCGCTTTCATGCAGCGATAGGAAATCCGGCCGTTCAACGTCGCGTCCGCCTCGACGGCGGCGATGAACCGCCCGATCTGCTCGCGCCACGCCGCCTCGGATCCGTCCTTAAAGCGATATTTGATGAGAAAGTGTTTCATTGGGCCCTCCTCCGCGCCCGGACTGTCGTTCGCCCGGCCGCGCCGCCAAACTTGCGCTGGCGCTGGCGTTGCCGCAAGTATGGACAAAAATGATAGTGTCAAATCATCGCGCGGAGCGCAGGAATCTTTGATGAGCATTCAACGGGTCGATGCGGCGACGACAACGGAATTGATCCGGCCGCACGGCTGCCCGGTGATGGCGTTTCAGGCCATGATCAGCGGCAAATACAAAATCCGCATCTTGTGGGACCTCAAGGATGGACCCCGGCGCTACAGTGAAATCAGAGCCGGCCTGCTCAGCGGCGCGACGGGAACCCGGGAAATCGCGCCCCGCGTGCTGAGCCGCGAGCTGAAGGCGCTGGCCGAAGCCGGAATGATCGCGCGCAAGGATTACGGCCTCGTTCCGCCCAAGGCCGAATACCGTCTGACCGAGGCAGGGGAGGGCTTCATCCCGATCATCGCGATCATTCGCGATTGGGGCGAGCGCCACCTCGCGACGCGCCCGCCGGACGGTCGAGCCGTTCGCTCCGCGGGCGATCGGCGCCGGAGCAAGGGCGGCCCAGGAGGCCGCCCTTTTTTCGATTCGAGGCTGCGTGCGGGGCTGTTCAGAGCAGGGCGGCGATCGCCTTGGTCTCGGTATAGTGTTCCATGACCTCCTTGCCCATCTCGCGTCCCCAGCCGGATTGCTTGTAGC
>JBEKOY010000023.1:0-85055 GCA_049521295.1 Polyangiaceae bacterium | reverse complement strand
CCGTACGTCTGGGTTCCCAGCATGAGTGGCGTCGCGACCATCAGCGGATCGGCGCTGTGGGCAATCCCGGCGGTCATGGCGGAGCCGTTGATGTCGTCGTAGGTGCCGGGGCAATTCGCATTGATCGGATCGCCGTTGCCCGATGTCTGAAAGATGACGAATTGCGCCAGCGGATTGGCCGCCGCAGGGTTGGCGAGAGCCTTTCTGGGATTGAGCAGCAAAGCGGCGGGCAAGCCCGTCGCGAGGGCGCGCAGTCCCACGCAGCCCGCCCCAAAAAGAGTCGTCATCACGAACCCGCGACGTGTGAACATAGAAAGTACCTTATTTCGCGACGTGTCAGTCACATTCCGATGGATACGGCCGATGGCGCGATGCATGCGGCAATGAAGGTGGACTGCAGAGCCTGCGTCGACGTCGTGCCCGGTACGGCAAGGGCCGCCGCGTTGTGCAGTGTGAGGATCGAGAGCGCCAGGGGGTAGCGTGGGTCGCTCGGTACGAGACCCATGACGATCTGCGCGAAGTCGGCAATGGCCTGCTCCGGTGCCGCACTCGACCACGTGACCGTCGCGACCTGTTTTGCCGATGGGACGTCGATGACCAGCGCTGCGAGCGCCTCGCAAATGTTCTCCGTCCCCGAGCGGTAAAACAGCGTGGGGGAGTTCGGAAGAACGGGTGTCACCGCGCCACGCCCATAGCCGTCGGAGGGCAAGCCCTTGGCGATTTGCGCGATCGTGGTCGAGACGGCGGTCGTCGTCGGCGACAACGCGCAAAGGTCCTTGAACCCGAATCGGAAATTCATCGCCGCACACAAATGATCGCGTCGAGACACAGCGATCGTCTCGCCCTCGTCCGCCGTGGTTTGCGTTGTGGTCGCGCCCGTCGTGAGAGGGGAGGAGAGAATCGCGGTGACGAGATCGTTCCAGACGTAGCCTTCGGACTGAAACTCGTTGACGATCCGCAAAAATTCCGGGTCGTTCGTTTCGCAGGGCTGTGAATTGGCGTATTCGCAGAGTTTTTGGACCCATGCCGACGCGAAGAGCGGGTGGGTCGATAGAATTTGGGCCAGGTCGAAGACGGTTTGGGGAAATGCGATGACCCCGTGGAACGCGAACTCGCCGGGCTGACTGACCAGGCTTGCCGTGTCCTGCGCGTGGTAGTTCCACGAGTACGTTGCCGAAAGGATCGACCTGCTGGGGTCGAGCAGCCTATGGCAGACGTAGCAGCCCGGGGAGGCCGCGTGCACGACATCCAGGCCCGGCAACCCACCGTCCGGACCGGCAGTGGGCATCGTGGGATCGACCCCGTCGAACATGGCACCGAGGGCCACGATGAGCGCCTGGTTCATCGTGACGCGCATCGTGTTGCTGGTGTTCGTTTGCCAATTGGCAAAAAATGCCGGTGTCGTAAAGAATCCGACTCGCGGAAGATTCAAAACGAGTGTGTTCGACTGCCGAAGCGTGGGCAGGTCGTAAAATGGGCTCGTCGCTTCACCGGACATCGGCTGGCGAACCGTCACCATCCTCCAGTCATCGAAGTCGTCGGCCCCTCCGGTCGCCGCGTTGCCCATTTGCGGAGCATTCTTGGTCCCGCCAAATTGAACACATTTGACGGAAGCGACCGTGCGACCCACGATCGCGCCGTACAGGAGATAATGAAGCCCCAGGCCCGTCGCGGGATAGGTAATCGGGTCGGTCGCGCAACCGGCGCCTTGATTCGCGACTGCGCTGTACGCGCCGCCCGCGGCGACGTCGGAATCCGTCCATTGCATGAAGTTCGGGCTCGTGGGGTCGACCGATTCGCTCAGTGGCACCGTCGCGCTCCCAACGGTCAGGACGAGTCCGGGATTGGCCTTGGCGAAGTCGTCGACGACGCTGCCGCTGTCGTTGACCTGCCATGTGTCGAGAAACGCGTAGGCCTCCATCAACGCGGTCGTCATCATGAAGGTCGTGGTGGTCGCCACTTGGGTCAGGGGCTGCGTACCGTCCACCACTTCGGCAACCATGGTGCGCGCGAAACTCTCGGTCGCGTTTTGGAGCAGAGCGTTCGCGGTCGAGCCGTTGACGTCGATCTGACCGGGATAGACCTGGTCGGAAAAGTCCGTGACGCTGACTTGGGTTTGCTGCGTGGCGAGCGCGAAGAAAACGCGCATTTTCTCTTCGTAATACGTCGTCCCGGCTAGGGCGACCGGGTCGGTAAGCGTCATCCAGCCCTTAATGAGCGCCTGCAACTGTGCGACGGGATCGGTCGCGCCCACGACGGACTGCACTTCCTCGTCGGTAGGGGGCAAGCCGACGAGAATGTTCTTGACCTTGGCCACGTAAATGTAGGGCGAATTCGGCGTGAATGCGCTCGCCTCAGGCATGGGCGAGGCGGCCGGCTCGTTCGACGACGCGGCCGAAGCCGATCCTGCCGACGAGGAGGTAGGCGCCGAAGATGCGGAGTCACTCTTGCCGCAGCCCGCGGCAACGCCGACGGTGCCGGTCACCAAGGCCAGCAGGGCCCAAGAAAAGAAATGACGGTAGCGCGGACACCCCACGAGCTTCAGCGCCTCTTGCTAGCAATTTTAGTGCCGAAGCAAGATCGCTGCCGCGAAAGGTCACTTTGGTGCCGACGAGCCATTTCGGTCACGGTGGCGGGGTGGACCACGGTTCAGGCCTCCGAAGCCCGGAAGGCTACCGCATTTTACCGGTGCGTCGCGCTTCGCGGTCGACCGCGGTAGGGCGGGCTACGGGCGCGGCGTCACGGAATCAGCACGATCTTGCCGCGGGTGTGGCGCTGCATGAGATCGCGGAAGGCGTCGCGTACGTGATCCAGGGGGTAGGTCTTCGCCACGGGGATCTCGAGCTGCCCCTTGGCCATGAGCGCGACCAGCTCGGCGAGCACTTTCCCGTTCGCAGACGCCTGGCTGCCCTCGCCCTTGACCTTGTGTTTGGCAACGGCCTCGAAGTCGATGATCGTGTTGATGCGATCGGGGCTTACCTTCAACTCGAGCGCGAGATCGACATAGCCCTTGCCGAAGGTATCGATAAACGCGTCCACCCGTCCACCCGCGGCGGCGCGGATGCGGTCAGCCACGCCGGGGCCATAAGCCACCGGAATAGCGCCGTGTGCGAAGAGCCACTTGAGGTTCGCTTCGCCGGCGAGGCCGATGACCTTGGCGCCCTCGAGCCTCGCGAGCTGCACCACGATCGAGCCGACACCACCCGCCGCGCCAGACACGACGACCGTGTCGCCCGCCTTGAGCGACACGGCGCGAACGCAGGAATAGGCCGTCGTGCCGGCGACGAAGAGAGCGCCGGCCTGCTCCCAGGGGACGTTGGCGGGTCGCGCCGTCAGATGGTCGGAGTCGACCACGACGAGTTCGGCGTGGGAGGCGCGGTCGTGCGTGTAGCCGACGACCTCGTCCCCGGGCCGGAACGTGGTCACCCCCGCGCCGACCTCTTCTACGATGCCGGCGAAGTCGGTCCCCTCGCCCGAGGGAAACGTGGCCGGAAAGCGCCCGGCCAAGGCTCCCTCTCGAATCGCGGCCTCTCCTGGATTGATGCCCGCAGCCTTCACCCGCACCAGGACCCTGCCTTGCGCGGCGATGGGCCGCTCCACGTCCCGCACCTGCAGGACGTCGAGGCCACCGTAGGTATCGAACTTCACGGCTTTCGGCATCGCGAATGACTCCTTCCTTGGCATTGCGCGGCCTCAGGCACCGTGAACCGACGCGATCGGCCGCCTGCTGTCGGGAAATCCTCAGAACGACGCTTTAGGCGGCTCCATGGCGCCGGTCTTCGGGAGAGCGGCCGGACGCGCGAGCGGGAGATTCAGAGTGCTTCGAGCGCCTGCGCAGCGGCGGCGATCGTGGCTGCGATGCGGACCGCGTCGTGCACGTGGTCCGACGTAAGGCCGCCCTTGAGCACGGCCTCTTCGTGCGACCGGACGCAGGTCTCGCAGTTGTTCATGGCGCTTACCGCGAGGCAGAAGAGCTCGAAGTCGGCCTTGTTCGACGTCACCTGCGCGAGGCGCTGCATGCGAAGGCGCGCCGGCTTCTGCGCGTATTCCTCTTTGTCGACGATGTGCCGGAACCGGTAGAAGACGTTGTTCATCGCCATCAAGATGGCGGCGGCCCGCGCATCCTCAATGACCTCTTCGGTGATTCCGCGGGCCTTCGCGTCTTCGAGGACGGCCGAGGTGAGGCGGGTACTGCGCGCTGCCTCGGCGCACGCGATGGCGACGCCCCAGGTCTGGGCCTCGTTCAAGGTGCCCGGCGTGAGAACGTTCTGCAGGTTGATCTTGATGTCACGCGCCGCGTGAGGAAACGTCTCGCGGAGCTCTTCGAGGGTCGCCATGGGATGATGAACAGAATCCAGGGGGTCGTGGAGCGTTCGGGGAGTGGCCGAGGCTGGCTGAGAACGCGAACAGCCGTCGCGGGCGCGAACACGCCGAGGCGCGCCACGCCCGCCGGTGGGGCAACGCGGATCAGCCGGCCTTCTTGAGCTGCCGGGTGAGGGTCTCGTCGCCCTGCTTCCAGTTGCAGGGGCAGAGCTCGTCAGTCTGGAGACCGTCGAGGACGCGAATCACTTCGTCCACGTTGCGGCCCACCGAGAGGTCGTTGGCGCTCGCGAAGCGGACCACGCCCTGCGGGTCGACGATGATGGTCGCGCGGAGGGCGACGCCGGCTTGGGGATGTAGGATGCCGAGGTCCTGCGCGAGCTTGGGCGAGTAAAAGAGGAGCGCGTGGTGGATGCCGCGGAGGTCGCTGTGGTTGTTGCGCCACGCGAGGTGCGAGAATTCGTTGTCGGTCGAACCGCCGAGGACGACGGCGTCGCGTTCGGCGAAGGCCTTGAGCTTCTTGTCAAACTCGACGATCTCGGTCGGGCAGACGAACGTGAAGTCCTTCGGGTACGTGTAGAGAACGAGCCACTTTCCAGGGAAGTCCGAGGAGCTGACGTCCTTGAACTCCTTTCCCTTCTCCGTGCCGACGCACGCGGTTGTCTTGAACTCGGGGAGGTGCATTCCGGGGTTGATCATGTTTTTCTTGCTTCCTTGGTTTTCTTTGTTTCTTTGCGGGAAGGCTGGGTCGCGGGCGGGCTCGGACGGACCGACGGACGGCGCGTCTTTCGGCCCCGCAGGACGACCATGTATTCGCGGACGTCGTAGCCATCGAGCCGCGCGTCGCCCACCTTCACCGCGTCCCACGGGACATCTTCGATCCGGCCCGTGACATCGTCAATGAAGTGATGGTGCCGCTCGATCTTTGGATCGAAGACCACCCTACCCTCGGAGAGGACGAGCTGCTTCAAGAGGCCCTCTGTCACGAAGAGGTTGAGCGTGTTGTAGACGGTGGCGCGCGACAGGTAGGGCCATCGCTTGGTGACGCGGGTGTGCACCTGCTCGGCCGAAGGATGATCCTCGGTGGTGAGCACGTACTCGGCGACGGCCATTCGCTGCGCGGACGGACGAACGCCGGCCGCACGCAGGCGGCCGGGAAGATCGTTCTCGTTCACAACATTTGGATTTAGTCTAATTTTTGACGCTGTCAAGATAGATGACGTTCTCTCGCAGGGCGATCCGGTGGAGGCCGCCATCGCAGCCTTTTGCGAAAGACCATCGCGTTGTCGGCGCCCACTTCTCAGCCATCGGTGCGGTTCATGATTCCGAGGTGGGCCTGGTTCGACCAGAGCCGAAAGCCGTTCAAGGTCCTGTCGCCGCACGAGCCGAGGGATGTCCTGCCGCGTTCCGGCGACGTCCCATTTGGCGTCGATGGCCAGCCGGTCGCACACACCCACCGGGTGCTGGCTCGCGCGATTTCGCTCGGGGAACCGCCCATCGTCCCCCCGTCGCGGCGCGCGTTCCTAGGTTCCGAAGGGCGGTCACCGCAGAAGATTCGCTGCGAGAGCAGCCAGATCCTGGCGGGCAAGCTCGACCTCGGCCCTGACCTCGTCGAGCATCGCGGCGCGCAAGCGCAGCGAATCGACGTCGTACGAACCTCCACGGCCGAAGAGCATCGCGGCGGTCGCTGAATCTGCGACCTGTTGAAATTGCTTCCAGCGCCCGACAATCCCATCGCGAATCGGTGCGCGCTGACTGTTCGAGAAGGCGGCGCGCGTCAGGTACGTCCAGATGACCGGGGGATACGTCTCCGACGTCGCAGGGCCAACCCAAACGTCGGCGAGGAGGTTGCGCTCGTGCTCGTAACTCGTTCTCCGCGGAACGAAGAACGAAGCGAGACCGAGACCGGCGGTCACGGTGCCTCCGGAAACGGCCAGCGTGTCCTGCGCGAGAGCGGGCGCACCGCGGGTAGAAAGAAATACTCCCGCGATGCCCGTGAGGGTCGCTGCAGCGATCGAACCGATGGTCAGGCCTTGCACGCTGGTCGCTTGTGCGCGCGCCAGGTAGTCGGCTGCTTGCTCGGCCCTCTCACTCTCGCAGTCGAGCTCCGCTGAAGCGGCCCCAATGGCAAGGCTCGCGAGCTCGACCCTCTCGACGATCTGCACGCGGGCGCAGTCCGACCGGGTGACTTCGGCGGTCATGCCGCTTAGACCCACGAGGGCGGCCACATGCTCCTCGCGCGGCGCGCTGTCACCGGGTGGCGGATCGGGAGCCAGGGAAAGAGCAGCCCGCGAAGGGGGTGCGCAGTACCCACCGCGCACCGTGGCCGTTATGCAGCCAGGCAGCGCCCCGAGCAAGAAGACGCTCGCCCACAATCTCGACGGACTCTCAGCGTAGGTGACAGCAGAGCCGCCAGCGGCGTGGTCGAGCCCGGCGCGCGGACGCATCGGGCGGGGACCTTGTCTGCGAGAAGGATCGCCGGTGCCCTGGTCGATCTGCTCTTTCTCTCTGGGTGTCATGCAGCAAAGCAGTGAAGTGCGCCCAGGCTCGACTCACACGAAGGATACTACGAGCCAGCGAATGGGTCGATCACCTACATGCCACGGATTGAATTGCGGTGAGCGCAATCGTGTAGACGATGTCGTCCACCAGCGCGCCGCGCGAAAGGTCGTTGACTGGCTTGGCGAGCCCTTGCAGCATCGGGCCAATGGAGACGACTTTCGCCGATCGCTGCACGGCCTTGTACGTCGTGTTCCCCGTATTGAGATCGGGAAATACAATCACGGTTGCACGTCCCGCGACCGGGCTTCCGGGAGCTTTCGCGAACGCCACGTCCGGCATGACCGCCGCGTCGTACTGCAGGGGTCCGTCGATGAGCAGGTCTGGGCGGCGGGCCCGGGCAAGGGCCGTGGCTTCTCGCACCTTGGCCACCTCTGCTCCAGAGCCACTCGTTCCGGTCGAATAGCTGATGAGCGCCACCCGCGGTTCGATTCCGAACGACTCCGCGCTCGCGGCGGACTGAAGCGCAATGTCGGCGAGATCTGCGGCGCTCGGATGCGGGTTGATCGCGCAATCTCCGTAGACCAACACCTGATCGGGCAGGCACATGAAGAAGACGCTGCTCACGAGGCGCACGCCAGGTGCTGTTTTGACCAATTGGAGTGCCGGACGGACCGTGTCCGCGGTCGTATGCACGGCGCCTGAAACAAGACCATCCACGTCGCCCACAGCGAGCATCAACGTTCCGAGGATGACCTCGTCGTGGAGCTGATTGATGCCTTCGATCTCGGTCAGCCCCTTGTGTTTTCGGCGTTCGAGCAGCGGCGCCAGGTACCGCCCAATCACGGTCTCGGGATCGATGATCTCGATCTCGGAAGGTAGCTCCACGCCCTGGTCGGCGGCGGCACGCCGAATCAGCGCCGGCTTGCCGAGCAGCACGCAGCGCGCGATCCCGCGCTCGTGACAAATGGCCGCCGCTTGCACCGTGCGGGGCTCCGCCCCTTCCGGCAGGACGATGCGCCGATTGGCCGCATGCGCGCGCTCGATGAGTCTATAGCGGAACGCTGCGGGCGACAGTCGCTGAATGCGCCCTCGATGCCACTTGGTGCGGATCCACTCGCGATCGAGGTAATCGGCCACCGTGCTCATGACCAGCTCGATGCGCTCGGTATCATCGACGGGCAGCTCGGTGTCGAGATGAAGCAAGGAGCTCGTCGCCTCCAAGGTCATCTCGTCCACGAGAAGGACCGGCAGCCCCAGCTCGAACGCGCGGCCGCATAGGTCGAGCACCCGCGCGTCGGGCTCGACACCGCAAGACAGCCACAGGCCGGCGACGGGAACGCCTCGTAGCATCATCAGGCACGTGGCCATGATGACGTCATTCCGATCGCCAGGAGTGACCACCAGCGTGCCGGGATTCATTGCGCTCAAGCAGTTGGGCACGGTCATGGCCGCGAGGCGAAAGGTCAACACGCGGCGGTCAAGGTCGCCGGGCCGGATGACTCTCGCAGCGAGCGCGCGCGCGAGGTCTCGCACGCGCGGCGCGCCGAGGAGATCGCGACGCGGAATGGATCCTATGCATACGTACCCGGCCGTGCGCAGGCCGCCCGCATAGGCGCTCGTCGAAGCAAGAACGGGCGGCGGAGGGTAGGAAGAAAATTTCATCGAGGTGGGCGTGGCAGACGGCCGCAGGACCTCGGGCACTTTGTTGAGGACCACGCCCGCGATGCGATCGGATGGGTAACTGCGGGCCGTCAGCTGAACGGATTGCACCAGCGTATCCGGGCTTGCGTCGGCGGGTGCGCACACGAAGATGAGGTCGGCGTCGAGGGTCCGCCCCAGACTTGCGTTCAACTGAGTCGCGAACGGCATGTCTTCGGTGGGGACAAGGCCCTCGACGACCACCACGTCGGCGTTTTCTTGGATGGACCGGACTCGGGCGACCACCTCCTCCATCAGGCGCTGCTCATTGCCCTCGCGCATGGCCCGTTCGGCGTGCTCGCGCGTGACAGGTTCCGGAGTGTCAAGGTGCGTGCTCGCACGGATAATCTCCGTGGATCGCTCGGACTCGCCGGACCCTCCCAAGCGCGGCTGCGCGATCGGTTTGGCGAACCCAACCCGAATGCCTTCTCGCTCGAACGCACGAACGAAGCCGATGGCCACGGTCGTCAGGCCCACGTTGGGGCCGGTGGGAATCAGCAGGAGAAAGTCAGCCATGGGTCACCTGGAAGCCCCTCACCCGCTCAGGAGGCGCGTGTCCCGGGCGATCATCCACTCCTCGTCGGTCGGAATGACCCAAATCGGCACCGAGCCCTCCGCGCTGATGCAGCCCGAAGGCAGGCCGTGGCGTGCGTTCGCCTCTTCGTCGACGCGGGCCCCGAGCGGCCATAGCCGCTCGACAACCTGGCGGCGCACGGGCGCAGCGTGCTCACCGATGCCGGCGGTGAACACCAGCGCGTCCACCCGTTCGAGCGAGGCTGAGAGCGCGAGCAAGCAGGATGACAGCCTGTGACAGAAGACGTCAATCGCGAGGGCGGCCGCCGCGTGACCTTGATCGCGCGCCGCCAGCAGCGTGCGCATGTCGTTCGATAGTGCCGACAAGCCGAGCAGCCCGGACCGCTCGTTCAACTCGCGCGTGACCCCTTGGGCATCCGTCCCGAGTGCCGACGCCATGTACGCGACGAGACTCGGGTCTACGTCGCCGGAGCGCGTCCCCATCACCAGCCCGGCAAGCGGTGTGAGTCCCATCGTCGTATCGGCGCTCTTGCCGCGCTTGACCGCGCAGGCGCTGCAGCCGTTGCCCAGATGGGCCGTCAGCATGTCGAGCTCGGCAGGCGGGCGTCCGAGCCGGCGGGCGGCCTCCTCAGCCACGTACCGATGCGATGTGCCATGAAAGCCGAACTTGCGGGCGCCGTGGGTTCGGTACCACGCGTCGGGCACCGCAAAGCGGTACGCGCGCGGTGGCATCGTCTGGTGGAACGCGGTGTCGAAGACTGCAACTTGAGGAACGCCCGGAAATGCGGCTCGAGCCGCGCGAATGCCGGCGAGGTTGGCGGGGTTGTGCAGGGGCGCCAGACGGCACGCTTTGGTGATCGACGCCTCGACACGCTCGTTCACCAGGACCGACTCCGTGAACTCTTCTCCCCCATGAACGACCCGGTGACCGACGCCCTCGACCTCCCGGTGCAACCCGCGCTCCGTGAGCCGCTCCAAGACGGCGGCGAGCGCTCGTTCGTGGTCCGCAAGGGGCAGCGCCACGACACGCTCCACTCCTGCCGCGAGACGCGTGGTGAGAACGGCGCCCTCCGTACCGATCCGCTCCAAAGTCCCCTGGAGTGACCGGCCGCCTGTCTGCGGCTCGACGAGCGCAAACTTCAACGACGAGGAGCCGCAATTGAGTACCAGAACGGCCATCTCGTGTCAGCCTAAACGAAATCGCGAAGCCGCGAATCACTAGGCGCGTTTGCCGTCTCGCCGATCTTCAGCGACGCGGTCGCGCTCGCCAGAAGCCGATCGAAGCACGCTCAATGACGGCGCTTCGAGTGAAAAGTCCGTGGCAGTCGAACATGAGACGCAATGGGCGCTGGAGTTAGATCGACTCGAGATAAGCGATGAGGTCGGAGAGGTCTTGGGCGGACAGTTGCGAGGTGGTGCCGTGCGCTGGATTGTCGCAGCCTCCGTCGAGTGCAAAGCGCTCTGCGAGCGTCTGAGCGCAACCGTCGTGCAGGAAGGGAAAGCGCCAGCTGACTCCGACCAATGGCGGGACCTGAAACGCTCCACCCGTTCCGACATCGAGGGTCTGGTTGTTCGTGAACTTCGCCCCGGAGTGACAGGTGGAGCATCCTGTGTCGCTTCGCTCGAAGAGGACCTGGCCTCGGCCCGCGGCGGCGGCGTCGACCCACGATGGAGCGGGGGGCGCAGGGATACCCTGGACCCAGCCTTGAAGGGCGCTCAACTGAGCGGAGTCGAGCGGGGCGCCCGCCATTCGGTTCGTGTACACGTCGTTGGTGAGCACGGTGAAGTCCGCCTCGTCGCCGGGCCAATGATAGGGGGCGGTGCCCTCGATCGTGCCGCGCATTGAAGGCGTGCGCCGCAAATCGCCGTTGAGTGTCCATACGAACCCATCGTCGCCCCCCTCGGGGTGGCACGATGCGCAGGCGATCAACGCGCCGGCGCCGGTGTGGAAGATATCGTGCCCCGAATCGTCTCGCGACGTGTCCGAGAGTGCGATGGCCGTCGTGAGACCCGAGAATGGGGCCTGGCTCAGGATCGCCCCCACCGTGCCCGCACCGACGACCCCGCCCTGGTTCGAAACGATGAATAGCTGGGCGGGTTCGCGCGTCTGCACGAGAAGATCTCCCTGGAGGTCGAATGCGACGGCAATCGCCTGGTTGGAAGTGATGCCTGGCGTATTCGACGCCACCAGAATCGGGCTTCCGCCGTCCGTCGCCGCGTCGGAGCCACCGAACGCCAGGACGGGGCCATTCTGCACTACGGTTGTGGCGCCGCTGTCTGGATCGAAGGTTGCCGTGGCCGACGACGGCAGCCCACCCGGGAACGTCTGCATCGTGTTCGTGCCGTCGAGGCCGAACAGGGTGATCGGGCTCTGGCCCTGTGCGGTGAGAAACGCGCTGCCGGGAGCCGCGACGGCCACGGTATTGCCATCGGGAGAGAGCGCGACGTCGACGGGTAGAATTCCATTGATCAAAAAGGTCGCCGTGGTGCCCCCATCGGGGCCCAGGACGCTCAGCACGCTGCCGACGATCCCGCCCGCGCCTGCGGAGAGACTGCCGTAGGCGCTCGGGACCCCGGTCGGAATCGATTGTTCGGCCTCGATCTGATAAACGGCCACAATCGACTGGTCGGCCCCATGAATGCTGCGCCAGGCGACGTGCGGCGCGAAGTCGGGTTCAGGGGAGAGCAGGCTGTCGCGGCGCGTGACGCTGCCGTCGGTCGCGACCCGGAGCACTTCGGCCGAGCGGAAGGTCGTGATCGCCAGCGAGCCATCGCTCTGCACCAAGACGTCGCGCAGATCGCGTTCGACCGTGACCGAGGACAACGCGGCGCCGCCCGCGGCGGGCAGCGCAAGGAGCTCGCCGGTGGCGCAGGCCACCCATACCGCGTCGCGGGTGGGATCCCAGGCGACGCCGCGAGGAGCGGGGCAAACGCTGCGGCGCTCGAGAATCGTGCCCGTCGTCGGATCGATTGTTACGAGCGCACTCCCACCGCGAAGCGCGACATGAACGCGGCCAGCGCCGTCTTCCACGAGGCGACCGGGTTCGTCGCCCGGCTGGAGCGCGACGGTGGCCGTGACGGTGGCTGTCGCGGTGTTGACCACGTAGACCGCGGCGCGGTCGGGATCCGAGGCGATCGCGGTCACGCCATCGGCCAGAACGAGCAGCGTTCCGCCCGAGATGGGAGGCGGCGCGACGGAGGCCACCACCGTCGGTCCGAACGCCGGCGCGACCCCGCCGGCGGTCGCAACTCCTGCAGCTCCTCCGCCGAACCCCGTCGCCGTTCCGGCCGGGCCGCTGGGCGGGAGGTCGCCGGCTGGCGACGAGGCGGCGGTTCCCGTGGGGCCGCCCGTGTAGCAACCGCTCGCTGCGATCACAAAAAGCATCAGCGTCGCAACCGCTGCCGACCAGTCGCTCTTCGTCATTGTACTATCCCCCTCGTGGGCTCTGAAAGGCCGTGCCGTCGATGACGTTAATTGCCAGACGCGGGTATTTCCGTTATTTTTTTACAAGGTCAGAGGCCGTTTCCCGGGGGAAGCGGCCCCGTTCTCGCCCAGCGCACGAACGATCCCGCGCACTTGGGTTCCGTCGGACGGGACGCGAACGATCGTGCTCAATTGGGACGACGCCATCCGCGCCACCCTTGGAGGGCGCGCCTCGTCCGCGCCGGCGGTCGAACCGGTTGCGCCCTCTCTCGGAGTCACACCATGAACGCCCTTGCCCCCCTTGCCATCGCTGCGGCGTTCGCAGCCGCATGCGCCGATGGAACGTTGCCCGCACGAGGCGCTCGCGACGCGTCGAACCCGGAGGCGCCTGAAACACCGCCTCAGGCGGGCGACGTCTCACCGGTCTCTGGACCTGCCGCCCATGGTGACGACGGCGGTTCCAGTCCGCCGGCGCGCGCGCTTCACCACCGCGAGGCGCGCGCCTCCGCGGGCTCCGGAGCGTCGCCCTGATGCGGCGCGCTCTCCTGGCCCTCTGGCCACTCGCGGCGCTGGCTTCCGCGTGCGCCTCGACGTCCGCGGCGCCTGCCTTTCGCGACACAGCGCGGCTCGTCGAGATGCGCACGGGGCGCCGCATCTTCTGGAACCAGGGAGGCGCCGACGACGAGGCGGTCGCGCGCCGCATCCGCGAGCTGTCGAGCCGCGACCTTTCGGTCGACGGCGCCGTCCAGATTGCGCTCCTCGACAACAAAGAGCTGCAGGCCGTCTACGAGGATCTGACCATCGCGCAAGCGGATCTCGTCCAGGCCGGGTTGCTCCAGAACCCTTCGTTCTCTGGAGGCGTTGCCGTCCCGATCGCGGGGTCCGACGTGCAGACGGGCTTCAGCCTCGGCGTAGCTCAGGACTTTCTTTCCGTCCTGACCCTCTCGGCGCGCAAGAAGATCGCGGGCGCCGAGCTCGAAGCAACCGAGCTGCGCGTGGGCGATGCCGTTCTTCGGACGACGTTCGACGTGCAGGCCGCCTACTACACGCTTGTGGCCTCGCAGCAGACGCTGGCGATGCGCCGGACCGTGCTCGAGACCGGCGACGCGGCTGTGGCCCTCGCGCAAGCCCAGCACACGGCGGGCAACATCAACGATCTCGACCTCGTCGACCAAAGGATTCTCTACGAGCAGCTTCGCACGGATGTCGGGCGAAGCGAGGCGGACGTTTTGACCGCGCGAGAGACGCTGACCCGGCTTCTGGGGCTGTGGGGATTGGAGGCCTCGTTTCGCGTGCCTCCGAAGCTGCCTGAGCTCGCGCCCGCCGATCCGCCGCTCGACCATCTCGAGGCGCTGGCGATCCGCGAACGACTGGACCTGGCCTCGGCGCACGAGCAAACTCAGGCGCTCGCACACGCGGCCGCGTTGGCGAACAACTTTCGCTTCATCGGCTCGCCGGTGGCGGGGGCCAGGTTCGAACGATCGCCCGAGCGCTACACGGCCATCAGTCCGAATGCGTCGATCGATCTGCCGATCTTCGATCAGCGGCAAGCGGTCATCGCTCGCCTGGAGGCCCAGCTCCGTCAGGCGCAGGCGCGCGAGAGCGCGCTCGCCGTGGACATTCGCTCCGAGGTCCGTGCCGCGCGAGGACGCCTCGTCGCGATGCGCGATGTCGTCGAACGATACGCGAAGGTCGTGGTGCCGCTGCGCGAGAGCGCCGTGAGCCTTTCGCAAGAGCAGTACGACGCGATGCTCCTCGGGGCCTACCCGCTGCTCGCCGCCAAACAGAATGAGGTGGACACCTACCGGCAGTTCATCGACGCCCTGCGCGACTACTGGATCGCGCGTGCCGATCTCGAGCGCGCCGTTGCTTGTGCCATCCCGCGCGGCCCGCTTGCTCTTTCTCCCGAGGGGCCGGCCATGAACGAGCATCGATCGCATCTACCCAACCGTGAGGTGCAGCCGTGATCACGCGACGACGTATCCTTTCTGCCGGGACTCTTTTGGCCGCGGGGCTGGGGCTTGTCCGCATGCGCAGCGCCGCGGGGCAGACGCCCGGGATCGCGCCCGCCGCGACCGGGGGGGCCTGGGCGCCGGTCATCACGCCCAATGGGAGCACGATGCCTTGGACGCTGAGAGACGGCGTCAAGGAGTTCCGTCTCGTGGCCGAGCCGGTCAAGCGAGAGTTCGCTCCGGGCATGCTCGTCGACTGCTGGGGGTACAACGGTCAATGCCCGGGCCCGACCGTCGAGGTCGTCGAAGGCGACCGCGTCCGACTCTATCTCACGAACCACTTACCCGAACGAACGAGCATGCACTGGCACGGCGTCCTCCTGCCGAACGGAATGGACGGCGTCGCCGGCCTGGTCCAGCCGCACATCGACCCCGGCGACACCTATGTTTACGAGTTTACGCTGCGCCAGCACGGGACGCTCATGTACCACCCGCACTCGGACGAGATGGTGCAGATGGCGCTCGGGATGATGGGATTTTTCATCATCCACCCGCGCGGCGGTCCACGCGTCGATCGCGACTTCGCGATCCTGCTCCACGAGTGGGCAATCGCGCCGGGTACTTCACGCCCCAACCCTGCGGTCATGACCGACTTCAACACGTTCACGTTCAATAGCCGCGTCTGGCCGGGCACAGCGCCGCTCGTCGTCAAGAAAGGCGATCGCGTGCGGATTCGCCTCGCGAACCTGAGCATGGACAGCCACCCGATCCATCTTCACGGCCACCAGTTCGAGGTCACGGGGACCGACGGAGGGCCCATCCAGCCGAGCGCGCGCTTTCGCGAGGTGACGACCAACGTCCCCGTCGGCGCGACGCGCGACATCGAATTCGTGGCCGACAATCCCGGCGATTGGGCAGTTCACTGCCACAAGTCTCACCACACGATGAACGCCATGAGCCACGATCTGCCGAACCTGATCGGCGTGCGATCGCCCGACGCCGAGGCGAAGCTCCGGGCCGTCTTGCCCGGCGCCATGACGATGGGCCAAACCGGTATGGGGGACATGATGGACATGGGCCGCCCGAGAAACACACTTCCGATGATGACGGGCACGGGGCCGTTCGGGGCGATCGAGATGGGGGGCATGTTCACCGTGCTCAAGGTTCGGGAAGGCATCGCGAGCTACGACGACCCCGGGTGGTACAAGCATCCGGAAGGGACCCGCGCTCGAAAGGTCTGAGGCTCACACACGGGGCAGCCAGCGACCCGGCAGTTGAAATCGATGCATCCGCACTGAGCGCAGGCGCCGGACGTTTGCCGCAAACGGCGTCTGGGAGCTTCGGGCGCGGTCCAGGTCCACAGTCGCCTACTTTCCAGCAGCGGGTTCTGGTGCGCGAGAACACACCGTGACGACGCGCTACTCGTGGCGAATCGCGCGCGGCTTCATCGCTCCGCACGTCGACACTGCGCTCACGGAACCTCGTTCGGATTGCTCTTGGGCGAGGTAGCGGGCAACGCGGACTCGCTTGGCGTTGCGTCTTCGGTTTGCACGTGCAGTCCTTCGACGAGCCGCTCGCTCGGCGTCAGCGCTACCATGTCCCCTTCGGAGAGCCCACTGGAGATGGCCAGTCGGTCGCCGAAGTCTCCGTCGATGTCGACCTTCTTCCAGGTGACGACGCCATCGTGAATGAGGGCGGCCCGGGTCCCCTTGGCGTCAAAGACGACCGACGTTGCCGGAACGAAGAGCGGATGGTCCTGCCGATTCACGTCGAGCGATACCTGGGCGTACATGCCCGAGACAAGGGTGCGGTCGGGGTTCGGGATGTCGACTTGCGTCAAGAGCGAGCGCGTGGCCATGTCGAGCTCGTCCGCGGTCCGCGTGACCTTTCCGGCGAAAACACGGCCGGGCGTCTCGCGCGTTGTCGTCGGCGCGTTCATGCCTACCCGGATCCCCGCAGCGTACAGCTGAGGCACGTGGATGAATACGCGTACGATATCGACCTCGGCCACCTTGAAGAGCGCCTGTCCCTGGCCGGTGCTCCCGGCCGTGACGAGCTGGCCGACCTCCGCGGTGCGCAGGGTCACGACGCCGTCGAACGGAGCCACCAGCGTTCCGAAACTGCGCAAGTCCTCGTATCGGCGGACGTTGGCCCGGGCGCTCACGTAGGCCGCCTCGGCCGCGGCGACGTTGGCCTCCTGAACCTCGAACGACGCCTGAACCTGGTCGACCTGCTGCTGCGAAACGACGCCAGACGGCCCGAGACTCGAGTACCTCCGGTTCGTTTCCCGGGCGAGCGTGAGCTGACTCTTCGCTTGCGCGATGCCCGCCTGGGCTTGCTTCGCGGCCGCCTCGGCCTGCCGCAATTCGTCGTCGACGTCGGGGATTTCGAGTTCGACGAGCACTTGCCCCTTCTTCACCTGCGAGCCGATGTCTACGAGCCACTGTCGCACGAATCCGTTGGCTCTCGCGTAGACCAGGGTTTCTTGCAAAGGGTCGATCGAGCCCGGCAACGTGAGCCCCGCTTTGCCCGTCGCGCGCACGGCTCTCGCCACACGCACTCGCGGCAGTGCCGTCTCGGCGCGGCGCTCCTCGTCTTGCATCGCAACGCGGTGGAGCACCCGCGGCAGGACGCCGACCACGAGCAATGCGGCAAGGCCTACGCAGACGGCCGCCGCGACGCGCGCAAGCGCGCGACCCGAGGGGCGATGGTTGGCAGGGTCAAAAACCTCGCCCTCGACGGGTCCTGCACTCTGCACCGCCTTGACCGGATCCATCACGGCTCGATTCCCTGAAGCTCCGTAGATCGCGGCGGGCGCCTACGCCACACGCTGTAGACGACGGGGACGAAGATCAAAGTCATGACGGTCGCCACCGAGAGGCCACCGATCACGGCGCGACCGAGCGGCGCGTTCTGCTCGCCGCCCTCTCCAAGCCCGAGCGACATCGGGAGCATCCCGAGGATCATCGCGAGCGCCGTCATCATGACCGGGCGCAGGCGCGTAACCCCCGCGAGCCATGCGGCGCGCCGGGCGTCGTCGCCCTGCTTGCGCTGATCGTTGGCGAAGGTCACCATCAAGATGCTGTTCGACGTGGCGACGCCGATGCTCATGATGGCTCCCATGAGCGCCGGCACCGACAGGGTCGTCCGGGTGGCGAAGAGCATCCATACGATGCCTGCGAGCGCGCCCGGCAGCGCCACGAGAATGATGGCGGGGTCGAGCCACGACTGGAAGTTGACCACCATGAGCAGATACACGAGCAAGATCGCCGCGAGAATCCCGTAGGATAGCCCCCGAAAGCTCGCGTTCATGCTCTCGACCTGGCCTCGGACCACCAGGCTCGTGCCGCGGGGCAAGGTCTCTTTGGCCTTGGCGACGATCGCGTCGATCGCGGCCGAAACCGAACCCAGATCCGTCCCCTGGACGTTCGCCTGCACGTCGAAGGTCGATCGAACATTATAGTGCGTCACGTTTACCGGAGTGGAGTCGCGGTGTAAGGTCGCCAGGTTGCCGAGCATCTGGGGCGACGTGCTGACGGGCAAGTGCACGGGCGTCTCCTGCAACGCGTCGATCGAGTCGACCTTGTACTGCGGCGTCTGTACCGCGACGAGGTACTGGACCCCCGCCTTGCTATCCAGCCAAAAGTTCGGTGCGACCTGTCCGCTCGAGCTCAGCGAGACCAGCGTATCGTTGGCCACGTCCCTCTGTGTCAGCCCTTGCTCGTTGGCCTCGGTCCGGTCCACGTTCAGCCGTAGTTCGGGCTGGTTGACGACCTGCGCCAAGTGAACGTCGACGGCGCCACGAACGCGCGCGATTTCGCCGCGGAGCTTTTGCGCGATGGCGTAGTCCTCATCGTTGTTCGAGAGCGGGCCGACGATCTGCACGTCGACCGGAGCGGTGAGTCCGAAGTTGAGTACCTGGGTCGTGATGTCGGGAGCGAGGAAAAACACATCCGCCGCCGGCAGATCGATCGGAAACCGGCGCCGTAGCTCCTTGATGATCTCCGGGGTCGGGTGATGCTTCTCCTTCAACTGGATGAGCATCTCGCCGTCGGCCGACGAGATCATCGAAGGATCGCCGAGTGTCAGATTGATCCCGCTGACGGGCAAGCCCACGTTGTCGATGATCGTCTCGAGTTCGCCCGGTGCAATGACGTCGCGGACGATGTCTTCCACGCGGACGAACGCCTGCTCGGTCGTCTCGATCCGCGTCCCGGGCGCGATGCGGACGTGGAAACGAATCTGCCCTGCATCCACCGAGGGAAAAAAGTCTCTGCCGAGGTTCGGAAAGAGCGTCGCAAGCGACGCCACGATGAAGATGCCAACGGTCAAGGTCACGAGCTTGGCGTGGTCGAGCGCCCAGTCGAGGTAGCCTCCGTACGCGCGACGCAAGCGCTCGAAATGGACGTTGAATCGCTCGTGAACGCGCCAGATGATGTCGCGCTTTTTGGGGGCGCCCTTGGCGTTCTTTTCGGATGCGCTTGCGCTCGGCTCGCTCTTCTCACCGTGCGTGTCCCGTTCGTGCACGCCGCCGTACAGATCGATCTCCGCCTCGAGCATGTAGTGGACCATGGTCGGGACGAGCGTGCGCGAAAGGAGGTACGACATCATCATCGCGAACACGACCGCCATGCCGAGCGGAGTGAACAGCGACCGAGCGGCGCCCGAGATGAACACCACCGGGATGAAGACAATGCAAATGCACAGGGTGGCGACCAGCGCGGGCACCGCGATCTGCTGCGCGCCGTCCAGGATGGCCCGCACCAAGAGCTTCTTCATCGCCATGTTGCGATGCACGTTCTCGAGCTCGACCGTCGCGTCGTCGACGAGGATGCCGACCGCCAGTGAGAGCCCGCCGAGGGTCATCAGGTTGATGGTCTGTCCTAGGCACGCGAGACAGATGAGCGAGACCAAGATCGAGAGCGGGATCGAGGTCAGGACGATGAGCGTGCTCCGCCAGCTGCCCAAGAAGAGGAGGATCATCAGCGCGGTCAACCCCGCCGCGATGCTCGCCTCGATCAGGACTCCGCGAATCGCGGCGCGCACGAAGAGCGACTGATCGAACAAGAGATCCATCTTGTACTCGGGCGGCAGCGTCGCCAAAAGGCTCGGCATGATGCCGCGGATGCGGCTGACGATGTCGAGCGTGGACGCCCCCGCGCTCTTCAAAAGCGTCATCAGGACGCCGCGCCGTCCATTGGCGCGGACGAGACTCGTCTGCGGCGCGTAACCGTCTCGCACTTGCGCGACGTCGCCGATGGTCACCGTCGATCCTTGGACGGTCTTCACGGGCAAGGAGGAGATCTCGTGGATGGCGTCGGGGCTGCTGTTGAGCCGGACGAGCAATTCTTGATCCCCGAGCTTGGCGGTGCCCGACGGCAGGACCAGGTTCTGCGCTTGGATGGCGTTGTTCACGTCGTTCGGCGAGAGCCCGAGCGCGTAGAGGCGCGGCAAGTCGATGTCCACCATCACCTGCCGCTGTTTGCCCCCGTAGGGCCAGGGCATTTGAACCCCCTGCACGGTGGCGAGTCCGGTGCGCAGAAAGTTGCTCGTCAGGTCGAAGAGCTGCTGCTCGGATAGCGTTTCGGAGTGAATCGACCCCTGGATGATCGGGACATTGGAAGCGCTGTAGTTGACGACGAGCGGCGGGGTCGAGCCGACTGGAAATTGCTTGAGCAAGGTCTGCGAGATCGCCGTGATCTGCGCATTGGCCATCTCGATCTTCGTCCCGGGGTAGAAGAAGACCTTGGTCACCGAGACGCCGTAGAGCGACTGACTCTCGATGTGCTCGATGCCGTTCACGGTGGTCGTCAGCGCGCGTTCGAAGTTGCCCGTGAAGCGCTGCTCCATCTCGTCGGGCGGCAGGCCGCCGTACTGCCAGACGATGGCGACAACCGGGATGTCAATCTCCGGCAGGATGTCCGTCGGCATCTGGAGAATCGAATAGACGCCGGCGACGACGATGAGCATCCCCATGACGACAAACGTGTAAGGGCGCCTTAGAGCGAGGCGGACGATCCACATGGGGCCGGTTACGACTGCCTTCCGGAACGCAAGCTACCGTATCTCGACGGGTAGAGCCCACTGGATTCCTCGCATGCGCCGCAGGCCCGTCGCGATCCGCGATCGCGTTCTTCGCGCAGGAACGTGCTCGGGGCCAAGGCCCTGGTGTAACGTGGCGCACGCGCGCTGTGCTTCGTGCTTCGCCCGCCCTTTCCATGCGCCCTCGATCGTGCCACCACCGGGTCCACGTGCTCCTCGGAGCGCTGCTCTTGTGTCTCGACGCGGCGGCCCAGCCCGGTCCGCTCGGGGTGCCAGCCCCTGCGTTGGACGCACCGCGTCCTCCCGCGCTCGGCAGCAACGGCGCGCCGATCGAGCAGGTGACGTTCGATGCCGCCGTGAAGCTGGCGCTCGATCGGAACCCGACGTCGCGCCAAGCGGCGGAGGAGATCCGTCGCTACCACGCGCTCATGGAAGAGGTGCGCTCATCGTCCTTGCCCACGCTGTACGGCACGGGAAACTACACTCGTCTCGACGCCAATCGCGTCGTCAACGGGATCATCGAATTGCCGCGCGACGGTCTCAACCTGTCGGTGACGGTCAGCGCGCCGGTCATTGCCCCGCGCGCCTGGGTACTCTGGGACCAGGCGTCCGACCAGGTCGACGTCGCACGCTTGAACGCGGCGGACGTTCGCCGAACGCTCGCGATCACGACGGGGCGGGCCTACCTCGCGGTCATCGCGCAGAAGCGCTTGCTCGATGCCGCCATCACGGCGCGCGACAACGCCAAAGGGCACTTCGAGTTCACGCGCGCGCAGCTCGCGGGGGGGGTGGGCAACCGGCTCGACGAGGTGCGCGCAGCCCAGGAGCTGACCTCCGACGAGGCACTGATTCAGAACCAGGAGGTCGCCCTGGTCCGTGCGCGCGAAGGGCTGGGCGTGCTCGTTGCACGAGATGCCGCAGTGGACGCGACCGACGAGAGTCTCTTCGCGAAGCTGCCGAGCTTGAACGAGGCGCTGAACGGATCGCAGAAGACTCGCCAGGACGTGCGCGCGCGCGAGCGCGCCGCAGCGGCGGTCGCTCGAACCGTGCGCCAAGCGTACGCGGACTACCTTCCGTACCTGAATCTCCTCGCCTTCCCGTTCTACCAGGACCCGCCGATCCCCACGGTTCCCCGAACGGGCTGGCAAGCGGAGCTCGTGCTGACGATTCCATTTTACGACGGCGGCCTTCGCTATGGGCAAGAGAAAGCGCAAAAGGCGCTGGCGAACGAGGCGCAGCTCGACGTCGAGGCGACGCTCCGGCAAGCCAAGAGCGACGTGCGCGTGGCGTTCGAGGAGATGCAGAGGGCGGACGTTGCGCTCGATCAGGCCGAGCAGTCCTCCGCGTTCGCGAATCAGGCGCTCGTGCTCGCCAATCTTGCGTATCGCGCGGGAGCGACGACGAACCTCGAAGTCATCGACGCGGAGAGGCAAGCGCGGGATGCCGCGACGCAGGCCGCGATGGCCGAAGATACGTCGCGGCAGGCGAGGTTGGATTTGCTGGCGGCGAGCGGAAGATTCCCGTAACCGGGCTCGGCCCCTCACCGGATCATTGCCCCAGGCTCCGGGCGATCGCGACTTGCGCGATGGCTTGCTCGTACTGCGCGCGGGTAAGGTTCAGGCGTGCTTGGGTGAGTGCCGATTGGGCGTCGAGAAGGTCGGTCGTCGTCGCGCTCCCTGCCTTGAGCAAGGCTTCCGTGACCCGGTAGGCCTCTTCGGCGCTCGCGATGGCTTCGCGCGCCACATCGACGGCGCTCGTCGCGGCGCGCGCCTCCGCGAGATCCGTCGCCACTTGGAGGCCGATCTGGCGCCCCTGGTCCTCGAGGTCGTGCTGGAGGACGGTCGTCTGCTCCGCGGCGGCCTTCTGCGCGTGCCATGAGGCACCCCACTCCCAGACGTTCCAGTTGACCTTCAAGCCCACGAACACCGCGTTGGTGGGAGCGAGGATCTGACCGTCCAGGTGATTGTAGGCCGCCTCGGCATCGACGTCGGGCAGCAGCGACAGCATCCGCGCGCGGCGGGTGTGGTCGAGCGACTCGACCTGCAGTCGGAGCTGTTTGAGCTCCGGTCTCGCGCGGGTGGCCTCGCGTTGCGCGTCGCTCAGCGCGGGCAGCGCCGCGCTCGCCCGAGCGAGCAGCGACTTGGGCTCCACGAATTCGATCCCTTGGCCATCCATCGGCAGTCCGAGGGTCGCCAAGAGGCCCGCCTGGGCCACCAGTCCTTGCGTATGCGCGAGAATCTCTTGCTGCTTCGCGTTGGCGACGGCCACCTGAACGCGGAGCAGGTCCGCGTTGGTCAAGACCCCCGCGTTCACCCGCGCGAGGGTAACGTGCACCTGCTCGGCGAGCTGCTCCTCGGAAGATTGGGCGATGTCCTCGAGCGCTTTGGCCTCGAACAGGTGAAGATAGCCCACCTCGACCCTCTCCTTCACGTCGGCTCGTGCCGTCGCGAGCTCGGCCTCGGTCGCGTCGGCGGCGCGCGCCTGCGCGGCCTGTTCGTGTGACAAATGGAAGAGCCCCATGAGGGGTTGATCCGCCGAGACGGCCAGCGTGTTGATGTCTTGGCGTCGCACGCTGAAGTTCTCGCCACCGAACGCGATCGAGAAGTCGCTATTGTAATGCTGGTATTCGTCGGAAACGTGCACCGAGGGAAGCATTCGGCCCGTGGCCGAATACTCCAGCTCCCTGGCCCCCCGCACGTTCGCTTGGCTGGCGAGCAGCCGCGGGTTCGAGGCCATCGCTAGATCGACAGCCTCCTCCACCGTGATGCTGCGAACCGATGGTTCGGCTCGCGCAACCGTCGGGTCGAGCGCGGCCACGACGATCGTTGCGAAAAGGCGCAGTCGGCGCATTACTGGCCGACCCGCACGGTCACGTCCGCCGAAAGCCCCGCCCGCATGGGTGTCGACTCGGGAAGATTCACCCAGGCAATGCGCACGGGCACTCGCTGCACGACCTTCACGAAGTTGCCCGTCGCATTGTCTGCCGGCAAAAGCGAAAAGCTCGACCCCGTTCCGCCCGAGATACTCTCGATCCTGCCCTCGAATGTGCGGCCCGGATAGGTATCGACGCTGATTTCGGCCTTCTGTCCGGCGTGCATCCTTCCGAGCTGCGTTTCTTTGAAGTTGGCCACGACGTAGGTTGCGGTCGGCACGAGCTCGATGACGGGCTGACCGACGGTGACGAGTTGCCCCGGGTGAACCGTGAGCCGGGAGGCAATGCCCTCGGCGGGCGCGACGATCTTGGTGTACGAAAGCTGCAGATCCGCCAGGTCGAGCGCGGCCTTGGCACTCTCGACGTGGGCATGGGCGAGATCGGCTTGCGCGTGGGCGGTGGCAATCTGGGCGTCGACCGGTGCGCTTTGGCTGAGGCGGCCCTGGGCCTCCGAGACTTGAGCGAGCGCCGCGTTCCGGGTCTGGTCCGCGAGCGCAACCTCCGCGCGAGCCTGCGCGACGGCGGCCGTCGCCACATCGAAGACCGCCTGGGCGTTGTCGAGGTTTTGCGAAGGAATGGCGTTTGCCGCGCGCAGCTCCTTGGCGCGGTTCAGATCGAGCGCCGCTTTCTTCGCGTCCACCTCGGCGCGCGTGAGCGCCGCGCGTGCGGCCTCCCTCTGGGCCTGTGCGCTCGTCACCCCAACCGATGACCCGCTCACGACGGCGCGCGCGCTGGTGAGGCCGCCCTTGGAAGTGGCCTCCACGACTTGCACCTGCGCGTCGGCAGCGGCGGCTTGCGCCTGCGCGGTCCTCAGCTCCGCCGCGGCCTCCTTTTCCCGCGCGGAGTAGTCCGCATCGTCGATCTCGGCCAAGACGACGCCCTTTTCGACCAATTGGTTTTCGGTGATGTTCACTTTCACGACGAGCCCCGCGACCCGCATTCCTACCGGGACGATGTCGGCCGCGACCTGACCGTCGTCGGTGCTTTCCTGGTTGACGGTGAGCAGGTAGTAGACGCCAATCCCGCCGAGAAGGACCACCGTGGCCAAGGCGACGATCGTATAGCCACGCCGGGCGCGGCCCGATCGGCGTGCGGACGCGGCTTCGGACAAGGCCGCAGCCACGTTGCGCCCGTTGGTGTCGGAGACGTTCAACGCCCCCCGCGGGCTACCGGACGCATCGGAACTTCCTTCGAGCGGGGACTTTCGGACATCGGCTTCCATCGTCATATCTCCACGTGCACGTCGACCGGCTCGGCTTTGTCCGCCTTCATCGCCTTCGGCGCCTTGAGAAAAAAGAGCAGGGGCAAGACCAGCGCGAAGAGGATTCCGGACAAGAGGAACATCTTTTCGAAGGCCAGAACCGTGGCCTGCCGATCCACCAGCAATTCCATCATGCCGAGCGAGGCCTGGTGGGCGGTGGTGGCGTCCAGCCCGCCGCGGCCTGCGAGCAGCTGCTGGTCCATGGCAAGTCGCGCAATGACCTCCGGTCGCCCGGCGTAAAGATGCGCCGCCACTCCGGCCCGGGCCGCAGTCTCCTGGCGCGAAAGAACGGTCGCAAAGATGGCGAGCCCGACCGAACCGGAGATCTGCCGCACGAGTGAATTGGATCCCGTGGCGTCGGCCAGTTTGTGGCGCGATATGGTGGACAGCGCCACGGTGGTGAGGGGCACCCAGAGAAAGCTGAACGCCAGCCCCTGGAAGAAGAGCGTCGAAACGACACCGCTCGCCGATGTGTCGAGCGTGTAGTGGCTCATCTGCAAGGCGCTGATGCAAAACAGCACGACGCCCAAGCCCACGAACACGCGCGGAGGAACCCTGTTGTACAGGCGCCCCACGAACGGCGTGGCGATCATCATGACGATCGTGCGCGGCATCAGGGCGAGGCCGGACTGCATGGCCGTAAAGCCCAGCACTTCCTGCATGAACACGGGCAAGAGAAACGTCAGGGCCATCAGCATCGCAAACATGATGCCGCCGATGAGGGTGCCAGAAAGGAACACCGGATCGCGGAAAAGCGAAATGTCGACGGCCGGCACGGGGGCCGTCAGCTCTCGCACGATGAAAAAGGCGATCGCAATGGCCGCGACGACGAAACACCCGCTGATGAGCGGCGAGGCGAACCAGTCGTCCTGGTTGCCCTCCTCGAGGGCGTATTGAAGCGACACCAGCCCCACGCTGAGCAGTCCGATGCCGGCCCAGTCCATGTTCTTGCGCTGATTCTCCGCCGCGAGCCGGTTGGCTTCCTTGATGTCCTCCGGCTCGTGTACGAAGTTCGTGACCATGAAGACCGCGAGGACACCGACGGGCAGGTTGATGTAGAAAATCCACGGCCAGCTGTAGTGGTCGACAATGTAGCCGCCGATCGTGGGACCGATGGCGGGGCCGATCATGACCGCCAAACCGAAGAGCGCCATCGCCATGCCTTGCTCCTTCGGCGGGAAGGTCTGACGCAGGATCGCCTGCTCGGTGGGCTGGAGGGCGCCCGCGCCGAAGCCCTGCATGGCGCGAAAGGCGACGAGCGTGGGCAGGCTGCGCGCCATTCCGCAGAGGCCCGAACCGATGACGAACAGAATGAGGCAGGCAAGGTAGACGCGCTTTTGGCCGAACAGCCTGCCCAGAAGCGCCGTGAGCGGCATGACCAGGACGGTGGCCAGCGCAAATCCCGTGGTGACCCAGGTGATCTCCTCGACGGTGGCGCCGACGGCGCCACGCAGGTGGGGAATGGCGACGTTGACGATCGACGAATCGATGGCCCCCATCAGCGTGCCGAACGTCACGGAGATGGTGACGACCCACTTGTTGACGGGCCGTGCAGGGGCACGAGCGGGCCCTCGGGAGAACGCGCTATCCAGGGTCGCGGTGGTCATGCGAGCTCTGCGCCTTGCAGAAAGACGTTGACCAGGGCTTCCGCGTCCCCGACGTCGAGTGGCTGGAGCTTGAGAACCTCGCGAACCGCGAGGCCCCGCATCATGCCGGCGAAGAGCCAGGGGTAGAGATGGCTCCGCTCGGCGCAGAGCGCGCCCCTTGTTACACCCCGAGCGATGATCCCTTCAATCCGCTGGAAGATGAGCCGGTAGCAATCCGAGGGCAGCGTCGCGGCGCGGGGATAGCTCGACTGCAGATGGCTGAGCTCGCCCTCGAGCAGCATCTTGAAAAAGGGTCGATGAGACGACAAGAACGTGAAGTACGCCGTGATGAAGGCGACCAGTTCGTCCCGAACGGGCGCGCCTTCGACCGCCGCGAGTGCCACGTCGAGCACCTGGGTGAGGCCGTCGCACCGGGCTCGAAGGACCCCGGCACGTGCGGCGATAGCGCCGACGTGCGCGTCACGCAAGCCTTCCTCGGCGAAGACTTCTTCGGCGGCCGCCGCAATCGCGGCGGCGATCTGCCGTCGCATGCGTTCTCGCAGCCGAGTCGGGCCCGGAGGATGGACTGGCTGTTCGGCGGGAGGAATGGCCGGTGCGATTGGTGAAGGGCGGCTCACGATCGATACGATGCGGACGAATACACCTTCGTTGCGCGGGTTGTCACGGCTGCCGCGCTCGGGTCGCAACTCCAACCGCGCGTGTCCTCGCCTGGTGTCGGGGTGGGGCCGGACCCCCCGGGTCGCGCCTGACCGCGCACCGGCGTGAGGGTGCGGACGACGAGCGGGGCCATGACAGTCTCAACGAAGAAGCGCGCGCAACGCCTCTTGCGCTAGCGCGTTCTCCTCCGGAAGACCGATCGAGATCCGCGCCCAGCCATCGAGAGGCGGAAACGAACGCCCGATATTGACTCCGGCCGACAGCATCGCGGCGGCAAACTCCCGATGGGGACGCCCCGTCTCGAAGAATACGAAATTTCCGTGCCATTCGCAGGTTCGGAGGTTCAACTCCCGTAGAGTCGAAAGCCACCGGGCACGCTCCGCCGTGACCTGTTCCCGCACGGCCGCGAGGTAGGCGCCGTCGCGCAAACTGGCCGCCGCAGCCACCACCGAAAGCCGATTGAGCGATCGGGGGATCCCGACGCCCCGGCGGCGCAACATCTCGGCCAGCGCACACGGGACCACGGCATAGCCCAAAGGCAGCGCGGCCAGCCCGTAGCACTTCGAGAACGTTCGGAAGACGGCGACGTTCAAGCCGGCACGGACGAGCCCGACACACGTCCGGCGCTCGACCTCTCCGGTGAACTCAAGGTACGCCTCGTCCACGATCACCAGAGCTCGCGTGGAGGCTTCGCGGACCAGGGTCTCCAGCGCCGCCACGTCCGAGAGCGTGCCCGAGGGATTGTGCGGGTTCACGACAAAAAGTGCCCGGGTGTGTGCGTTGACTCGCGCGCCGAGTGCCGGCAGATCGTTTTCCAGCCGGTCGTTGAGCCGGACAGCGACGGCGACGCCTCCCGCCGACTGAGCCGCCTCGGCGAGAGCTCCATACCCCGGCGTCGAGTAGATGAACTCGCCTCCCGGACCGCCTTGGAGGGCGAGATGAACACCCAGTTCGTCGAGGACATCACCGAGCACGACGCGATCCACAGGGACGCCTTCGCGCGCAGCGATCTGACGTTGGAGGTCCACCGCCTCGCCGTCCGTGTAGCGAGCGAGCCCGTTCAGGGCGCTGCGGATCGCATCGACCGCCAGGGGCGAAGGCCCGAAGGGGTTTTCGTTCAAATCGAGGTTTGCGTGCACCACGCGGGGGGCAACGGCGGGTGCTGCGCTCGCCGCCGGCCGGGCGTGCACCGAACAGGACTCCAACGCGAGTTCTGCAAGCGCGAGCAGTCCGCACCGGAGCCAATCGCGGCGATCCCACAATTCGCGCGGTCTCATCGTGTCTGCCCGGATCATCGTTCGACCTTTCATCTCAAATGCTCGATGCTGTCCACGATAACAGACGTCTCAATCCGAGCCGGAACCGCCCCGACGCGGTCCAAGGGTCGCCACCGGATGCGCTCCCGTTCGCTCTGGACGTGAAGTATGCCGGGGCTACGCTGCCCGGCGTGCCGGAAACCGCTGCGACTTCTCCGAGGCCGTCTTCCCGAAAGCCCGCCGGCGACGCTGCGAAGCCACCGTACGCGTCGCTATTGAGCTGGGTCCTTCTGGCGATGCTTGTCGCCGGGGGCTGGGCATACCAGCTCCACGACGCAAAGGAAGAAGCCGTACCCGAGATCCGATACAGCGACGTTTACGCGCTTCTCGACTCCAGCAAGGTCGATTCGGTCACCCTGAGAGGCCTTCAGATCCGCGGGAAGCTGAAGGAAGCCGAGAAGGTCGATGGCCAATCGATCACCACATTTCGCTCGCTCCTGCCCGCGGTCGAGGACCGGGCTCTCTTGCCCTTGCTTCGCGAAAAGGGAGTCGCCGTTACGGTGAGGAGCGAGGAGCAGCCCCCGCTGGTCCGCATCCTTACGGCGGTTGTCCCGTGGGTCCTCATCCTCGGGGCGTGGGTCTGGATGTCGCGTCAGGCAGCGGGCGCCATGGCCGGCGGCCCGCTCGGGCGGATGCTCATGGGCCGGTCCACCCGCGTGGATCCCGCCGCACGGGTGCAGGTGACATTCGACGACGTGGCGGGCCTCAAGAGCGCGAAGCGCGACCTCAGTGAGATCGTCGACTTCCTCAGGGCTCCTGCCGACGTTCGCCGGCTGGGCGGAAAGGTGCCTCACGGCGTCCTCCTCGTAGGACCGCCGGGAACGGGCAAGACGCTGCTTGCGCGGGCGGTTGCTGGAGAGGCGGGCGTTCCCTTCTTTTCCGTGACCGGTTCCGAGTTCATCGAGCTTTTCGTGGGTATGGGCGCCAAACGTGTCCGTGACCTCTTCGAGCAGGCCAAGCAGGTGTCGCCCGCGATCGTCTTCATCGACGAGATCGACGCCGTGGGTCGAGCGCGAGGCGCCGGATTGGGCGGAGGCAACGACGAGCGCGAGCAGACCCTCAACCAGCTCTTGTCCGAGATGGATGGCTTCTCACGCAACGAACTGACGATCGTCCTTGCGGCCACCAACCGGCCAGACGTCCTCGATCCCGCTCTTTTGCGCCCGGGCCGCTTTGACCGACGCGTGATCGTCGACCGACCGGAGCTGGCCGCTCGCACGTCGATCCTCGCGGTGCACACGCGAGACAAGCCTCTCGCCCCCGACGTGGACCTCGGGGTCGTTGCAGCGATGACTGCGGGATTCTCCGGCGCGGATCTCGCCAACCTAGCCAACGAGGCCGCGCTCGGGGCGACGCGGCGCAAGGCCGACGCGGTCCAAGCCAGCGATTTTGCCGCCGCCTACGACAAGATCGTGCTCGGCGATCCTCGCGAGGCCAAGCTCGACAAAGTCGAGCGCGAGCGTGTCGCCATCCACGAGTCGGGCCACGCCGTAGCTGCCTTCTTCGAGCGGCTGGCCGAGCCTCCGGCCCGCGTAAGCATCATCCCGCGCGGAATGGCGCTCGGGGCCACGCAGCAGACGCCTGGAGTGGATCGGCACCTGTTGTCCCAGCCGGAACTCGAAGCGAGACTTCGGGTTCTCATGGGCGGATACGCGGCGGAATCGCTCGTGCTCGGCTCCGTCTCCTCCGGGGCCGCCGACGACCTTCGCAAGGCGACGGAGATTGCGTTCGAGATGGTCGGTCACTACGGCATGAGCGAACTCCTGGGGCCAGTCTTCTACGAGCACCGGACCTCGCAGCCGTTTCTGGGGCAGCAGGTTGCCCTCGGGGGAACGACGAGCGACGCGACTGTGCACACCATCGAGCAGGAGACCGGTAGCCTGCTGAACGAGGCTCTTCGTACGACACGCAACGTCTTGTCGACGCACCGGTCCGCCCTCGATGCCCTCATTGCCGCGCTTCTTGCACACGAGACACTCGAAAAGGACGAGTTGACCCAGTGCTTGAGTGAGGCGTCTTTGCCGGACACAGTTGCGCCCTCCCGATCGTCGGCCGGCGCTGGCCGGAGGCAACCAGCGTAGGCGCCATGCCGTGACGGGAACCACCCTATTCGGTGCTCTCGTAGCTGGCGCGATCGATCGCAGCCCGGTAATGCTCGCGCGCATCGCCGATCACAGCATCGCCGTGCGCGGGCAGGACGTTGGCAAACTCGAGGCCCAGGATGCCCCGAAGGTCCTCTCTTGGGGGCTTGCCATCCTTCAACCATGCAGGACCGATGTTGTACGCGCGGACGAACCCCATCCAGGGCATGATCATCCGAGCAAGCCCGTTGAAGTAGGCGTCGGTCTTGGCCCAGTTCTGGAGGCAGTCGCCCGCCACCACCGTCCCGCCGTGGCGATCGAGGATGAGCAGTGCTTCTGGCGGGCTCGAACGGATCGTGTAAAGGCGCGCGCCGGACAGCGGCAGCTCGGTGCCCGCTCCCATCGCGACGTCGGGTTCGAGGTAGACATCCTTTGCGTTTGCGTCGAAGCCGGCAGTGTACCGCTGGCCCGCGACGGCCCACACCTTCGCCTTGTAGCGTTCACGGTAGAATGGGTCGTCCATTCCGTGACCGCCGGCGAGTCGGACGAGGTCGGTGACCTTGCCGAGCGCGTCGAGCGAAGCGAGGCCCGCTTCGTCGAGCCGGACGCAGTTCACCAGGACAATCCGCCCGCCCTCACGCACGATCGTCATGTTGCGGCTGAATCGGACGGGCGGCATGGTCATGCGGACAGTGCCCGTGACGAAATGGATGTTCGGCAGAACTTCGCGGATCGCGCCATGGGGCAGCGCGGGCGGGTGGGGGCGAACCACGAGAGCCATCGGACCGGTTCTACCGGCGGTCTCCATCGTCGGAAAGACCCAGGGAGCGGCCGGGCGTCGGCGGTCGAATCTCTTCAATCATCGGCGCCCGCGCGAACTCGCATCACAGATTTTGCAGTTGGATTCCGAGCTGCAAGGAGTTGGCCACGGGTTCCGGCCCGCCGGACGAGCCTCGATCGACATGCTGGTAGGTGGCGACGACTCGGGCCATATAGCTCTTGATGACGAGGGCGAGCGCGCCGTCGAACACCGTCCACCCCGGATCGATGGCCTGTTGCAGCCTCACGAGCGGCTGCAGTTTTCCGATTCCGAGGTCGGGGGTCAAATAGCTGAGAAGCAGATAGAACGAATCATGGGGCGCTCGGGCGATCACGCCGTCGGTGCCGATCAACGTCGATGACGCGCCGGTCACGTAGCCCTGGGCAAACGAGTATCCCTTGTTGAAGTTGTAAAATTGTCCTTCGACCGTGAACGTTCCGGAGTCGGTGGCCTCCTCCACGAGAGCGTCGGCCATGACGAGGGCTGTGTTTTTCGGCGTCGCGGTCGTCGTATCGATGGAGCCTGACTTCTGGTATTGGGCGCCCAGTCCGATCGTCGCGACGCTTTTCGCGCCGTAATACGTGCTCGACCCAAAATAGCCGGGCTCGCTGCCCTGCAGGCTGTAGGAGATGCGACCCGAAACATAGGGCTGCGTGCCGGGGCCGGAGACGTCAATCCCATAAACGCCGCCGTAGTACTTGAACTTGTCTTCGAACGCGTTGCCCCAGAGGGTCACGCCCTGGTCGCGGCCGTTCGCATTGTCCTTCGGTCCGAGTGGCGGACTTCCCGCGACGTAAAAGCCTGGATAATTCCAAGGGCTCATGAAAAACGGTCCCGTGAAGTTCGATCGATCGGAAGGAACGAGCAGGCGGCCGGCCCAGATATTGAACTGCTTGATCGGCTGGTATTGGGCGATGAGGTCCATGACCCCCACGGCGCCCTTTGCCGCCTCGAGGTCGGTCCCGACGACCAATTCGCCGTTGAAGTTGGCGACCCAAGAAAATTGCTCAGTGACTTTCCCGTTGAAGCGCGCTTCGACGGTCGAGTCGTACGCGTTGTCGAGGTGAACCTCCGTCATCTCCTTCGGCTTGTCCGGATCCTGCAAACGGAGCCCCGCGCGTACACCGAAGCTGTAATTGATCTTGAACGGGTTCGGGGCCGGCGGAGCCGGAGGAGGCGGCGGCGGCGGCATCATCATCGGTGCGACCGGCGGCGCCGGCGCCATGGCCATCGGCGGTGGAGGCGGAGCCACCACCGCAGGGGGCGGCGGCGGCGGCGCGTCCGGAGCGGACGGGGCCGCAGCCGGGGGTGCCGCCGCACTGCCTGCGTCGACCGCCGCTCCCATGGGGGCGGCGGCGGGAGACGTTTGGGCGAGCGCCGTCCCGGACTGCGTCGCGATGGCGACCGTAGCCAAAACGGAATGTAAGATTGCAGATCCGGCTCTTCTTCGAAGCATCCGACTCTCCTCTCGAAACATGCGATCTCCAAATGCCCCGGCGCTGTGCCGACGCGACGGCCGACCACGGCCGACTCAGCCGTTCTAATCGACGCGAGATGTCGTGGCGATTTCGTGTGCATAAACAATCGGTGCATTCGAAGTTCGCCGGACGCGTTCTGTACGTCCTTTACGGGGATTGGCATCGGGAGTTATTGCGTTATGCGGTCCCCGCCAGGAGTAACGGGATGCATACCGCAACGAAATCGCTTTGAAACACTTTGCCCGTTACGAGAGTCGGCATGGATTACGTGGCGGCAACGCCCTATCCCTGGCCGTTCGACGGAGAGCTTCGGCGCGACAACACGGCGCTCCTCGTTATCGACATGCAGACGGATTTCTGCGGCGTGGGCGGATACATCGACTTGCTGGGATACGACATTTCACTCACGCGCGCGTGCATTCAGCCGATTCGGCGCGTGCTTGGCGCATTTCGGGCGGCAGGGTATCCGGTTCTTCACACGCGGGAGGGCCATCGACCGGACCTTTCCGATCTGCCCGCCAACAAGCAATGGCGGTCGCGTCGAACGAGCTCGGGAGTTGGAATCGGCGACAAGGGGCCGTGCGGGCGTGTTCTCGTCCGCGGCGAGCCGGGCTGGGACATCATCCCCGAGCTTGCCCCAAACGCAGGCGAGACGATCATCGACAAGCCCGGAAAGGGGAGCTTTTGTGCCACTGATCTTGAGCTCATTCTTCGGCTGCGAGGCATCCGCAATCTCGTTCTGACGGGGATCACGACCGACGTCTGTGTGCACACGACCATGCGGGAAGCCAACGACCGCGGGTTCGAATGCATCATTTTGCGCGACTGCTGTGCGGCGACCGATCTCCGCAATCACGAGGCCGCGTTGAAGATGGTCACGATGCAGCAGGGGGTATTCGGTGCGGTGGGCGAGTCGGGGGCCCTGCTCGGCGTCTTGGCCTGATGCTTATCCAACATACGGCCAATTTTACGCCACTTTGATGAGAGCTCGCATCGATCGACGTGTCGACCGAGGATGAGGACACGGTGCTTACCTTTAACGTTGGCGCAATAGGACGGAAACAGCTCGCCTTCTAGCGTGCGGAATCGATGCTTTGGCGCCACGTGCAGCGGTGTTGCCAATCGGCTTTGCGGGTCTCCGAACAATGCCCCTTGTCCGGCGTCCGGTGGACTCAGGGGCCTGGAGACGCCCACCATGATTGAGGTCACCGTCGACGCCGAGCCGCAACCGGTATCGATCGACGTCGATCGCACGGCTCTCGTCATCATCGACATGCAGCGCGATTTCCTCGAGCCCGGTGGGTTCGGCGAAGCGTTGGGCAACGACGTTTCGCGCCTGAACGCCGCGGTTCGCCCCTGTATGGCTTTACTCGAGAGCGCGCGGGACAACGGTCTGTTCGTCATTCACACGCGCGAGGGGCACCGCGCCGACATGGCCGACGCGCCGAAGGCGAAAGTCGAGCGTGGCGCCCCTTCGCTCCGGATCGGAGACAGCGGGCCCATGGGGAGAATTCTCATCCGTGGCGAGCCGGGACACGACATCGTCCCCGATCTTTACCCGCGCCCGGGCGAGGCGATCATCGACAAGCCTGGAAAGGGGGCGTTCTTTGCAACGGACCTGCACCTGATTCTGCAGAATCGCGGCATCGAAAACCTGATCGTGTGCGGCGTCACGACCGAGGTCTGTGTCAACACCACGGTGCGCGAGGCCAACGACCGGGGATATCGGTGCATCGTCCCGTCGGATTGCTGTGCGTCTTACTTTCAGGAGTTTCACGACGTCGCCCTGCGCATGATCAAGGCCCAGGGCGGGATTTTCGGATGGGTTTCGGACTCGGCCCGAGTCATCGAGGCGCTCTCGTGACGAGCCCGAATCCCCGAGGTGAGCGCCCCGAGCGCGAGGAGCAGATGCCATGGCGACAGAGATGACCGCGGCGATTCCGGGTACGGCAGCAAAACCGAAGCTCTGGACTCCAGGCGACTGGAACGCCTACTTCGGCTTCGGAACCAACATTCTGGTCAATTTGCTCACGCTGACCGGGCTACTGAGATTCGTGCTGAAAATGCCGGATTCGCTGGTCTTCGGGCGAATCTTGCCCGCCACCGGTCTGATGATGTGTCTCAGCACGTTGTACTACGCCTGGCTCGCGTACCGGCTCGCTGCGCGAACGGGCCGCACCGACGTCTGCGCCTTGCCGTCCGGCATCAGCGTGCCGCACATGTTCGTCGTCACGTTCATCATCATGCTCCCGATCGCGGCCAAGACCGGCGACCCCGTCAAGGGTTGGGAGGCCGGGCTGACGTGGGTCTTTATCCAGAGCTTCGTGCTGATGGCCGGTGGGTTCATCGCTCCGTTCATCCGAAGGGTCACTCCGCGAGCGGCGCTGCTCGGTACCCTGGCGGGCGTTTCAATCGCGTTCATCTCGATGCGACCCGCGCTCGAGATGTTCATGACCCCGGTCGTGGCGATTCCCTGTTTTGCGATCATTCTGGCAAGCTGGTTTGGCGGGGTGCGCTACTTCCGCGGGACGCCTGCAGGTCTGGTGGCCATTGCCGTCGGTACGGCGATCGCCTGGACCTCCAGCGCTCTCGGACTGCACTACGGCGGGATGAATCTCGCCAATTTGACCGATGCGCTGTCGGGGTTCCATTTTGCGGTTCCCTTGCCCGCCGTCGATCACGTCTTCTCCGGCTTCCAATTTCTCGGAGTCATTCTGGTCACGGCCATCCCGTTCGGAATCTACGATCTGGTCGAGGCCATGGACAACGTCGAGAGCGCAGCCGTCGCGGGCGACTCGTTTCCGACGACGCGCGTGCTCACAGCCGACGGCGTCGTCAGCTTGATCGGCTGCCTGATGGGCAACCCGTTCATCAACGCCGTGTACATCGGCCATCCCGGCTGGAAGGCCATGGGGGGCCGCATCGGCTATTCCGCGGCGACCGGCCTCACGGTCATCGTTCTCGCGTGGCTGGGGATCATCTCGGTCATGATGGCCGTCATTCCCGTGGTCGCCATCTCGCCCATCCTTTTGTACATTGGCATGCTCATCGGCTCGCAGGCGTTCCAAGAGACGCCGAAAAGCCATGCGCCCGCCATCGTGCTCGCGTTGACGCCGCACGTCGCAGCGTGGGGCAAGTTGCAGATCGACAACGCATTGGGCGCGGCGGGGACCAGCGCCTCGGCCGTGGGCCTCGACAAACTGGGCCAAGTGGGAGTCCTGTATCACGGGCTCGCAGTCATGGGAGGGGGATCCATCCTTGGAGGGCTCGTGCTCGGCGCGATTGGCGTCTTCATCATCGAGCGCCAATTCATGAAGGCATCGACGTTCGCGCTCGTGGGCGCGATACTGACCTTCTTTGGCTTCATGCACGGCGAAGCCCTGGGCATCGGGCAAACTCCGACCGTCGCCTTGAGCTACTTCGTCGTGGCCGGGATTCTCGCCGGATGCGGCAAGTTCGCTCACGTGACGCAAGGCGCCCCGTCGCACGCCGCGGTGGAGCACCAGCCGATCCTCGAACCAGGCGAATGACCCGGAGGGGGGGTGGACACCATTCGCGGGCGGCTTTGGCAGGCCGTTGCCAAGCGTCGTCGTTACACGGCCAAGTGTTTGCGCACGAGTTCGTCGGACAGTTCGCCCATCTTTCCCGATGCCACGACCGTTCCGCGCTCCATCAAAAAAAATTGCTCGGCGATTCGGCGTGCGAATGGCAGCTTCTGCTCGATGAGCAGTACGGAGACCTTCTCCTCCGTATAGAGCCGCCGAATGACGTCGCCAATCTCGTGGACGATGTTCGGCTGGATCCCCTCGGTTGGCTCGTCCATGAGCACGCATTTGGGTTGCAGCGTCAGAGCGCGAGCGATGGCAAGCTGCTGCTGCTGCCCGCCCGAAAGGTCGCCGCCCCGTCGACGCATCATGGCGCGCAGGACCGGGAAGAGGCGAAAGACGAGATCGGGAATGTCGCGAGAGCGGCGGCGCACGAGCGTGCCGACGCGAAGATTCTCCTCGACGGTCAACTCGGGAAAGATCTCGCGGCCCTGTGGGACGTAGCCGATGCCCACACGCGCGCGCTCGCTCGGATCGGCGCCCACGAGCTCGCGCCCGTCGAATCGCACGCTGCCCGAGCGTATCGCGACGGTGCCCATGATGGCCCGCAGCAGCGTCGTTTTGCCGACGCCGTTGCGCCCCATGACGCAGGTGCACGAGCCGTCCGGAACCGTCAGCGTCGTGCTGCGCAGCGTGTGGCTCCCACCGTAGTATTGATTGACTTCACGCGCTTCCAGCACGTCATGCCCCCAGGTAGACTTCGACCACGCGCGGGTCGCTCTGCACTTCTTGCATTGAACCCTGCGCCAGCACGCGCCCCTCGTGCAAGACGGTGACCGTCGTCGCGATGCTGCGAACGAAGTCCATGTCGTGTTCCACGACGACGACGGTGTGTTTACCGGCGAGAGAGGCCAAAATTTCCTCCGTCCGCTCGATTTCCTGCTGGGTCATTCCCGCGACGGGCTCGTCGACGAGCAGCAATTGCGGCTGTTGGACCAGCAGCATACCGATCTCGAGCCATTGCTTCTGACCGTGCGACAAGAGACCGGCAACTCGGTCGCGATGCTCGGTCAGTCCAGTGAGCTCCAGCGTCCGCTCGATCGCGAGCCGCTCCTCGGTGGACAATCGCGCGAACAACGTTCGCGCGACGCGCTTGCTGCCGTGGGTCGTGAGCTCGAGATTTTCGAACACGGTATGGTTGGGAAACACCGTGGGTCGCTGAAACTTGCGACCGATACCGAGGCCCACGATCGTGTGCTCCGAGAGCCGCGTGAGGTCGCGCCCGTCGAAGCGCACGCTGCCCGAAGTGGGTCGCGTCTTTCCTGTGATGACGTCCATGAGCGTCGTCTTGCCGGCGCCGTTCGGCCCGACGATGCACCGCAGCTCGCCCGCCTCGAGCGACAGGGTGAGCTCATCGAGCGCCCGGAACCCGTCGAAGCGCACCGTCACCTTGTCCACTTCCAAGAGCGCCGTCATGGCCGCGGCTCGTGGTGGACCGGCGCGCCCGGAACCGCCGGGGCCGGGACAGGTCCCTGGGGCTTCGATCCCGGGGGGCGAAGCATTCCGATGAGGTTGCTGCGAGCGCGGGCGAGGGCGGCGAACACGTCCACAATCCCGCCAGGCAAGAGCAACGTCACGAACACGAAGAGCCCGCCCAGCACGAAGAGCCATGCCGTGGGGAACGTCGCCGTGAGCCAGCTCTTCGCTCCGTTGACGAGAAGAGCCCCGACGATGGCTCCGGCCAGGGTGCCACGGCCGCCCACCGCGACCCAGATGGCAATCTCCACCGAGTTCGATGGTTGCATCTCGCTCGGATTGATGATGCCCACCTGGGGCACGTAGAGGGCGCCTGCGATCCCGCAGATCACGGCCGAAAGCGTCCAGATGAAGAGTTTGTACGCCACCGGGTCGTACCCGCAGAAACGCACTTTCGCTTCGACATCCCGCATCGCCGTCAGCACGCGCCCGGCTCGCGATCCGACGACGGCGCGGGCGAGTAGATACGTGAGCGCTAACCCTGCGCCGCTGACCGCGCACAGTACCGCCTTGGTGGAAGGGTCGCGGAGCGAATAGCCGAGGATCCTTTTGAAATCGGTCAGCCCGTTGTTTCCGCCGAATCCCGTCGCATTTCGAAAGAACAGCAGCATCGCCGCGTAGGTGAGGGCCTGCGTGACGATCGAAAAATAGACGCCGCCGATCCGGGACCGGAACGCGAAGAACCCGAACACGTAGGCGAGGATGCCCGGGGCCAGCAGCACCATCAGCGCCGCGAACCCGAAGTGCTCGAACCCGTGCCAGTACCAGGGCAGCTCCTTCCAATCGAGAAACACCATGAAGTCCGGCAGCGAGCTCCGATAGTTTCCCTCGGTCCCGATGGCCCGCATCAGGTACATGCCCATCGCGTAGCCCCCGAGGGCGAAGAACAGGCCGTGGCATAGGCTCAGGATGCCCGCGTAACCCCACGCGAGATCCATCGCGACCGCCACGATGGCGTACGTGGTGAGCTTGCCCATGAGAGAGACGAAGTACTCGGAGGTGTGCAGGGCACTCGTCTCTGCGGGCAGGACGTTCAAGAGAGGGACGACGACTCCGGCGAACAAGCACGTGGCAATGACGACCCCGACCTCCCACGCGGGTCTCCCGCGCTTCGAAGGGGGGGGAGGCATCGTCACCTGCCCACCATCCTCCAGAAGAGCGCTCGCGGCTCGGCGCGCCTTCGGGGGCGGCGGGGTTATCGACGCGGTCACGTGCCCTCCAGTCCGCGTCCGCGCGGGGCGAACAGCCCCTGCGGTCGCTTCTGGATGACCAGGATCACCGCGACCAAAACGACGATTTTACCCAGAACGGCGCCCGCGATCGGCTCGAGCACTTTGTTGAGGATCCCGAGAGAGAACGCCGCGACGACGCACCCGACGAGCTTTCCGACGCCGCCGAGCACGACCACCAGAAAGGAGTCGACGATGTAGCTTTGCCCGAGCTCGGGGCCGACGTTTCCGAGCTGCGCGAGGGCAACCCCTCCAAGACCCCCAACCCCCGATCCGAGCGCGAACGTCCAGGTGTCCACGCGACGCGTGGCGATGCCCATGCAGGCCGCCATCGGCCGGTTTTGGGTGACAGCGCGAACCCGCAAGCCGAGCGACGTACCCCGGAGCATGTAGGACACGAAGCCGACGACGACGATCGTGAAAAGAACGACGGCGACTCGGTTGTATGGAATGACCACGTCCTCGAAGACCTCGGTGCCGCCCGCAAGCCAATGCGGGTTCTCGACAGCGACGTTCTGCGGCCCGAAGATCGAGCGAACCGTTTGGATCAGGAGCAGGCTCAACCCGTAGGTGGCCAGCAGCGTCTCGAGCGGGCGCCCGTAGAGGAAGCGGATGACGGAGCGTTCGAGCACGGCGCCGACCAGCATGCAGGTACCGAGGGCCACAGGAACGGCAAAGACCAGATACAGCGACTCATGCTGCGGCAGATGATCGTGAAAGAACGTTTGCGTCTCGTACGTGGCATAGGCCCCGAGCATCAGCATTTCGCCATGCGCCATGTTGATAACGCGCATGAGCCCGAACGTGATGGCAAGACCAAGTGCCGAGAGAAGCAGGATGCTGCCCGTGCTCAGGCCGTACATGAGGTCCGCCGCACCGTCGACCATGAATTGCTTTCGGGCGAGCGCCCCGAGCGCGCTCGCCGCGGCGCTGCGCACCCGCGCGTCCGGCTCGGCGTACGTGCCGTCGTCGAGTTTGGCCGAGAGCCCCTCGAGCAACGAACGGAAGCGGATGGATCCCGATGCCTGGATGGCGGCAATCGCGCCAAGTCGCCGCTGCGGATCGCGGCTCGCCAGGTCGAGCTCGGCGAGCGTAGAGACGAGAGCTCGGCGCACGCTAGGGACCTTCTCGCGCGAAAGCGCAGAGCGCATGGCCGGCACGTCGTCCTCGTTCGAGCGATTCGCCAGGGTTGCTACGGCGGCCAGCCGCACTTCCGGTGCAGGCGCATCGAGTTCCAGTCGCGCGATGATCGGCTCGAGCGCTCGGCGGACCTCGTTGTCCATCGTCGGCGGGTGGCCGGCGCCTTCGACGGCTTCACCCGTGACGGCATCGTGCCACACGCCCTTGCCGTCGCGGACGCCAACCCTTCCCCCGTCCGTGATGACGACGTTGCCGTCGCGCAGCCCCTCGAGCAATGCGAGCGCCCGCGTGTCGCCTCCCGCGCCGATCGCTTGTGCGGCGCGCGCAACGGAGTCGCCCGACGGCTGTGCCAGCGCGCTCACCGCCGCGGCGAAGTCGTTGCCTTCGGCGCGGATGAGGGGGGCGGCGAGCAGGCACGCCGCGGCCACGATGTAGCCCAGCAAGCGCGCGCCTTGGTGGGGTCTCGGCCGGGCGGCGTTTCGCGTCATGGCCCGAGCGATCCTCTGACGCTCAGCGGTGCGCGACGGCGTCCGAGCTCGCGTACTTCGGCTCGGTGCAGTTGCCGCAGACCCACGGATACGTCCAGTCGGCCACCTTCTTCGCGCTCTCCGGAATGAAGGGGCTCCAGGCCTGCGCCCGAATGGGTCCCTCCGACTTCCAGACGACTTGGAACTGCCCGTTGGACTGCACCTCCCCGATGAAGACGGGCTTGTGCAAGTGATGGTTTTTTGCGTCGAGCGGGATGTCGAAGCCCGAAGGCGAGCGAACTACCTGGTAGCCTAGTGCCTGGCGCACCGCGTCGACGTTGGTTGTGCCGGCCTGGGCAACCGCCTGGGCCCACATGTGAAGCCCGATGTACGTGGCCTCCATCGGATCGTTGGTGACGCGCTTGTCGCCATCCGGCAGGTTGTGTGCCTTCACGTAGTTTTTCCACTCAGCAATAAACGCCTTATTTTCCGGCGTATCGATCGACATGAAATAATTCCAAGCCGCCAAATGCCCCACGAGCGGCTTTGTGTCGATGCCGCGAAGCTCCTCCTCGCCGACGGAGAACGCCACGACCGGAATGTCCGAGGCCTTGAGGCCCTGATTCGCCAGCTCCTTGTAGAACGGCACATTCGAGTCGCCGTTGATGGTCGAGATGACCGCAGTGCGCTTGCCGGCCGCGAATTTTTTGATCTCTGCGACGATGGTTTGATAGTCGTTGTGACCAAACGGCGTATATTCTTCTTTGATATCGTCGTCTTTCACACCCTTCGAGTGAAGGAAATAGCGCAAAATCTTGTTCGTCGTTCGCGGGTAGACATAGTCCGTTCCGAGCAACACGAATCTCTTGGCACCGCCGCCCTTCTCGCCCATGAGGTATTCGACGGCCGGAATGGCCTGCTGGTTCGGCGCGGCGCCGGTGTAAAATACGTTGTACGAAGATTCTTCGCCCTCGTATTGAACCGGGTAAAATAACAGCCCGTTCAGCTCCTCGAATACGGGCAATACCGACTTGCGCGACACCGAGGTCCAGCAGCCGAAGACCACCGCCACCTTGTCTTTTTGAAGAAGCTCGCGCGCCTTCTCCGCGAAGAGCGGCCAGTTGGACGCCGGATCGACGACGACCGGCTCGATCTTGCGGCCGAGGACTCCGCCTTTGCCGTTGATCTCTTCGATCGTCATCAATGCGACGTCGCGCAGCGACGTCTCGCTGATCGCCATCGTTCCCGAGAGCGAATGCAGAATACCGACCTTGATCGGCCCCCCCGGCGCTTCCGCGGGAGCTGCGGCCTTCGGGGCCTCGGCGCTTGCGGCGGACTCCGCCGGCTTCGACTGATCGGCCGGTTTTGCTTCTTCCTTGCAACCGAGGAACGCGACTTGGCACAAGGCAGCGAGCACGACGGACCATCGTCTCATCGGAGGAGGACAAGTCATCGGGAGCTCTCCTTTTTTTGGAAATGTCCGCCGGTAACGCTTCGGCGCGACCGTGACGAGATTGCCACGTCGCTTGTTTCCGTGAGTTGTCGCCCCGATTAACTTTTGCCGTTCGAAGCTACCGCGGTCAAAGGGACGGGGCGCGCTCCCGAACGTGTGATTTGCCGAGTGCCGAGTCCCCATGAAGCGAGGCCCAGCCAAAGGCTCGAGGTCATCCCGCGCTCGTGTCCATGACGGCCTCGGCCCTTGCCTGCAGGACGAGATCGACCACTCTGTCGATCCCAACGTCGTTTTTCGCCTGCGCGAAGACGAAGGGCCCTTCGCCTCGCATCGCGCGGGAGTCTCGAGCCATGACCTCCAAGTCCGCGCCGACGTGGATCGCCAAATCCGTCTTGTTAATGACCAACAAATCGGACTGGGTGATCCCCGGGCCGCCTTTGCGGGGGACCTTGTCGCCCCCGGCGACGTCGATGACGTAAATGGTGTAGTCCACGAGTTCGCGGCTGAACTGAGCGGCCAGATTGTCCCCCCCGCTCTCGATGAGCAATAAGTCGGGACCGACATCGGCCGTCAGCTGTTCCAAAGCGTCCAGATTGTGGCTGATGTCCTCGCGAATCGCGGCGTGCGGACAGCCACCGGTCTCGACGGCGCGGATCCGCTCTGCGGCAAGCGCCCGGTGACGATGCAAGAAATCGGCGTCCTCGCGCGTGAAGATGTCGTTCGTCACGACCCCCAAACTCAAGCGCTCGCGCAGGCGGATGCAGAGCGCGAGCGTGAGCGCCGTCTTGCCGCTGCCGACCGGACCGCCGATCCCGACCGTGAAGGATCGAAGCGAGTAGTCGCGCCGACGCGCCGGGGACCTGTCCCGGAACAGGCCGGGGTGGCGCCGGTGCTCGTGGCGGTGGTCCTGCCGATCTCGGTGCTCGTGGTCGTGATCGCGCTGCTCGTGGTCGTGATCTCGCTGCTCGTCGTGGGCCATGGATTCGTACCTCAGCTCTGAAATAGTCGCGCATACAGGCGATCGTGAGTCGCGGCGACCACATCGACGACCGGCGCTACGTTCGCCGCTTCGCTCGCGCGCAGTCTCGCGCACGCCGCTAGGACCCGGTCGAGCGTCGGGCCGTGCCGGTCCTGGATCCGCTGGGCCTCGTGAGGCCCGACGACGCCCAGGCGCACGGCAGCGGACAGAATGGCTCGCAATGCGGAATGCAAATACAGCCCGAGCGCGTCGCTTTGCTCCAGACCGAGCACGGCGAGGGTCGCGCCGAAAAGCGGCGCATGATGGGCGGCCACGTCGCGGCCGCGGGTGCGCTCGGCGAGCGCGGCGATGGCCGGTCCGTCGAAGACCCGAGCGCACGTCCCGATGAACGCCCGCCCCTGCGTGCGGCTCGCGCGGTTGGCGACATGATTCGTGAGGAACGCGTCGACGCGACGATCCATCGACTCGATTTCGTGCGGGGCATTGAACGTGGCCGTGACGAACGGAAGTGCTGCATGCCCGACGTTCCAGAGATGGACGCCGGCGTACGCGTCGAGCTCATCGACCGTGCGAGGCTGCCCGCGATGGACCATCGCTTCGAGGCCCGCGGAATGGGCAAATCCGCCGACGGGAAAAGCCGAGTCGGCCATCTGAAGCACTCTCCAGCGCGACGCGGCGGTCAAGGGACCTCAAAATAGGTGATAGAGTTGGGCGAGTGGCAGTGTCGCCGCCGGCTCGCAGGTGAGGCGAACTCCGTCGGCTCGAACCTCGTACGTTTCGGGGTCGACGGCGATCGTCGGCAGGGCGTCATTGTGAATCATGTGCCGTTTTCCGAGGCCGCGGCACCCTCCGACGGACAGCACTCGCTTGGCGAGGCCGAGCTCGTCGAGTCCTCCCTCGAGCTCCGCGCGTCGCGACACGAACGCAATGCTCGTGGCGCCGGCCGCGCGCCCGTACGCCCCGAACATCGGACGCATCATAAGGGGCTGAGGAGTCGGAATCGACGCGTTTGCGTCTCCCATCTGCGCCCACGCAATGAAGCCCCCTTTGACGACGATTTCAGGCGTCACGCCGAAGAAGGCCGGCCGCCAGAGCACCAGATCGGCCCATTTGCCCACTTCGACGCTCCCGATCTCGGTCGACATGCCGTGGGCGATCGCCGGGTTGATCGTGTACTTGGCGACGTAGCGCTTGATGCGCACGTTGTCGTCGTCGCCTTGTTCCTCGGGGAGCCGGCCGCGATCCACCTTCATCTTGTGCGCAGTCTGCCATGTCCGGGTGATCACTTCGCCGACGCGGCCCATCGCCTGGCTGTCGCTCGACACGATGCTGATCGCTCCCATGTCGTGCAAAATGTCCTCTGCGGCGATCGTTTCTCCGCGGATCCGGCTCTCGGCGAACGCGACGTCCTCGGGGATCGTCCGGTCGAGATGGTGGCAGACCATGAGCATGTCGAGGTGCTCGTCGAGGGTGTTGACGGTGAACGGCCGGGTCGGATTCGTCGAGCTCGGGATGACGTTCGACTCGCCACAGACGCGAATGAGATCGGGGGCATGCCCGCCGCCGGCGCCCTCGGAGTGATACGTGTGGATCGTTCGACCCTTGAACGCCGCGATCGAGTCATCGACGTACCCCGACTCGTTCAGAGTGTCGGTGTGAATCGTGACTTGCACGTCCTCGCCTTCGGCCACCCCGAGGCAGCAATCGATGGCGGCTGGCGTCGTCCCCCAATCCTCGTGGAGCTTCAGCCCGACGGCCCCCGCGCGGATCTGGTCGACGAGGCCCTCGGGCGAGGAGGTATTGCCCTTTCCGGTGAGTCCAATGTTGATTGGCAGGACATCGGTCGCCTGCAGCATCTGGCGGATATGACGGGAGCCGGGGGTGCAGGTCGTCGCGTTCGTCCCGGTCGCAGGCCCCGTGCCTCCCCCGACGAAGGTCGTCACGCCGGAAGCGAGCGCCTCGTGCGCCTGCTGCGGGCAGATGAAGTGAACGTGCGCGTCGATCGCGCCCGCGGTCACGATGAGCCCTTCTCCGGCGATGGCCTCGGTCGTGACACCGATGATCATCCCCGGAGTGACGCCGGCCATGACGTCCGGATTGCCCGCCTTGCCGATTCCGGCGATCCGGCCACTCTTGATTCCGATGTCCGCCTTGACGATGCCGGTCGCGTCGATGATGAGCGCGTTGGTAATCACGCAATCGAGCGCGTCGCGGTCGCTCACTCCGGCTCGTTGCCCTTGCCGATCGCGCAGTACCTTGCCCCCGCCGAACTTGCATTCGTCTCCGTACACCGCATGGTCGCGTTCGACTCGGGCGACCAGGCCGGTGTCGCCCAACCGAACGCGGTCCGCGACGGTCGGGCCGAACATGTCGGCGTAGTGCCGGCGGTCGATCCCAGCGCTCATGGGGCGCTACCGGGCGATTGCGCGACCGAGGCGAGGGCGACCAGGCGGACCGTCTTCCGATCGCCCGGCTCGAAGCGAACGGCGGTGCCGGCCGGGATGTCGAGGCGTCGGCCGGCGGCGCGCTTGCGATCGAACAGGAGCGCCGCATTGGTCTCATCGAACGGATAGTGACTTCCGACCTGGATGGGGCGATCCCCGACGCTCTCGACGACCAGATCGATGACTTCGCGCCCGTCGTTGATCACGATCTCGCCGCGAACGACGAACAGCTCGCCGGGTATCGGCGTTCCCGCGTGTGCGCTATCGGCGATCGGCGCGAAAACTTCCGGCCGCGGCACCGGCAGGAACGTGCCGTACAGGGCAAGATCGAGGTCGACGGTGGAGAGCGCGATGGGACCATGAACCGTCACGAGCTTCGTCCCGTCCGGGAAGGTGCCTTCCACCTGGACTTCCGTGACGAGATCGCCCACGCCCGGCATGACGTGCGCGCGTCCCAGAATGCGCCGGCCGCGATCCATCAAATCGGCCACCGACTGGCCGTCGCGGATGAACTCCAGAAGCTGGGTGGCGATGAGCGCGACGGACTCCGGGTAGTTGAGGCGGATGCCGCGAGCCAGGCGCTTTTGCGCGAGAAATCCTGCCCCGTGCAAGACCAGCTTGTCGACGTCCCGAGGCGTCAGGTGCATTGGGCCGGAGCATGACGCATTCGTTTTAGCCCGTCACCATTTTCGAGCGAGAGGGTCGTCGCCGAGCCATCGTGCGAGAAGCGCGAAACTCGGACGCAAGACGCGGGACGCGTTCTCGAAACGATCCGCGGCGACGCGCACGACGACGCCGTCGTCGCGCAGCGGACTCGCCGCCCAAACGGTGGTGGCATCGTCGGTGGACGGTGCGAGCGGTCCAAGCATCGCTCGGCGCACGTCGGCGAAGCGGGGTCCGATCGCGACCAGCGATGCGACCCATTCGTACGGTCCCATCCGCTCGGCGATCGATCCATGAGCCGGATCCAGCAGCGTCGCGTCTGCGAAGATGGGTTGGTCGGCGCGCATGATCTCGGTCCTCGATTCGAGACGAGCGAACTGCCATCGCTCACCGCGCGCAGCGCGTCCGCACGATGTCGCGTCGAAAAGAAGGAGTGACGCATTCGCCGCGAGCGAGACGTCGATCCTTTGGGTGTAGCGAGCCCCGGCGAAGGGTACAACGGGGTCGGGCAGGATGGCCATCGTCGCGCCTTCCGCAACGTGAGCTTCGAGCCGCTGGGAACAGCCGCGCGGCGAGCGGTATACCTTCGTGGATGCCTGAGTGCACACCAGGCCCGACGAGTGCGGCTCGGCTTCGAGGATCAGATCGACCGCATCGCCGTCGACCAGCCCACCCCCGAAACTCGACAGAAACACCCACGCGGCGTGCCCGTGATTGCGCGGCGTGAGGATTCGCAGTGGACTCGTCGCAAACGCTCGGGCGAGGACCGTCCGGTCGCCTCTGCGCCGGAAGGTGATCGATCCGCGCCCCGGCCCTCGTGTGGTAAGAGCATCGCGTGCGCGTGAGCCCATCGGGTCAGTCGCTGCCATTGGACATCGCTTCGCTGCGGCGAGGGTACCGCGACTCGAGCATCCGCTGCGTCGATGTCGCGGAAACCGTCGTCGCCGGGATCGCGGCCGATGCCACGGCGGGAATTTGGACGGCGCTCCGCCCGAGCGACGAGGTCGTCGCCGAGGCGCGTTCGCTCGAACGGGCGTATCCGCCGGGGTCCCGGCCGCCGCTCTACGGGCTCCCGTTCGCCGTGAAAGACAATATCGACGTGGGCGGGGTGACGACGACTGCGGCGTGCCCGGAGTTTGCGTACTTGCCCGGCGATTCGGCACCGGTGGTGGATCGGATCCGTGCGGCGGGCGCGCTTTACGTTGGCAAGACGAACCTCGACCAGCTGGCGACCGGCCTCGTTGGGGTTCGGTCGCCGTACGGCATCCCGCCGAATCCCTTCGATCCTCGATATGTGTCCGGCGGCTCGAGCTCGGGCTCCGCCGCCGCAGTGGCTCGAGGATTGGTGAGCTTCGCCCTGGCCACCGATACCGCCGGCTCGGGCCGCGTCCCGGCGGCACTCAATCACATCGTAGGGCTCAAGCCGAGCCGTGGGCTTCTTTCGACCCGCGGCGTGGTACCTGCGTGCCGTTCGATGGATTGCGTCACGATCCTTGCGCTCACGTGCGAGGACGCCACGGAGGTGGCCGCCGTGGCGACGGCATTTGATCCGCGGGATCCCTATTCGCGACCCGAAGCCTCCCGCTTTCGATGGCGAGCGGACGTCTCCGGCCGGCGCTGGCGGGTCGGGATTCCAAGGCCGGAGGACCAGTCGTTCGACGACGAGCAGGCACGCGAGGGGTTCGCCGCGGCTCGCGCCACGCTCGAGCAAATGGGGGCCGCGTTCGAGAACGTCGACATGACGCCGTTCTTCGAGGCCGGGCGGCTTCTCTATCAGGGCCCCTGGATCGCCGAGCGGCTTTCGGGATTCGATGAGTTCATCCATACGCATCCCGAGGCGCTCCTGCCGGTCATTCGAACCATTTTGAATCAAGGAGCCGGATTTCGAGCCGTCGATGCCTTTCGCGGTCTCCATACGCTGGCCGCGCTGCGCCGAGCGGTGGAGCCGCTATGGACCACGCTCGACGCGCTGGTGCTTCCATCGGTCCCCGGCACCCCCCGAATCGACGAAGTCCTTGCCGATCCGATCGCGGTCAACACGCGGCTCGGGCTCTACACGACATTTGCGAATTTGCTCGACTTGGCGGCCGTGGCCGTGCCGAGCGGAATCCGTCCCGACGGTCTGCCCGCGGGTGTCACGTTCGTAGGGCCTTGGGGCAGGGATCCCGTACTCGCCGCATTGGCGTCCGCCTTTCACCGTCGCAGCGGCGGCCCTCTCGGGGCCACGGGATGGCCTTGGCCCGCACCCGCCGAGCGGGTCGAGGAACCCCTGGAGGGCCGCCTGCTGCTGGCCGTCGTCGGCGCTCACCTGTCCGGCATGCCGCTCAATCATCAGCTCACCGAGCGCGGGGCCCATTGCGTGCGCGCGACCCGGACGGCGCCTTCGTATCGGTTGTACGCACTGCCGGGCACGCACCCGCCCAAGCCGGGCCTTGTTCGTGTCACCGACTCTCACGGCACGAAAATCGATCTGGAGGTGTGGGCTTTGCCGCGCGAGAGCGTCGGCTCTTTCCTGGAGGGCGTGGGCGCTCCGCTTGCGATCGGAACGATCGACCTCGAAGACGGGGGCAAGGTTCACGGCTTCCTCTGTGAGGCGCACGCGGTCGCCTCGGCGACCGACATCTCGTCGTTCGGCGGATGGCGCGCCTATGCAACGCGTCAAGGCTGATGCTCGAGTCCTCAAAAAAGCAGGGGTCCATTCGTGGCCGCCCACGATCCGCAACGATCCTTCGGTTCTTCAAATCGTAAACGGGGGCTAAATTTCGCGCCCGGCACGCTCGGGACACCCTGCGGAAACGGTGCTAGCCCATGATCGGCCTATGAAGCTAGCGGGCCTCGCGACTCAGCTCGATCCGACGCGGGTCGCGATGGGCGTGGGCCGGATGCGGATTTTGAGCCACGAGGTGAGCATTCTGGAAGCACTCAGCGATTTTGGAAGGGTGGGGCCGCCGACGCCGCCGACGCCCAACAACCTGCAGGATTCGTCGTGAGCTCGAAGGCCCCGGCCCCTCGCGACAGCCCGTCGGGCAGCGCACGCCCTTCGGGTTTTCAGGCGCAGATCAAGGGCGCGACCATCGGCGACCTCGTCCAGATGGAATGTCTGGCCGGGTCGCGGCGGGTCGTCCGCGTGACGTCGGGAAGCAACATCGGCTTTCTCTATTTCCGTGGAGGAGCGATCGTCCACGCCGTTGCGCGTACTCTGAGCGGCGAGGCCGCCGCCCTCGACATGCTGTCCTGGAACGAAGGCTCCTTCGAGCCGGCCGAGCGCGAATGGCCGGCGAAAGACACCATCGCCTGCAATTGGCAGACGCTGCTCATCCGTGCGGCTCAGCTTCGCGATGAGCGCATGGCGCCGAGCCTGCTGGCGCTTCGCCCCGGGGCAGCGGGCCGGCAAGTCGGCGAGAGCATCGAGATCGAGGCGACGCCCATTCTGGTCGCGGGCCATGTTTTGCGGAGCGAAGATTTCGAAGTTGTTCTGCGCCTCGATCCGGGCGGCGGGATCATGGAAAATCAAGGCGCGACCCAGGACTTCGCGGACATCGTCGCGTACGCGTGTCGCCTGACCGAGCTCGTGGGCAATCAGCTGGGGGTCGAGCGGTTCCGAGCGATGGAGTGCATCTTCAAGAGCGGACGCTGCTTTGTCGTACTCGAGCGCAACGGAGAGGTCATCGCACTTCGGCCGAGGCCATCGACCGAGGTGTCTGTGCTTCGCGAGTTACTCGGGATCTAAGGAGCCAGCCCATGCCGAGCATCGAGGGGACGCTGCGAACGCTTCGTGACGTTCAGGGGGTGTACGGCAGTTTTGTGATCGCCGGCACCGGCGCGCTCGTGGCTCGTGATCTCCCCGCCGTGTTCGACGGCGACCTCTTCGCAGAGGTGGGCCCACGCATCACGCGCCTGTACGAGACGTTTCTCACCGGTGGCGAAGAGCTCGATGCGTGCATCCTACGCTACTCGGAGCACAAGATTTACCTGAAGAGGATGACCTGGGGACTCATCGGCATCATTTCCGGTGTGAGCGTCAACATGCCGGCGTTGCGAATGGTGGCGAACCTCGTCGTCCGCCGGATCGATCCCGAAGTCGTCGCCCCGGTGCGCCCGCCCATCGCCGTGGCGCAGCCTTTGACCGAGCTGGCAACAGCGCCCACCGTGACCCGGTCGTCGCCGCCTCTGCGCCTGACCGCGGATCGAGCCGAGCCCCCGGTCGTGGAGCCCCAACCGCAGGACGGCAGGGATTCGACGCCACCTGGGAGCGACGGGCACGTCCGCATGTACCGCGGTCGCCGCGTCGTCGACGATTGAACCCAAGACGGGGGTCGAAACGATGGACCCCCATCGCTCGGTCGAGTCAATCGCTCGGTTCCGGCTCGGTGCACCGAATGGGTCGGATTCCGATCGGTCAGCGCGCGACCGATCGCAGCTCGGCGTCGGAGGTCATGAGGTCTCGGCGCGGGTCGGCGGCCGTGCGGGGAACGTTCTCAGGGTACGCCGGCCCGCCATGCTCCGCCACATCCATGCCCTGTCGCTCGCGCTCGGCCGAAAGGCGCAGGACGCCGGCTGCTTTAAGGCCAGCCATCATCAGCAAGGATGTCACGAAGGTCGCCGTCGTGATCGCGGCGCTGCCCACGGCCTGGGCGCTGAGCTGGCCTGTGCCGCCCCCGTAAAAGAGCCCAACCACCAGGGATCCGGCCGAGGTGTCCGCCCCGTACGGTCCCGGTGCGCCGTATTGGCCGGTCGCGAAGAGACCCAAGCTCAGCGTTCCCCAGATCCCGCAGACTCCGTGGACCGAGACCGCGCCTACCGGATCGTCGATTCGCAAAAACTCGAACAGGTCGACCGAGAGGACGCAGATGATGCCCGCGACCGCGCCGAGGATGAGGGCTCCCGACGGGGAGACCCAGTAGCAAGGGCACGTGATCGCAACCAGGCCCGCCAAGAAGCCATTCACGGTAATGCCGCAGTCCCAGTACCGCGCGCGCCAATACACCCAAAAAAGTGCAGACAGTCCACCTCCGCATGCCGCCAGAGTCGTATTGGTGGCGACGCGCCCAATGCCTTGCAGATCCATGGCCGAGAGCGTGCTTCCCGGATTGAATCCATACCAGCCAAACCAGAGGATGACCCCGCCCACCGCCGCGAACGTCATGTTGTGTCCGGCCATGATGCCGCCTCCGTCGCGCGCGAACCGCCGGCCGAGGCGGGGGCCGAGGGCCATCGCCCCGGTCAGCGCGACGGTGCCCCCAATCGTGTGCACCACGGTGGATCCGGCGAAGTCGTGGAAGGCGAGAGGCTTGAGCGCCGTCAGCCATCCATCGGGGCCCCAGGCCCAATGACCGAAGATCGGGTAGATGAAACCGCTGACGCCGACGCTGTACCAAAGGTCGCCCACGAAAGCCGTCCGACCCACCATGGCGCCCGATGTGATCGTGCTACAGGTGTCGGCGAAGGCGAACTGAAAGAGCCAGAAGGCCAGCATGGGCACGCCGGTCGACCCGTACGTGTCCGGCGTTCCGTGCAAAAAGAAGTATTCGTGGCCGATGAACCCGTTGCCCGAGCCGAACATGAACGCGAACCCGAACGCGAAGAAAAGAACACCGCACAGGCAGGTGTCGACGATTCCCTCGAGCAGAACGTTGACGGTCTCTCGCGTCCGGGAGAATCCGGCCTCGAGAAAGAGAAACCCCGCCTGCATGAAGAAGACGAGAAATGCTGCCGTCAGGGTCCAGGCCGTGTTCAGAGGATTGACGCATTCGGAGTGCGCAGCCGTGGGCTCGGCGGCGTAGGCACGGTGCCCGAAGTAAGCGGGAATTCCCCAGGCCAGGGTGAGCACCAACGCGAGGCCGATCGCCTTTCCGGCGATGATGGCATAGAAGACGCGGCGCGATTCACTCCGGCTCCACAAATCGGTCGCGCGCCGTACCGAGCCGAACCAATGCGATTCCCAAACGCTCATCGAACCTGGCGTTACCATTCGGGTGATTTCGACATGGTTTCGCGTTCCCGCCATCCCGACGACCCATGAGCGGCCAAGCCCCCTCTTTTCTCGACTATACGCCCGTAGCCCTCTCCTTCGGGACCAGTGGCCTTCGAGGCCTTGTCAAAGACATCACGGACCTCGAGGCGTACATCAACGTCAAAGGCGGGCTCCGGTACCTCCTGGCGGCAGGCGACATCCCGCCCGGCCGCCGCGTGATCCTGGCCGGCGACCTGCGGCCGAGCACCGATCGACTCCTCATCGCGGTCGCCCGGGCTGTCGCCGACGCCGGCTGCGGCGCGGAGAATGCTGGGAAGATCCCGACGCCGGCGCTCGTAGCGCGCGCGATGGCCGAGCGCTGTGCCGGCGTCATGGTCACCGGCAGCCATATTCCCTTCGACCGAAACGGCATCAAGATCAACCGGAGCGTCGGCGAAGTCCTGAAGTCCGACGAAGCCGGAATCACGCGGGAAGTCGAGCGGGTCCGAGCGGAGGAGTATGGCCGCTCCGCCGGCGAGTCCGCGTTCGACTCCAAGGGCGGGCTCAAGACCCGCACGCCTCTGCCGCCGGTGGATCGTGCGGCGGAGGAAGCGTACGTTCGTCGTTACGTCAGCGCCTTCCCGGGGGACGCGCTCCGAGGAATGCGCGTCGTCGTCTACCAGCACTCGGCGGTCGGTCGCGACATCCTTCCCCGGATCCTGGGTGCGATCGGCGCGGATGTCGTCGTATTGGGCCGCAGCGATGCGTTCATTGCGCTCGACACGGAAAATGTCGTCGGCGGTCAGCTCGATGTCCTCGAGGCGCTGGCGATCGCCGCCGAGCGAGACGGCCGTCGCCCGCATGCCATCGTCTCGACCGACGGAGATTCCGATCGGCCGCTCGTCGCCGCCGTCGTACCGGTCGCGGAGGCCGGACCGGCAGGACGACGCGTGCGCTTCCTTGCCGGGGATCTCCTGGGGATCGTCGTCGCCGAGCTCCTGTCGGCCCGCGCCGTGGCCGTGCCGATCAGCGCGAACGATGCCGTCGAGCGCCGCATGCGCGAGCGCGGCGTCTTGCTTCGGAGGACCAAGATCGGCTCGCCCTACGTGATTGCGGCCATCGACGCCATGAAAGGCGAAGGGCGAGACGCGCCGATCGTTGGATGGGAGGCCAACGGGGGCTTTCTAACGGGAAGCGACGTCGCTCTCCCTGGCGGAACGTTGGCGGCGCTTCCAACACGGGACTCCACCCTGCCGATCCTCGCAAACCTGTTCGCAGCCGCGCGCGAAGGGACGGCGTTGACCCAGATCTGGGGCCGATTGCCCGCGCGGTTCGGCCAATCGGGGCTCCTCGACGAAGTCCCGGTGGAGGTCACCCGTGCACTCATGGCGCGGCTGGTTCCACCCGGCGAGGTGGTGGAGGTGGATTTCGCCGGCGCAGTGCCGCCAGCGTGGAACGAGCTCCGTACCCTGCTCGCGCGCGTCTTCGTCCCTGCGCTCGGCTTCGACGACATCGTGCGGATCAACGTTGTCGACGGTGTGCGCGTCACCTTCAAGAGCGGTGACGTGGCCCACGTGCGTCCGTCGGGCAACGCGCCGCAGCTGCGCATTTACGCAAACAGCGACTCGCAAGAGCGAGCCGATCGGATTGTGACCGACGGGCTACGCGAGCCCGACGGGATCCTCCGCACGCTCGTGTCCTTCTGCGCGCCGTAGTCCTGAGACCTTCCCGAACCGTCGTGCCGCGATCGTCCGAGATGGATGCACACCCCTTACCCGCTCACTGGCACGCGCTATTTTGGCAGGTCGACGGGGCGACGCACGTCGTGCCGCAAGCACCGCAATTGGTATTGCTCGTCGTCGTGTCGACGCAGTTGCCGTCGCAATTCGTAAATGGGGCCACGCAGGCGCACTCGCTGTCTACGCACGTCAGATTGGTGCCGCAGGACTGTGCGCAGAAGCCGCAATGGGCCTTGCTGCTGGTCAGGTCGACGCAGTTGGGGGTGCAGAGCGTTTCGCCCGACACGCACTGAATCACGCACGTCGCGTCCGAGCAGAGAGGGGCCGTCATGGGGCAACGGTGGCCGCAGGAGCCGCAGTCGGCGTTGCTCGACTGCAGATCTTCACAGTCTCCGCGGCCCAGGAAACCTCTGCCCGCACATTGGGCGAATCCCGCGGAGCACGTGCACTGGCCGTTGATGCATGTCGCGCCTACGTCGCACGCGACACCGCATGCGCTGCAGTTGGCCGCGCTCGTGCTGAGGTCGACGCAGGTCGAAACCATCGCGCCGCCGGGGCCGGGCGCGGGACAAAGCGTCAGACCGCCCGTGCCGCAGCCCGCGACGCACGCTCCGCTCTGGCAGGTCGTCCCCTCGCGGCAGACATTGCCGCACCGGCCGCAATTGGCGTCATCGCTCTGGGTGTTCGTGCACGTCGTGCGGCACTGCGTATCGCCTGGCCCGCACTGGCAGGCCCCGTTCACGCAGCTCCCGCCGATCGGGCACTGGGCATTGCAACCGCCGCAGTCGAGGTTGTTGGTCGTCAAGTCGACACACGCCCCGAGGCATTCGGTCAGCGGCAGGCCCCCGTCGCCGGTCGTGCAGTTGTTCGTGCACTGTCCAACGTTGCACACCTGGCCGGCGGCGCAGGCATTCCCGCACGCGCCACAGTTGGCGGGGTCGCTCGCGGTATCGGTGCACGCGCCGCCGTTGCATGCGACGCCGCCGTTTGCGCACGCGCACGCGCCGCCTTGGCACTGAAACCCGTTGCCACATCGCGTATTGCACGTACCGCAATTGGCGTTGTCCGACTGCGCATCGAGGCAGACCCCGCCGCACTGGATATCGCCGGACGCACAAATGCACTGTGCGTTGGAGCACACCTTACCGACCGGACAGGTGATCCCGCAGCCCCCGCAGTTGTTCGAGTCGGCCGTATCGGGGATGCAATTGCCGCTGCACAAGGCCTGGCCGGCGGGGCACGCGCACGCGCCGTCGACGCACGCCGATCCGCCGCCGCACACGGTGCCGCACGCGCCGCAGTTGGCGTTGTCCTCGGCCGTGTCGACGCAGGCGCCGCCGCAGTTCGTGACGCCTCCCGCATCGGGACACGACACGACGCACACAGCGCCCGAGCACACTTGTTGTTGGCCGCACGCCGTGCCGCACGCGCCGCAGTTCGTCGGGCTCGAAGCCAGGTCGACGCACTGGCCCTCGCACAGCGAGGGCAGCGTCCCGCCGGTGCACGCGCAACCGCCGCCCTCGCATTGCTGGCCACCCGTGCATGCGATTGCGCACGAGCCACAATGATTCGGGTTCGTCAGCAGGTCGACGCAGGCGCCGTCGCAATTGACCAGGGTTAGTCCCGCGTCGCTGTCGCACGACAGGGCGCACGCGCCGTCCAGGCACACGTCGCCGGCCGGGCAGACGTTGCCGCAACCGCCGCAATGGGCGGGGTCGGTAAACGTATCGACACAGACCGAATTGCAGACGGTGGTATCCCCCAGGGGGCAAACCGCCCCATCTGGCTGAGTGAGGACGATCGGCGAATCCGCGACGGCGTCCAGGGGGAGGCTCGAGTCCTCCTGGCCTACCGTCCCGTCCACAGGGTTCCCATCACGGGTCGGCGCTGCATCGGCCGTGGACGTCGCGTCGCCGGCGGACGTCGCGTCGGCCGTCGACCTCGCATCGGCGGGCGTCGCGTCGGGTGTCGGCTCGCGGACGGTACAGCTCGAGCTGGATCCGGTCGGTAGGCACACCGCCCCGTCGGCGCTCGCGTTGCTCGAGCTCGCGCCCGTCGCCTGGGAGACGGCGCTCGCGTCGGTCATGATGACGAGGTCGCCCTCCAGCGAGGAGCGGCCGCATGCGCCGGCGGGAACGCCAAGGGCAAGGACGCAAAGAAGGCGGATTGCGCCGATAAGAACGTGTCGCCAGGTCGTCGTCATTGCCCGCTATGTCGCTCATGGTACCGTGAGCCTCGTCGCGCGCGCCTGGTTTCGGTTCCGGAGGTTACGTCACTGTCAACTGCCGCCTGCGCTGTATTCCCATCGCGTGTGCGGAGAATTGCAACTCAAGCGCGCTCGGCCCGTGCCGCTTGGACGACAGCGTGCCCGCATCTCCTACAGCGGGCCTGGCCCGTCCCGCCTCCACCGTTCCGGCCCTCTTCGCGCAACGCGGCACGTGCCAGCAGCGGGCTGAGGGATCGGCCGAGCGATCGTCCGGCGGCGGAGGCTTCGCCCCGAGCGCGGCCGTGATCCGACGGCGCCGATTGGAGCGTCGCTCGATCTCCGCATCCAGTCACACGAAGCGAAGACCACTTGGCTGCCCTAGCGGCCGTGCTGCTTCCCGAAGTGCGCGATCGAGCCGTTCGGCCCATTGTTCCTGCTGCTCGTCGCTCGTGATGAGATCCTGACGAACTTCCAATTCGACGTAAGCGTGGCCGCGTTTCTCGGCATGGTACGGCACGCCGTAGTCTGTGAGGTCGCTCAGGGAATACGGCTCGTTGTCGCCCACGTTCAGCCCTTCGCCTCGCAGCTGGGTAAGCAACCGATCGGCCAGGCGTCGATCTCGGTTGCACAGCACGCCACACTGCCAGGGTCGGTCGACCCCATCGAACCGCGGCGTGAAGCTGTGCATCGCCACGAAGATCACCGGCAGCATCGCGCTCTCGCGCCGCGCGATCTCTTGTTCGATGCGCGCGTGATACGGGCGGAACACTTCGTTCGCGCGTGCTTCGACCTCTTGTGCAGACAGGTTGCGATTGCCCGGTATGGGCGTGCGATCGCTTTCGACTGCAATCGAGCTCGGCGCGTCGAGCGGTCGATTGCAATCGATCACGAGTCGCGAATACGTTTGAAGAATGAGAAACGCGCCGAGCCGTCGGGCGAGCTGCTCGGAGAGCGCGCCGATTCCGATGTCCCACGCGATGTGACGCTCTCGATCCGCGGCCGACAGGCCGAGCGTACCGAGCGCGCGCGGAATGACGCGCCCGGCATGGTCTGCCGTCATCAGGAAGGGTGCATCCGATCGGCCGTCGATCACGCGAAAGGGCGGGGGATCCCCTCGCGTCAAGAGGCGGGCGGGCCAGCTCATCGGAGTGCGCCCAGGGTTCGCAAATTCCGTGCCGCCGTCAACCCCCGTGCAATCCGTCGCTGCGCGTCGCACCCGCCCTCGAAAGCGGGAATGAAAGGCACCCTCTTGACCTTCGGGCGACCCAACGGTTGGCGCGCCAAGGACTGACTCATTGGGGGGAAGTGTCGATGGACCCCGTCGCGTCCGTCGCCGTCGCGTCGTCCATCTCTGCTATGCCGCCGTCCATCTGTTCGGCCGTAGCGGGACCGTCCAGATCCGCGTGGTCCGCGGGTAGACAACATAGAAGGATGGTGTTCTCGCACAGGACGGTGTTCTGCTGAGGGGGAGGACACCCTTGGGTATACGGTACACACGTTCCGCCAAGCGACGTGCAGCCTACCGTGCTGCCGTCCTGGGCCGTGAGTGCCTCTCCCGAATCTTGAGCGGCTGCCGACGCCGCCCCGTTGCTGCACGCGCCCAGCAGCAGGAACGACGCCGTCATCGAAAACGAGGATCTGCGTGCCGCCCAAGCACGGTCACGAAGGTCGGAGGCGACCGATTTTGCCACGCGGGCCGCACGACGATGGGTGACGTAGGTTCTCAAGGGGTCCCATGGTGACGACTTCACCAATCGGCGAGATGACCCTTGCCAATGTAGCATGCCGGGTCGCAAGCCGTTACGAGTCGGACGTCCACTTGGGCGCAGCCGAGACCGCCGTGGTGGCCCGCGTCGCGCCTCGATCGCGGGTCTTGCCGGCGCGATTGCCGCCGAGCGATCCAAAGAGGGCCAATGACATCGCGATGAAAAGAGCCGTCGCGATCGTCTTGAGTCGCCAATTCGAGCGTCTCGCGGCGGGTTCGCAGAAGAGCGCGATGACGACGCCAAGCATCACGGCCGTGTTGCCGAGGATCGCGGCGACGAGGATCGGCGTGAGGCCCAAGATCGCGGCGGCGAGGTCGTACGCGCCGAAGAAGAATAACAGGGCTGCAAGCACGGTGTTCCACGTGTCGGGCTCCACGTTCAGGCCGACGAGCTGGATGATCCACGCGGGGAAGGTGAGAAACCCGAGCGCGGTGGTCAGGAGCGCCACTCCCCCCACGAAGACGACGCGCGAAATGGAGTCGGGGAGCAGCACCCATGCCGTGGCCGTCGCGGACAGCAGGTCGGGGGTGGCGGCCCAAAGCAGCGCGTGAGGCCTGGCGACGGCTTTCGCCTTGGCCTTGCGGCCATGGTTCCACGAGAGCAGAGTGCAGGTCGCGAAAATGCCGAGTCGCCCGAAGACGCTCATCCAGAAAAACGTCCGCAGCTCGAATGCGGCAGCGACGAAGTAAAGGAGGCTGAGGGCCGCGACCGACAGCCCAAATAGGCGCGACCACACGCCTTCCACGCCGGGAAAGCCGATCGCCTTGGCGATCTTGTTGAATCCGCTTGCCGGTCCGCGGTCGAGTGTCGGGACGACGATGAACGACAAGCCCAGGACGAGCATCCAGACTCCGAACGCAAAGGTCCAGAGGGCGGGAGCGCTCGCGGTCGCCGCGCTGGCGGCGCACGGCGGGGACCCGACTTGGGCGGCTTCGGTCAGGCACACGCATTCTCGCACCCGTGCGAAGATCGGGTCTGCCCAACTGCGCAGGGTGACGACGGTCATGCTTGCCCTCCCTCGATGATGCGCGACGGATTCCGCGACCGGGCTAGCCAAGTCCAAGCAAGAGCGACCCGCACGGATCGATGGGACACGACCGCCGCGTCTCGGAAGTCGTGCGCTCGTCGAAAGCGGCTCCGAGATTCTTGAACGTGGCCTGTGCTCTCTCGAGCGCCTCATCGCGCGAGCCGCACCTCTCCGCGCACAGCTCCAGCCACAGATCGGCGTGCGCTTGCTCGTACGGGGTCTGGAGCGTGCGCGCCGCGCGCGCCGCACGGCGCCACGCGGCCTGCGCTCCGAGGCGTCGCCCCGACCGCCAATGCCGGGCCCCCTTCCACAGCTCGGCCCTTGGGACGGCGATGGGAAAGAGGCGCGCGCACCGGCCGAGCCGCCGGAACGCATCGTCTTCGAGCGCCCGGGCGGACGCCGATCCGCCGCGCACCGGCCGCGACACGAGCCGGTACGCGACTTCGGCGAGGTTGGCGTAGGAGACGATCTCGAGGAATGCGATGAGTTCTGACGAGCGCCCGAGATCGAGTGCGGCCCGCGCGTGGTGTTCGGCTCGATCGCAATCGCCGAGCCGCAGCAGGCCGAGAGCCAACGCCGCGTGCAAGTTGATCGACTCGGAGCGCCCTGGAAGCTCCCTTGCGACCTCGAGCCCCTCGGTCGCGCTCGCGACGGCCGATTCGGTCCGATCGCTCACGAGATCCGTGTGCGACCTGAAGATGAGGCTCCAACAAAGCGATTGCGCGTCGCCTCGCGCCGATCGCTCGAGCCTCGCGCCGAGCTCGCGGCAACGATCGTAGCGGGCTTGCGCGAATCGCATGTATGCGAGAATGGATATGCCCTCTTCCTCGCGCCGCTGGTAGTCTGCCGCGCAGGCTTCTTCGATGATCCGATGAACGCGGATGTCGGCCTGGTCCCACTCGCCGAAGATGACGTGCTGCACGCACTGCCGGACCCACGCCGCCGTGCAAAGTGCCAAGTCATCGTCGGGCGACGTGGAGGCCGCGCCGAGGGCCTCGTAGGCGTTCGCGACGCGACGGAGCCCAAGCATCGCGGCAGTCGACTGCACGTTGGCATACGCCAGGCGAAGCTCCGGGCAGGGCCCGAGGCGTTCGGCCAGGTTGAGGCCGGCCAGGGTGCAATGCAGCATTCCCGGCACGTTGTCGCCCTTGTAGAAATGAACTTGCATCAATAGGTCGTGTGCGCGAACGGCCTCACGCAGCAGAAGGGCCGACTGCGGATCGACCCGCGCGGCCCCGATGACGCGATGAGCCACCTGTCGGCCGACCTCCAACAGGCATCGCCACCAGCCCTTCATGCCACGGGCGGGCAACCGAAAATCGAGTAGCTCGAGCATCCGCTCGACGTGGGTGCGGCTCTCTTCGAGCATGCCGAGATCGAAGTACGCGCTCGCCAGCCGGAAGTGCACTTGCGCTGTCCGAGCGCCGTCCGCATCCGGCCGATCGGACGCGAGCGAGAGCGCCTCGGTGAGGAGCGCCACGACCTCGCGGTTCGCGAACGCGCGGTGCGCTACGTCGGCCGCCAGTTCGAGGTACGCACGGGCGTTTTGCCTGTCTTCACCGCCACGAATGAAATGGTGAGCGAGCACGGGTGCGATCCCGGCACGCGCGCCCTCGCTCTCTGTGCGCGCCTCGATCGCGCGCGCGACGCTCCGGTGCATCGCGCGCCGCGCGTCGTCGTCGGCACTGTCGTACGCCACTTCCCGGAGTCGGTCGTGCATGAACCGGTGGTGCGCCGAGTCGGTTTTTTCCAACAGGTTCTGGCCGACGAGGCACTCGAGGTGCTCGCGCAATGCGTCCTCCGTAGTCCCCGAAACCTCGGCGAGCAGGCGTTCCGGAATCGGGTTGCCGATGACCGCGGCCAGCTGCAGGACGCGCTTCGTGGCCGGCGGGAGCGCGCCAAGTCGTCGCCCGATGAGCTCCTCGATCGAACCCGCCAAGTTCGCGAACGCCTGCGCGGTCTTTGCGGCCGCAGCGGCGTCGTGTCCGCTCACCAGCATCCCCGCGTCGAGCGCGGCGCGAAGATACTCGGCCACGAGAAATGGATTGCCGGCGGCCTTCTCGTGCAGAATGCGCACCCAGGGGTCCGGCGCGCGAAAGCCCGAGCTCTCCGCAATCATCTCGCGGACCTCCCGGAGGCCGAGCGCGCCCAGGACGATCGTCGAGACATAGGGTCGCGCCGAGAGCAGCCGAACGAGATCGTCGCTTCGCTCGGTGCGGTACGTCGCGACGAGAACGATGCGATTCTGCTCGAAGTAGTCGACGGGAAGCGATGCCAGAAAGTGCATCGTCAGCTCGTCGGAGCAGTGCAGATCGTCGAGGACGAGGAGCACCGGGCCCGCGCGCGCGAGCTCCGCCAAAAGTGCGCCGATGTGGTCGCAGAGGCGGCGCTTGGCGGCTTCCCGAACGGTCGGGCCCGAACCCTGCTGTTCATCCCCCGGGAACGCGGCTGCCGCGCGTGCGTCGTGGCGTCCGATGGATCGCAAAATTTCGTGGAGCGCCGGTTTGTCGTGGGACAGGGCGTAGTCAATCGCGACTTCGAGCAGGGGTCCGAGCGGCGACAGCTGCGGGCCCCGCAAGCCGGGGCGATGCCGGCCGCCTGTCGCAACGAGCGACACGCACTCGCCGGTCACGACGCGCAAGCCACTCATCGCTGCCCTACGCGCAACCATGGCCGCCACGGCCGTCTTGCCGATGCCGCTCGGTCCCGCGATGAGGCTGAAGCTTCCGGAAACGTCGGCGCGGTCGATCGCTCGCCAAAGCGACCGCAGCACCTCGTCCCGTCCGAACACGCGGGATCGGAAAAGCCGCGCGGTCGGCGCCCATGGGGGCGCGTCACGGTGGCCCTCGAGAACGCCCATCAGTGCCTGCGCGACGTGAGCGGCCGTCATCGGGCGCTGGGCACGGTCGGGACTGAGGAGCCTTTGAACGAGCGAATCGATCTCGAGCGGCACGTCACTCACCAGGCTCGACAAAATGCGGGGGCCGTGATGCGAGGCGGGACGTCCGGAGAGCGCCGCATGAATCATGGCACCGAGGGAATAGAGGTCCGCCCGCGCGTCGACCGACAAGCCGAGGGCCTGCTCGGGCGCCATGTATCCGAGCGTGCCGGTCGGGACATCCGTTTGTTCCAAGACCTCCGGGCCGACCGCTCCCCGATGTCGGCTCACGAGCCCGAGATCCATCAGCACCGTCGTCCCGTCCGCCCGGACGAAGACGTTGCGCGGGCTGACATCGCAGTGCACGAGGCCCATACCATGCAGATGGCCGAGCGCCTCGGCCAGCGTCACCGCGCGTCGGATCACTTCATCGAGCCTCCCGTTGGCAGCGCGCGGCCGCTTGCCGCCGGGGCGTAGGGCCCCCGCAGGCCAGATCGCTTCTGTGTACTCGTGCCACGTGGATCCTTCGAGCAAATCCATGGCGTAGAAGTGAACTCCCTCGTCGCTGCCTCGATCGAGGAGCCGGACGATCCCGGGGTGACGGACGCGCTCGAGCGCGAGGATCTCCGCCCGTAGCCGCGCGAGCGAGCGCTCACTGTCGCGAATCGCTGTTTTGAGTGCGACGCGCAGCCCCGTCGCGTCGTGTACGGCCTCGTACACGATGCCCATGCCGCCGCGGCCGAGCATGCGTAGGGGTCGGTAGCGGCCGACACGCTCCGGAATGCCGTCGACACGAGACGGGCGATCCGCGGATTCGATCGGCCACACCTCCAACGCGTGGGTCACAGGCGCCGTGGCCGGCGTCGAGCGTGCGGCCTGGCTCACGAGCGCCGACGATTCGGTTCCCGAAAGCGATCGAGCGCCGCCGGGGGAATCGGAAACGACAACCCCCAAAAGGGTTTTCTCTCTCCTCATTCGGACTGCCCACAACGCGCGCTGACGACCGGGGTGGATGTTAGCCGCAGAGCGTCCACGGTACCACGTGAAAAGCAGGCTTGCCGTGCGTGGGTCCCGAACCCGCGGCGGTGGCTCGAGTCCATGTCCTCGAAACGAGACCGCCACCCATCGCGATTCATTCGCGTCACAATTCCCGTCGACTTCGACTCTTGACGACCCAGGGCAGGGGGTAATACTGGGCACCGCGCACTCGAAAGCCGATCAGTCCGAGGGAATGGCCCGCCCCATGCAAAAGCGCGTCATCGTGATCGGCGGCGGCGTTGCGGGCCTTTCGGCTGCTCACGAGCTCGTTCAACGTGGATTCGAAGTTCACGTGTACGAGCGGAGGAGTGTCTTCGGCGGCAAGGCACGGAGCCTCGCATTTTCGACCGCGGCGGGTCTGAGCCTACCCGCAGAGCATGGATTTCGATTCTTCCCCGGTTTCTACAAGCACGTCATCGACACGATGACGCGAATACCCTGTGCGAGCGGATTCGTTGCCGACACCCTCGAGAGGGTCTCCGAGCTCCGGGCGATCGGTGACGTCGAGAGCGACCCGGTGCTCGGCGTGCTTCCCCTCCGGCCATTGTGGCAGGCGTTTCAAGACTGGGTCGCGTTCCTTCCTTCGTTTCTCAAGGTCACGCCCGGATCGGACGGCAAGCCGCTGACGGGCGACGATCTGGTCTTTTTCGGCCGGCGCATCTGGGCATTTCTCGCCATGTGCGAAGCGCGCCGGGAATCGGAATTGCCCAATCTTTCGTGGTCCGATTTCATTGGTGCGAATCGCAGCGTCGTCTACGAGAAGTACCTGAGCGTCGGCCTCACGCGAAGCCTCGTCGCTTGCCAAGCCGAGAAGGCGAGCGCCTTCACCGTCGGCACGATCGGGTTGCAGCTCCTCTTGGACGCCGGCTCCGGTGCCGTCCGCTCGTCGCAGTTCGACCGGGTCCTCAACGGCCCAACGAGTGCTGTGTGGATCGACCCCTGGGTGCACTACCTGCGAAGCGTGGGCGTCACGTTTCACACCGAGCGCGAGCTCGAGTCGATCGAGCTCGTCGAGGGAGACGGCGGGCCGCGGATCGCAAGCGTGCGCTTCGCCTGCACCGAGAGACCGTCCGAGGCGGCAAGCAGCCCAGAAGGCGTCGATGCCAAGGCCCGCGAGCTCGCGAAGCTGCGGCCCGAGCAAGCCCACGAAGAACTGGTGCTCCGGCCTGCCGTGCGCGCGGAGTCGGCCGAAGGGGAGTATTTCGTCTTTGCGCTGCCGGTGGAGCAAATGGCGACGTACGTCACCCAGCGCATCCAAGAAGCCGTGCCGGAGTGGGCGGCCCTGCCCGAGCTGGCCAAGAGCGTGGCGTGGATGAACGGAGTCCTCTTCTACATGACCGCGCCGGGCAATCTGCCCACCGCGCACTCCGATTACCTCGACAGCGACTGGGCGCTGACGTCGATCGATCAAGGCCCGAAGCTGTGGTCCGACTGGCTCGAGCTTCGTGGGACCGACCCCGACGTGCAGCAAATCATTTCGGTCGACGTCTCCGACTGGACCGCACCCCGAACGAGTGGCCCGCATGCGGGCAAATCTGCGTCGGAGCTCACGCGCGAGGAGGTCATCGAAGAGACGTGGGCGCAGGTCAAGGCCGCGACGGTCGGCCGATTCGGATACGCGATCGACGATTCGTTGCGAAAGTATTCGTTCGTGGACGACGACATTCAGGGGCGCAACAACATTCGAAAGCTGCTCACGTTCCACCGCTGGCAGCAGGCGAAGGGCCGCCCCGCACAGCCGCTCCTGACGAACGCGGAGCCGCTGTTGGTCAACGAGGTGGGTACCCGCGCCCTTCGCCCCGGCGCGGCGGGCTCCGCTCAAAACGCGTTCCTGGCCTCCGACTACGTCAAGACGTACACGGACCTCGCGACGATGGAGGGCGCAAACGAGGCGGCTCGACGTGCTGTCAATGCCATCCTGGTCAAGGAGGGCCGCAACGATCTGTGCTTGCTGTTCCCTCTCCAAGAGCCGCTCGGGTTCTTGCGCGCCTGGGACGAGCGGCGCTTTCGGCGCGGTCAGCGCCCGTCGCCCCTGGTCGGCGCGATGGGGGTGGTGTTCGGCTTCGGCATTCGGATCGCGTTGTGGGGTTCGCAGCTCGCGAGCCGAGTCGTGGGGCTCGCTCGCTGGGTCGCCGGATCGCCGCCGCGCCCCGGCCAGGTCGTACACGCCAACGTCCGAGCGTCCCGCGCGTCGGAGGGGCGGAAGACGACGCCCTGAGGCCAAAAGCCTTGAGATTATCGGTACCCCACCCTGTTCGGCGCTCTAGCGCTCGCTGTCCGGGTGCTTCATTTGCTCGGCGGGGTAGCGGGTACCGGCGATGGAGTCCTTGGCGACAAGCATTTCCACGGCCGCGACATCGGCCTGCGACAGGGGCTTGGCGAGTGCACCGAGGGCGTCTGTCAACGGCGGCGGGGCGTGTATCGAGCCCCAGCCACGAGCCGTCAGGCCCGCGCAGCGCGCCGAACTTGACCGAGATCTGAACCCTGTCGCGCAAGCCCTCGAGGCCGCGGCGCACCAGAAGCTCGTTGTGGCCCATGCCGTAGAAGTCGCCGGTGTCGAACAGCGTGACGCCGCGCTCGACGGCGGCGCGGATGGTTGCGACGCTCTCGTCGTCGTCGGACTCTCCATAGATGCCGGACATGCCCATGCAGCCGAGGCCGATGGGAAACCGCCGGCCCCGTCTTGCCGAGACGCGTGAAATGCGTCGGTTCGGTCATGGTTCGTTCCTGGGTCCATCCTCGTACCGAGTAAGACCTCGCCCTTGTGGCGCTGATTGGCGCTGGCGTCCAGCGGCATCGGCCGCGTTTTCGCCGGGCGAATGCACCCGACGACCGGACACGCCGTTCGATCGTGACGCGTCGAGCGGAGTGTGATGTGCTTTACGGATCCATAAATAGGGAGACTTTTTCATGAGCCAATCGGTTCGCGTTTCAATAGGGCCGTCGAATCTGGGCGCTCTGGCAACGGTAGGCGCGATCGTGGCTTGCTTTGCTTGTGGCGGCGGGTCGTCCGGTGGGACCGGTGCCGGGAGCGGCAACGCCACGCCCGGCGCATGCTCACTTGCAGCCGGGACCTACACCTCGCATAGTGTCCTGCAGAGCGGGTCGAGTGCGGGATGCCCGATCCTCACGGATCAATCGGTGCCGATCACGGGCAGTGAAAGCGCATCGAGCATCAGCGCATTCATGACTTCCACGACGAGCGGGGCGGACGGTGGCGCCACGTGCACGACCTCGCAATCCGGCTGCACCGTCATGGAGACGTGTTCGGACAGCTCGGCCGGTGCGACGAGCCAGGTCACGGTGAACTTCACCGTGGCCAACGACTCGGCCAGTGGCCAAGAAACGATTCAAGAGATGGTGACAGAGTCCGGCGTCGCCATTTCCGTAACTTGCACGTACGCCATCACGCTGACGCAAACCTAGTCCGTGGGGCTCACGGTGTCCGGGCGCATGGCGACCACTCTGCATCGCTCGCCAAGAACCCACCGTCCCGGATACGGAACGCATACGCCTGGTACCCCTCGACGCAGTTGATGGGCTGGTTCTCTTGGGTTGCTCGCCGTGTTGGCCACGTGCCTGTAGTTAGGAAATCCTCGGTCCGCCACCCTGTTTAGCGCTCTAGGGAATTGGGGGGCCAACGCCGGCTTTCGGGCGGTAAATCCATACCTCTCCGGCCGTTGCGCGATGCACCTCACGACACGCGAGCGGCCAGCTGACGGTGCACGTGGCTCGCAGCGCACGAACGTACCCGAGCGATCCGTCGAGCAATCCTCGGAACAAGGCGTGCGATTGTGCGTCCCGGTACTGGGCCAGCGCATACGACAGGGCTCGAGCTGGTGGATCCGTGGCCGCATGGTTGCTGAGCTCCGTGGCGAGGACGATTGCGCTTGGCGCCCGGGGACGCGGGTCCATCGCCGGGTCGACGAGCTCCTCAACGCCGGCGATCCGTTCGCGGTCGGCGATCGGCTCGATGCCCGGGCGCACGGCCGCGATCTGGGTCGGGATGCGCGGCAAAAAAATCGGGCCCCCGTAGACTTCGACGTGTGTGCCCGTCGGAAGCGTCGCCAAGTAGCGCTCCGCCGCGTACCGAGAGTCGTTCAGGAGCGTCGCGTCGAGCGACGCGACACCGAGCAGTGCCGGGACCAACGCCGCGGCCGCGCAGGCCGCGAGGCCCACGTGGGCGCGCGGCCAGCGCACCCATGCGGCGTCGAACGCAAGCGCCGCATAGGGCAGGGCAAAGAGGCTCTGCGGCAGCAGAAACCGGTCTTCGCTGCGGCGTGCCGCCAGCGTGAAGAACAAGGTGAACGAGACCGCGGCCGACAGCGGCAATAACGCACGAACGCGGGTCACACCGTGCCGCGACGTGACCGCGATCATCACGCCCACGAGGGCTGCCACGGCCACGAATCCGGACGTGAACCGAGGTGTTGCGGCGACGGCGTCATGCGCCAGCGCCAGCGCGCCTCGCAGGCCGCGCGGGTAACCGGCCCACGTCTGGCTCGCCGGCCCGAGCAGAAACGCGACGCGGTGCGCGAATCCCACCGGGTTCACGATCGCCCCCGAGACCACTGCGTACGCCACAGCGGCGCGCACGACGGCATCCCGTACGGCCGGACGTGCCACGGAGACCCTCCTGGTCTTCGGGCTCACGGCGAACGCCAGCACGAGGGGAATCAGCAGCGCCGCCGCCGCCTGGTCTTTGGTGAGCACCGCCGCCGTTGCGAGCAGAAGTGCCCGCGTCTCGCGCGGCTCGCCCGACATCACTCGGTCCATCTCGACGAGCGCACCGGTGACCCAGAAAAGATACGGAACATCGACGTTGCCCGTGTGTGCGTAGTAGATGAACGTGGCGTTCGCAGCGACGACGATCCCCGCCCCGAGCGCGACGCGCGGCCCGGCGAGGCGCGCCCAGAGGCGCATCGTGTTGCACAACGCGCCGACAGCCATCGCGATGGCGACCGCTCGGGCCCCCAACTCGATGCCCGTCATGTAGAGCGGCTTGATCAATTCGTCGCTCAGCGCCCCGACTCCCGTTCCGACGCGTACTGCGGCCGCCGCCATCCACGGCAACGACAGGACCGTCAGGATCGCCATGTGCAGCGGCGGATACGTATGGAAGTGCCCTGGCCAGTACGTCTCAACAATCGCGCCCAGTCCGCACGAGCGAGGCGAGATGGCGTCGGTGGCCCAGGAATCGGATCCCGGGAGTCCCCACGTGATGCCGACCCCCATCGCCGCCGCGGCCAGAACGACGACGGCCACTTGCGGGTCGCCAGCGACGGCGGCTAGGCGCGCGCGAAATCGGACCCGCTTTTCCGCAGACTCGTGGCGAGGTCCAAGAGTGGCCACCCGCGACACCGTATCGATCCGGGGAATGCGCGTCGATAGCGGAGACGGCTCGACGCCGGGGACCGTGGTTCGTCCCGAGGTCGCGGCGTTCGCGCGCGCTTACTTCGCAACCGGCGCTCCGTGTCCCGGCCCGAGGATCGCCTTCATTTTTGCGACGGCGTCGAACTGCTCGACGTGCGGCCGGCGATGGCAATCGAGGCATCGATCGGCGTCCGGCTTGGCGATGACGGCCTTCTCGTCGGTCGGATCCGCCACGTGCCGGGAGCCCGGTCCGTGGCACACTTCGCATTGCACGTTCTGCAGTTTGTCCACGTGCGTGACCGTGCTTCCCCCCGGACGTTCGTAGCCGGTCACGTGGCAGCCGACGCACTCCAGGTTGAACTCTCGGCCGAACGAACTGAGCGTCCCGTAGGCATGCGCATGCCACGTATGCTTCCACATCGCGACCGCGGGTGCGTGGCAGCGTCCGCACGCGGCCACGCCGACGTAGCCGGCCTGACCGGCCACGCGCGGCAAAGGCTTTCGGTCCGCCAAAGCCAGGCGGTTGTGCCCGTTGACGAACTCGTAGTAGCCGCCGATCTCGGCTTGGATCGTCGGGTCCGCTCCCAAGGACGGGCGGATCTCTTTGAGCGCGTAGCGAAAGAAACTACCTTGGGTCGGCGGTGGCTTGACATCGAGGCTCAGGCGCTTGTCCTCCAGCTCAGCGAGCTCGCTCTTGCGTGCTTCGACATCGGCCTTGGGCAACGTGCGTTCGCGTTCCCACACGGCGATCTTCTCGTGCAGACTGTCGATGCGCGTTGCGAGGTCCTCGCGCTCGGGCCGTCGATCCAATCCCGTCGCGTCGACGAACCGGATCGGTTGCCCGGGCGTGACGCGATCGCGCACGTAAAGATCCAGAACGGCAACCGACTGAAGGTGGTTGCCCCCCTCTGCGACGATCACGCCGCCGACCGCCTCTCCTTGCGGCACGACCGTGTTCTCCTCGCCTGCCGTCTGGGTCGATCCGACGACGATGGCCGTCAGATCGGGCACGGCCTCGGCAATGCGCTTGGCTTCGTCGCGGCCGACGGCCGCGAGCGCTATCAACACGCTCGCGCCTTGCTGCTTGGCGAGATCGACGCCGCGCGCGATGCTTTCCTGCGGACTCGCCGCATCGGCGGACTCGGACGATCCCTGTCCGAATCCAACGAACCCCACCTTGATTCCACCCGCGTCTTTGACGATCGCCGAGGCGAACGGCGGTGAGCCCCCGGCCCCGGAGCTGGCGAGGATCGTGGAACCGGCCTTGTGTGCCAGGTCGATCAGGCCCTTCTGCCCGTCGGCCCAGTCGTTGACGCCGGGTGCGAACGCGGCGAAGTGGAGCTCGCGGAGGAGGCTGGCGATGACGGCCGCCTTCCGCCGGTCTTGATCGGCCCGATCGGGTGGAAGCTTGCCATCCATGAAGAACAGCGGCCCCGCCGCGGCCACGAGCGACGCCGGCGCATGAGCGCGCTCGGCCTGCACCCACGTGGCAAAGTGATCCAACCCCCCGAGTTGGTCTTTGACGCAGCCGCACGGCGCGAGCGCTCCCGCGAGATCGGTGATCAAATACAAGCGCAGCGTCGGAAGGACGGCGCGCCCGGCGTCGACCGCGGCCCCGGTCGGACTCGACCCCGAAGCGCCCCCCCCCGGCGAACGGCCTCTTTCGCACCCAATGAGTCCGAATACGACGATCGACGTGGCCAGGAACAAGCGGATAGAGCCGGTCATCTCTTGCTGTCCAAACCTTGTACGGGTCCGACGTGGGTTTGCCGGCGGCGGTGGAAGCCGTGGGGCGCTCGGCACCGTTGCAGCATCGACGGCGTTCTTGGGATCGAGGCCTTCCTGCCGGCGGAGCTTCGCGCACCGAGGCGCGAAGCGCGAACGACGTGCGATCGCGACACGGGGCTCGCCTCCTTGGGCCTGCTTATATGCCGAAGGAACGTAAACACAAAAAGTAAAAAGTTCCGCTCCGATTGCGGGCCTGCGGCGCAATCCGCGTTTTGCTATTCGTCTCTCACAGACTGTTGCGGCGATCTTTCAGAGACTGTTGCGGCGATCTTGGGCCATTGCGCGTGGCCATACGACGGTAAAATTATGCACTATTTGCTCGAGAGATATTCGGCGGTGCGGAAGTGTCGCGCGTGCGTTCCCGTCGTTCGGAGTGCATACTGCGGAGAGAGGCCAACGTGGTGAACCGCATGAAGAAATCGGTCTGGCTTGCGGTTGCGGTTGCGGTTGCCGTGTTGGGGCTGGGGGGATGCGGGTCGAATTCGCCAGCGTCCGGGGTCAATGCGAGTTCCTCCACCGGCACGGGTCAACAGTCCACAGGCGCGGCCCAGACGAATGCGACGGGGACAGGGAGCTCGACGGGGACGGGGTCTTCGAGCACCGGCGGGAGCGGGAGCTCGACCACGGGCGGCTCAAGCAGTAGCTCGAGCGTCTCGACCCCGGCGGTGGACGCAGGTTCGGGCGGCAGCGGGTCGCCGGACGCGTCCGTGTCCGACGCGGGGTCCGGGCAGGCGGGCGATGACGGATCGGCCAACCCCACCGAGCCCGCCGACGCGGCCGCGGCCGTGCGGTTCGTCGCGAGGGTGGACTACGAGAGCGCGACGGGCCCACGCTTCGCGTGGTCGGGAAGCACGATTCTGGCGCAATTTACGGGCAATTCGATCGGCATTCGTCTGTCGGGCGCCGCGAAGTACTTCGACGTGACGATCGACGGCACGCTGCAGACTCCGCCGCTTTTGCTGGCTGCCGGCACGACCGAGTATCCGCTGGCGGCGAATCTCGACGGGGGAACCCACCAGCTCAGCGTATTTCGCCGCAACGAGCCCGTCCTGCCTGGTACGGGGTCGGGAGACACGACGTATCTCGGGTTGATTCTCGCCGACGGCGGGGCCCTGCTGCCGCCCACCGCGCCCTCGGCGCGACGCATCGAAATCGTCGGAGACTCGGTCACCTCCGGCTATGGCGATGACAGCGTGAACGGCGCGTGCCCGAACCCCCTTTTAGCGCAGAACTACGACGTCGCGTACGGAGCGGTCGCCGCGCACACGCTGGGGGCCGATCTCATCACGATTGCCTGGACGGGCAAGGGGATGTACCGCAACGACGACGGCACGACCACCGCCACGATGCCCGATATGTACGGGCTGGCGCTTCCCGACGTCACCACGAGCACGTGGAATTTCGCATCGTGGATTCCGGATGCCGTGGTCATTTACCTGGGCAACAACGATTTTGGGCAAGGCGATCCGGGTCAGTCGTACGTGACGACGTATCGGACGTTCATCGCGCGTGTTCGGACGAACTATCCGAGCGCGCTCATCGTCTGCACGATTGGACCGAATCTCACCGATCCGAAACTCACCGAAGAGCGCACGTACGTCCAAGGGATCGTCAACGCGGAGAACACCGATGCCGGTGACACGAACGTCGTCTTCCTCGAGATGCCTCAGCCGTTGGCGTCGGAGGGGACCGGTTGCGGAGGACATCCGCTCGCCGTGACTCACGCGCGCATGGGCGCGGCCCTAGTGACGCTGCTCCAGACCAAGCTCGGGTGGTAGCTCGGGCGGCTTGAATTTACCCCCGTTCGAGACCGAGGCCCGCCCAGGCGAGAGGATTCTTGTTCGACACGCCTGAATCCGAGACGACCCAACCTACGGGCTTGACCCCGCCGTGGTGTGCCACAATCCGGAATCGGGCGGAGCGCGCGACGAGCGACGACGAGTTCTCGCAAGACGACGAGCTCGTGACACCCGTCGCCGCTGTCACGAGGGGCACGAGGCTGTGGTAGCGTAGCGCCGCCCCGGGCGTCGCTCGCGTTCCTGGGCAAGGAGACATCCCGTGAAACTCAAGGCTTTTGCGCTCTCGGCAAGTGTCGTCGCTGCTGGCCTCGGACTCTGGACCTCGCCCGCGCACGCCCAACAGATGTGTACGAACGACAGCGATTGCACGGAAGGCGGTACGGAATGCGGCTCTTATGTATGCAACTTCGATCAGTCGACATGCGTCCCGGCCGACGCCGGCACGGGCTGGTGCACGCCAACCAATACGCCGAGCAATGTGAACTGCAAATGCGCGTCATTGGGCGCCATATGCGTAGGTTTCACGTGTCAAAACGACGCGGGCCAGTTGTTTATTACGCCCCCCTCGACCGGCACGACCTCCAGCTCCAGCAGCTCGAAAAGTACCAGCTCCGCAAGCTCGGCCAGCAGTAGTTCAAGCTCCAGCGCCGAGAGCGGCAGCTCAGAAAGCACCGCCAGCAGCTCCAAGTCAGGAGGATGCGCTGTGAGCGCCGGCAGCTCCTCGAGCTCCCCGTGGACGGTTGCGGGGTTGGCACTCGCTGGTTGTGTCGTGGCGGCGCGTCGCCGCCGGCGCCTCTGATTCCATGCGAGAGACCGCCTTGAGCCGAGCCCGGGCTTGGCAGTCTTGCGACGTCGAGTGAACGCTCGCCGTCAGGCGGTTTCGAGGCCTCCCGCCTCTTGCGCGGCCCGTGCGATCAAGTCGTCTACGCGGTTTTCGGGTATACCGCCGCTGAGCAGATACGCCCGCGCGGTTTCTTCGGCGTCATTTTCCTCGTCGAGCCGCGCGACGACGTCGGCTACGGCGACGAGCAGCGCATAGGTTCGCCCGGCCGGCGCGTGATGCCAACGACAGCCCTCCACCACCCCGTCCGGCAAGCGCCATGCGATAGCAAGCTCTTCGCCCGCGACCGTGTGCAGGTTGTCCACTGCCCGCGCGGCGAGGTCGAGGGCGGCGGCGGCCTCTCGGCGCCTGGCCAGAAGCTTCCAGCAACGCGCCCTGCCGATATCGTGCAGCAGCGCGGCCAAGAAGGAGATGTCCGGGTCGAGATGCAGGTTGCGCGCCAAAAGACGCGCGCACCGCGCCGCCCGCGCGCCGTGCTGGAACGTCGCCTCGACGTGTTCGCGAAAGCACGGCGTGTCGATGAAGATCGACGTGTACGCCACCTGATAAAGCACGTCGCGAGTCGCCTGGGTGCCGAGGCGCACGGCCGCTTGGCGAACCGAGGCGATCTTGGTCATCCCGGCTCGGGCGTACGACACCGAGTTCACAGCGGAGATGATTCGGGCGGCGAGCGGCGGGTCGTCGGCGGCGAAATGTGCGAGCTCGTCGAAGTCGAGCCCCGGCGTTCGCGCGAGTCGCAGGGCCTCGGTGACGCCGCGTGGAAGAGTCGGCAGATCGCTCGTGCCTCGGGCGAGGTCGAGCTCGAGCCGGTTCTCCAGCGAGGTCGGCAAAGTCCTGACGGTCATGGGATCCGGTCGGGTCACGGGATGGGCGCGCCGGTTACAGGATGGGCCCGGACCACCACGCGATTGCGCCCCAAGCGCTTGGCCTCGTAGAGCGCTTCGTCCGCTTCGGAGAGGAGCACACCCCGCTCGACCCGGGTATCCCCCGTCGTTCCGGCGATTCCGATGCTGACGCTCAGAGTTGCGGAGGCTGACTCTGAGGCGTGTTGCCCGTTGGAAAACCCTTGCCGAGGGGCCAGAAGGATCTTGCGAATCGCGGCGAGGTACCGTTCGCCGATGCGATCGGCGACGGCGAGAGCCGCGCCTCGCACAATGACGAGGAATTCGTCGCCGCCGTAGCGCGCGGCCACATCCCCCGTGCGCGCGCACACGTTGAGAGCTCCCGCGACTTCCGTGATGATGCCGTCGCCTGCCGCGTGGCCGTGCGTGTCGTTGATCTGCTTGAAATGGTCGATGTCGACCAGGACGGCGAGAATCGGCTCGCCTCCTTCGAGCGCCCGGTCGAGGACTGCGTCCGCGGCCCGGCGATTGGACAGCCCCGTCAAGGCGTCGGTCATCGCAGCGGACTTGAGCGACGCTCGCTCCGCCTTGACCCACTGCAGCGTTTCGCGGTCCCGACGGTTGCGTAGCTGGACCCGAACGCGGGCGCGAAGTTCGTCGAGGCGAAACGGGGTGACGACGTAATCGTCGGCTCCCGACAGCAGGCCCCGGACGACGCTTTGCTCGTCCTGGAAGGCCGACGTAATCAAGATAATCGGCGTGAGACGCGTTTCATCCATCATTCGGAGGTCGCCACAAATCTCGAAGCCGGAGATCTCGGGAAGCATGACATCGAGAAGGACGAGATCGGGGGGATGGTCGCGAACATGCGCAATGACGCCGGTGCCTTCCGCCAATGTGTCTACCGAGTAGCCCTCGTGGGTCAGCACCTTGGCGAAGAGTTCCCGCCGAGCCCTGTCGTCGTCCACGACGAGGATGCGAGCCGGCCGATCCGCCGGCGGAAGACTCTCAAGGTGCATGCTCCGCAGAGGAAAACGGCACACCGGCGCCTTTTCTGTACCCGGGTCCGGCGAGAACGCGAAAACCTGGGCGATCCGGCGACGATTGGCGGGCGTCCGGCCGCTCCAGCGTGACGGCGACGCCGGTGAGCCGAAAAGACGACTCGGTCCGCTTCGGCTCGGCACGTCGCGGCTCCGATTGCGCAGGACGACCTCGAGCGGCAGACTCGCTTGCGATGCGCCGGCGATTCCCGACGAACGATCGCAATGGATCGCTTCGTGCCATCGGGCGCACGACGGCGATCGGCGTGGTCGTTTCCGCCGCCGGCTTCGGCGCCGGCTGTCTCACCGTGTTGCCTACCGACCTGCCCTCGACGCCGCCAGAGCCACCTGCGATCGTGCATGACGCCGTTCAGCCACCTGCCGACCAGCTGCTCGTCGAGTGGCCGTCCGAGCTCATCGTTCCCGTTCAGGTCAACGACTCGAACGGGTCGTTCACGTACGACGTCTTCGTCGATTACGATGGAAATTCGGACGACACTCCGTACTCCGTGGCACCGCCTGGCCAGCTGGGGACCGACGGCGGAGTCGCCGTGGTCACCATCCCGCTTCAGCCCCCAGCCGTGCTCACGACATGCCACACCATCCAAGTCTTGGTGGTCCGTGGTTTTGCCGTGACCGCGTCTGGGACGACTCTGTGGCACACGCCCAACGAGCTGGGTGGCGACATCATCACATGGTTCTACACGCCCGCCGATGGGATCGATGGGTGCGCCATCTACGACGCCGGGATTTACCAAGACGGAGCCACGCCGAGCGCCGACGACGGCGGCTGACGCTCCCACCCTCCGTGTCGGCAGATGCCGACCGAGCTGCTGGCGGGAATTCGCTCTGGGTTGGGAAGGTTGCGGCCGGCGGGACTACACTGGGGAGTGGATTCGGGCTCGAGCTGCGGTTTTGAAGACGAAGCGAGGGATGGCCGGCCACTAATCGGCGTGTCCACCGGAGCCGCAAGAATTCACGATACGGTGCCGGCGGCGACTGGCGACGGGGCGGTCCCGTGGACGTTCGTGGCCGTCTACAAAGCGCACTTCGCGTTCATCTGGCGAAGTGTGATTCGCCTTGGCGTCGTCGATAGCGCGGTCGATGACGTGGTCCAAGATGTCTTCCTTGTGGTGCATCGCCAGCTTCCGCGCTTTCGCGGCGAGTCCTCCGTTCGGTCCTGGCTTTTCGCCATCGCGTCGCATGTCGTGCGCGACTCGAGGCGATCCCTGCGCCGCAAACCCGCTAACCTGGGAGGAGGTGGGCGCGTGTGCGACGATGTCGACCTCTTGGCCAACGCCGCGCCGAGCCCGCAAGATACTGTGGCGGTAGCGGAGGCCGTGCGCACCCTTCATGCGGTGCTCGACGCCATGCCCAAAGAGCGACGCGAGGTGTTCATTCTCGCCGAACTCGAGCAGATGACCCTTGCGGACATCGCAACTGCCGTGCAGGCCAACCCCAATACCGTGTCTTCCCGCCTGCGCGCCGCACGCGCGGACTTCGAGAGGGCGGTCGCCAGGGCGCGCGCAAGCGACCAAAGGAGAATCCGATGACGGGGCTCGGGCCAGAGGCCAACGCGTTGCTCGAGGCGGCGCGCGGCGGTGACCAACCAACCCATGCGGACGAGGAGCGCGTGTTGGCCGCGATCGGGAAGCGGTTGGCGCTCGGCGCCGCGAGTGGGCTCGCCGTCGCCGCTGCCGACCGAGGGGCGCTTGTCGGTGGACCGGATCCGTCCGCAGTCGCCGCCGTGCGGATGGCGTGGGCGACGAAGGTTCTGGTTGGGCTGGCGCTCGTGGGTGCGATCGGCGCGGGCGCCGCCATGCTCTCCCGTAGGGCGCCCCGGCCCGCGCTGCCCGCGGGTTCGGTGGCGACCGGCGCGCCGACGTCGGGCGAAGCTATCGCGCAGGTTCAGGATCGGCCGAACGGCGCCGCGAGCCCCGAGGCGCCGGCGGCGGGGACCACCGGTTCGCAGATGGGAGCCTTTCGGCCGAGCCCGAGAACGATGTCGGGCCCGCGTGTTCCCCCGGCGGCCGGGTCGTCCTCGCGCGTCGCGCCGCCCACCGGCGACGTGGCGGCCGAGGTTCGTCTTCTTTCCGAAGCTCATGCGGCCCTACGAGGTGGCCAGCCGGAGCGTGCCCTCGGCCTTCTCGAGGAGCATGTGCGCCGCTATCCCAGGGGCGCTTTGGGTGAAGAGCGCGAGGCCGATCGAATCGCCGCGCTCTGCGCGCTCGGACGCGTCGTCGAGGCTCGAGAAGCGGCCGATCGGTTTCTGCACCAGGCGCCGTGGTCGCCCATGGCGGGGCCGGTTCGAGCGTCCTGCGGGGGCCCGCTGGGGCGGTCCGCACCACCGATTTGATTGCCAAATTCGGCTCGTCCGTGTCCCGCCGTGAAGTCCGGGAACGACGGCCGTTCTCGATCGCGCAACGCCGCCCGCGAGGCGCGTGGGCCGGGCCGCAGAGTCCACTTCGCGTGCTATGGCTGAGCCGCCATGGCCTCCGGTCCGCAGCGCGGCGCGGGTCTCGCTGTCCGCCCTCCTGTTCTTCCCATGCTCGCGAAGCGCATCGGCGAGTTGCCGGGCGGCGAGGGATGGATCTTCGAGCCCAAGTGGGATGGGTTTCGCGCGCTCGTCTTTCGCGACCGCGACGAGTGCATCGTGCAGAGTCGAGACGGAAAAGAGCTCAATCGCTACTTTCCCGAAGTGGTCGGTTCCCTTCTTGCCCAGCTGCCGGAGCGATGTGTTCTCGATGGCGAAATCGTCGTTGCGCGCGGCGGGGCGCTCGACTTCGAGGCGTTGCAGCAGCGCATTCATCCTGCGGCGTCGCGCGTCACGCTCCTTGCCCGCGAGAGCCCCGCGTCAATCGTCTTTTGGGACGTCCTCGCCGAAGGCGACCGCGACTGGCAGAAATCACCGTTTCAAGACCGACGCGCCTTGCTCGAGACGCTGCTGTGCGCCGCGCACCCGCCCGTCCATGTCACGCCGGCCACAAGGGATCGATCCATCGCCACAGACTGGTTCGATCGCTTCGAGGGAGCCGGGCTCGACGGCGTGATGGCGAAGGCGGCGGCCGGGACCTACGAGCCCAATCAGCGGGTCATGTTCAAGGTCAAGCACGAGCGTGAGTGCGACTGCGCCGTGGGCGGCTTTCGCTGGCACAAGGGTGGCGCAGATACTGAAATCGGCTCGCTCTTGCTCGGACTCCACGACCCAACCGGTACGCTCCAGCACGTCGGAGTCTGCGCGAACTTCTCCGCGTTGAAGCGCCGCGAGCTCGTGGGCTTGCTCACCCCCTATCGTCGCGACGCGCTGGTCGGTCACCCTTGGCAGCATTGGGCCGCTCCTGCGCACGCAGCGAACTCGCGGGCGCCGGGCGCCAAGAGCCGGTGGAGCCAGGGCAAAGACCTGTCATGGGAGCCGCTCCGTCCGGAGCTCGTCGCGCAAGTGGGATACGACCACATGCAAGGCACCCGTTTCCGGCACACGGCTCAGTTTCGCCGCTGGCGCGAGGACAAGAAGCCCATCGAGTGCACGTTCGAGCAGTTGGAAGTCGTCGCGCCGCACGAGCTTGCGGCGATCTTCGCCGCAGGTCGCTGAGCCCCGGCTGGGTCGGTCACCGGCGGGTCCTCGGCAAGTAGATGCCCGATCGCCCCTCGCGGGTCGGATCGTCATCCGGGTCGGGTGTCTCCCGGGCTGGGCGATCGATCTCCGGAACGTTTCGCAAGTTCACGCGTACGCGCGTCCAGGTCGAGGAACGACCCCGCATCGCATCGACCAGGACATCGTCGACGGCAAGGTGAGCGGCGGCCGCCGGATGGCGTGCTCTCCACCGCTCGAGGCCTGCCACGGCCGCCTCTCGGCTCGGTGAATTCGCGACCACGATGAGGGGCGCCTTCGTGCGGCCCGTGCGCGTGCTCTTGGCCCGCGAAGGCGCCACCCGAGGCGACTCCCCTTCGGCCTTTGGAAAATGAGGCGGCCAGGGTGCATCGCCCAGCCCGGTCGCTTCATCCCGGGCCGCGAGGTCCAGCAGTTTCTCGAGCGATCCAGGAAAGCGATCGATGTCGGCGTGCGGATCCCCGCGCGAGGCGAAGCGCGCCGGCACGGTTTGCACGGTGAAGTCGGCAGGGTCGCAGTGGACCACTTCGTCCCAGTCGAGAGGGGTCGAAACGCGCGCATCCGGCGACGGACGCACCGAGTATGCCGAGCACGTGGTCCTGTCTTTGGCGTTCTGATTGTAATCGAGGAATACGCCGCGCCGTTCTTCCTTCCACCATTTCGACGTCGCGATCCCCGGCAGTCGCCGTTCGATCTCGCGCGACAACGCGAGGGCGGCGCGACGCACCTCCGTAAACGTCCAGCGGGCTTCGACGCGGACGTTGACGTGCATCCCGCGGGATCCGCTGGTTTTCGGCCATCCCACCAGGCCGAGCTCTCCGAGCAACGTGTGAACGGCGAGGGCGACCTGCCGGACGTCCGACCAAGCGACACCCGGGCCGGGGTCGAGGTCGATGCGCAGCTCGTCGGGATGCTCGAGATCCGAGGATCGTACCGGGTGCGGATGCAGCTCGAGGCATCCCAGGTTGACCACCCATGCGAGCCCCGAGGCGTCGTCGACCACGATCTCGTCCGCCGTTCGGCCCGACGGGAAGGTCAGCGTCACCGTCCGGATCCACGGCGGTCGTTTTTCGGGCGCTCGCTTTTGGAAGAACGCCGGGCCGTCGGCGCCTTCGACGAACCGCTTGAGGACGAGAGGGCGATCGCGAATGCCGGACAGCGCGCCGCCGGCGATCGACAAGTAGTACTGAACGACGTCGAGCTTCGAGAGCTTGGCGTCTTTCGAGAAATACGGCCTGTGGGGGTGAGTGATGGTTACGTCCCGCCCGTCGATCGCGAGGACCACGGCTGGCTCTTGGTTGGCCATCGAGGCGAGGCTACATCAGGCGTGGTGGCCTACGCGACGCGAGAGTGCGCAACCCCGGGCACTTGTGTGCCTGCACCACCCATGGCCGAGGGCAGCGGGCGTGCACGCTCGATCGCGGTGAGCCGGTTTGTCGATTGAATGCCACTGCAATCAAGGGGGGGCTGGGACGCTTAAGGCGGCCGAGATATGGAACGTTTCGTGGCCGCCCGCGCAAAAGCTGGACGCGCTTACGAAGCGAATCGTCTCGACTCACGTCGAGGTGACGAAGCTGGAACGTCGCGCACTCGTCGCATCCGACGAGGCACCCGCGCCTCAAGGTCTCTCTTCGGATCCGGCGCGGGCAGTGATGGCTGAGCGCGTCTCGGCAGAAACGCAGAGCCGCGGATGGGACACGCTGCGGACCTTCGGTCGTCATCAGATTGGCGCTCTGGTCGCCACGGGCGTCGACTTCGGCGTGATGATCGCTTGTGTCGAATGGCTCGGCGTCTCCGCCGTGGCTGGCACAGCGGCCGGTGCGACGCTCGGGGCGGCGACCAACTTCACCCTCGGCCGGGTCTGGATCTTTCGACGCCACTCGAGACGTCCCGCTGACCAAGCCGTGCGGTACGCCATGGTCTCGGCAGCCAGCGCCGCGTGGAACGCGCTCGGCGAACACGTCGTGCACGAGCTCGCCCACGTTCAATACGTGCTGGCGCGCGCGCTCGTGGCCTTCGCGGTCGGGTTGATTTGGAACTTTCCCATGCACCGCTACTTCGTGTTCCGCTGATCCGTGGGTCGGGGCCGGGGTCGGGGTCGGGGTCGGGGTCGGGGGTCGGGGGTCGCGGGGTCGCGGGGTCGGGGGTCGCGGGGTCGCGGGGTCGCGGGGTCGCGGGGTCGGGGGTCGCGGGGTCGCGGGGTCGCGGGGTCGGGTCGCTCCGGAACCTCGGTGTCGCCACGCTCACACGCGGGCCCGCGTGGAGGAGACGCGCGACTGCCGGACAGCAACCACAACGCTGCGGGGCGCATCCGAACGACCGAGGGCCTGCAATATGAGCTTGTCGATGGTGCCGCTGCTCATGCACAGCGAGCAAGTCCCGGCCGGAGCGCGCGACGCGATCCGGGCCGCGCACGAAGCGTCTTCAGAGGACCGCGGCGCCAGGCTCGAGGCCGCAGCGCGGATCCTCCATCAGGAAACCGGTCTCGAGTGCCGCGACGCTCGCGAGCTCGTGGGCTTGTCCGGGGTGCACGACTGCGGGTGAACGTCTTGGTGGGCCTCCGCGCGCCCATAGGTCCGAGCGCATCCGGCACGAGAACCTACATGCAGTACCTCAGGAAGAGTTCGTCGCCGACTCGATCCGCGCTCATCAAGCGCGCGTCCTTTATGGAAAGAGGAAGTCCGGCTCCCTCGACCATCGTGGGTGCCTCGGCGCCGCCGAGCACCCGTGGCACGAGCGTCAGGCAGATTTCGTCGACCGCTCCGGCTGCGAAGAACGCCGCGTTGAGCACGCCTCCTCCTTCGCAAAGGACGACCTCGCAGCCGCGTTCGTTGGCTAGCCACGCGAGCAGGGCCGAGATGTCCACCTCCGCTTCGCCCAGCTCGACGAGCGTTGCGCGCGCGCCGAGCTCTGCACGCTTTGCGTCCGGCATCGTCGAGGCGTGCGCGACGACGGCCTCTCCGTCGAGCGCCGGATCGAAGATGCGGGCCGCCACGGTCATGTCTTTGCCAGCCCGCGTCACGACGACGCGCAACGGGCTAGGCATCAGATCCGGATCGTCGCTGCGGAGGTTGGTGGCGCCGACGATCACGGCGTCGCAGCGGGACCTTAGAGCCTTCATCCGCTTGGAGTCTTCGGCGCCGCGAGACATCACGAAGGGGCCGCGTCGGTGGGGCGGCGCGATTTTCCCGTCGAGGCTCGTGGCCACGTTGCAAACGACGCGAGGTCGCACGGGCGTCGACTCTAGCGTAGTGCGATGCGTCGCGCAGCGCGCGAGACCGAACGCTGAGTGCGGCCTGGCGGGGCAAAGGGGCCTTCACGAGCCGTCTGTCGCCGGATCGAGTAGGTTCCGGCTCAGCCCCTGATGCGCATTCCGGATTCTCTCGCCCCCCTCTTTGAGTACGGCATCCTCGAACGCGTGGTTCGGCCGCTGATGAGCGGCAAGGAAGCCCAGGTCTATGTCGTCGTGTCGGGTGGCCAGCACTGCGTGGCCAAGGTCTACAAGGAGGCGCAAAATCGCACTTTCAAGCATCGCGCCGAGTACACCGAAGGACGCAAGGTCCGGAACTCTCGCGACCAGCGTGCCATCGAAAAGCGATCGAAGCACGGGCGCGCGCAGGACGAGGCCGCATGGCGGTCGACCGAAGTCGACATGATTTATCGTCTGCATGCGGCGGGAGTGCGCGTGCCTGTGCCTCGGCACTTCATCGACGGCGTGCTGATCATGGATCTCATCGCCGACGCCGACGGCAACCCGGCACCACGCCTCGCCGACCTGGTGTTCGATTCCGACGGTGCGAAGGCGATGTACGAGCGGCTTCTCCGCGAGGTGATGCGGATGCTGTGTGCCGGGATCGTGCACGGCGACCTGTCGGACTTCAACGTTCTCGTCGGGGCCGACGGACCGGTCCTCATCGACTTTCCGCAGTCGGTCGACACGGCGCACAACGCCAACGCGAGAAAGCTCCTCGTCCGCGACGTCGACAACCTGCATCGCTTCCTCAGCCGGTTCGTCCCGCATGCGCGACGGCTGCCCTACGCCGAGGAAATGTGGGAGCTCTTTGAGCAGAACGCGATCACGCCGGACACGCGGCTTGCGGGTCGTTACCGGTCGTCCGGGCGGCGCGCGAACACCGGCGCCGTGCTCGAGCTCATTCGGGACGCGAACCACGATGAGCGCAAGCGGCGCGAATCGCTCGGTCTACGCGGCGGTCCACCTGCCGTCGGGGGCTCGCCCGCTGCGCCGCGACAGGCCCCGATTCGAAGTCCCCTTCCGTCCGGCGCCCGAGGTCCGCGACCTGGAGCGCCGGGCGCGGGGCGCGACGAGGGCCGAGCGACGGTGGTTCTCGCACGCCGACCTCCGGTGCATCGCTAAAGCGATCGAGGAGGGCGCGCGGGAGCTCGGCCTCCACACCCGGCGAGTCGTCCACAGACCGGTCTTCAACGGAGCCACGAGACTGGACGGTGGGCGTCTACGGTGCACGCGTGCTATTTCTGTCGCCATGAACCGGGGAGCGTGGGTCATCGGTGCTCTGTCCGCCGGAATGGCTTTCGGGTGCGGCAAGACCGATGCGATGCGCAACTCCGCCGCGGCGGCGTCTGCGCCTGCCGGTGGCTGCAGCCAGCACACGGTTTGCGCCGATCACTTTTTCATCGACACCGTAGCTCCGGACCATTGCTCGGCCGGGGCCGAGTGCACGCTTTCGATCAAACTCGGCGCGACGGGCGCATTTCACGTCAACGACGAGTACCCCTACAAGTTCAAGGCGGACTTGGCACCCGGCGTGCAGTTCGTCGGCACCGACCTGGCCGGCCGGAATGTCTTTTCGAAGCCAGCCGGAAACTGGCTCAAGGTCGACGACAAAAGTGGCCTGCTGAGCGTCAAGTTCTTCGTGGGCACGCCGGGGGAGCAAACCATCGCGGGCACCTTCAAGCTAAGTGTCTGCTCCGCCGCGACCTGTCTTCTCGAGGAGCGAGAACTGCGCGCCCGCATCGTCGCCTTGTGAGGGGTTCCGTGACCCCGGATCCGGGAACCGTTCCTATTGGCAGCCGATGCGGGTGTCGTCGATGGCGAGATCGTCGAACCAGATCACGAAGGGGCTCAAGATGGTTCCGTTCTGCTGATACCAAGTGGCCCCGACCACGACCGCCGTGTAGTCGGACATCGTGGAGTTCGCGTTGCCACTAAACGCGAGCGCCGTGACCTCCGTGGAATCGTAGAAGAAGCGGTAGCTTTCGGTCGGGACGTCGACCCACCATTCGGCGCAGTGCCAATTGGACGCACCGGTATCCGGACTGTCGAACGTGTAGTCGTACGCTGAGTTGGTGCAGCATTTATCAGTAGGGATGTTGAAGAGCCACTGGTATGCGCCCTGCATGTTTTCGACGATGTCGACGACGCGGTTTTCGCCGCTCGGCCCGATGAGCGACGTCCAGGTGACGTGAAGCACGGTATTGGTGGCAGTTTTTTGCACCGCGGGCGATGGTTCCTGGACCTTGTAGAAGATCCTCCCCCAGTGGGTGTAGGCTGTGGCACCGATGGGCGTGAGACTCCTTTGCGCCCTCGTTTGGCCCCGTTCCATGGAATCGCTTTTGAGCGACATCTTGCCCGAATGCGCTTCGTCGTCGGCCAGCGCGACGTCGGTGGGCCCAGCGGTGCCATAGCCCGCGTACTTGCTCCACATGGGCCCGAGGCTTCCTACCGTACCCGTTTCGAAGTCCTCGCAGAGTTTGTAGGTTTTTCCTGTGCATCCCGTCGCTGCGACGCTGCCGTAAACGGCCGCGCCGGAATCCGAATCGCTGGCCCCTGGGCCGGCATCCGACTCCGCATCCGGCTCCCCGCTCGAAGAGCTGCTTAGGCTGCTCGCTGACCCGTTGCTGGACGTGGACGTGCTGCTTGTGGACGTCCCCGATCCAGAGCTCGACGGGGCGACGGAGCTTGCGCTCGAGGAGCCGGTGCTCAACGGCGAAGACGACGAGGAGCTCGAACTCGGGATCGCGCTGCTGCTCGCCGCGCTTTGCGCAGTCGTTGCGGAGGAGCCGGCGTTCGCCTTCGAAGCGCCCGACGAGCATCCGGGATCGACCATCAGGACCCACAGGCCTGCCATTGCGAGCGGGCTTAGGCGCGCCCCGAGCGAGCGGGGGGGGGTACACGAACGGCCGGAGGTGACACTCATGCGCATCTGCGGGACACTTCCCCCCGCACCTGCAGTTGCCTTGATCGATCGTTTCGGCTCAGAGATTAGGCGCGGTTTGCCGCCTCCGAATGATAATCATACTGTAAATTATGGATCGCCACGGAACGTTGACGCCTGCCCCCGGATTCCTCCATTCGCCCTCAAGGGGGCAAGCACGAAAGGCGAGGCGAAAAGGCGAGGCGAAGGCATGGGCAAGGCAGAAAATCCGCCGTACGCGGAAATCTCTGCTCATCGCGGAATCCATCGTTCCACGAATTGTGCTGCAACTGCCGGTACCCAAAAAGGATCTGCTCAAGCTCGTTTCGCGCATGCAGGGCGTGGCGGAGCGCAAGAGACGGCCGAACGCGCGGTATCGTCTTCGTTGCTGCGGCAGGCGCGTTATTTCACCGCCGCTTCACCGGCATGGGAATGGGTGGGCGGGCAAGGTTTACGCGCGCCCGTCGGCAGGCGATAGGCGTCGGGGGAAGGACGAATCGGACCCGAGAGCGGTCCGGATTTCTCCTCGTTCCATCGCATGCACGAGAGTCTTGCTCTAGCCGCTCTGTGAAGAACTTTCGATTGTGGATCCCGTTGGGAACTCGCGGCGAACATGACAAGGGCTCACTGCAATTGCCTGACGAGGGGGTACAGGTCGTCCATCTTCGTGAGTCAGACCCAGTGCTTTTCCTTCCATTCGCGACCGTAAAACCATTTCGCTTCTGGTATCGTAGAAATCTCTCCATACTTGGAGCATTCTGGCACGTTTGCCGTCGTCCTCTGCCAAGTCGCGCTGCGACCCGAAATACGAGGCTAAGCGATATCTCTGTCTCGGTTCGAATTAATGCCTCGAGAGCGGTGACACAATCAAGCAGTGACGCAATCAATCCATTGCGAATCCT
>JBEKOY010000022.1:0-58373 GCA_049521295.1 Polyangiaceae bacterium | reverse complement strand
GTACGACGCCTAAATCGAGATGCGGCTTCGCACTATCTTCGACGAAGGTCGCCTCCTGGCAACGCCAGCGATCCTGCAGCGAGCGGCCGTCGTCAGCGCGTCAGCGCTTGTGCAACGGCTCCTTGCGCCGGCGATGGCGTGGGTCCTCTTCGGGTCAAGCCTTCCCATGCAGCTTGGCGTGGCACTCGCTCTCAGCGTCGTCTTCACGGCGCATACACTGACGCAGCGAATGTTCGCGGCGCGCACCGAGGCCGATCTCCTGGATCGCACCGCCGCAGCCGTCCTCGACGGCGACGTTCTACAGGCCAACGTCGCTTCTGAAGATGATGCCCGAGTCGAGATCGTCACCGCGATCTTTCACGCCGCGCAAGCCGTGTCGCAGACCTTGCCCAATTTGGTCGCCGACCTCGTGTCGTGCGTCCTTCTCGGTGCCTGGGTCGTCCGGACCGAGCCCGCGCGGTTTGTCCTGCTCGCTGGAACTCTCACCGTCGTCGCGGCGGGCGCGCTCTTCGTATCGCGTCGATCCGTCGAGCGGGCGGTGGCGCGCGCGTGGGACGTCCAGGAGCAGGCCTACGAGACGTTTGCCGATATCCTCGACGGACGACTCGAAGTCGTGGCCTCGGGCTTTCGAGGGACCTTTCTCGAAAAGCTTCGACGCAGGACAACCGACTGGGGCGCGGCGGGAGCGGCCGTCGCGGCATCCTCGGCCCTTTCCGGCCGCCTGCCTCTCTTGGCCATCGCCATCCTCGTGGCGGTCGCGCTCGTGCTGAGCCCCTCGATCCGACAGTCGGCCAGTGCGAGTCTCGCCGAAGTGGCCCTCTTCGCAAGCGTAACGCCCGCGTTTGCCGGTGTGGCACAAGGGCTTCACGGCCTCACGCGGGTCGAGCGTTGGGTCGGCGTCGTGGCCCATGTGATTCGATCCGCGGTGGGGCCGACCGGTGGGACCTCCGCCTCGGAGACGCCTCGCGGTGAAGTGAGGTTTGACGACGTCTCGTTTGGCTACCCGGGCGTCGCCGGTGCGGCCGCGCTGCGCGAGGTGAGTTTCACCTGGGAGGGCAGGGGGGCGCTCGCGCTCGCAGGGCCCAACGGGTCCGGCAAAAGCACGTGTCTACGCCTGCTGCTGGCATTAGCCGCCCCTGTGTCGGGCGCTGTGCGCGTCGGAGGCGTGGCCCTTGCGCAGGTCGACGCCGACGCGTGGCGGCGGCAGGTCGCCTTCATGCCTCAACGGCCGTACCTGCCGCCCCGCTCGGACGTGGCGCAGGCGGTTCGCTGGCTTGCCCCTGGAGCGGACGATCAACGCGTTCTGCGGGCGCTCGACCGGGTCGGTATCCTGCCGTCGCTCCAGCGAGGAGGGCGCGATCCGCTGAAAGTGCGGGTCGACACGCTCTCGGTCGGCGAGCGGCAACGCATCGCGCTGGCGCGTCTTCTGAGCCGCGACGCGAGTCTCTTCGTTCTCGACGAACCGGACGCCAACCTCGACCGCGCCGGAATCGCTCTCGTCGCCGACGTGCTCCGAGAGCTCGCCCGGGACCACGGGGTCATTTTCGCGGCCCACACTCCGGAGCTTTTGGGCGTTGCTGACCACGTCGTGACGCTCGAAGGCGGGCGCGTTGTGGGAAACACCGGCAGAACGGCGGTTTAGGGCGAAAAGGGCGGGGGGATCGCCTCAGGGCATCGACCCAAGCGAAGCGAGGTCTGGTATCCCGGTGAATCGGTGGGCCGAGTCGCCGCGTGCGTTGCGTGCTTCGTCGTTCTGATGGCGGGTCGGTCGGCGCGCGCCGACGACGCGGGTCCGACCGTCGCGACGATGACGTGCGAGCACGTCCAAGGGCCGGGCCGGGTGCGTTGTGTGGTCGACGCGCGCGTCGCGGACGGGGAATCCATCTCGTGGGGAGACGTGATTCTGGTCGTCGTGCCGACGTTCCTGACCGCTCTTCGCGGTCGCATCGGACCTCACGACGCGACGGTCCAGGAGGCTACGCACTGGCGTTGGGGGCTAGCGCTCGTGGCTCACGCCCCCGCGAGCGGAGTGGTCGAAGGACGGGTGCGCTTGGTCGTATGCCGCGGGGCGCTGTGCGAGCCGCGGCAAGTGCCGATCGCGGGCGCCGTCGTCGTCGGCGAATGACCGGGCGACGCGTAGCGGCCGGGTCCGTCGCCCGGTTCGGGGGCCCGGCGGCGCGAATTCCGCGGCGCCCCGCTTCCGCGAACTTGGCCTCGCGCCGCAATCGGTCGACAATGGGTCACCATGCAGCTCCAGGGTCGTTTGCGGTCAACGACACTCGGCGATCTTCTCGGGGTGTTGCACCGCGGTGCGGCCACCGGCTCGCTTGAGCTCGTCGAAGATCGAGGGCGGGTTCACCGGGTCCACCTGAGCGCAGGCTTGGTGTCGGCCGTGGAGATCGACGGGGCAAGCCCGTCGCTCGCGGAGTTTCTGCGCGTCGAAAAGGCGTTGGACGAGGACGTCTTGCGGCGATCGCTACTTCGCGCGTTGGTCTCGAAGCGGCTGCACGGTCAAGTCCTGGTCGACGAGTTCAACCTCGCTCCCTGCGTCGTCGGCCGCGCCCTCCGCCGTCAGCTCTGCGCGCGCCTGGTCGCTCTCGAGCAAATCAAGGATGCGCGGGTCGCCTTCCGCGTCACCGTGCGCCCCCCCCGAAGCGCCCTCCTCGGAACGCGGCACGGCCGGCGCGGTCCCGACACGTGGGACGTGCCGCTCGGCGCGCCCGAATTCCTGCACGGCCGCCGGCGTGCGCGCGAACGAACCACCGTCGTGGATGCCGCTCCCGTCGAGTCGAGCGCGTGGGACGTGCTCGGTCTGGCCCCGGGCGCCGCCGTGACCGAGGTGAAGCGCGCCTACCGGCGACTCGCCCGAGCGGTCCATCCTGACTTGCACCCTGGGGTAAGCGAGGTCGAGCGCTGCTCGCTGCAAGTCCGGTTCGCGAAGCTCACCGACGCCTATCGCTCTCTCGTCGCGTAGGGCACCCGATTCGCCCAGCGACTTTTGGGGCGACGATCACTCCGCCCATCCACCCGCCTTCGGGATGACCTTCGCGTCATCGACGAATCGAGGTGCCTCGATGCCTTCTTCGAGGATGTCGGTCGCGATTCGCCGCTCTCTGCGAACGAGAAGATCGAAGTGCTCCCCCGAGACGACGAACGGCGACAACGTCGGTCCCCCCGCGAGCTCGACTTCGACCGCGTCGGATATGGCTTCAGCCCACTCGTCGCGCGTCAGCCCGTCGACCACCACCGCAACGTCGATATCGGAGTCCTCGGTGGCTTCGTGTCGCGCCCACGATCCGAAGAGGCGAACGAAGCGCAGGCGACCCTCGAAACGCAAGGAGAGCCGCCGCGAGTACGACTCGATGGCGCTGCGAAGGTCGGCAGGCAAAGCGCGCCCGTTCACGGCCCTCGAAAGGCTAGCACGTGTCCGGAGGTCCGGAGCCGGTCCCACCGGCGACTCGCGCGAGGCGCGCGGCGGCGTCGCAAATCCTGTCGCCTACGGCTCCCCCCACCACTCGGCAAGATCGATCTCGACCGCGTCGAACGGCGCGGCGCTTACCTTCTCGCGATCCCCATAGACGCCGACTTCGAGCCAATGTCCTTCGTGGAGTCGACTCACGGAGAGCGTCCGTGCGTCGGCATCGACGTACCACAGCCACTCGACGCCGATCTCGGCGTAGAAAGGCCGCTTGACGCGCAAATCGAATCCGCGGGTCTTCGTCGATTGGATTTCGCACAGCCAGTCGGGCGCGAGGGAAAGCCTCCCCTCGGGTAGCTGCGGCAGGCGTGCGCGACGCCACCCGGCCACGTCGGGCGAAAACTCAGGCGATCCCGGCAAGCCGATCCCGGGCTCCGGAAGAATCCACCATCCTCCTGGGCCGCCCCGGCCGCGTTGATAAGGTGTCGTCAGGTCGCCGACGAGCAGCCCTTCGATGCTCATGTGGCGCGCCAGGGGGCGCGGCGTCGTGTAGAGGGTCCCCTTGATGATCTCTCCCGTCACGCCGGGGGGTAGCGCATCAAGCTTCGCCAGCAGGTCATCGAGCGGCGGTGTCGGCTTCGCGGCCATCGAACGAAGCCTGTGCGTTGTGCGGCGAAGTTGCAACCATCAGGGTGCGCATCGGGGTCGAGCCCGGGGCCGTATCGACGTTCCTTTCACGGCCGCCGCGCCGGCGATTCGCCGCGATGGCCGCATGCTAAGATGGGTGTTGTGGACCCCGACGCGGAGATTCGTCGACAGCGCCGAGCTGGGTGCATAGTGACGGTGGTTCGGCACGGCGACCCAGAACAAACGAACGACGACGATGCGCTCTACTGGGACCGGATTCCCGTCGACGAACGAGCCGGAGTCGTGTGGGAGCTCAGCCAAGAGGTCTACGCACTTGCCCCAACCGACGCACCCGCTAAGCCCGGACTTTCGCGATCTATTGTGCGCATTGTCCGAGGCTGATGCGAAGTATCTCGTCGTCGGTGGCTATGCGGTCGGCGTTCACGGCCACCCCCGAGCCACCAAGGACCTCGACGTCTGGATCGAGGCGAGCCGCGAGAACGCGCCCAAGGTCATCGCGGCCCTGGTGAAATTCGGAGCGCCGTTGATGGGACTCACGGAGAGCGACCTTCATGCGCCTGGCGTTGGCCTGCGCATCGGGGTCGAGCCTGGCCGTATCGACGTCTTGACGAAGATCACGGGAGTCGATTTCGCCTCCGCTTGGGCAGGCAAACTCGACGCCGTCTTTGGTGATGTGCTCGCCCACGTGATCGGATGGACCGAGCTCATCGCGAACAAGCGCGCGGCAGGTCGCGCACAAGACATCGCCGACGTGTTGGCCCTCGAGCGGCTGCGGCTCGCCCGCTTGCGCAGTCCACGCTGAGAGGTCGCGGGTCGTCGTAAACGCCATGCCATGGACGAGGCGGTCGCCAGCGCCCCTGGCTCGGTCTGAATCGCAGAAATGGGTCTCCAGTGACGTCTTCGTCTGGAAGACCACCGCCCCGTTGCCAGCCGGCCTCTGGCGAATCCCGATCCCTGAGTGGGTCGCGACGAACGGCGTTGGGCAAAGGCCGCGGCTGAGTACGAGGCACTCCTCTCGCGCGCCGTACGGGCTGTGCTGGACGTGCGGCCCGGGGCTAGATTCCGATCAATGGGTGATCCGGCCAAGCGGCGCGCGACGTTCGAGGATCTCCTCGCGATCCCGAGAAACCGCGTCGCTGAGATCATCAACGGCGTTTTGGTCACGCAGCCGCGGCCGGCCTCTCTTCATGCGTTGGCGTCGTCGGTGCTCGGAAGCGAGCTCACCGCACCGTTCCACCGTGGCAAGGGGGGTCCCGGCGGGTGGATCCTGCTCGACGAGCCTGAGCTGCACCTGCACGGCGACATCCTCGTGCCCGATCTGGCCGGGTGGCGTCGCGAGCGCATGCCCGAGTTGCCGGATGCCACGGCGTTTGAGCTGGCGCCCGATTGGATCTGTGAGGTGCTCTCGCCGTCGAGCGCCGCGAGCGATCGCGCCGACAAGATGCCGATCTACCTGCGCGAGCGCGTTTCCCATGCGTGGCTCGTGGACCCGCTCGCCCGCACGCTCGAAGTCTTCCGTCGGGAAGGCGAGCGCTGGTTGCTGATCGGGGCGTGGCGAGACGAAGCGAAGGTGCGTGGAGAACCGTTCGATGCACTCGAGCTCGAGCTCGCGGCTCTCTGGGAGAAGTAACGCCAGCGGTTTGTGTACCCCGCCGGCAACGGGCCCACGGCGTGCCGCATCGTTTGACTTCGGGACATCAGAATAGCAGAATATCAGACATCACGGAAATCGCGCATGGGGCAGTACAGCGAAACAGGCAAGAGGGGGTCTTCACGATTCCCTCGGCGTTGCGCAAGCGCTTCGGCTTGCGTGACGGCTCGCTCGTGATCGCGGAGGAGCGCGACGAGGGCATCCTATTGCGCCCCGCCGTGGCGACCGCGCTTGAGATGTACGACGACCGGCGCGTCGCGGAGTTTCTGCTTTCCAACGCCGTCGACGCGGCCGATTACGAAACGGCGCGCGAAGAGGTACGTGCGCTGGGTCTCGATCCGGACACCATATCGCACCGCAAGCCTGCGTGACGCGGGTATTTCTCGATGCGAACGTGATGTTTTCGGCGGCGTGGCGAACCGGCTGCGGCCTGACGCGGCTCTGGCACATCGAATCCAACCGTCTGGTCACATCGCCCTATGCCGCCAACGAAGCGGAGCGCAACCTCGCTCGCAAACGCTCCGATGCCGTGGCACCTCTCACGGCGCTGCTGCACCGGGTCGAAATCACGAGCGCGCTTGTTGCGCTGGACGAGGCGCACGGCTTGCCGACCAAGGACGTGCCGATTCTCGCCGCCGCCGTGGCCTCCCATTGCGAGGTGCTCCTCACCGGCGACGTCGCGGACTTCGGCCACCTCATCGGCCGCACGGTGCAAGGCGTCCGCATCCTGACCGCGCGCATGCTACTCACCGAGATGGAACGCCCGACGTAAAAAGGGCCGCGGCTACTCACGCGACGTGGCGATGGCCCCCCCCGCGTCGAGAACCATCGTCAGGCGGCTTCGTCCTCGTCATCTGTCCGGGACACGACTCGCCGCGCCGCAGAAATCGTGCCCGTTCCGAGTCGAGCCGGTTGCCCCTTGAACGCGCTCGCCCACTCGTGTACCCGACGCACTGTTGAGCAAGCGAAGCCGCCGCGAGCGCAGGGCCCATCGGCACGAGCGGGCGCTCGTCCAGGGTGACCTCTCGGTTCTCGAGAACGAGGTCGAGCGCAGCCCGCGCTCCGCCGTCGCGCTCCTGACGCGCGCCCTTGCGAACGGCGCTCCGCCGGACGCCGGCGATGCGGCCCAGGGGGATCGCGGCGCCCAACTCGACGCGATCGCGGTGCGGCTTTCTCGGAAGCTGCGCCGGGCCGGCGAGCCCGTGCAGGCGCTCGCCGTCGCCGCCGCGGGCGGCCGGCGCACGCCCGAACTCCGAATCGAAGAGGCCCTCGCCGCGTTCGCCGCGGGAAACGACGAGCTGGCCGCCCAGCTCGTCGCCGGCGACCCCGGCGTCGCAACGGCGATCGGACCGTTGCTGCAGGCCGTGCGTGGCGAGGTCGCTGCGCCCGCGACCCCGGCGGCGCCGCTGCGTGCGCTGCACGCCGTGGCTCGCGCGGTCGGCCACGCGGTTCGCGGCGAAGTCGACCTGGCGAGAGCCGTCGTGCGTCATATCCCGAGGGCCGCGCGATCGCAGATCTTCGCCGAGGAGATCGGCGCTGCCGCCGCGCTGCAGGCGCCCGAGGGCGCGATCGAGGCCCTGGTCACCCTCAGTCGGTCGCCCCGCGTGCCGCGCGACGCAGAGGCGCGCCGACGGATGGCGGCCGAGGCGGCCCTCAGCGCGGAGCAGCTGGCCGCGCTGCCCCCGGTGCTGATGGCGGATCCGCATCTGCGCGCGCGGGTCGTGCCGGCGCGCCTCGCCGCGGCGACCTCGCCGGGCACGGCCGCCGCGATCATCGGCGAGGCCGGCATCGATCTCTTCGACCCGAGCGAGCGTCCGGCCGCGGCGCTCTACCTCGGCTTCACGCAGATCCGCTCGAATCCCGCCGCGGCCTCGCGGAGCTTCGATCGTGCGATCGCGCTCGGCGCGGATCTGATCGAGGCGCTGCGCGGCAAATGGCTCGCCGCGTGCGAGAGCGCCCACGGGCGGGGCGCGAAGCCGGGGCGCCAGGCGTACCGCGATGCGGCAGCGGCCTCGGATCGGCTGGCGCATGCGCTCGAGAAAACGGCACACGCGGGGCCGCTCGCCGCCGCGACCGGCAAGGTCGCCGCCCTAGGATGGCTCGAGGCCGGCGACGCGAAGGCCGCCCTCGAGTCGGTCGCGCGGGCGCGTCGCCTCGCGGTCGGCAAGTTCCGAGACTCGCTCGACCTGATCGAGACGGAGGCGCTCGCTGTGCGCAGTCCGGCCGATGCCGAGCGGCGTCTCGACGCTCTCCTCGAGCAGGCGCCCGGCAACGTCGACGCGTGGAAGCAGCGCGTGGCGCTCGCCGCAACCCAAGGAGACACGGATCGGGCCCAGACGCTTATTCTGGCCGCCGCGGAAGCGACCCAGGATGCGGAGCTCGCCGCCCGGGCGCGGCAGGTCCTCGGCAATCGCCGGCGGATCGCGCCGTTCGAGGGGATGGTGCCGGGAGCCGCGACGGCCGGCGCCCTTGCGTGCGAGCTCGCGCGCACGGCCACGGAAGACGATTTTCCCCTCCCGCTCGCTGCGACGTTTCGCGATGCGCTCGGTCCCGGCGCGCGCCTCGCGTTCGACGGCGCCTCGATCGTCATCGCCGCGACGCAGGCCGCCGACGACGTGGCGCGCGAGCACTTGCGCGCCACGCTGGTGGCCTGGCGCACATCGCCCCGCAATGTGGCCAAGCTCTCGGCAGTGGCCGTATTCGCGGGCCTTGACGACGCGCTCCTCGTCGCCTCGCGGGATCTGGATGGGGCCCACGATCTGCCGGCCCTCACCGCGATGGCGGAGGCGCTCGCGGTGGCCGGCAACGGCAAGCTCGCGGCGAAGCTGCTGCCGCGCATCGCGCCCGGCCTTTCGCGCGACCGCATCGCCTTCTTCAAGTCGCTCGCGACCGGCACCCGACCGGTGGAGATTGCCGGGACACCCGATCCCGACCAGGCCGCGCGCGACTTTGATTTGGTGCTCGCGCCGGAGTTCAGCATGGTCACGTTCGTCAGCGAAGAGGACGACGACGATCCGGATCTCGGCTTCTCGGATGGGGAGCAGGGACTGTTCGCCAGGCTGCTCGACACGCTCGAGATTCCGCTCGACGAGATGCTGGACATCGCCCCGGACAAGCTGCGGCGCCTCGAGCAGAGGCTCGGGGACATGATCGCGCGTCTGCCGCCGGGCCCAGCGCTGATGCGGGCGGTCGCGGACCTTTTGAACGAAAGCGGGATCGCGCCCCGCCCCGGCCGCGCGCGGCGACCGAGCCAGCGGCCATGAGTCTCGTCAGCCCGTTCGAGCAGGCCCGATCGGCGCTGGGGATCGGCGACGAAGAGAACGACCCTTCGGTCATCAAGCGAGCCTATCGACGCGCCGTGATCGATCACGCTCCCGACACCGATCCCGAGGGCTTTCGGCGGGTCCGCGACGCCTACGAGTTGCTGAGCGACCCGTGGGCGCGGGCCGAGCAGCTCTTGACTCGGCTTTTGCCGGAGATCCCGCCCCCCGCACCGCCCGCTGCGCCGCCCGCGGCGCCTCCCGGGGCGACGGCGGTGGCGCTCTTGCGGCTGGCGGCGATGAACGCCGATTCGGAGCTGTGGTCGGTCGCGACGCCGGCCCGAGCGCGCCGGACCGCGAAGGCCCCGGGGCCGCCCAAGGGGGTTCCGTGAGCGATCCGACTCTGGAAGATCTGGCTGTGCGCCTCGACGATTTGCTCAGGGAGGTACGGCGGCAGGGGCGGGCGGCGATTGCAGCTCAGGCCGCGGCCGAGTCCTGCCTCGATGCGCTCCGTGCGCAGGCGGAAGAGGCCCGAGGCGAGGAGATCGAAGACATCGACGAGCCGGCGACTGCGGGGGCCGACGACGGGGAGCGCTGGCTGCGGGCGCTCATCCCGGTCGCCGACGCGATCGAACGTGTGGTGGCAGAAGCCGCGGCGCTCGACCTGCGCCGCCGGCCCGCGGAGCGTGGGCTCCTCGGGCGCGTGCTCGCGGTCGCACGGTCGGTCGACACCGGCGCCCAAGGATCCACCGGCGCCCAAGGATCCCTTGGCAGGGGCCTGCGCGTGCTTCAGTCGCAGTTCGAGGGCGCGCTTCGCGATCTGGGGGTCTCGGTGGATCGGCGCACGGGGGGCCCGGTCGACGGCGAGCGGCAGCGCGTGGTCGAAGTGCGCGCGCCGGCTCCCGGAGAGCGCCGGGGCACCGTGGTCGAGGTGGTGCGGCCGGGCTACGCGATCGGCGAGCGGATCCTGCGCGAGGCGGAGGTGGTCGTCGCGGATGCCGACCGCGCGCGCGGCCCAGGAGCCAATCGGGACGGCAGTGCGTTGGGTGCGACCATTCCCCGATAACAGGCAAAGGCGGTCGGCGAGGAGATCATGAATAGCGAGCAGCTTCCGGTCGGGATCGATCTGGGCACGACGAACTCTCTCATCGGCGCGGTGGTGGACGGAAAAGCGAAGCTCTTCTCTGACGGATCCGGCGCCGAGCTTTTGCCCTCCGTGGTCGGCGGCGGACCGGCGGGCGAGCTGTATGTGGGGCGATCCGCGAAGAACCGTCGGCTGCTCGATCCGGCGGGCACGGTGGTCTCCGTGAAACGACAGATGGGCACCGACACGCGCCTGGCGGTCGGGACCAAGCTTCTGTCGCCACCGCAGATTTCTGCGCTCATTCTCGGTGCGCTGCTCGATCGAGCCGAGGCCTCGACCGGGCGCCGGCCGACCCGGGCCGTGATCACGGTTCCGGCGTATTTCGGCGAGGCGCAGCGGCAGGCGACGCGCGATGCGGGCGCGATGGCAGGGCTTACGGTGGAGCGGCTGGTGAACGAACCCACCGCCGCCGCCCTGACCTACCAGTCCGGTGCCGAAGAGCTGGTCGTGGTCTACGACCTGGGTGGCGGCACGTTCGACGTTTCCATCCTCGAGCGCGACGAAGGCCTGCTCGAAGTGCGCGCCAGCCGCGGCGACACTCACCTCGGCGGCGACGACATCGACCACGCACTCGGCCAGTGGGTGCTCGGCCGGCTGGGCGGGCAGCGTGCGGCGGTCGAAAAGGATCCGCGGGCCATGACGCGCCTGGCGGAGGCCGTCGAGCGGGCGAAGATCGCGCTCTCCGACAAGGAGGAGGTGCGCCTCTTCGATCCCTTCCTGGCCGGCGAGGGGGCCGACGCCGTGCACCTCGATCTCGCGTTGACCCGCGAAGACGTGGAAGCGGCGGCGAGGCCCTTCGTGCTGCGCACGCTCGAACACATCGCGGCGGCCATGCGCGATGCCGGCATTACCGCCGCCGACGCCAGCCGCATCCTGCTGGTCGGCGGGGCGAGCAAGATGCCGCTCGTGCGGCGGATGGTGGCCGCCCATTTGGGCCGTCCAGTGCACGTGGATCTCGATGCCGACCGCGCCGTCGCGCTGGGCGCTTCGATCTTGGCCGGGCGCATCGGCGGCGCCGAGATCGACGAGGTGCTCGTGGACATCACGCCGCACACGCTGGCGGTTGGGGTCGCCGACGAAGACTACCTCGAAGGCGAAGCCGAGGATTTGGCGGTGGCGCCGGTCATCCCCCGGGATACCGTCGTGCCCGTGGAGCGGACGCAGACGGTCTTCACCGTCGTCGCCGACCAGAGCGCCGCCGAGTTGCCGATCGTGCAGGGCGAGCACCCGCGGCTTCCGGGCAACACCCAGCTCGGCACCGTGCGCGTCGAGCCTCTGCCGCCGGGTCCTGCCGGCGCTCCGGTCGAGGTGACCTTCAAGCTCGATCTGTCGGGGGTGCTGCACGTCCGAGCGCAGCACCTGCCTTCAGGCCAGAGCGCCGACGTGCACATCGCCGACAGCCCGTACCGACTCACCGAGCAGCACCGCCGGCGCGCCGGCGCCGAGGTCGAGGCGATGCGGGCCGCGGCTCCCGAAGCGGCCGAAGGCCCGAGCGATGGCGACCTGTCGCTGGCGCAGGCGATGCTCGGACGAGCCGCTCGTGCGCTCGACAAGGAGGGCGGCAACGAGGCCGGCCGAGAGCGCGTGCGTGCTGCCGCTGCCGCCCTGGCGGCCGCGATCGAGGTGAGAGCCGTCGAGGTGATGGACCGGAGCGACGATCTCTCGGATGCGCTGCTCGACCTCATCTGAACCCGAGCCCCCGCGGTCACGCTCCCGGACGAGGTCCCAGTTGGGCCTGCGGAGATCATCGTGCTCGTCGAGGAGTCGACCGCCGTCGGGATTCCAGAAGTTGACGCGTTTCGCGGACGCAAACGTCAGCCCGCACGCCGCAGCCATCGAGCAGCGCCATTCGCTTCGGCGGCGCCCCGGAGTAGGTTGAACGGGAGCCCTGCCGCAAGAGGGGCTCGATTGGACGTTGCGCTTCGATTCCGTCGTTCGACGAACGACGCCCGAGCCCCTCATGAACCATCCGCCCACGCGCGTCGTTTCTCTGCTCGCCAGTGGCACCGAACTCGTCTGCGCGCTCGGAGCGGGGGACCGGCTCGTCGCCCGGTCGCACGAGTGCGACTCCCCGAGCTGGGTCACGCGATTGCCGAGCGTCAGTCGCCCCACGTTCGACGTCACCGGATCGAGCCGCGACATCGACGAGCGCGTGCGCACACGGCTGCACGCCGGTCAGCCCCTCTACGAGGTGGACGAGGCGGCCATCGCGGCGCTCGCGCCGGACGTGCTCATCACGCAGACCCACTGCGAGGTGTGTGCGGTTAGCCCCGCGGACTTGGCCCATGGCGCGAGGGCGGCCGAGCTGCTGAGAAATCACGTCGTCGCCCTCCATACCGGATCGCTTGAGGCGATCCTCGATGGGTTTGTCGCCGTGGCACGCGTGCTCGAGTTGGCCGCGGCCGGCGAGTCGCTGGTGGGTAGCATCCGCACCCGACTCGCCGCTCTCGCCGAGACCACGCGCGCCTTGCGCCGACCGTCGGTCGTCTGCTTGGAGTGGATCGATCCCATCTTCGCGATGGGAAACTGGGGACCCGAGCTGGTCGACTGGGCGGGTGGGACCCCCCTGCTCGGATCACCGGGCGTGCATTCGAGGGCGGTCCCCTGGGAGGACGTGCGCCAGGCGGACCCCGAGGTCCTCGTCGTCGCGCCGTGCGGCTTCGGCCTCGATCGCACGATGGCGGAGATGCCGCTCTTTGCCGAACGCGCGGGCTGGCGCGACCTGCGCGCCGTGCGTACCGATCGCGTCTTCGTCGCCGACGGCAACCGCTACTTCAACCGATCGGGTCCAAGCGTCTTGGACACGGCGTATATCCTCGCGGAAATCCTGCATCCCGATGCCTACGCCCCGCGCCACGAAGGTGCCGCGTGGCGCAGGTGGGCGGCACCGGCGCCCGTCTGAAGTGCGGCCGGCGCCACTCGGATCGAGGGTGCGCGCAGCGGTTCGCGGCGGCAACGCCTGCCGACGACGAGGTCGCGTTCCGGGGAGGGGCAGGGGTGCGGCGGTCCGTTGACCCGACCGGGCTGTGGACTAGGCTCGTACTTCGCGTGACCACCGGACGAATCGCCCATCGCGTGGCTCCGACGATTCCTCGCGGAGCGCATCCGGGCAGCTCCCGGCAGGGTCGGCAGGTGAGCCACCGAAGCGTCGATCGCGACAAGCTTCGAAGTGCCCTGCGAAAGATGACGCGCCGCGATCTGCTCGTCGTTCTCGATCGGGCGATCGGGCACGTGCCGAAAGCCCGCATCGACGAGGTCGTCGACGGCTTCGTGGCCTTCGAGGATCTCGCCGCCAGGGGCAAGAAGCGCTCGGGGGTTCCGGACCAAGTGAAAGCGTTCGGAGACGCGATCCACCGTGGCGTATCCGGCGCGTCGTTCCGCGTCGGCTCGAAGACCGTTACGGAGACCTCCGAGGCCACCGAGGAGTGGATTGCCGAGTGCGAGCAACTGATCGAGGACGTTCTTCGCTTCTCCGGCGACGGAGACCCGGGTGAGGCCCGAGAGGCGTTCGCGATTGTCTTCGCGCTTCTTCGGCGAGTCGCCCACAGCGGCTCCCGGCACGTGAACGTGGACTGGCCCAAAGTTCTGCCGGCGTACGTGCGGTGCCTGTCCGCGACGTCCTCCCCGGACGAAACCGCTCGGCTCGTGGACGCCCTCATCCAGGATTTCGCTCTGGCCGATGCGTCGAAGCCCGTGTCGAAGGTGCGAAGCTCGGCGTCCAAGCGGCGGAAGGGGGCCAGGGCGACTGTGGCGGGCAAGGAGAAGGCGCGGCGCTAACGGGTGGGTAGGGATCGCGGCTCACTCCGGCGCGCGTCAAAAGGCGGTGGGCACGCCGCCCCGCTCCCCGGGGGCAGGCTAACGGCATCAGCGATCGTCTTCGATGACCGACAGCGCCGCCTCGAGCGCCGGCAGCGCTGCACGGTCCGTCGGGCGGTCCGCGGCGCATGCAGCTAGTGATTGATCATGAGCGTCTGGAGCGCGAGCTTCGCCTCGGGGGCAAAGTGAGAATCGGGGAATCGCCGTAAGAGTGTCCGCCAGGTGTTCTTGGCGTCGTCGTACGACTCGATTTCCGTTTGGCACCACGCCAGAAGCTCGAGCGCGTCGTCCTGGGCGTCGCGGTCGGTCGTCGAGTCGGCGAGCTGCTCGAGCAATGGAATCGCGTCCTTCTGCCTGTGAAGTTTGCGGTACGCGTTGCCGAGCCGCAGCTTCGCTTGAGGCGCGACGGCACTGACGTCGGAGTAGCGCAGCGATTCCTCGAACGCGGTGGCCGCTTCCTGCCAGCGCTGCAGGTGCTCGCTGTCCAGGCCCTGCACGTAAAGCAAGGCTGCCTGTTCGCTTTTGGCCTTGTCCACGGCGTCCGCCAGAAACTGCGCTTCCGCCTTGCTCAGGGGCTTCGAGCGCATCGTCTCCCATCCCCGGATGAGCTCGGGGCGCTTGCCTTGTTTGGCGAAGTCGTAAAACTTCGCCGCTTCGAGCTCGGCGGCCTGCCGTTCCGCTTCGCGCTGGCGCAGCGCCTCGAAGTCCGAGCTCAGCCGTCCATTTTCGTCGCGCAAATGCTTGCTCGTCGCCTCAATCGCGTCGACGCGCGCATCGACGGCAAACTTGAGTGCGGCGAAGACGACGACGACGAAGACGATGTACGCCGTGGCGCTGTTCCACCCGAGGCGCCGTTCGTAGCCCTGCTGGCGCTTGGCGATCGACTTGATGTCGGCGCTGAGCGCGTTCGCCAGATTGTTCGTTTTGATGACGAGCCCGCGCGACTCGATGATTTCGCGTTTGATCTCGCGGAGCTCGTCGTCGATTTCATGCATCGCCCCACGCTCTACGCCGCGGTCGCGCCCGCTCGCAAGCGACAACCGCGAGGCGCGCAACAAAGTCGCCGGGTCGGCCGAACCGGAGGGCATGCGCAAGCGGGTTTGGCTGCTCGGCATCGTGCTGGTCATCGCGTGCGGGGGCGCCCCGCGGCGAGCCCCGACCGGATCGGCGACCACGCCGCTGCTGCAGTGCACGGCGGCCGGGGTCGAAGGCATCGATGTCTTCGACGGCCAGGGACCCATCGACTGGCGCGCCGTCGCCGCCGCAGGCGTCACGTTCGCGATCATCAAGGCGACGCAGGGCACCTACGACACCCAATCGAGCTTTGCGGCCAACTGGGAGCAGGCCCAGAACGCGGGCGTCGTTCGGGGCGCGTATCACTTTTTCGATTCCACGCAGGACGGGGTCGCCCAGGCGCAACGCTTTCTATCCGTCGTGGGTCCGCTCGGCCCGCGCGATCTATCCCCCATCCTCGACATCGAGTGTCCCGACGGCGATGCCGACTGCTTGTATCCGGGTGGGTCCGGCGCGGCGTCCGCCGCCGACATCGCGAGGCGCATGCGGGATTTTCTCAAAACCGTCGCCCAGGCGACAGGCCGAACGCCCATCGTGTACACCTTCGGCAGCTACTTCGAGACGAACGCCATCGACACGACGGGCCTCGGCGGCTTTCCGCTCTTTCTCGCGAATCCGACTTCTCAAGTCTGCTTCTACGTTCCCGAACCGTGGGCGGCGGCAGCGGTGTGGCAGTACTCGTGGCGAGGCGAAGTGGCTGGCATCGCTGGCGCTGTCGATCGCGACCGGCTCCTAGGGCCCCTGTCGACGCTCATGGCGCAAGGGGCCGCGACCCCGACCCCGAACGCGACCCCGACCCCGACCCCGACCCCGAACGCGACCCCGACCCCGATCGCAACCGCGACCCTGACCGCTCCCCGATCCCTGTCTCTGCTCGCACCGCTTGTCGCTTGCGCCTGGCTCGGTCTGATCGCGTTCTTTCGGAAAGCGCCGGTTGCTGCGCAGTACGAGCGCGTGCTAGCTGGGCCTTTCACGGAAAGCGGGCCATGCAGACGACCGACATCCGCAAAGGACTCAAGCTCCAGATCGATGGCGTGCCGTACGCCGTCGTCGAGCACCAGTTCGTCAAACCGGGCAAAGGGCAGGCCTTCACGCGTGCCCGCATCAAGAACCTGCAGACCGGCGCCGTGATCGAACGCACCTGGAAGTCCGGCGAGTCGGTCGAAGTGGCCGACGTCGAGACGCGCAAAATGACCTTCTCCTGGGACGAGGGCGACAGCCTCGTGTTCATGGACACGAACACCGGCGACCAAATCCACGTGATGAAGGAGGCCGTCGGCGACGAAGTGCGCTTCATCAGCGAGGGGCTCGACTGCGAAGTCACGATCTACAACGGCAACCCCATCGGCATCGAGTTGCCGCCGAGCGTCGTCCTGCAAGTCTCCGAAAGCGAACCCGGAATAAAGGGCGACACGGCGAGCGGTGCCACCAAGCCCGCCAAAGTGTCCACGGGAGCGACCATCAACGTCCCGCTCTTCATTAAGGAGGGCGAGTGGGTCAAGGTCGATACGCGCACAGGGGACTACCTCGAGCGCGTCAACAAGTAGCTACGCGTAACGCCGGGGACTGCCTCGCGCGCGTCAAGAAGTAGCCGTGGTGCTCCCGCGGCGCGGTTGCGATCGGCGCCGAAACCGCCCAAGATACGGGTCGACCCGGTTACCCCCCTTCGGGTCGTAGGAGCGAGCCATGGAGTGGACGGCCCCGACATTCGTCGAAATCAAGATGGACGCAGAGATCGGCTCGTACCAGGCGGACGATGAGCCCACGTTCCCGGTCGACATCGACCGCGAGGAGCCGCCGCCCGCCGCCGAGTAACGCGGCGATGTCGCCGTAAGCGGGCCGGGGCGACGGCCGCCCACTTCGCCCCGAAGGCGGGCGATCGCGGCGGTCGCGCCTGCCCGCTCAGGGCCATCGAGCCTGAGTCCCTCGGCGAGAACGCGATCCCGGAACGCCGGGGCCAAGCTCCTCGAGGCGCAACACGTCGACGTCGATGTAACGTCGATGTCGAGCGCGTCGCTCAGGTGCGCGCCCAGAGCACCGATGCGCGCCGGGTCCGCACCGCGGCACCGCCGTCGGAGGTCAAGCGCAGGGATCCATCACCCTCACGGCCCTCGCGCTCCTGGCGTAGTCGAGAATGGCCCCGTCCCGCGTGGCCAGCACGGCGTTCATGAAGCGAGCCGACGCTACAATCAAGCGGTCCGCCGGATCGCGATGGTCCCAGTCGGGTAGCTCCACGGCGTCCACCGCGACGGCGGGTTCGAACGCAACCACGGCCGTTCGTGTCTCGCGCAGAGCCGCAACGACGAAATCCAGCACCGGACCGCTGACCCGGACCTTGCCGTTCCGGACGAGCATCGCCACCTCCCAGGGAGTGATGGCCGCCACGTAGAGGCAAGCCGCGCTCGCCGCAGCGTCCAGCTGGCGACGTACGCGCATCGCAAACCGGCTCGATCGGCCGAACGCCACGTCGAGCCAGATGTGCGTATCGAGAAGCACCACCTCAGGGCGCGGCATCCCAGACTTCGCCCGTCGACAAGAGCTCCTCGTCCTCGGCGAGGAAGAGGATGCGATGCGCCGCGGCCCCAAAGATGCTACGCGGCGGGCTGTCGTCGTCCTGTGCGGGGACGAGCCGCACGAGGGGCTTGCCTCGCTTGGTGATCTCGATGGGCTCACCCGTGGTCGCCACACGGTCCATCAGCTTCAGACAGATCGCTTTGAAGGTCCCGGCCGCCACGCGCTTCATATGACCATGATAGCATGGTTACGAATGACTGAACCGGTGACGATCCGCCCCGCCCGTTCGGACGACGTGCCCGCCATCGCGGGGCTCATTCGCGAGCTGGCCCGTTACGAGCGGCTCGAGCACCAAATCGCCGGCGGCGAGGCGGAGCTGCGCGAGCACTTGTTCGGCGCGTGCCGGTACGCCGAGGTCCTCTTGGCGGAAGAGCAAGGCGCGGTCGTCGGCTTTGCGCTGTTCTTTCACACGTATTCGACGTTTCTCGCCCGGCCGGGTCTCTATCTCGAAGATCTCTTTGTCGACGCCGCTCACCGGCGCCAAGGCATCGGCCGTGCGCTTCTCGTCGCCGTCGCCCGCATCGCCGCCGATCGCGGGTGCGGCCGGATGGAGTGGTCGGCGCTTCACTGGAACGAGCCGGCTATCGCCTTCTACCGCGCGCTCGGCGCCGAGAGGATGGACGAGTGGCGCATCTTCCGAATGTCGGGGCGGGCGCTGTCGGAGCTCGCCGCGTCCGAAGGGCCTCGAACGTAAACGGCACCCGGCCGCCGAGCGACCGGCCAGGCGCGGGCGCGCGCCTGCGCGCGCCTCCGGTCCGCTCATCCCGCGAGGCCAGACAGTCGGCCCGGGGGCGTGCCGCTGCCGCGGCGCGGAACCGGAATGTGTGCTAGGAAAAGACTATTCAAGTTTACGGAAACACGACCGGACTGCCGCCGTCGGCCCTGCGGGCGCTTGAGCGCCTCTACCGACGCCGCGTACCGGCGGACGACATCACCACGCCGGAGCTCACGCGATCGCTGGCCGCGGTATCGCTCGAGACCGGGCGCCAAGTCGGCGTGCTGGTGCACCGTTCCGGCCAGGTCGACACCGTGATCGTCGGCGACGCGTCGAAGCTGATGCTGCCCGACATCGGACGGCTGCGCGCCGCGCAAGGTCGGTTTCGCGGCCTGCGGCTCGTCCATACGCACCTGCGAGGCGAGCCGCTCACGCGTGACGATCTGGTGGATCTGGTCCGCTTGCGGCTCGATCTGGTCGCCGCCATCCAACTGGCGCACGGCGGCGAGCCCCGATGGCTCGTGTACGCCCACAACGTGCCCGCCGGCGACGAGGGGATGCCGCCGTATCGCGAGATCGGTCCGCTGCCGCTCGCTCAGGCGCACGCCGACGTCGGACGCCTCATGGCCGATCTCGAGGCCGAATTCGCGCGGCGGGCGCGGGCGCGCGAAGTCCACGCCAAAGACGGGCGCGCGATCCTCGTTCACGTCGGCGACAAGTCGAAGGGGGTTCGCGCGGCCGCCGACGAAAGCATGCGCGAGCTTCGCGAGCTCGCGCGCACGGCCGGAACCGACGTCGCCGACTGCGTCGTCCAGATGCGCGATCGGATCGATCCGAAGTTCGTGCTCGGCAAAGGCAAACTCGAAGACGTAGTCGTGCGCGCGATCGAACAGGACGCGCGTACCCTCGTGTTCGATCGCGAGCTGTCGCCCGCCCAAGCCAGCGCGATCGCCAAGCACACCGATCTCAACGTGATCGATCGCACGCAACTGATTCTCGACATCTTTGCTCAACGGGCCGAAGGTCGCGACGGCAAGCTGCAAGTGGAGCTCGCGCAACTCAAGTACGCGATGCCGCGGCTGTCGCTCAAGGACGACAGCCTTTCGCGTCTCACCGGCGGCATCGGCGGGCGTGGGCCCGGAGAGACCAAGCTCGAGGTCGGGCGCCGCCGGGCCAAGGACCGCGTCGCGCATCTCGAGCTGCAGTTGAAGCAGCTCGGCAAGCAGCGCGAGCAGCGACGTCGCAAGCGCGCCCGCGAAGGGGTGCCGACGGTCGCCATCGTCGGCTACACCAACGCCGGCAAGAGCACGCTGCTCAATGCGCTGACGGGGTCGAGCGTTTTGGCCGAGGACAGGCTCTTCGCGACGCTCGACACGCGGTCGCGCATCCTACGGTGCGGCTGGGCGGGGTGGGGCGAACGGGAAGTGGTCGTGACCGATACGGTCGGCTTCATCCGCGCCTTGCCGAAGGACCTCTTTGCGGCCTTCCGCGCGACCTTCGAGGAAGCCGCCGACGCGGACCTGCTGCTGCACGTGGTCGACGCCGTCGACGAGGCGCGCGACGATCACATCCGCACGGTCGTGCGGGTGCTCGAAGAGCTCGACCTGATCGACATCGAGCGGCTGCTCGTGTTCAACAAAGTCGATCGGCTCGATCCTCGCGCGCTGCGTACCCTCGAGCGCTTGCATCCGCATGCCGCCTTCGTGAGCGCGAACCGGCGCGAGACCACCCGGCCGCTCATCGACCGGATTGCCCGACAGCTTGCGGCCAAATGGGACGCGAGCGCCAAGGGTCCGACGCTCGCCCCCGTTACCGCCGCCGACGCGCTCGGCCCCTTCGGATCGGTCGAACCGAGCAACGAGTCGACCGAACCAATGCATGATCTGACGACCGTCGATCAGATGCTCCGGGCGGCCGGCAAGCGCGTGCGGTCGGCGCTCTAGCCCGAGGGCGCCCGGAAGTTGGGGTCAGATGGGGACGGCAGCCGGCGATCGATGGGCGACTCTGTGCGCCTTGGCTTTGCTCTTCGGTCCGGCGGCGTGCGCGGGGGCCTTGTCCGAAGGCGAGGACCAGTTCCGGCGAGGACGGTATCCGGAGGCCAAGCAGACGTTTGCGTGGCTCGAGCCCGACGCCTCCCGTTGGGGTGACCCCAAGCGCGCCGAGTACGCCCTGTACCGCGGACTGACCCTCGCGGCGCTCGGCGATCGAGCGCCGTCGGTGCTATGGCTGCGCGAGGCGAAGGCCATCGAAGCGGCGCATCCGGGCGCCCTATCGGTCGAAGACCTGCATACGCTCGACGCCGCGCTCCAAGCCGCCGAAGCGCCCTGAGATCACCCGGTCGCATGGCCGTTTTGCCGCCATGCTAAGTCCGGGTGCGTGACTTCCAGTCCCCCACACGTCGTCGTCGCCACGCACGGTCACTGTTTCGATGGCCTCTGCTCGGCGGTGATGTTCACGCGGCTGTACCGTCACGTGTCGCCCGACGACGGCGCCACCTTCACGTACCACGGAGCGGGCTACGGCCCCGGCCAGAACGGGGTCGAGCCGGGGGTCTTGGTCGGCGACGTCAACGCGATCCTCGATTTCCGCTTCACGCCGCTGCCGCAGCTCACCTGGTACTTCGATCACCACATCAGTGCGTTCGTCACGCCCGAGGATCGCGCGATGTACGAGCGCTCCGCGGCGGACGGCGAACGGCACGGTCAGCGTCGTTTTTTCCATGACGGGGCGTACGGCTCGGCCACCAAGCTCATCGCGGACGTCGGGCGTGAACGCTTCGGCCTCGATCCCGCGCCGACCGCGGAGCTCGTCCGCTGGGCGGACATGATCGACTCCGCGGCGTTTCCGAGCGCTCGGATGGTGGTCGACCGCGCGGAGCCTGAGCTCAAGCTGATGACGCTCGTCGAGCACGCGGCCGACGACGCGTTCATCGCGGCCATGGTGCCGCGTCTGCTCGAACGGCCGCTGTCGGAAGTGGCCCGATCGGACGACGTGATGCAGGCCTTCGAACCGCTTGGGCAGACGCAGGAGGCGTTCATCCGACGTGTCGAGCAGAACGCGCAGATGCTGGGCGACGTCGTGCTGGTCGATCTGAGCGACGAGATTCTCGAGGTCGCGGGCAAATTCGTCACGTATGCGCTCTATCCGAAAAGCGCGTACTCGGTCCTCGTGAGCCGTTCGAAGACCCGGTGCAAGATCAGCATCGGGTATAACCCCTGGTCGCCCGTGGCGCGGCGGCACAACATCGCCGCCATGTGCGAACGCTACGGCGGCGGCGGCCACGCGGTGGTGGGGGCGATCTCGCTGTCGGCCGACCGGGTCGACGAGGCTCGCGCGCTCGCGCGGTCGATCGCTCTAGAGCTTTCGGCGTGAGCGTCTGGCGCGACGGTGCGCCGCTGGTCGTCGGACACCGCGGCGGGCGAGGGCCGGGGTGGCCCCCCGAGAACACGCTAGCCGCCTTCGACCGCGCTCGGCTCGAGGGTGCGCGCGCGATCGAGCTCGACGTGCGGACGTGCGCGGAGGGCGAAGCGGTCGTCTTCCACGATCCGACGCTCCGCGCGATGAGCGGGTCGTCCGACATCCGTTCGGTCGCCGATCAGCCGCTTTCCACGCTGCGTGCTCTCGATCTCGGAGGGGGCGCGCGCATTCCCACGCTGTCGGAGGCGCTCGAATGGGCGCGCGGCGTCGGGATGGGCGTCAACGTCGAATTGAAAAGCGACGTGCCCAACCGGCGTGAGCTCGTCCGGGCGACCGCCCGGTCGCTGCGGGCGTGTCCGGCCGACGTTTTGCTGTCGTCGTTCGACCCACGGCTGCTCGCCCGGATCGCCGCATGGGCCCCTTCGGCGCCGCGCGCTCTGCTGACCCACGTCGATCAATCGCGCTGGGTTTCGGTCCTGCAGGAGCTCGTGCGGCCACCGCTCGTGAGCGCGTTGCACCTCGAGCGTTTGCAAGCCGGCGCGCAGGCCGTGCACCGCTACGCGGGCCGCGGCTTGTGGGTCGGCGTCTGGACGGTCAACGATCCGGCCGAAGCCGTCGACCTCGTGCGACGGGGCGCTCGCTGGATCATCACCGATCGCACCGGTCCGGTCCTGCAAGCGCTCCGATCCGCGAACCTCGATCGATCGACGGGTCCGTCTACGGGCAGCTGACCGGCTCGACCGGCATGCCCGCCGAGGCCGGGGGATCGAACGTCGAATCGACGAGCGGGGGGTTCCAGGAGAGATCCTGATACAGAAAGCGCACGTCCGATTCGGGCGCAGGGACTTCGACGTGAATCTTGCGGGGGATCTCCGCGTCGCATGGCGGACCGCTCGGCGGCAGCGGGGGCTCGAGGTTGTCCGGATCGATGCGTGGCCCCGCGGTGGGTGCGGGCGCGTGGCCCGACAGCTCCGCGTGATAGAGCTCGAATCCGACCTCCGAGACGCGCACGTCGAGCACCCGCATGCGCTGGCTCTGCCAGGCAAGGTTCCAGTCCTCGGGGCGGGGCACCAGCCGGATGTCCTCGCGCGTGGCGTACCGGCCGGCGCCGGCCGTGCCTTCGACGGTCAGGGCCCAGTACCCGTGCGGGTCCCAGGCGATCGACGTCGCCCCGCTCTCGTGCTGGAGCACGGGTGCCTCCCCACGCAGCAGATCGACCAGAACGTGTCCGGGGATCGGCACGGTCGTGAGTCGGGCAATGTTGCATGCACTCGCCGGTCCCACGAACACGCGCTTGTCGCGCAGATCTGCCAGCGCGAATCGCGTGCCGTCGCTCGTCAACGTCGCGAGGGCGACGCCGAAGGGGCTGATGACGTCCATGCGAATGCGCGCCGGGCGCGCTGCAAAGAGAAGCAGGTCGCCCCGCACACGGCCTTCTTTGCCGAGCCGGTCGATTTTCGCGCTGGCCTGCACGGCGAAGGCGCACGCGAAGGTCGCGTGCATCCGGGCGAGTGCGGCGTCGGCGCTCGGCGGCGCCGACGGCGGCGGCAGGACGCGAGCGCAGCCGGCGGACAGAACCGACGCGAACCCGACGGCGGCCGTCGCAAGTCCGAAGCGTCCGAGAGCGGCCGCGAGAGTCGGCGCGCGCCGGACACGCCGTCCTGCGCGATCGAGTGGGCCGACGATTCGGCCCGGCCGCTCGGACGGCTTCACGGGCACCCCGACCCGGCGCGCGCCGCCGTACCGGTCGATCGCCGGTCGGCTTCGGCGAGGGCTTGATCCACCACAGCGATCGCATCCGGTCGCACGCCGAGCCCCGACAGCGCGTCGCGCGAGACCCAGCGTACGTCGGCCGCGTCGTCTCCGGCGCGAGGTGGCGTGTCGTCGACCGGGACGACCAGATGCTCGTGGATTACGTAGCGCCTGCCCTCCCGTTCGATCGTCACCGGGCCGAGCGCGCACACGACGCGGGTCTCGAGGGCCGTCTCCTCGCGGACCTCGCGCACGACGGCCCGATCGAGCGTTTCGCCGGGTTCGACGCGGCCGCCCGGCAGCGTCCAGGCGCCCTCGGACGGCGGACGGCCCCGGCGAATGACGATCACCCGACCGTCTGGCCCGAGGCAGACCGCGCCGACGGCGACAATCGGATCGCTCGGCTCCGACGGCCGGCAGGCGGCGTCGGTGGGCGGCTCGGATCGGCCGGGATCGGACGGCTCGAAGGGCTCGGCCGGCCCGATGGGATCGATCACCGATGGCGGGTGCGGCGGGCAAATGGGCACGCGGCGAGTATAGTGAAGCGATCCCGGGCGCAAACCGGGTGTGAGCGCTTTGCCATGGTCGGTCTCGATCTCGTGCGTCCGCTGGAAGACGACTGGCGCGACACGCTCGACGAGGTCGCCCGCGGGCGAGGTTGGCCGACCAGTCGCGATGTGGCGAGGCTCGCGGCGCGCGTGGCCGCTCTGTCCGATGCGTACAACGATCCCGGGCGCGCCCGCGCTTCGGTCCGCGACGCCGGGGCGGCCCGGCTGGGCTTTTCGTTTGCGCGCGACGTTCCCAAGGGATCGGCGGCGGTGCGCGAGCTCGTCGCCGCCGGCGTTCTTGGAGCCCAAAGCCCGGTCGAGGTCCTCGACGTCGGCGCCGGCCTCGGTGCGATGACCTGGGGGCTCGCGCGCGCGATCGACCGGGCGGCCTGCGCCTCGACCGCGCTCGACGCGACGTGGATCGACGCCGACCCCGAGGCGCTCGATCTGGGGCTTGCCATCGCGCGCGCCCGCCAGGGCCGCGGTCGCGTGGATCTGCGCGCCCGCGCCGTCGCCGGTCCGCTGTCGGTGCTCGATGGACTGGGACGCTACGACGTGGTCTTGGTCGGGCACGTGCTGAGCGAGATCGGGGTGGACGAAGCCGAAGACGTTCGGATCGAGCGGCACGTTGCGCTCTTGCGGAGGCTGCTCGACCGGCATACCCGCGATCACGGGTCGCTGGTCGTCGTCGAACCAGCGCTCCAGGATCGCACCCGCCGGTTGCATCGCACGCGCGACCGGCTCGTCGAGCTCGGGTTGACGGTCTTCGCCCCCTGCTTGCACGCCGCCCCGTGCCCCGCTCTGACGCGCGATTCGGACTGGTGCCACGAGAACGTGCCGATCGATCTTCCGGCGTGGCTGGTGCCGGTTGCGCGGGCGGCCGGCCTGCGGCGCGAAGGCCTGACCTACAGCTACCTCGTCCTGCGTCGGGATGGCGTGCGCCTGGTGGATGCGCTCTCGGACGCGTCGTCGCACCGGCTGCGGGTCGTCTCGGATCGAATCGTGAGCAAAGGCAAGTGCGAAGCCTTCCTGTGCGGCGATTTCCGCGGACCGGACGGCACCTACCTGCCGGCGCGCGGCCGCGTCATGAGACTCGACCGGGCGGCCTGCGCGGCCAACCTCGCGTGGGATACGGTCGCGCGGGGGGACGTGGTCTCGGTCGACCCGCCGCTCGATCTCGATCGCGCGCGCGTCGGCCCTTCGAGCTCCGTGCGGCATGCGGGTGTCGTGGCCCCGCCGGCGGACGGGGTCGCCTGACCATGCCCGGTCGCCAGGACGCGGCATCGGTGCCGATCGCCGGCCGTTCGATGCGCGGTCTGTACGCGATCGTGGACGTGGGGCTGCTCGGGGCACGGCGGATCGACCCGATCGCGTTTGCGGGCGCGGTGCTGTCGGCCGAGCCGGCGGCGCTCCAGCTGAGGGCGAAGGACGCGACGGCCCGACAGACGCTCGGGCTATTGCGCCTGCTGGCTCCGATGTGCCGCCGGATCGGCGTTCCGCTCGTTGCGAACGACCGCGTCGATCTCGCGATCGCTGCCGGCTGCGACATGGTGCATGTGGGACAGCAAGACCTGCCGATCGATGACGTGCGGCAGGTCGCGCCGGACCTCGGGGTGGGCGTCTCCACGCATACCCCCGATCAGCTCGACTCGGCTCTGTCGTTCGGGCCGAGGTACGTGGCCTTCGGACCGGTCTTCGAGACGTCGACCAAGAAGAACCCCGACCCCGTGGTCGGGTTCGCCGGACTCGGCGCCGCCTCTCTTCGCGCCCGATCGCGCGGGGTGCCGCTCGTGGCCATCGGGGGCATCACCGAGGATCGAGCGCGTCAGCTCGTCGGATGCTGCGACGCGATCGCGGTCATTGGCGCGCTGTTGCCGCCGGTCGGGTTTGCAGACGGCGGATCCACCGACGGGCTCGCCGAGATCGCGCGTCGCGCCGCCGCGCTGCAGGGCCTGTTCGGCGCCGGGCCCTCGGGCCAGGCATGTCGTTGACACTCCTCGTCGATGGGCTCGTCGTCGTGGGGGGGCTTTTGGTCGGCCGCCTGGTCGCGCGCACGGCCCTGGTGCGCGCCCGGTCCCGATCGCGCCGGGGGCTCGGCCCTGAGGAACCCATCGAGTCGATGGACGTGTTCACGGTGTTTCCATGCCGGCTGGGCGATGTCCTGGTGCGCCGGGCGGAGCGGGACGAAGCGTGGCTCGCCGGTGCGCTCGTCTTCTCCGAGGATCGCCCCATCGCCACGATGTTCATTGCGCCCGAAGCCGTGCAGGATCGCGCCGTCTACGCGCGCGCCGCCCGGTCCGAAGTGGCGTGGCTGGCCCCGATTTCGGCCGGCGCTGTAGCGCCACGGGGCGAACCGTCGTCGGCGATCGAGCTTGGGGGGGTGCGCTTCGAACGAACGCGTCGTTTGCCCGTGCGCGTGGAACGACTCGGTGCGGGTGCCCCCGAAATCGGGGGGCGGACGGTCATCGCGGAATACTCCGGCCCGGGTATCGAGCGGGTCGTGATCGTCGCGGGCGAGGGGGCCGTTCTCGCCTGGCGCGGCGTGGCTCTCTCCGAGCGCGAGTACGACGTCCTGCCCGCGGGCGTGCAGACGCGGCCGGATCCGACATAAACCTGCCCCTGCCATCCTCGATGCGGGAGACTGAACAGGCCGCTGCGCCTCCGCGTGACGAGCGTACCGTCCGATGCTGGGTTTCCTCGTTGAAGAGCTCATTTCAATCGCCCGTTCGAGGCGGAAGTTCCGAAGCACGTGGATGATTCGTCAAAAGAAATCACACGACCGCGGGCGGGGTGCTCTCGCTCGAGGCTCGGAGAAAAGCGGGAGCGTCGTTCTGGACGGTCACGCTGGAAGGGCCGATCAGGCGTTACGCATGCGTAGCATCATCGATTCGAGGGCAAGCTGGACCGACGCGTTCGACTCGATCTGCACGATCGCGTTCATGGCGATCGCGTACCGCAAGGACGCCGTCTCGGCGCGGTCGTCGGCGGCTGCGACGGCGGCGCGTCCCTGGTCGCCGATCGACGCCGCGAGCGCGTGCATTTGAAGCAAGAGCGCGTCCTTGCTCACCTTCTTCGACTCCTCGGCCAGATCGAACACCGCGCCGGCATCGCGCGATTCGATCGCGGCCATGGCGCGCGAGACGAAATGCTGGCGCACCGCCAAGGCATCGGGGTCGTTGAGCACGAGAGCGGCAGCCATGCTGCCCGCCGCGAGCCGAGCGATGGCGGCCGCCTCGGTCCGTACGGATCCGCGTTCGACCAACAGGTCGGTCACGAGGTCGTCGGACAGTGGGCCGAAGCGCACGCGCAGCGATCGCGACCGGATGGTCGGCAGAAGCGAGTCCGCGGCGCAGGACAAGAGCACGAAGTGGGTGCGGGGTCCGGGCTCCTCGAGCGTCTTGAGCAGGGCGTTGGCCGCTGCCGTGCTGAGCTCCTCGGCCCGGCGAACGACAAAGATCTTCGCGCGCCCCTCGTACGGGGGGAAGGCGGCTCGCTCGATCACGAGCGTGCGAATCTGGTCGATGCTCAGATCCTGCGTTTCCGGCGTCCGGCGGCCGATTGCTGCCGGATCGTAGAGTCCCCGTTCCAGCACGACCACGTCGGGATGCAGCGGCGCCCGTTGCCCCGCCTTCGGGACGGCGCGTGCGCACGCGCGACATTCGCCGCATGCGTCGGCACTGCCTTCGGCGCGCCGCTCGCAAACGAGCGCTTGCGCGAAGCCGAATGCCGCGAGCTCTTTGCCGACGCCCTCGGGGCCGTCGAACAGGTAGGCGTGGTGCACCCGCCCCGACCCGATGGCCCGACGCAGCGTGGCCAAGGCGGTAGGCTGGCCGCGCAACGTCGAGAGCCACGGTACCAAGACAGGGCTCGCCGATCAGCCGAGCTTCGTCGCGTACGAAGGCAGCGGGTCACGCGCGTCCCAGCGCCGGGCCCCGCGCGCGAAGATGGCCATGCGGTGTCGCGGCTCGTCCCGGTCGCCGGCCAGATCGTGCCAGCGCTCTTCCAGCTCGTCGCGCAGCAGGAAGGCGTAGCCGAGCGGTGTCGCTCGGCTCGGGTCGACGAAGAACAGCCGGTCCCGATCGTAGCCGACCATGACGACGTAATGGCCGGCGTCCCAGGTCTCGCGCCACGGAGCGCCGTGATCGCTCCACGCCTGCAGGTCGACGATCGGCGGCTCGCGCGCATCGACTGCACGCTCCAGATCCGCGAGGGTCACGTCTCCGTGCACGTATTGGGCCCCGAGCCCGACGGCCATCAGGAGATCGGTCATGGGCTCCGGCTCGGTTCCGCGGGCGTCGGTTGTCTGCAGCGGCTCGTAGAGCGAGCTCTCTTCGACCCCCGCGTACGCCTCGACGAGCCAGTAGCGCAAGATCACCAGGGTGGCGGCCGGCCCGCAGCTATAGCCCTGCCGTTGCTGGACGACCGGAACCCGGATGACGTTCGGGGGCAACGCCGCTCGATCCGGCGAAAAAGCGTGCGAATTCAAGCTAGGGTCGCGGACTGACAAGAGGTTCATTTCTTCAGGCTTTCTTCGTCGCGTTCTTCCTCGGCTTCTGCGTCGAGGTGTTCCATCGCATCGAGCTCCGCCTCCGACAGAGGTTTGCCCTGCTCCGTGGCTCTCTCCCTGGCAAACATCCGGTTGAGTGTGCGGCGATCGATTCCAAGCACTTCGGCCGCGCGCGTCTTGTTGCCGCTCGTTCGCGACAGCACGCGGTCGATGTAGCGACGCTCGAGCACTCCGAGGGTCGGCCAGTCATCGGCGATCGAGGCACCGGTCGTCTCTGCCCCGGTCAGACCCTGCGCGCCCCAGCCCCGCAGCACCTCCGGAGGTAGGTCCGTCGCCGTGATAACCCCCTCGCGGGCGAGCAGCATCGCGCGCTCGATGATGTGGGAGAGCTCACGGACATTTCCGGGGAAGTTGTACGCGGAAAGGCAATCGTATACCTCGGCCGCGACCCGAGGAGCCGGGCGTCCGAGCCGATCGGCATGCCGGGCGATGAAGTGCCGAATGAGCAAGGCGACGTCGCCCTTGCGGTCGCGCAGCGGGGGCACGCGCACCGTGACGACTTGAAGCCGAAAGAGCAGATCCTCGCGGAACCGTCCTGCGCCGACCTCCACCTTCAGATCGCGATTCGTCGCCGCCACGACGCGCGCGTCGACCCGGATGGTCTCCGCGGCGCCGACCCGGCGGATCTCGCCTTCCTGAAGTACGCGCAGCAGCTGCACTTGCATCTTCGGGCTGATCTCGCCGATCTCGTCGAGAAAGAGGGTGCCTCCGGTCGCTTCCTCGAAGAGGCCGCGTTTGGTGGCGCTCGCCCCCGTGAACGAGCCTCGCTCGTGGCCGAAGAGTTCGCTCTCGAGGATTGACTCCGGCAGGGCCCCGCAGTTGACGGCCACGAAGGGCTTGAGGCTGCGCGCGCTCTTGGCATGGATCGCCCGGGCCACGAGCTCCTTTCCGGTCCCGCTCTCGCCCACGATGAGCACCGTGGCCGTCGTGGGCGCGACGTGAGCGACCGTCTTGTACACCGACAACATAGGAGGCGTCGTACCGACGATCTGGGCCGCGACCGCCAGGCCACTCGGCAGGTCCGGCCGCGGATCCGACGACTTGGCGAGCTTGCGTCGCCCGATCGCCTCCGACACCATGCGCTTCAGGTCGGTCGGATCGATCGGCTTGGCGAGGTAGTCGTAGGCCCCCTCGCCGACGGCGTTCATCGCCCCCTCGATGTCCGCGTACGCCGTCATCAAGATGACGGGCGTCGTTCCGCTCGAGTCGCGGACCCGGCGCAAGACGTCGTGCCCGCTCGTGTTGTCGGCGAGGTGGATGTCGCTCAAGACGACGTCGTATCGGGCAAGCTTCGCCGCTGGGGGCACGGCGTCGGCCGTGTCGAAGGTGTCGACCTGATACCCCTCGGTGCGTAGGACGCGGGCCAAGAGCGCCGCCAGCGTGTCGTCGTCCTCGAAAAGGAGGATGTGACCGGCCGCACCCGCAAGCGCGCCGACCGGTGCCGCCTTTTCCGAGAGGTGGTGCATGCGACCGCTCCGAACGCTCCTCAATAGCAGACCGGGCGCCCGGCAACTGCCGGCGCGGGTAAGCTCAGCCCTGCGTGGCGCCGTTCGACCTCATCCGTGTCGGAGAGCACATCCATGGCCATTTGGGTTGGCTTTCGGCGGCCGCACTCTTGCATCCGGCGATTCTTCTTCGCCGCGTCAAACGACCTGTGCACCTGTCCGTGACGCTGGCCGTGGCGCTGGTCACGCTCGTCGGCGCCTTGGGAGCGGCGCTGTACACCCCCTATCGCGACGCATTGCGTCAACCGATCTTTGCTGAGGCGCCCACCCTTGGATACCTCTTCGAGCGCAAGGAGCACCTCGCCTTTGGAAGCGTGGTGTTCGCTTGGGTGGGGACCTTAGCCTACATGGGCGCCATTTACGTCGACGACACGGCGCGTCCATCGCTCCGGCGAGCGGCCCATTGGGCCTTCATCGCCTCCGCGGGCTTGGCGGTCACCGCCGCCGTGATCGGAACGATCGTGGCCAGCTTCAAGAGTTTTTGAGCCGAGTACCGGCCGCGTCCTCGGGCTTGGCGATCAGCTGCCGCGGTGATCGGAACGATTGTGGCCAGTTTCAAGAGCTTTTGAGCCGAGTACCGGCCGCGTCCTCGGGCGTTCAGACCGATAGGCGGCCGCATCCGACGGTCCTTGGCGACCGAGCTCGGCGACAATGGGACCGGCACGCGAACAAGAGGCCGCTCCCCCGGGGCTACCCGACCGCCGCTCGGTTCTGGAGGTAAAGGATGACCCGCTCGGCGAGGACGGTCGCCTGCGCATCGGGGGTCCTCAGAACGATCTCGGCGCGTGTGGGTGCTTCATAGGGCGTGTCGATGCCGGCCATGTTCTTGATCTGTCCTGCGATCGCCTTGCGGTACAGCCCCTTGGGGTCGCGCGCGATGCAGACTTCGAGCGGCGTATCGACGAAAATTTCGATGAACTGTCCTTCGCCGACGAGCTTGCGCGCGTTGTCCCGATCCGAACGGAACGGGGATATGCACGACACGAGGACGATGAGGCCCGCATCGACGAACAGCTTCGAGACTTCGCCCACTCGGCGAATGTTCTCCATGCGGTCGGCATCGCTGAACCCCAGATCCCTGTTGAGGCCTTTGCGGACGTGGTCTCCGTCGAGCAGGGTGGTGTGACGCCCCTGCTCGGCCAACATGCGCTCGACGAGTCTCGCGAGGGTCGATTTGCCCGAGCCCGAAAGTCCCGTAAACCAGAGCACGAGGGGCCGCTGGTGCTTCATCTGCGCACGGACGATGGGATCGACGCCGATCACGGGGGCGTGCTCGCCGCTTCCGGTGCGAAGAGGGTCGAGACGCGCAGCTGTCGAAAGAGGCTGCGCTTTTTGTAGTGGTGCTTCTCCATTCTGCGCAGAATGTCGGAGAGCACGGTGACCGCTTCGTCGACGTAAGGTCCCTTGTTGAGCATGACGCACTCGGCCGCAACGCTCGCGGCGGCGTCGGTGACCTCGGCTCGTGAAGGCACACCCGTACGCGCGAGGGTGTCGAGGACCTGCGTGGCCCAAATCGTGGGCACATGACTGGCCTCGCAGAGCCACAAGATCTCCTCTTGCAACTCTGCGAGGCGCTCGAACCCAACTTCGACGGCGAGGTCGCCCCGGGCGATCATGACGGCCAGCGGCGGCCGTCGAAGACCTTCGAGCAGCAGGCGCGGTAGATTTTCGAAGCCCGCGCGCGTCTCGATCTTCAGGACGACTCCAATGCCGGATCGCCCGAGCCGATCGAGCTCCTCGTGCAAGGTGCGGACGTCGTCGGGCGTGCGGACAAACGACAGGCCTACGGCATCGGCGTGCTGGGCGACAAACGCGAGCGCGCGGCGGTCCTCGTGAGTCAGGCTGGGCACGGTCGTGCGCGTGTCGGGAAGATTGATGCCCTTCTCTGCCGAGAGCTTGCCGATGTCCTTTTGGGTTTTGACCACGCGAAGCAAAAAGTCACCGCGTTTGCTCTTGGCCCGCTCGACGACGGTGTGAATCCGCCCGTCGTCGAACAGCACGCGGTGGCCGACCTCGAGTTCGTTGAGCGCGGCTGGAAGCGTGCACGCGATGACGCCGGACTGCGTAACGGCTCCCTTTCGATTGCGCCGCGGAGGTCTTCCCTCGATGGCTCGTCGGGTCAAGACCAAGGGATCGCCCGGCTTCACGTCGATCGTGGCACTCTTTGCGCCGCCGACCTCGATGCGGATGTCGCCGACGTACTTGCCCGCACGGTAGATGCCGGCCCGTGCACGGTTGAGCACGTAGGCGTGCTGGGCCGAGAAGCCGATGACCTCGTCGTGCTCCACCGAGTGAATCGCAAGCGCGCGTTTCTTGTCGCGGGCATCACGGAAGCGAAGCTCGTCACCTTCCCGTACCTTGGCGAACGCGGGATCCGCCAGGGCCAAGAAGAAGCCGGCGCCCTCGGCGGCCGGTGCCGACGCACGCCGGAGAACGACCCGCACCGGAGCCTTGACCCTGCCGGTTTCGTCCCGGACCGGTTTCCAGGTTGCGATGCGGCGTGCGCCGGTGATCGGACCGGTCCGAATCTTCGGGCCCGCGAGATCCATGAGCAAGCGGCACTCCTTGCCTGTTTCGCTTCGCGCGTCACTCAGCGCGCGGACCATCTGGCTCCACTCGTGCTCGCCTTCGTGCGCGCAGTTGATTCGGACCACGTTCGTCCCGGCGCGCAGCATCTTCACCATCCACGCGCGATTGGCCTCCTTCGCCGATGGCGCGGTGACCATGATGTAGATGTGCCGGTCGCCGGGGCGGGGTCCGAGCACATCGTGGGTGTGCTTGTGCAGATAGTACTTTGCCGTCTCCCACGAGATGGCGCTGGCGCGCTTCTTCTCGAGGCGCGCGAGTTGTCGTTCGGCGCTCTTGTCTCCGCGCAATGCGAGCGATTCATGCGTGCGCTCGGACGTCTCGATCAGGGTGCCCATGACGCAGCTCTCGGAACGGCCCAACGACGATAAGCCTCGCTGCGAAAGCCCGACTTGCAGATCGCGCAGGTCGTGCTGCCTCAGCGCGACATAGTGCACGAGGTTTTTTGCGCTCTCGCGTCGATCGGGGGCCACTCGGTCGAGGGCGGCCCGCATCCGTTTTTCGAGATCGACGAGTCTGCCCTCGAGGCGAACGAGCTCGCGCCCGATGACGCTCAGACTGGCGCGCGCTTCGTCGGTTCCCGAGGGGGGCGGGGGTGCGGAGCTCGCGGTGTACCCGGTGGCCCTGCGCGTGGGAGCTTCGTGCCCGTGCGATTCGGGTGCGGCTCTCTTGCCTGGCGACAAGCGGGCCGTGGTTTCGCTCTTCTGGCGCGCGGTCTTCGCGGAGCGCTTGCGCACGATGGTTAGGCGTCGTCCATGAATTACGGACCAGTAATCTCGCGCTCCCATATCGAGGAAAGGCCTATTGGCGCGCGCCCAATCCGTTCCATTATTTACGGACGGCGCCTTAGGGGGTGGTCGCACGGGCGTACTCGGCGCGGCCATGCCGACGGTGCCGACGCGGGGAGGGGTTTCGGGCAGCGTAGGCGACCTCTGCGCGGAGAAGTGGGTCGCGGTCGTTACGATCCTGTGAATTGCGGGGGGCGCTTCTCGATGAACGCACGCATCCCTTCGCGCTGGTCGTGCGTGCCGAAGAGAGACGCGAAGGTCGCTGCCTCCAGCTCGTTCGCGGTCGATAGAGCGACGTCCTGCCCACGTACAATCGTGCGCTTGATCGCCGCGATGGCCAGCGGTGCCTTGCTCGCGATCGTGTGCGCGACGCGCTCCGCGTGCGCCCGGAGCTGGTCGTGGGGCACGACGGCGTCCACCCACCCGATGCGGAGCGCCGCTTCGGCCCCGAGGATCTCACCGGTCATGCAAAGTTCTCGTGCCCGGCCGGCTCCCACCCGGCGTGACAGCCGCTGTGTCCCGCCGAAACCAGGCACGACGCCAAGGTTGACCTCGGGTTGACCGATTTTGGCCTTGTCGCTCGCGTAGATGAAATCGCACGCCATCGCGAGTTCGCAACCACCTCCGAGCGCGAAGCCGTTCACGGCCGCAATGAACGGAATCCGGGCGGACTCGAGTGCCGTACCGACCCGATGCCCGAGATCGGCGAATCTCTTGGCCTCCGCCGAGCTCATCTCCGTCATCGCCGCGATGTCCGCGCCGGCGGCGAAGGCCTTGTCGCCGGCGCCCGTCACGATCACGGCACGCACGCCAGCGGTCCGGTCGATCGCGTCGATCGCCTCGAGCATTTCGCGAAACACCTCTTCGTTCAGGGCGTTGAGCTTGTCGGGCCGGTTCAGGGTGAATACGGCGATGGGGTCTTGTCGATCGACGTGGAGGACGGGCATGGTGGACTCGTATCCTCACTCGCTTGCACTGTCGTAGGAGTAAAAACCGCGTCCGGTCTTTCGTCCGAGCCAGCCGGCCGCGACCAGATTGCGAAGCAGGGTGGGGGGGCGGTACTTGTCGTCGCCGATGTCGCGATGCAGCACTTCCGCGATCGACAAGACCGTGTCGAGTCCGATGAGGTCGCTCAATTCGAGCGGCCCCATCGGGTGATTGAGCCCAAGCTTGGCCGCGCGGTCGATGTCCTCCGGCGTTCCGACCCCCTCTTGCAGCGCAAAGCACGCCTCGCAAAGCATGGGGATGAGGACGCGGTTGACCAGAAATCCCGGCGAGTCGCGGCTGACGATGGTCGTCTTGCCCAGTCGTTCCGCTAGGGCCTTCGTGATCGCGTACGTCTCGTCGCTCGTCTGAGCGCCGCGAACGATCTCGACGAGCTTCATCAATGGCGGCGGATTCATGAAATGCATGCCGATCACCCGACTGGGACGTGACGTCGCGGCCGCAAGCTGGGTGAGCGACAGGCTCGACGTGTTGCTCGCGATCCACTTGCCCGGTGGCAGGACGCGATCGCACTCCCGAAGCAGCCCGATCTTGGTCTCGAGCCGCTCGGTCGCCGCCTCGATCACGAGATCGCACGAAGCGAAGCTCGCGGTCCCGCTGGCTGTGCGGATGCGGTCGAGCGCGGCGTCCTTCGCGTGGCTCGTCATCTTGCCCTTGTGCACTTGCATCTCGAGCACGGTCGCGATCGCTTCCTTCGCCTGGTCCGCGGTCGGAAGCGTGGCGTCGGCCAGCACGACCTGAATGGCGTGGGTCGCCGCCACCTGCGCGATGCCGGTCCCCATTTGCCCCGCGCCCAACACCCCGAGTGTCTTGATCTCGTCGGCTTGTGCCATCATCCGCTGATCTCCCGATGGTCGCGCCGCGGCATACCATGCTTTGGCTCGCACTCGCCCTCGGGGCAGGATGTGCGCGGCCCAGCGCGACCGAGACGGCCCAGGCGCTCGTGCGCCGGCATCGCGAGGATGAGGCCGTCGCGGCGCTCCGAGACCGACTGCGCGCTCACCCCGAGGACATCGCTGCGCGCAGACTTCTGGTGCGTGTGCTGGCGCTGACCGGCGACATGCTCGCCGCGCGCGCCGAGGTTGACAATCTCGCCCAGCGGATGCCGGTCGCCGATCCGTCGCCCTACATCGAGCTCGGGCACGCGCTCGAGCTTGCTCATCGATACGACGAAGCGCTCGAGGCCTACGACCGCGCCGCGGCCGTCGCGCCGTCGCGGCCGGACGGGCCTCGCGAGGGCGGTCTTCGATGCGCGCACTGGGGGGAAGCCGAGCAGGCGGCGTCGCGACTCGATGAAGCCGTGCGCCGCGGCGCGCGCGACGCGGAAACCTGGCACGCTTTGGGCCTGGTCCGATTGAACCTCGCCGACTTCGATCGGGCCGAGCAAGCGTACCGGGAAGCGGCCGCAGCCGATCCGCGTGCTCCCGAGGGGTGGCTGGGCCTGGCGACCGTTGCGCTCACGCGAGGCGACGCGCAAGCGGCGCTGAACGCGTACGACGAGCTGCTCGTGCGACGGCCTCGCTTTGCTCCAGCAGAGCTCGGGCGCGCGTGGGCGCTCTCGAAGCTGGGGCGAACCGACGACGCGAAGCGGGCCCTCGATCTCGCCGAGGAGCTCGGGGCCCCCCCAGTCAACGTGGCGCGACAGCGCGCCGCTCTGCACTAACCCCCCCGACCCTCGACCGCGACCCTCGACCGCGAACCCCGACCCCTCGACCCCGACCGCGACCCTCGACCGCGACCCTCGACCGCGACCCCTCGACCCCGACCCCGACCGCGACCCTCGACCGCGACCCTCGACCCCGACCCCCGACCCCCGACCGCGACCCTCGCCCGCGCGACCGCCGCGACCCCCAACCTCAATACGGAATGCAGCTCTCGACGCGCACCGGGAGCAGTCGCTCTCGTCCTCCCAGCGCGGAGAGCTCCACGACGAACGCGTATCCGATGACGTAGCCGCCCTGCTTGTGCACGAGCTCGGCCGCGGCGCCGGCCGTGCCCCCGGTGGCCAGGACGTCGTCGACCACGAGAACGCGTGCGCCTTCCGACATGCTCTTTTTGTGCATTTCGAGGGCGTCGCGACTGTACTCGGTGACGATGTCGACGTGGTCGACTGCCGCGGGCAACTTACCGGGCTTGCGCGCAGGGACGAAGCTCGCGTTGAGGCGGGCTGCGAGCGCGCCTCCAAAGATGAAGCCACGCGCTTCGATGCCGACGATGACGTCGATGTGCTCGCCGATGAAGCGTTCGGCGATCCCGTCGAGCACAATGTGCAGGGCGCGCGGGCTCGCCAATAGAGGTGTGATGTCCTTGAAGACGATGCCGGGGGTCGGAAAATCGGCAACGTCGCGGATGAGGGAGCGGCAGTAGTCGAAACTCGCTACGGGGCGCGTCACGAGCGGAAGGGCAGGGGGAGGGGATACGGGGCGGGGCGCCCTCTTCGCTTTCTTGGCTCGCTTCGCGCCGCCGACGGCGGGGCGCGCTGCCCGTCGAGGGATCCGTTGCTTTTTGGGCGCCATGGTTTTCTCCTCCGGCCCCCGTCACCCGGCCCGGAGCGGGCTCGGCACGATCGATTCGATCTGCCCGATCAACGATGCGACCATGGGCACGTCCGCCGTGTGGGTCAGGTCGAGCAAGAGCGGGGTCAGCGAAGCGACCCCCTCGTCGTAGGCGTCGGTGTCGGATCCTGCGTCGCGCTCGTGCCGAACACCCGGCCCTCCGAGCCAGACGTACTCGCGTTGGCGAGGGTCGACTCGGAAGTCCGTCACTTCGTCGTAAATGCGCGATCCGAGCCGTGCGGCGCGCAGGGTGCCGTTCCACTTGGGCGGGATGTTCAGATTGAGCAGCAGGCCGCGTCCGAGCGCGATGCGCGAAAGGGCGAGGGCGACGCGTGCGCTCAATTCCGCCGCAACGTCGAGATCGACAGAGGGATGTGCGCTCACCGCCAGCGCTGGAATTCCGCGCAGAGCCCCCTCGCGCGCTGCGGCAATCGTTCCCGAATAGAACGCGTCCTGCCCGAGGTTCATCCCGTGGTTGACGCCCGCGACCACCAGATCCGGTCGTCGCGGCAAGACGCGGGTCCCGGCATGGAGTGCGAGATACACGCAGTCGGCCGGGGTGCCGTCGAGCGCGAAGACCCCCGCGCTCACCGCGCGCAAGCGGAGCGGACGGTGTAGGCTGAGCGAGTGACTCGACGCACTCTGTTCTGCCTCGGGGGCCAACGTAACGACCTCGGCACCGGTGGCCACCAGCGCGGCGCGCGCTGCGCCAATGCCAGGGCTCGCGTATCCGTCGTCGTTCGAGAGCAACACCAGCAGTCGCTCGGGCATGGGGGCCACGGCATACCATGAGCGCTTCGCCGTTCCCTTCGGGTTCCGTTCGGCCGTGCGGTCCCTCGGTTCGGCTCCCCGTTCGGCGGTTGGGTTCGGGTAGATTTCTGGACACGCGTTCAGTATCCGACTAAGAGGACGCTCATGAGTATCGACGCAAAAGTACTCCGGGCCATGTTGCGGTTGGCGCGGCGCCGCGAAGCGGCGGCAGACGACGCGGTCGCCGTCCGTGTGGGCGGAACGGCTTCCCAGGTGCGAGCGTCCATGCGGCGGCTGCGCGCCGGTGGGCTGGTGGAAATCCGCGGGACCTGCGAGGCTCGGCTGACCATGTCGGGCCTTGCGGTCGCCATTGCGCTTCTTCCGGCTGCACATCCGGCTCGCATCCCCTCGCGTCGCGCCTCTCGCGCGGCATGACCGAACCCGACGCTCGGACCACGTACGAACGCGGTCGCGACAGGCACGTCCGAGCGGCCACCGCCCTCGAGTCGCGGGAGAAAGCGCTCGGGGCGGCACGATTATCGGTGGCGGCGGCTGCCCTCGCTCTGATCGCGAGCGTCGTGTGGGGGCGCCAAGGCGCATGGGCGTGGGATGCGCTCGGTGCGCTGGCGCTCGTCTTCATGACCCTCGTGGTGGTCCATGCCCAAGCCGAAAAGGCCAAAGAGCGAGCGCTCGCCGCGGCGCGCTTTCACGATCGAGGCCTTTCCCGGCTCGCCCTGGCCTGGGACGCGCTGCCCTCGGGCAGCGACCGGTTTCGCTCCGCCGATCACCCCTTCACTCAGGATCTCGATGTCTTCGGTCGTGCCTCGCTCATGCAGCTGATGGATGCGACCGAGACGCGCTTCGGCCAAGAACGGCTCGCCGCGCTCCTTTCGTTGCAGAGTCCCGGTGCCTGGCCGAACGACCCAATCGCCCGGGGCAGCGCGGCGCGCGAGCTCGCTCCCCGTGTAGCGCTCCGCGAGGCCCTGGCTACGGCCGCAGGCGTCCTGTCGGACGAAAAGCCCGATCCTCTGCCGCTCATTCGGTGGGCGGAGGGAACCGAGGGCGAGATCCACCCGGCGGTGGTTGGGCTGGCGTGGGTCGTTCCCGGGTTATTGGGGGTCGGTTTTGCGCTGGGGGCGAGCGCGCACGTCGCCTCCAGCACCCTCACCGTGGCGGTGCTCGCCGAAATGGCGTTGGCTTTGGCCATCGGTTCCCGACTCAACGCGCTGCTCGCCACGGCGTCGGCCCGCGAATCGCTGGCCACGCGGTGGCGTGCCACGTTGGCGACGGTCGAACGCGAGCGCTTCGAGGCGCCGCTTTTGGCGGATTTGCGCGGGCGGCTGGCCGGTCCGGGGCCTTCCGCGAGCGCCGAGATGGCCGCGCTCGAGCGCATCGTCGGCTTCGTCGACGCGCGCCGCAACGAAGTGTTCCGGTTCGTGATCGGTCCACTGCTCATGTGGGACGTCCATTGCGCGGTGGCGTTGCTGCGGTGGCGCGCGCGCGTCGGCCTGCGCCTGCGCGGTTGGCTCGATGCGCTGGGCGAGATCGAGGCCTTGGCGAGCCTCGCCGCCTTCGCGTTCGAGCACCCCGACTTTGCCTGGCCGGAAACGACGGCCGAGCCGATGTTCGAGGCCCGCTCTCTGGCTCATCCGCTGATTTCTGCCGATCGCCGAGTCGGCAACGACGTTCGCTTGCCCGAGGCCGGACGTGCGCTGGTCGTCACCGGCTCGAACATGTCGGGAAAAAGCACGCTTCTACGGGCCATGGGCATCAACGCCGTACTCGCCTGCGCGGGCGCCCCTGTGTGCGCGCGGTCGATGCGCATCGGCCCCATGCGCATCGCGACGAGCATGCGTCTCGAAGACTCCCTGTCGCAGGGGGTGTCGCACTTTTACGCCGAGGTCCTGCGCCTCAAGCGAATCGTCGATCTGGCGCGGCAGCGCGACGGCGTCGCCGTATTCTTCCTGCTCGACGAGATCCTTCACGGCACCAATTCCCGAGAGCGCGTGCGCGGCGCCGGTGCGGTCGTGCGCGACCTGCTGGCGCACCGCGGTCTGGGCGCCGTGTCCACCCACGATCTCGGGATCACCGCCCTCGAGCGCGATCTGCCGGGGCGCGTCGAGAACGTCCACTTCGAAGAGCAAGTCGACGGGACCCAAATGTCGTTCGATTACGCCCTGCGCCCGGGCATCGTACGAAGTTCCAATGCCTTGCGTTTGATGCGAGCCGTCGGAATCGAGATCGACGACGAACCGTGATGGACATTGTCGTGATCCGGCCCGATTATTGTGGCTATGACGGTCGAACGACCCGTGCCGCGCGTGATGGTCGCTGGCGTGACGACGGTTCGGGCCCGCGCCGCCGACGAGGCGACAAAGATGGCCATCAACGAAGTGAACGCGGGTCATTTCACGTTCGTTCGAAGCGTCGTCGTGCGGGGCGAGCCGGAATACATCCGCCAGCTCGTGTCCCACGTGTCGAACGACAACGAAGCCGATGCCATTCTTATGATCGGCGGGGTCGGACTCGGGCCCCGTGACACGACCTGCGACGCGCTCGACCCATTCTTCGAGCGACACGTCGAGGGGTTCGGCGACGCGTACCGAGCCATGCTTCGTGACGAATTCAAAGTGGGGCCGGCGGCGATGCTCGCCCGGGCGAGCGCCGGCATCTACAACCGCTGTTTGGTCTACGCGCTGCCGACTCACCCGCTGTACTTGAAGCGTGCCATCCAGACTCTCGTGTTGCCGACCCTCGCGGAAGCCGTCGAGCTGGCGGCCGCGCACGGGTTGCCGTCGATTCGCCCTTCGCGTCCGGTCTAGCAAGGACCGCTTCCCGGACGCCTGCGTCCGATCACACTTCGTCGGCCGTGAAGGCCAGGACGTCGGCAATGTCGGTCGTTCCGCACGCTAGCGCCACGAGCCGATCGAGCCCGAGCGCGTTGCCCGCACTCGCCGGCATTCGGTCGAGCGAGCGCAGGAATCGCTCGTCGATGGGATAAACCGGCAATCCTCGAATGCGTCGTGCCTCTTGGTCGCGGACCAGCCGTTCGCGCTGCTCGACGGGGTCGATGAGTTCCCCGAAGCCGTTGCAGAGCTCCACGCCCGCGACGTAGAGCTCGAACCGTTCGGCGACGGCCGGATCCTCGGGTTTCTTGCGCGCGAGCGACGCTTGCGATCCCGGATAGTCGATGAGGAACACGGCGCGATCGAGCCGTGCGAGAGCGGGCTCGACGCGATCGACGAGCGCCCGGAAGTAGCGATCTTCATCGTGCAGAGCCGCTGCGAGCGTCTCGTCGCGCGACCAGCCCGCAAACTGCGCGAAGGCCTCGCACACCGGCAACCGGTCGACGGGAGGGTGCACGTCGATCGCGCGATCCGCAAGCCGAACGATGCCGCCGGTGACGGCGGCCACGAGCTGCTCGGTATCGCGCATGACGTCGGTCACGTCGGCCGCAGCGCGATACCACTCGAGCATCGTGAATTCGGGGTTATGCCGCTCGCCCCTCTCGCCTCGGCGAAAGCAGGGTGTCAGCTGGTAGATGCGCGGCCAGCCGTCGGCGAGCAACCGCTTCATCTGGTACTCGGGTGACGTGTTGAGCCACCGGGCCGCGCCGCGGTCGCCGCCGGCGACTTCAAAGGCGTCGAGATGCAGGTCCAGGCCCGGAGACGGCACCACGACCGGCGTCTGCACCTCGATGAACCCTCGTGCGTCGAAAAACCGTCGCACGTCCGAGCACGCCCGCGCACGCTCGCGAAGCCGCTTCATGGGCTGTCCGGCGCGCCGGCCGGCTGCAGTCCGCGGAGCACGATTTCGGCCAACTGGCCGGACGCCCACAAGAGTCCGCCGCGGTCGGCTTTGCCGAGCGCCCACGTCAGGGCGATGCCGTCGAGTGCACCGAAGATCGCACGGGCCGCAAGGTGCGGAGGGATGTCCTTGCGCAGCTCTCCGGTCGCTTGACCCTCGGCGACGATTCGCGCGATCACGTCCAGATACGCGACGAACTTGCGCGCTCCGTACTGCTTCATGAGCTTGGTCGACTGCCGCGAGATGACGGTCAGCACCTCGGCCAAATCGCGCTCGCCTTCGAGAATCCCGAGCTGGATCTCGATGATGCGTCTGAGTTTGCTCGATGCGCTTGCGGCGCGCGACAGCTCCGCATTCAGGAATGCGAGAAGCCGCTCGATCCGGTCCTCGAAGAGCGATACGAGCAGTGCTTCCTTCGATTTGAAGTAGAGATAGATCGTTCCGTCGGCGACCCCTGCGGCCTTGGCGATCTCGCTCACGCGCGTCGCATGAAAGCCGTTGCGGGCGAATACCCGCACCGCCGCATCCAGAATGCGCTCGCGCTTGTCCTTGCCGCGCACCCCGCGATCGACGGCGCGCCGCCGCGTGTCGCGCGACTTGAGTGAGGCCTCACTCACCGTGCCGAGCTAAGCAGAGGCCAACTGGCCGGTCAACGCGCGGCGCGGCATCGGATCAGCGCGGCGCGGCGAACATGCGCTCGGCGAACTCCCCGATGGCATGCCCCATCCAGGGTCCGACGATGGCCAGTGCGGCGACCACGACGATCAGGCGAGGCAAGTGAGAAATGGTTGGATCCTGAATCTGCGACGCCGCTTGAAACGCGGCCACGACGAAACCGACGAGTGCTGCCACGCCCAGGACGGGAAGCGACAGCAGGACCACGAGCCACAACGCCCACTGCGCGTCGTGCACCAACGTCGCGATGGGCACGGTCGGCTACTCCGTCGCGCCGTCGCCGGTCGCGTCGATGGCCCCGTCGCCCGCATCGCCGCCCGTGTCGCCCCCGTTGCCGTCCGCGGCGTCGATCGCGGCGCCGTCGGTGGGGCTGTCGGCTGTGGCGTCGGTGGGGCTATCGGATGCGGCGTCGGTCGGACTGTCGGATACGGCGTCGGTGGGACTATCGGATACGGCATCGATCGCTCCGTCGGTCTCGGCGTCTTCCGAGCTCACGGGCGCCGACGAATCGGCGACGACCCCGGCCTGGCTGACGGAGCACACGCCGGAGGCGCCCGTGCGGTCCGCCGGGCAGCAGCGATCTCCGTTCGTGCCGGGAGCGAGTTGGGCGGCATTGGTGCAAACATAGGGGTAGCGGCAGTCGTTGCTTCCGCCGTTGCCGGCAAGCGGGTTGCAGACCTCGCCCTCGCCTTGTCCGGCGCAGCCGCCCATCGGGGCCAAGGTGGCGATGCAAACGGCTAGAAGTGCATGTCTTGAAAAGTGCATCGGTTTCGCCGCGGAAGTTCCCAGAAAACGAGTCGAAATGCTAGCGCCGTGCTCATCGCGTCGAGTCTTGGGCCGTTTGCTTGCGCTCCTTCGCGTCCACGGCCGCCGTGAACAGTCGGGCGTACTGCGCCGCGCTTGCGAAGGAGAACAGCAGCGACAGGTACACGAGCGATCGCCCGACGTGCACCATGTCGACCACTCCGAGATCCATGCCCAAGTAGGCCATGTGGTACGGGTAGCCGAGCAGCAAGGCCACGATCCCGATCATTTGCAACGCGGTCTTCGTCTTGCCCTCTTGACCGGCGCTGATGATGACGCCCTCGCTCGCTGCGACGCTCCGCAGCCCCGTGATGCTGATCTCGCGCGCGAGCAACAGCACGACGACCCAGGCCGCGATCCGGCCCATCGGGACCAGCCAGACGAGCGCCGCCATGACGATGAGCTTGTCGGCGAGCGGGTCGAGAAACTTTCCGAGAACGCTCACCACGCCGAGTTTGCGCGCGAGGTAACCGTCGAGGATGTCGGTCAGGGCCGCGAGCGTGAACACGATGCACGCCCAGAACCCGCGGACGGGCGTCGGGACGTCGAGCAACCAAACGAAAAAGGGGATGGCGGCGATGCGCGCCATCGTCAAGAGATTCGGAATGTTGAGCGCGTCTTCGGCCAGCGTTCGGCGGCGGTGCACCGCATCGGGTAGCGGGCTCATGGCGGATCGCCCACAAAGTCGACCCCCTGCGCGAGAAGGCCGGGTAGGCCGCCGGTATGCACGAACAGCACCCGCGACCCCGCCGCGATGTCGCCCCGTTGCACGGCGACGTGCAGTCCGTGCATGGCCTTGCCCGTGTATACCGGATCGAGCACCAGGCCGGCCGATCGGGCGACGCGGCGGATGACGTCGCGCTGCTCGGCCGTGCTCACGCCGTAGGCGGGTCCGCGGCCGGCTTCGTCGACCACGAAAGGGGCCGGGTCGACCAGGCTAGCATCCCACGCGCGAGCCTCGCGGATGATGCGGGCGACCTCCGCATCGAAGTACGCTCGGTCGTTGCAAACGGCCATCGCCCGCACGCTGCCCGCGACACCGAAGCGAGCGGCTCCTAGGGCAAGGCCCGCGGCGGTTCCGCCCGATCCGCACGCGTGGACGACGACGTCGAATGCCGCGTCGCGCCCGGCCAAGCCCAGCCGCATTTGATGGGCCGTCTCGCGCATGCACTCGACATACCCGAGCGAGCCCAGACCGTTCGACCCTCCTTCGGGGATCACGTACGGCCGCCGCCCGCCGTCCCGTATCTCGGCAGCGACTTCTTCCATGACGGCGTGCCGTTGTCCGTATTCGGCCGGAGACACGAGGCGCACGTCGGCGCCAGCCAGCCGGTCGATGAAAACGTTGCCGGTGGGCGGCAACGCCTGCATCGGGTCCGCAACGCGAAGGACCAGAATGCACTTGAGGCCGAGGCCGGCGCACGCGAGCGCCGTCGCCCGGGCATGGTTGGATTGCAAACCCCCGCACGTGACGACGGTGTCGGCATGTTGGGCGAGGGCGTCGGCCAGAAGCCATTCGAGTTTGCGGACCTTGTTGCCCGCCTCCGCCCCGCCCGTGGCGTCGTCGCGCTTGATCCAGAGATCGACGCCGATCCACGCGTCGAGCGACCGGCGTTTGACGATCGGTGTCGGCCCATGGACCAGCGAAACGCGCGGCAGCTCGCTCATGGCGGCCCGCTTATACCTCAGCCGAGCGTCACGAGCTTTGCGCTCGCTTCGACCGCGTCGCCTGCCGTGACGTGGACCTCGATGACGACTCCGGCGGCGGATGCACGCACCTCGTTTTCCATCTTCATCGCCTCGACGACGACCAACCCCTGGCCGGGTCGGACGGTCGCTCCCTTGGCCACCAGGACGCGAACGATGCGGCCGGGCATGGGGCTTCGAACGACCGGAGCCCCCGGCGCCGAAGGCGGCGTCACAGCCTTCGAGACGGATCGCGCACGTTCGCTCTCGACCCGGACCTTCGACCGGTGGCCGTTGGCTACCACCCGAAGATCGGGAGGGCTGCCGTCGAGGGTCAACTCGACCACGCGGCCGTCGACGCGCACGCTCAGATGCCCCCCGATGGGCACCGCATCGACCTCCACGGGCCGACCGTTGACCGTGGCCCGTATCGTCCCGTCGGGCTTTTCGATGACGTCGACCTCCATCGGATCGGCGCCGGGCCGAGCGTCGAGGGTCACGGAGTACCGCACGGGTCCGGCCTCCGGGTCCCGGGTCGGTGCCCCGCGTCGCTGGCCCCTGAGATCGATCGTGCGGATGGCGTACGAGGCGGTTTCATCGCCTCACGCCGCCTCTTGGGCATCGACCGCTTCGAGAAGCCGGTCGAGGGCGGTTTGGACGTCGCTCGCCAGCTTGCGCGGTACCGCGCGGGTCTCCGACAGCAGCTCGCGCAGTCGTTTCGCGACGTTTTTGATTCCCGCGGCTTCGCGCGTCCGGCGCTCCCGCTCGTCGATCGGAAACACCACGTCGTTGTAGGCGCGCGCGATGGTCGCCGCGGGAGCCGCGTCGTCGAGAACCCGCCGGCGGATCTCGTCGACCGCTTCTCTGGGCGCGTCCTCGCTCGCCTCGGCCCGACGCAGAAAATCGACGGCTTGATAACTCGGGACCGGCTCGCTCAGTGCGTCGCGGCCGAGCACGCTCGGCGCGCGCCGCTGCAAGAACGCGTACGACCCGGTGAGCTTGTCGACCGTGTCGTGCCGCAACCGAAGCTCCGCTTTGGCGTACGCGTCGAGCGAATCGTAGCCCCAGCCCTTCCAGCGGCCGTTTCGTTTGAGTGCGACGAGCGCCTCGCCGAGTTCGATCCAGCTCGCCTTGAAACGCCTTGCCCGGCGGATGAGCTCGGCCCGCTCCGGGTCGTCCGCGTGCGCCGCCTCCTGTTCCGCGAGGGCCTGTTCGGTCTTGGTTCGGTGCATGGTTCACGACAATGACGGACGAGCCGGCCCGGGCACAAGGGCCCTGCTCCGTACTAACGTGTCCGGCCGTGCGTTCGTCAACGTCCCCGGTCGTGTTCGCCACGGGCTCCCTGATCGCAGTTGCCACGATGGCGTGCGGCTCCGCGACGCCTTCGGCGTCATCGGCCTCCGATGCGCCGGCTGCCGCGCCGGCCGAGGCGCCGGCGCGATCCGCCGTTTCTGCCGGTACATCCACGCCCACCGATGCTCCCGACACGCCTTCCGACGCGCCGTCGGGTTTGCCGAGCGCGTGCGCGGACGCGACGGCCATCGCCTGCATGCCGCCGAGCAGCTTCGTCGACCGGCTGTGCACCAAGCCTCATCAGGACACGGCGCTCGCCCTGTTCGACCGATCGACGCCGTTTACCCGCGGCTATGTGCGCGGCCGCCTCGACGAATTGACGCACGACGAGGAGGTGCTGCTGCTCCGCTTTCACGGCACGCCCAAAGGCGGCATCGTCGTCGGCAGCGGCAAGGGCAGCTACGATTTGCTTCGTTGGGACGGGACATGCTCCATGGCGGTCGAGGCCGAAATGGTCACTCGGACCCGACCCGGCCGGCCGCGGACCGCACGTGTGCAGTGGCATCGAATCGCAACCCGAACGCAGGACGCGCTGGTGGACGCGAGCGCGACTGTGAAGCGCGCGCGCGCCAAGCGGGGCAAGGAATGCAAGGGCGCGATGAGCGGCGACGTCTCGGCCGCGTGCGAGAAGGCGGACGACGCTCTGGTCAGCGCCGTCGTGGACTACGTCCGGTCCGGAGGCACGCTGCCGCCGCCCGACGACCTGCCCTGAGGGGGTCGTGGGTCGGGGCAGCGGTCGAGGTCGGGGTCGAGGTCGGGGTCGGGGTCGGGGTCGGGGCAGTGGTCGAGGTCGGGGTCGGGTTTTCTTAGGGCACTAACCGCAGCTCGATGTCGACGCGTCGCCCCGACTCTCCGTCGCGCGGTGGAAGCGCGAAGAAAGCCGTTCCCACGTCGCCCGCGAAGCTGCCTCCGCTCAGCGCGAACACGTCGCCGTGCAGACCGTCATGCAATTCATCGCGCGAGACGCGCGCGGTGACCCGAAGTTTTGTGACCGGCGCGTGTGCGGTGAACGGACGCGGCTGCAGCAGCGCGAGGGCGCGCTCCAGGCCGTGGCGCAGCGCCGGCGAGGGTGCGCCCAGGACCGACATCGTGCTGAGGCGACCATCCTCGTCGAGAACCAGGACGACTTCGGCCGATCCGGCCGACCCGATGGGGGCTCGCAGCCAGATGGGGTCGGCGCTGGCCGCTTGGGGAAACGCGCGCGTGAGCCCCGTCGCCAGATCCATGGCGAAGCGAGCCCCGACCGCGCCGAAGACGGCCGCGGAGCGGGTGGGTGTCCCCGACGCGACCCCGGCCGCATGCCGTCTCGCGGACCGAACCGACCGATCTATTTCGCTTCGATCCGTGCTCGGCCCGGGGGAGCCGATGTCGCCCGCGCCTTCCTCCGGATCGGACGCCGGCGGGGCCGCTGGCTCGACGTCGATGGTGTCGCCCGCAAGTGCGCGCGAATCCGGGTCGAAAACGAGGCCTCGATCCGTCGACACGCGCCAAAGGCCACCGACCCCGGCCAGGTGCAGCGCTGCGCTCAGCGCCGCGAAAAGCACCAGGGAGGGGGCGCGTGAGCGGTCCACTTCGGTTACGGTCCCTGGCCAACCATGCGTCGTCAAGCGGGCGTCGTCCTTCCTCTCTTTTCCATCCGGACACGTCGCGACTGGGGAATCGGCCAGATCACCGACTTGCCCGTCTGCGCGGCCTGGATTGCGCGTGCCGGCCACCGGCTGATCCAGGTTCTGCCGGCGTTTGAGCTGTCGGCCGGGGAAACGAGCCCCTACGGCGCGCTGACGGCGTTCGGTTTGGATGCCATCTACGTCGACGTCGACGCGGTCGAGGATCTCGACGCAAGCTCGATCGATCAGGCGCTCGGCGAGGCCGGCAAGCGAGCCCGCGACGCCGCGCGCGCCGCCGAGCGGGTCGACTACGCCTCGGTGCGCGCGCTCAAGACCAACCTGCTGCGCGTGGCGTTCGATCGCTTTCACGAGCGGGAGTGGTCGCGCACGACGCCTCGAGCGAAGGCGCTTGCCACGTTCATGCAGGACGAGAGATCGTGGCTCGACGATCTGGCCCTGTACTCGGCGTTGCGCGAGTCGCACGATGGGTGGGGTTGGTCCACCTGGCCGGCCGCCGAGCGCGACCGGGCCCCGCCGGCTCTCGACCGGGCGCGGGCGGTTGACGGTCGCCGGGTGCTCGAGGTCGCGTACGTGCAGTGGACCTTGCAAGGGCAGTGGGAGCGGGCCCGCGCGCAGATGCGCGCGATCGGGGTCGAACTGATGGGCGACGTGCCCTTCGTCGTGGGCATCGAGAGCGCCGACGTTTGGTCGCACGCGTCGCAATTTCAAATGCAGCTGTCGCTCGGCGCGCCGCCCGACGAGTTCTCCGCCGACGGTCAGGATTGGGGTCTGCCGCCGTACGACTGGACGGCCATGGATACCGACGACCTCGCCTGGATTCGCGATCGATCGCGGCGGGCAGCCCGGCTCTACGATCGGTTCCGTCTCGACCACATCGTCGGCTATTACCGGCAATGGGTGCGCGGCAAAGAAGCGCGCCAGCGGGGCCACTTCGATCCCGACAAAGACGAAGCGCAGAAGGCCCGAGGGCTTCGCGTCCTGCGCGCCATGCTCGACGAAGTGGCCAAGGACACGGGCGGTGCCGATGGCCCGCGCGCCATCGCCGAAGATCTCGGCGTCATTCCCCCGTTCGTTCGGGAATCGCTGCGCCAGCTCGAGATGCCCGGGTACCGCGTCTTGCCGTGGGAAAAGGACGGGCCGCGGTTTCGGGATCCAAGAGGATTTCCAACCGCGAGCGTCGCCTCCTGGAGCACGCACGACACCGCCCCGATCGACGCATGGTGGGACGAATTTTCGGACCGCGATCGGGCGGCGCTTGCCGAGCGTGCGGGCGTTCAGCCCGAGGACGACGCGGATCGTCGATCGCTGCTGCTGCTTGCGGATCTGTACCGCGCCAGCTCGGACCTCGCGCTCGTCCTGGTCCAGGAGCTTTTGGGCATCCGCGACCGCATCAACACCCCTGGCACGGTCGGCGAGCACAACTGGACCTTCCGTCTGCCAAGGCCCATCGAGGACCTCGAAGCGGACGACCGGTTGCGCGTGCGTTTCGAGGCCATTCGCCATCGGGTCGAAGGGGCGGGGCGCTAGCGCTCAGTCTTCCCGGATCGCCGGTGGCCGGCCGAGAAGCGTGGGCGCGGTGGCGTCGGCGCTAGAGCGCCGAACAGGAGCCAACATGTTCGGTGCTCTAGCCCTTGTCCGCGTCGCCTGCGTCCGCCGGCGCCCCGTCGGGCTGGCCCGGTTCGCCGGCCTCCGGCGCTGGCGCGTCCCCGGGGCCCGTGTCGGCATTGCCGCCGTCGGCCCCGGTGCCGCCCGCTTCGCCCGCGTCGGTTTCGCCGGGGATCGCATCGCCGGCCTCCGGCCCGGCGGCGTCGACGTCATCGGTCGCGGCGTCGCCCGCGTCCGCTGGCGTCCAGCAGCTGGGATCGTGGTAATCGACGCACGTCGCTTGACTGCACGAAGGCACGACGGCGGCCGCCGCCCCCAGCGAAACCGACATCAGGATGAGGCTCGACAAGTTCCGCTTGGGCATCGGCATTTCTAGATCTAGAACCGCCCGACCCACTGAGCCCCCCCGCCTCCCGGGGTGACGATCGGAGTGAGAATCCCGCTGGCCGCATGCGGGTTCGGCCAGGCGATGAGCGTGACGATCCCGGCGGTGATCAGCGTCGCACCGCCGACGATGAAGCCGACCGCAACGTTCTCGTCGGTGGCGCGCGCGTCGGCGGCGTTCTTCAGGCTCGCGCACGCGGAAGTCATCGGTGGTTGCGGGCACAGCCCCGTTTGAGCGCTGAGGTCGGTCCACTTGTTGTCCTGGTTCGAAGCGGCCACCGAGAAGACGCCGACGATCCCAAAACTGACGAGCCCCGCGGCGACGAGGCTGGCGGAGACGATCCACTTCTCGCTCGGCAGAGGCTTGCCGTTGGCCGTCAGGAAGGCCAGTGCCCGGTCGAGGTCGGCGGTCGGGGCCGCGCGCGGCGGGCCGGCGGCGCTCGGCGTCGGGGCCACCGGCGCCTGCTTTCCCGGTTCGAACTGCAGTTGCCACACGACCGTTTCGCCCGGGTGCGCGTCGATGTCGGTCGAGGCGCTTTGGGCCCCGAGTCGCGCTTGCATCGTATGATGGCCAGGCGCGACGTCGACGACGTTGGCCGGGGCGACGGTTCCAACGGGCGTTGTTCCGTCGAGCACCACGGTCGCGGCCGAGGCCGTATCGACCCGAATGTGGCCGACTCGGGCGGACGCGTCGGCGATCAGTGGAGCGGCGTTGCGGCGGTCTTCTTCGGTGACGCCGGGCCGCTGCAAGTACTGGCGCACGTGGACCAGAGCTTCGAGCGGGTGCACACCTTTGTCTTCGGCGACCGCGAGGCTCCACAAGTAACGAGGCTGTGGATCGATCGCCAGAGCCTGCAGGAATGCCAGTCGAGCGCCCTCGAAGTCGCGTTTTCCGAGCGCCAGAGCCCCCTCGACGGAACGCTCCTTGGCCAGCGTGGTCGCGTCCGATGCGGATCCGACGCGGGCGACGCCCAGGGCGAGAAGCAAACCATGGGCGACGATCTTCGATCGCGAAGGCAAGACGGTCGGGGCCAGGGTATCAGGCTCCGCACCCGAACGTCCGTGCCGCGTGCGACGCGCGCGGTCCTAAAACCACATTGGTGCCCCTTCATGGGCGCCGATTGCTATTGAATCCATCCGATGACTGCCTCCCGCATCGAACGGCTCGAGCCCGGCACGTTCCATCCCTTGGGCGCTTGCTGGGACGGGCGCGGCGTCAATTTTGCTCTGTTCACCCAAAACGCGACGGCCGTCGAGCTCTGTCTGTTCGACGATTCGGGTCGGGAGACGCGAATCCTGGTGCCTTGGCACTCGCTTTACGTGTGGCACGCCTACATCCCCGGCCTCGGACCGGGCCAACGCTACGGATGGCGCGTGCATGGTCCGTTCGCTCCGGCCGAGGGTCATCGGTTCAACGCCAATAAGCTTCTGGTCGATCCCTACGCTCGCGCCTTGCACGGCACGCTCGACGTCGACGCCCCGGTCTACGGCTACCCGCGCGATCGCGGGATGACCGACGTCGTCTTTGACGAGCGCGACGACGCCGCCGGCAAACCCAAGGCCATGGTGGTCGACGGCGCGTTCGACTGGGCGGGAGACCGTTCGCCCCGTATCCCGTGGCAAGACACGGTTCTGTACGAACTGCACGTCAAGAGCTTCACGAAGAATCATCCCTCGGTGCCCGCCGATCTGCGCGGAACGTTTCTCGGGCTGGCCTCCGATGCGGCCATCGCCCATTTCGAGTCGCTCGGAATCACCACCGTCGAGTTGATGCCCGTTCACGAGCATGTGGACGAACCCGAGCTCACCAAAAGAGGCCTGTCCAACTACTGGGGCTACAACACCCTGTCGTACTTCGCGCCCGATCGCCGCTTCGCGACGGCGCACGGCGACGCCACCCGCGAGTTCAAGGAGATGGTCAAGCGCCTGCACGCGCGCGGCCTCGAGGTGGTCATCGACGTCGTTTACAACCACACGTGCGAAGGCGGAGCGCTTGGCCCCACGATCAGCTTTCGGGGGATCGACAACCGCGTGTACTACCGGCTCGACCCGGGAGATCGGCGCGAGTACGTCGACTACAGCGGCTGCGGGAACACGCTCGACGCCACCCATCCCCAGGTACTCAAGCTCGTGACCGACAGCCTCCGGTACTGGGTGACGGAGATGCATGTGGATGGCTTCCGCTTCGATTTGGCTCCCGCCCTGGCGCGCGGCAACGATGGCGACATCGACCGCGTGGGCGGTTTCTTCGCCGTTATCCACCAGGACCCCATCCTGTCGCGAATCAAGCTCATCGCCGAGCCCTGGGACCTCGGAGTCGGCGGCTACCAGGTCGGAAGCTTTCCGATCTTGTGGTGCGAGTGGAACGGTCGCTTCCGCGACACGGTGCGCCGATTCTGGTGCGGCGAGCGCGCCGCGGTCGCCGATCTTGCCTATCGACTGACCGGCTCGAGCGACCTGTTCGGCGACAACGGAAGAGGACCCCACGCGAGCATCAACTTCGTCACGGCCCACGACGGCTTCGTGCTGCGCGATCTCGTGAGTTACGAGCGAAAGCACAACGAGGCTAACGGAGAGCAGAACCGAGACGGGCTCGACGACAACGCCAGCCAGAACTGCGGGGTGGAGGGCGAGACGATCGACTCGCGGGTGCTGGCGCGCCGGCGCACGCTCGCACGAAGTGTCCTGGCGACGCTGTTCGTCTCGCACGGCGTCCCGATGCTCGAGATGGGCGATGAACTGTGGCGGACCCAGCGCGGCAACAACAACCCCTATTGCCAGGATTCCGAGATCTCGTGGGTGGACTGGCGCATCGACGAAGAGGGCACCGCCATGCTGGAGGTGGCCCGGGCTCTGGCGTCGTTTCGAAAGCGGCATCCGGTCTTTCATCGCCTGGGATTTCTTCGCGGCGTGCGCATCGGCAACAGCCGAGCCAAGGACATCGAGTGGCTGAGACCCGATGGGGTCGAAATGACGCGGGCCGATTGGGATGATCCCAAACATGCGGCACTCGCCTTTCGCCTGGACGGCGACGCGCTCTCCGACGGGCACGGCAACGCGCTCCACGACGCTTCGTTTCTCGTGCTGATGAACGGTGGACGCGCCCCTCTCACCTTCGTCCTTCCGTCCGCCGAACTCGGCGACGCCTGGCGCATCGCGATCGATACCCGGGAGCGACCCCGAATTGACGGAAGCGTGCTGGCGGGCCACCCCATCGAACTCGACGCCGGCAGTCTCGTCGTACTGACGAGTGCCATGGTCCCGTCGTACATGCCGCCCCCCGTGGCGGTCGGGGCCCACTTCGAGCGGTAGCACGACGTGCGGCACGGCGCGGGCCCGTCGCCTCCACCGACGGGCCGCCCGGGTCCGCCGCTCCCGCGCGACGGGCGCGACGGGCCTTCACGACGTACGGTGAGTCTATGGGCACCCGCCTCGTCGCCTCGTGGGTCGTAGGGGTCTGCGCGTCGTTCGGCCTCGCGTGCGGGGGCAGCGGCGTCGCGCACCCACAGAACGGGGATGCGATCGCGGCCGACGTCGAATCGACGTCGACGCCGTCGCTCCATGCCGTCGCAGGCGCTGCGGACCCCGCCGTCGCTGCCGACGAAGCGGCCGCGGACCAGGTGGTCGGAGAGATCGCCATCGACTTGCAAGACGACGCGAGTCCGGCCGACATCGCCGACATCGCCGCCCGGTACGGGCTTTCGATGCGCCCCAACAGCGTCTGGAGCGCGACACACGACAAGATCGAGGTCGCCGACGTCGAGCCGAGCCGCGAAGCGGCGCTAATCGCGTCGCTCGCGGGCGATTCGCGGGTCGATCACGTCGAGCCCATGGCCCTGTATCACGCGACGTTCGTCCCCGACGATCCGCTCTACGCGAGCAAGCAATGGCACCTCAAGCGGGTCGGCGCCGAACGCGCGTGGAACTACGGCTGCGGCCGGGGCGCGACCGTTGCGGTCGTCGACACCGGGGTGGCGTGCTTCGACCGAGGCCCGTTTTCACGCGGCACCGACCTGGCGGGGACGCGTTGCCAGGGCGGATGGAACTTCGTCGCCGATTCGCGAGAGGCGTACGACGATCAGGGGCACGGCACGCACGTCGCCGGGACGATCGCGCAGACGACCAACAACGGCGTCGGGGCTGCGGGCCTCGCGTTTTGCGCGACGCTGATGCCGGTCAAAGTGCTCAACAAGCAGGGGTTCGGAACGGTCGCGAACGTCGCCGAAGGGATACGATTTGCGGCCGACGAGGGAGCGGGCGTCATCAACCTGTCGCTCGGCGGCCCGATCAAGAGTCGCATCCTCGCGGCCGCGGTCGATCACGCCCTCGCGAAGGGGGTCGTCGTCGTCGCCGCCGCCGGCAACAGCGGCAAAAAGGTGGGCTGGCCCGCGGCCTATCCCGGGGTGATCGCGGTCAGCGCGACCGACGACGAGGACCAGATCGCCCGGTTCTCGTCGCGCGGCCCGGAGATCGCGATTGCGGCTCCGGGGGTCGCCGTCACGCAGCAGACCATCTGCAACGGGGGTCGTGACAAGTGTGAGATCTTCGGCACATTCAACGGCACGAGCATGGCCTCGCCCCACGTGGCCGGTGTCGCCGCCCTGATCGAGTCGCTCGGCGTCACTCGCGGAGCGAAAGTGACCGAGGTGCTGGCCGCCAGCGCCCGTGCCAACGGCGATCCGGCTCTCTACGGAGCGGGCATCCTCGACGCCGGCAAGGCGGCGGCCCGGGTATTCTGGGGCCACTTCGGCGCCCGCATCCTGGCCCTGGTGGCCGTGGCGTGGCTGGTCGCCCGGCGCATTCGCCAGCGTCGCGGGCGCGTCGACCGGAGCGTGGCCGTCGCGGTCGGTGCGCTTCTCGGGGCGGTCGGGCTGCTGCCGCTCGCACCGCTTGTGGGTCTTGCCCCGACGGCGGGCTCGCTAGGTCCCTGGATCGATCTTGCCACGCGCCCGATCGGCGAGTGGGACATCGTTGTCTTCGGGGTCGGTGCCCACCGATGGCTCCTCTTGGCGAGCGCGCTGCCGGTTCTGGCTCTGACGGCAGTCGGCTTTGGCAGCCGCACCCTGCGTCCTTTCATCGGAGGAATCGCTCTCGGCATGGCGGCTTTCTTGGTGGCGAACCTGGGGTCCGGCGACGTCGCCTTCGTCGGCGGATCCATGCTGGCGGGCGTCTGGGGTGCGGCTCACGCGCTCGTGTGCGTGTGGATCGCGCGCATCGCGTTGGAGCGGCCGACCCGACCGATCGGTCCGAGCCCGGCGGCCGTCGCCGACCCCACGTGACGCGAAGCCGAGCTACGGCCGCTCCGGTCGCGGCTACCGACTCTCCGTCAACGTGAGGCGCCGACCGCGTCAGGGCGCTAGACTGAAGCTCGATGTCCCTGAAGATCGACCAGGACCACTCCCGCTTCCGCGCGATCGTCCGCGGTAAGATTCGACAAAACCTGCGCAAGTACATCTCGCAGGGGGAGCTCGTCGGTCGCAAGGGCAAGGACGTCGTTTCGATCCCGATTCCGCAAATCGACATTCCCCACTTTTCGTTCGGCGAGCGGCCGCGCGGGGGCGCGGGGCAGGGCGACGGAGATCCGGGAGATCCCATGGGCGGCCAAGACGGCGACCAAGCGGGCGAAGGCAAGCAGGCCGGCTCCGCTCCGGGCGATCACGTTCTTGAGGTCGACGTCACGCTCGACGAACTCGCAGCCATTCTCGGAGAGGAGCTCGCGCTTCCCGAGATTCGCGACAAGGGCAAGAGCAAGATCATCAACGCCAAGGACCGCTACACGAGCATCCGTCGGGTCGGTCCCGAGTCGCTCCGCAACTTCAAGCGCACCTACCGCGAAGCTCTCAAGCGGCAGATCGCCATGGGGACCTACGCGCCCGGCAATCCGATGGTCGTGCCCATCCCCATAGACAAGCGTTACCGCAGCTGGAAGACGGAGGCCGAGCCGGTCGCGAACGCCGTCATCATCTACATGATGGACGTGTCCGGATCGATGGGCGACGAGCAGAAGGAGATCGTGCGCATCGAGAGCTTCTGGATCGATGCGTGGCTGCAAAAGCAATACAAGGGGCTCGAGAGCCGGTACATCATCCACGACGCCGTCGCCCGCGAGGTCGACCGCGAGACGTTCTTCCATACGCGCGAGAGCGGCGGAACGATGATCTCGAGTGCGTACAAGCTGTGCGCTCAGGTCGTCGACGACCATTACCCCCCCGAGGAGTGGAACATCTACCCGTTCCACTTTTCGGACGGCGACAACTGGTCCATGGACGACACCCTTCTCTGCGTCGAGGTCCTCAGGACGAAGCTCTTGCCGCGCATCAACATGTTCGCCTACGGGCAAGTGGAGAGTCCGTACGGGTCTGGGCAGTTCGTCAAGGATCTGCGCGAGCACTTCGGCAAGGACGCACGCGTCGTGACGAGCGAGATCCGCGACAAGGACGCCATCGTCGGGTCGATTAAAGATTTCTTGGGCAAAGGAAATTGACGTCATGAGCGAGTTCGCGCTGAAGACCTCGCTGCCGACGTACTTGCGCGAAGAGCAGAACCGGATCGAGAAGTTCGCGGCGGACGCCGGACTCGACTTCTTTCCGACGGTCTTCGAGATCCTCACCTACGATCAGATGAATGAGATTGCCGCGTACGGCGGCTTTCCGAACCGGTACCCGCACTGGCGATTCGGCATGGAGTACGAGCGGCTCGCCAAGAGCTACGAGTACGGTCTGTCCAAGATCTACGAGATGGTGATCAACAACAACCCGTCGTACGGGTACCTTCTCGAGGGAAATTCGCTGGTCGATCAGAAGCTCGTGATGGCGCATGTGTACGCTCACGTCGACTTCTTCAAGAACAACTACTGCTTCCGACAGACGGATCTGGACACCGGCGGGCGCACGGTCAATCCCGTCAAGCGCCCGCGCGATTACGATCCGAACCGGCGCTGGATCGACAAGATGGCCAACCACGGTTCGCGCATGCGCCGCATCGTGGCGCGTCAAGGCATCAACAAGGTCGAGGAGTTCGTCGACCATTGTCTGAGTCTCGAGAACCTCATCGACTTGCACGCCGCCTACACCGGCCGGCGGCCGAAGCCCCCGACCGAGGACGAGGAGCCCAAGGCGACGGAGGTCCCGCGCTTGCGAGCCAAGGAGTACATGGAGTCGTTCATCAACCCGGAGGAGTACCTCGAACGACAGAAGAAAAAGATGGAGGCCGAGCGCGAGAAATCGACCAAGTTTCCTCGTCACTCCGAGCGCGACGTCCTCTTGTTTTTTCTCGAGCACGCGCCTCTCGAGCGGTGGGAGCACGACGTTCTCGAAATCGTTCGCGAGGAGGCCTGCTACTTCGCGCCCCAGTGGCAGACCAAGATCATGAACGAGGGATGGGCCACGTATTGGCACTCCAAGCTCATGACCGAGCACATCCTCGATGCGAGCGAGATCATCGATTACGCCGACCATGCGGCCGGCGTGTTGGCGACGTCGGGGGGCCGCTTGAACCCCTACAAGCTCGGCGTCGAGCTATTTCGACATATCGAGGAGCGGTGGGATCGCGGTCAGTTCGGCAAGGAATGGGAAGACTGCGACGATCTGGACGCCAAGAAAAACTGGAACCTGCGGCTCGGTCTGGGCAAAAAGAAAATTCGCGAGGTCCGTGCGCTCTACAACGACGTCACGTTCATCGACGAGTTCTTGACGCCGGAGTTCGTGCGCGAACACAAGCTCTTCAGTTTCTCGTGGTCCAACCGAAACGAGCGTTACGAGATCGAGTCGCGCGAGTTCAAGACCGTCAAGGAGAAGCTGCTCTTTCAGCTGACCAACGGAGGCAATCCGTTCATCTACGTCGACGAGGCAAACTTCGACAATCGCGGTGAGCTCTTGCTCCGCCACGACCATCAAGGGCTCGATCTGCGGCAGGATTACGCCAAGGAAGTGATGCGGAGCGTGCTTCGAATCTGGAAGCGGCCCGTCAACGTCACGACGGTGGCGGAAGGAAAGCCGGTGACGCTCCGGTACGACGGCAAGGAGCAGACGACCCGGACTGTTCGAACCTAGCCCTTTGGGGTCCGTGCCGATGGGTGAGTTCTCGCGCGACCCGGGTCACTGGCTGCACCGGCTGCTTCCGGACGAGTGGATCCGCGCCGCTTTGGGCGAGCTCGCTCGCGCCGAAAAGGCGCTGACGGGCGGCGATGGTCGCGGAGGCTTCACCGGCGTCAAGCGGGCGGCGGGCATGGCGTTGAACGCCGTGTTGATTGTGGAACCCGAGCAGCCCTTGGGACGCACCTACGTCGAGCACATCGAAGCCTTGTCGATCGACCCAAACGTTCCGGATCGCGTGCGGCAAGCGTGCAAGCAAGTGCTCGAGGCCAAGCCGCCATCGTCGGATGTGGTCGTCTTGCGGACCCCGCGAACGCAGGCCTTCGTCCTCGAGGCAGCGCGCGACGTCATCGCGCACGCCTGGGCCGTGGTGAAAAGACATGAGAATCCGTGAATGCGTCGCGCTGATCTTCGTTGTCGGGTGCAGCGCGACGAACCCCCTGCCGCCGTCAACCGCGACCCCGACCCCGACCCCGACCCCGACCCCGACCGCAACCGCGACCCCGACCCCGACCCCGACCGCAACCGCGACCCCGACCCCGACCGCAACCGCGACCCCGACCCC
>JBEKOY010000021.1:0-58535 GCA_049521295.1 Polyangiaceae bacterium | reverse complement strand
GGGCGCCCTGGGGTACGCGGTCAACCTCAGTCTCCGGGGGCTGGAGCGCTGGGTGCGACGGCTCGAGACGTGATCCGCGGCGGGCGCCGGCTCGGTCGGCCCGTCAGTCGCCGAAGACCCGGCGCGCCGCCGGCCGCGCAAGCAAGCGGTCCAAGTAGCCGGATAGCACGTCGCGCCCGTCGAGCAGGCCGACACGCCGCGCCCAATTCAGGTTCGAGCCCACGATGACGTCGACCGTGGAGAACGGATCTCCGAGCATGTGCTGGCCCGTGGTGAGCGCCCGGGTAAGCAGCTCCGCGGCCTCGGCAAAGCGCGCGCGAGCCTTTTCGCGCTCGGCCTCCGTAACGTCTCCGCTGTGCTGCGACCAGCGCCCGATCGCGGGCTCGATCGTCGACGCACAGAAGAAGAGCCACTGGTAGTACAGGGCCCGAAGCGGCGAGGATACCGGCGGCGCGAGGCCCCGCTCCAAGCACCGGTCGGCCAGGTACATGCAGATGGCGATCGACTCGAAGACGGTCACGTCGCCGTCGACGAGCGCGGGCACCTGACCGAGCGGGTGGACCCGAAGGTAGCCGGGCTCTCGGTTCGCCTTGGCAGCGAGATCGACTGTGACGAGCTCGTAGGGGACGCCCAGCTCTTCGAGCATCCACCGGGGGCGGGTCGAGCGGGTCTTGGGGGCGAAGTACAGCTTCATGGTCCTCCTTCGGTTTCGACTACGCCCCGACGGCGTTGGGGACCTGCCGTCCGGCAGCGGTCAGGTACGGATCTTATATCCCCTCGCGAGCAGCGCGTCGGCCACGGTCGAGGTGACGAGCAGCGCGGCGAACGCCAGCGCGAGGCTCCGGCCCGGCGGCACACCCGAGCCGCCGAAGAAGCCATGACGGAAGCCGTCGACGAGGTAAAAGCAGGGGTTCATGAGCGAGATCCTGCGCCATGGCTCGGGCAGCGCGTCGACCCGATAGAAGACGCCGCTCAGAAACGAGAGCGGTACGACGACGAAGCTCTGGAAGCCCGCGAGCTCTTCGAAGCGGGTCGCCCAGAGCGCCGCGATCAGGCCGAGCGCGCCGAAAAGCGCGCCGCCGAGGACGGCGAAGGCGACGACGAGGGCGGGATCGCGCGCGGACAGGTGCACGAACGGCGCCGCGCCCGCGACGATGCCGGCGCCGATCACGAGCCCGCGCACAGCCGCGGCGGCGGTGAACCCGGCGAAGATCTCCCAAGGCGAGAGCGGGCTCAGAAGCACGAAGACGAGGTTGCCGTTGAGCTTGGACTGCATGAGGCTCGACGAGCTGTTGCTGAAGGCGTTCTGGAGAAGGCTCATCATGGCGAGACCCGGGACGAGGAACGCGAGGTTGTCGACCCCGGGCTGCATGGGCGCGCCCGACGACAGCATCTGCGCGAAGACGATCACGTAGAGTAGAGCGGTGATCACGGGTGCCACGAGGGTCTGAAGCGCGACCGCCTTGAAGCGCAGAACCTCCTTTCGGAAGAGCGTGTACGGCCCGCGCAAGCTCACGGCCCCTCCGCGCGGACGAAGTCCATCACCGCGGCCTCGAGGCCGCCCTTTCCAGAGGCCAGCCGCTGCGTGGTGTCGAGCGCGGCGATGCGGCCCTTCACGAGAACGGCGACGCGGTGGCAGAGCGCCTCGGCCTCTTCGAAGTGATGCGTGACCAGCACGATGGTGCGACCCTCCGCGAGAAGCCTCCCGCAGAGGCGGTAGAGCGCGCGACGCATCTCCACGTCGACCCCGGCCGTCGGCTCGTCGAGCACGACGACGTCGGGGCGGTGCACGAGCGCCTGCGCGACGAGCACGCGGCGCTTCATGCCCCCGGAGAGCGTCCGCATCGGCGCGCCCGCCTTGTCCGAGAGGCCGAGCGCCGCGAGGAGCTCGTCGACCCACGCGTGCTGCTCGCGCCCCAGGCCGAAGTAGCCGGCCTGGAGCCGCAGCACCTCGCGCACCTCGAAGAAGGGATCGAACACCAGCTCTTGGGGCACCACGCCGAGCGCGCGCCGTGCCGCGCGGTAGTCGCGAATGACGTCGTGGCCGAGCACGGAGACGGCCCCCGCGTCCGCGCGCGAGAGCCCGGCGATGACGTGGATCAGCGTCGACTTTCCTGCACCGTTCGGGCCGAGCAGGGCGAGCGCCTCCCCGGGCCCGACCGACAGGTCGACACCGGCGAGCGCCCGCACGCCGCCGAACGCTTTCTCGACGCCGCGAATCTCGATGGCCGGCTGCATCGACGCCTCCTTAGCGAACGCAGCGCAGGCCCCGCGGGCGAAATGCGGCTGCGCTCGTTCGTGCTGGCTCAACCTCGAAGGAGACCCTATAGGAAGTCCCATGATCTACCCATCGATTCGTCAAATGAACAAACTGCTCGGGCAGCTCGACACCTGGCTCGTCAAGGCGACCGAGTACGCGCAGAAGAAGTCGTTCGACGTCAACACGCTCCTTGTGTTTCGTCTTGCGCCCGACCAGTATCCGTTCGTCCGGCAGGTGCAGTTGAGCTGCGACCATGCGAAGTTCGCCCCGGCGCGCCTGACCGGCAAGGAAGCCCCCAAGCACCCCGACGACGAGCAAACCATCGAGAGCTTGCGCTCGCGCATTCAGTCCGTGAGGACGTGGCTCGACGGCTTCAGCGCCGCGGACCTTGCGGGCGCAGAGAAACGCGTCGTCACGTTGCCGCGCTGGGAAGGCAAGGGTCTGACGGGCGAGGACTATCTCCTCGAGTACGCCATGCCCAACTTCTACTTTCACGTTACGCACGCTTACGCGATCCTCCGCCACAACGGTGTCGACCTGGGCAAAAAGGACTATGTGGGGCAGCTCAGTCTTCGCGCTCCCTGATGACTGGCGCGACACGAGAACCGCACGCTCGAGCCATCGAGCGCGCGAGCCTCGAGCGTCAGTCGTTCTTAGCGCCGCCGTTGATCCAGTCCGTGATCTCTTGAACCTGGGCCGCGGAGAGGCAGGCCAAAGCCCCCGCCCCGCACCCAAAGGGCATCTCGCTTCCGCAAGGGGGGGTGGCGCTCTCGACTTTTTCGACAAGAAGGCTCGTCGCCGCGTCGCCGGGGACAACCAGGGTAAAGCCGAGTCCCTTGCACCCCGCCCCAGCGGGGCTCTTTTGAAGGTTCGCGTAGGCCGCAGATTGCGTGCTTAGGTCCAACGCTCCCAGAGCGTATCCAGTCCCCCCGTCGACGTCGGAGTGACAGGTCACGCACGAGCCCGAGAGAATATCGGAGTAAACCTGTGTGAACGTCACGGCGGTTGTATTCGTATTCCCGGGGGTCGAGCTGCTGCCGCAACCGCCAGAGAAGAGGGCTAAGACGAGCGCAACGATAGAGAGATGGTTCACGGGAGAGAGATGGTTCATGGCTAGAACACCACCGGCACATCGAGCTGGATTACGTTGTCATTCGCCGGACTCGTCATGGGATGATCAAAGCCCCGCGTGTACGCGATGCCGGGGTGCGTCCAGACGCCCGGGGCGAGCTTGAAGTGCAAGCGCGGGCCTACCCCCGTCGAGAGCATGTCGACCGAAGTGCCGGGCTTGTGCGTCTTGACGGTGCTCGGCGCAACGATCCATCGCTGATAGCGAAGCTCCCCGCCGATCGATAGCGCGTCCACGAGGAAGTAGCCGACGTGAATGCCGGTCGTGAAAACGGTTTTTGATGCGTCGGGATCCTGCTCCGCACCTCGCACCCGCTGGAGCTGGCCGAGGGTGGCTTCCACTTGGGTGGTGAGACCCTGACCCACGTACGCCACGTCGATTTGCGGGAGCACTCCGAAGTCATTTACAGCGAAAAGTACATTGTCCATGTCTGCCCGCACGACGGGACCCACCGTCCGCGCATCGAGCGCTCCCTTGTCGGGGGTGTTGCCTCCCCCCATCCCGACCGGGACCGTGAAGCACAGGGAGGCGCTTGCTCGAAACCCTGAACCGAAGGCGAGCGCGTAGGCTGCTCCGACCAGTGGGTTGACGAAAGCGAACCCGCCGGTTGCCGTCCCAGGCGGAGAGTCGTTGATCACCGCGAGTTTAACCAACGGAACGAGACCCGTCGCGGGCGCGGTCCCAGTGCCGGGGATCCGGTAGGTCGCACTCAGCTCCGAGACGACGGCAAACCCCGACTGTGCAAGCGCGTTCTGGTAGCTGGCAAACGACGTGTCCGAGCGCACCGCGCTCGCCGCGATCACAGGACGAAGCTGAAAGGGAAGCGAGTAGGGATCCGGCCTGCGCGCGGGTTGGGGGACCGGAACCTCCGAGGGCGCGCCTGCAACCACCGGAACCTCCCCTGCGCCAGGGGGAGGAAGTGCCGCCGGCTCGGGTGGGGCCGCCGGGGGAGTCGTCGGGGTTGGCTCTTGAGCCCGTGCGGATTCGGAAACGAGGGGGAGCGATGCTGCAACCAGAAGGAGGGCGAGATAGCGACCCGCAAACAATAATGGCATATGGCAACTGAATCAGTGGGGCGGGCTGTAGGTTTTCAGAGTCCCCCCACGGAAACGGTTTCGGATCCAGAGAGACCGTACCAGGAGCTGTGGGTGAGTGGTGCGAGAAGTATCATAAAATCTCTGCTCCAATCGTGTGTGTCGAGACGCCGAAACAAGGGGGACATTCGCGCGAAACTGCGCGGTCCCCACCCAATTGTGTAGCGGAGCGGGTGTCAACGGTGCTGGATCCTTCGCGCGTTCATCCGCGACTGGAAGCCACGCACAACCGGGATTGCCAAGAAGCAATTCCTGACTCCCCAATCGGACATGGGGATCGTGGAAAGGATTGGCGCGCACTGGGCATCTGCCCGCCTTCGCCTCCCTTCCCTCGAAAGGACTGAACCATGAGCCAACTTTGAGCTAACTAGCCGCGCCGCGCCGGCTGGATGCACGGCAGGTACACCTCGAAGGTCGTCCCCTCGCCCAGCTCGCTGCGGAGCTCGACGAACCCGCCGGCTTGCTCCACGATCCCCCGCACGGTGGCGAGCCCAAGGCCGGTTCCCTTTCCCGACCCCTTGGTCGTGAAGAAGGGCTCGAAGACGCGCGCGCGTGTCGCCGCGTCCATCCCAGTGCCGTGGTCGGTGACGGCGAGCCGCACGTAGGTACCGTGTCCACGCCCGTCGGCGAGGCGAACCGGCGCTGTCGCGAGAGCGACAACCCCCCCGTTCGGCATGGCGTCGCGCGCGTTGACGACGAGGTTCATGATGATCCGCTCCAGACTTCCGCGATCGATCTTTACGCCGCCCAGAGGACGCGTTGGCCGCACCTGAAGCTCCACCCGCGTGCCGAGTATTGGCCGCAGCATTTTCTCGGTTTCCTCGACGACGTCGCTGAGGTCGAGCAGCGGCGCGTCGACGAGCTGCTGCCGGCTGAAGATGAGAAGCTGTTGAGCGAGACCCGTGGCCCGCGCGCACGCCCGTCGGATCTGTGCGACGTCGTCGAGCGCTTTCCAATCCTGTGCGACTCGACGTCGGAGCATCTCCGTATAACTCACGATAACACCCAGAAGGTTGTTGAAGTCGTGCGCGACGCCTCCGGCGAGCCTGCCGACGGCAGCCAGCTTCTGCGCGTCTCGGAGGTCCGCTTCGCTCCGGCGCAGTGAGGACTCCGCTTGCCGTGCCACTTCTTCCCTCGTTTGCACAAACTGCTCGCCCAGGACAACGGCGCGGCGATCGTGTAGGCGATGGAGGGCGGCAATGGCTGCCTCGGCGCGAAGGGGCTCGTCACGATACGCTTGCAAGAGCCTAGGCCTGAAACAGCGGACGAACACGCAGGTCGTCTCGTACCAGTCGCCAAAGGTAAGCCCACTTCTCGCATACCAGTCGGCACGCGCCCGTTCGTCACTCTCGTACGGGCCCCAGTCCCCCTCCTCTATGGCTCGACGCAGATGCTCGCGCACGGCGGCGGACGCGGCCGCGACGGCCCGGGGCGGGAGAGAGGTTCGGATCACGCCGCTCCTGCGGCCCTCGGCCAGGAGGGCCGCGGTCTCGGCGACGACCGCGTCGTGGCTGGCGTCGTAGACGCGCCAAAAGTCGAGCAGCCCCGCCGTCTCTTCGGGGTGGCCACCCACAGTGTCGCGCACCGGATGCTGCGAGGTCATCGGAACGGTGTCCCCCGCCGCAACGGACGTGGGCGTGTTTCGTTCCACGTCTTCGTTACCCGTTGGCCGCTCACTCGAGACGAAACGGTTTCGCTGGCCTCGTTCGTCGCTGTCGCTTGATCGCCTCCAGCGGTCTCAGCGACCGCTGCACAGAGGGCGTAGCCGTCGACCGGTTTTCGAAGCACGCGATGCACGCCGAGCCTCGCGGCCAGAGTATCGACGGAAGGATCGAGGAAGCGGGTCATCATCAGCGTCGGCGGGAGCCGAACCATCCGCCGCAAAGCCAGGAGGACACCCAAGCCGCTAAGCCTTGGCATGACGAATTCCAAGATGAGAACCTCGGGCAGCGGCAGCCGTGCGTCGGCCATGGCCGACAGCAGTTCGAGGGCCTCGCCGCCGTCCGCGGCCTCGGTCACCGCGTAGCCATCTTCAGTCAGAAGCTGCCGCGCGGTCTCGCGGAAGCCCGTGTCGTCATCGGCCAGGAAGGCCGTGCTGCGGTGGCGGAGCGACCTCATCATGAAGCGCGCCCTACAGGCAGGGGTTCGTTGTCGGGCATGGGGTGGGACTGTTCCCAGGCTCCTCGCAGCACACGGACACACATTGCGGTGTTCCGGTTGGGGTGATCATGGGAGACCTGTTTGCTTTCTAGTCGGGTGCTGGTTGAAACCTGAGGAACGTGTTTCCTCGGAGTCGCGTTCGGCGCGTGACTTGCGCGTGCCGCAGCAAGGGCGCGTAGCCGCGGATCGGTGGAAGGCGCACGACGTTCGCTCCGTTGGCGACTCGCGGTTGGCATTCGCTGTTTCCAACGGCGGCCGGCCCCGTATCGTTCCGTGGCCGCAGCGGCGACCCGGCCATGGAACGGTTTGTCGGCGCGGTCCGTTCTCCTTGACACAGGTACGAGATGCGAGCGGCTCCCCACCTCACTTTGGTTGCAGCGGCCGATGCAGGCGGCGCTAACGTCCGGTATCCGGAAGCGGTGTCGAAGGAGACTGCCACGCTGCCGCGCGCGGCCCTCGATCACCTTGACGCGCTTTACCGCGTCGCGCGAAACCTCACGGGACGAGACTCTGAGGCGGAGGATCTCGTCCAGGAGACCTACACGCGCGCGATCGCCGGGGGGGCGCAGTTCACGACGGGTACCAACCTGCGAGCGTGGCTCTTCAGGATCCTGCGCAATGCGCATATCGACGCCTACCGGCGCGCGCGAACGAACCCCGTCCACGGGGGTCTCGACGACGAACTCGCTGCCGACACGACGACTACGACAAGCGAGCCCCTCCGAGGGGACGCGGAGCTCGAGCGGCTGCGTGGCGTCGTGACGACCGACATCGAGGCCGCGCTCGCGTCGCTCAGCGTAGACGCCCGGGCGATCGTCTTGCTCGACATGGAAGGTTTCACGGAAACCGAGCTCGCAGAGACCCTTGGGTGCGCCGTCGGGACGGTGAAGTCGCGGCTTGCTCGGGCCCGGGGCATTCTTCGCGAACGGCTACGGGACTACGGGAGTTGAGCGTCATGGACTGCACCGAAGCAAGAAACCACCTGCTCGATAGCCAGCGCGGGGCGCTGACCGGAGAGATCCACGCGCGCGTGGACTCCCACCTGGCCGAATGCGAGGCGTGCCGTCGGGAGGATGCCGTCGAGCGCGAACTCTCCGCTGTCCTTCGAGACCGCCTTCCCAGGACGCGCGCGCCCGAAGCACTTCGGCGCTCGATCGAGAAACGGCTCATGGGCGAGCCGCCGCGAGCCTCCGGGAGGTTTCGCCACACGCGGGTCTCGCTCTTCGCGTCCGCAGTGTTCGCTGCCGCCGCTGCCTTCGCCATCCTCTTGTGGAAGCCTCACGGTTCCGACGCCATGCTCGCCGAGGCGGTGAACGACCATCTGCGCGTCCTATATAGCGATCATCCGGTCGAGGTGGAGAGCGGGGGCATCCATCAGGTCAAGCCCTGGTTCACGGGGCGACTCGACTTTGCGCCGGTGGTCGCCTTCGGCGGCGACAACGACTTTCCCATGCAAGGGGGCGCGGTCGCCTACTTTCTCGACCGCAAAGCGGCAACGTTCATCTTCAAGCGACGGCTGCACGTCATCACGCTGTTCGTGTTTCGTGCCGAGGGCCTGCCGTGGTCCGCGCTTGCGACCCACCCTGTGGGGGGGGCGCGCGGAACGCTCGAGACATCGCGCGGCTTCCACGTGCTCATGTGGAAGAAGGGCGACCTCGGCTACGCGCTCGTGTCCGACGTCGACCCGACAGATCTCCAACTGCTCGCAGCGAAGGTCGAGGGTGGGGCCTAGCGCGCAACGACCCTTCGTCTCGCCGACGCCTCGGCGCTGGCGGCTATGCGGTTTGGGAACGAAATCGAGCCGGCGCCGTTGACTCACGAGTGAGCCATTGGACGGGCCCCCTGCGGCAAACGACGACACTCGCTGCGTCGATGGTCCTTTTTGGGGCGATCGTTTCGTGTGCGAAGGCGGAGAGAGAGCAGCATGGACGCGCAGACGAGGCGCCGACGGCTTGGCGCACTCGTCTGCCGCCGTCGCGGTTCGCGCTCACCAACCGCTTCGCCTACATCCCGCCGCAGTGTTACGCGAAGACGCGCGGACAGGATGGAGCGCCGACGAGCAACCCTTGCTACGCGTGTCACGTTCGCTCCGAGCCGCCCAACTACGCCAACGACGCCGATCTGCAGGTCGCGCTGTCGCTTCCAGTCGCGGCGGCGCCAAACCCGTGGAAGAACGTTCTCGAGCCCCCGATTCTGCATGCGCCGCGCGTGGCCGACGACGACGTGCTCGCCTACGTCCGCCGGAGCAACTACTTCGACGAACGCGGGCTGACCCTCGCCCGGACCCTCGACCGAGTCCCGGACGACAGCGGCAACGGGGTTCGAAAGTGGACCGGCTTTCGCCCCGACGCATGGTTCTCTTTCGACGAACGCGGCTTCGATCGCGCCCCCGATGGAACCCCGTCAGGGTGGCGCGCGTTCGCGTACTACCCGTTGCTCGGAACATTCTTTCCCACGAATGGTTCGATGGACGACGTCCTCATCCGGCTCGACCCGATGCTTCGCGAGAACGCCGACGGCCTCTACGATTCGCGTGTCTACGAGATCAACTTGGCCATCGTCGAGGCGCTCATAACCCGGCATGACGTGCCCATCGATCCCATCGACGAAAGACGCCTCGGCGTCGATATCGATCTCGACGGGGTCATCGGCCATGCCACGCGCGTTTCGTTTGGAAAGGGAATGCGCTACGCGGGTCGTGCGACGAGGCAGGGTACGTGGCCCATCGCGCCAGGCCTTTTCCCACTCAACACCGAATTCTTGCATAGCGTCCGCTACCTCGACGTGGCGTCCAGTGGCGCCATCGCGATGGCTGCTCGGATGAAAGAGTTGCGCTACGCGCAGAAGGTTCGCTGGCTGAGTAGCGCCGAGCTGGAGCGCAAAGCTGCCGCGGAAACCACCGAGCAGGCCCTATCGCCCGACGGCGCTGTCTACTTCGTGCCCGAGGCCGACCGGGGCGTTTACAACGGGCAGGGCTGGTTCCTTCAAGGCTTCATCGAAGCCGCCGACGGCGCGCTGCGCCCGGAGTCGTACGAGGAGACCGTCGCATGCGTAGGTTGCCACGGCGGAATCGGCGCCACGACCGACGGCATCTTCTCGTTTCCGAGAAAGCTAGCGCCCACAACGGCCGCGCGCGGGTGGTTTCACTGGACGCAGCATGGCCTGAGCGGCATTCCGGAGCCTCGGCGCCGTGACGGTCGCTACGAGTACTCGCTTTATCTCGCGGTAAACCACGCGGGCGACGAGCTTCACGAGAATACCGAAGTGCTCAGGCGCTTCTTCGACGAAAAGGGGCGGCTACGTCCAGCCGAGATCGCCCGCCTGCACGGCGACATCGCGACGCTGCTCCTGCCAAGCCCGGCGCGGGCGATCGACTTGGACCGTGCGTATCTCGCCATCGTGCGAGAGCAAAGCTTCGTTCGCGGGCGCGACGCCGTACTCGCGTCGGCTTCTCACATGTACGCGCGCGCTCCAGTCGGCGAAAGGACGGCGGTCGAAAAGCCCATCGCTCCTCCGTGAGAGCGGCGTCCACCGAAGGCGCGGGACGTTGGGTCGATCCTTTCCGAGCCCCGACTACCCTGAGGCGAGCGACGGCGGTCGGCCATCGAAGGTGCGATTGAGCGGAACGGTCTGACTCGGCGCTTCGTTTCTTCATCGGTTCTCTCACGTCACTCGGAAGGAGACATCGATGCGAAAGTCACTGGCCATGTTGGCCACGCTCAGCGCGGCGTGCGGTTCCACCAACGCGACCGCCCCGCAGGTCGGATCATCCGGTACGGCGAATACGCCGACGACCCCGATCGAAGCTGGGGCTCCAACGCTCCAGAAAGTGAATCACGTCGTCGTGATTGTTCTCGAGAACTGGAGCTTCGACAGCCTCTATGCCGAATTTCAAGGGGCCGAAGGGCTCACAGACGCGCTCGCGGCGCCCCCCCAGGCCGACCCGACCACTGGGCAAGCCTACGCGATGCTGCCTGAGACGGAGGCTCACATGCCCGCGGGGCTGGCCAACACACCGTTCGCACTTGACCCGTATTTGACAGTTGACGAAGACACTTCGATTGACCTCACGACGAATTTTTATTCCGAAAGGGAGCAGATAGACAACGGGAAGATGGATCTTTTCGTCGCCGAAAGTTCCGCCAAAGGTCTCACCATGGGCTACTTCCACACGGCCGACCTGCCGATCGCGGCCGAGGCGCGCCAGTACGTGCTCTGCGATCACTTCTTCCACGGCGTCTACGGCGGCTCGTTTCAAAATCACATCTTTCTCGTCTCCGCCGCGATTGCGGTATTCCCGAACGCGCCGGATTCGTTGAAGGCGATCGTCGACGATGCGGGCGTACCCGAAACAAATCCCGACTCCGGCGCCCTCGAGAACGGACCTGTAACTCCAGACGGACACGTCGTCGGCACCGTTTACTCGGTCAACTCGCCACACCCCGCAACGACGCCGCCGAGCCAGCTCCTGCCAAGCCAGACGATGCCGACGATCGGCGACGAGCTTTCGGCGCAGAACGTGGATTGGGCATGGTATGCCGGCGGCTGGAACGCGGCGCTCCAAGGCATGCCCGACGCGGGCGGAGATCTCTACCAGTTTCATCATCAGCCGTTCGTCTACTTTGCGAACTATGCCGACGGGACGCCGGGTCGGGCCGCGCACCTCAAGGACGAAGTCGACTTCCTTGCGGCAGCGACCGCGGGAACCCTGCCGCCCGTGTCATTCGTCAAGCCGGACGGGATGGATAACGAGCATCCGAACTACACGAACGTCTTCACAGGGGAGCTCGCCACAGAGACCCTTATCAACGCCGTCCGGAACGGCCCCAACTGGAAGGACACGATGATCATCGTGACCTATGACGAGAACGGAGGCTTCTGGGACCACGTGCCGCCGCCGCAGATCGACGCTTGGGGTCCAGGAACGCGCGTTCCGGCGATCGTCATATCGCCGTTTGCCAAGCAGGGGTATGTCGACCACACGGTCTACGATACGACGTCGATCACGGCGACGATCGAGCACCGATGGGGGCTAGCTCCCCTCGGCACGCGCGACGCGAACGCGGCAGACCTCAGCAACACGCTCGACGATGCGCACTAGTCGCGCCGGGGGCTACTCCGGCGATCCTCCACCGTGGCGCGCTCGAGCTCGCTGGCGAGCTGGCGTTCACGGTCCTCGCCTCGCGCGGTGAGCGGGGACATGCTGCCTGGAGCGACCTCCACTATTCGGAGGCTGATCAGGCGCTGCCCGTTAACGACCGAAGGAGCGTGGTGAGCGTCCAGAAAGCGATCCTGGACGCCGGGGAGACGTTTCTGGGCGTCCTTCGCGTCGGCCTACTCACGGGCGATCTCGACGCTCTGGCGGAGGAGAGAATCGACGACGATCCGCGCGGTCCGCGGCGGATTGCGATCATGGCCATGGCATCGGGAGCCGCGGGCCGCGCGCATCTCGTCGCCACGGTGAAACCGGACGATCGCATGGCGGTGGTGGATGGGGACCTGCCTTTCGTCGCATCGATCGCGTCGCCGTGGTCGGAAAGACCCGAGGGATCGACGTCTACGAGTTACTCGGATCGACCGTCGACAAGCTCCCCACGCTCGCCCTCGCACACCAACGACGGTGCGTTTTCGCGACTTGCCGCGGCCCGCAGCCATGGCGCTCTCTGTATAGCGCCGAAGGTACCTGCCGGTTCGGCACGATATGGGTGCCGAATCGGCAGGTCGGCCCGCGGACCTGCGGCAAGCATCGACCTTTTCGCGCTTGCCATACGGCGGTCCTCCGCGCACGGTTCGCTCGTTTCGTTGATATGGCCATGGGACGGTACGTCTTGGCCCCACGATTGCTTCGGGTAGGGACATGTCCGTGCGCATCGCGTTTCCCACTGCCTTGGATTGCGACGACGATCGTCTTCTGCCCGCGGACACCCGGTTCGTCCGCCTCCGTTCTCAGGCGGCAGTCGTCCGGGCGCTCGCGGACCATGTAGAGCACCTGTCTCGCGTGGCGGATGCCGATGCGGTCGGACAACAGCTCGTCGAAGAGATGGCCCGCCTGGGCTGTCGCCTTCTCGAAGCCTCTGCGGCGTTGATCGAGGCTCCCCGTACCGAAGAAAGCGGAGTCTTCGCGCGATGCCCATCGTCCACTCGGTAGGGCGATCGGTGAAGGGTTTTGGCCTAAAACCACGGTGGCTTCACGCCCGAATGCGCACACGGACAAAGCAGAGGGAGACCATCATGGTCGCGAGCACGACGAGCGTGGTGTCCGGTGAGCTACCCACGGCGAGCGCCGGGTTCGAGCATCTGGATGCCCTCTTCCGTCTCGCGCGATACCTCACCGGGTCGGACGCGAACGCGGAAGACCTCGTTCAAGAAACCTTTGAACACGCATTCGGTGCGAGCCGGCAGGCTATTTCTCGCACCCATCTTCGCGCTGGGCTCCTCCGCCTGCTGCGCAACGCGTACTTGGAGAAGTACCGAAGCGACCGTAGCCATCCGGATGGGGCAAGTCTGCAGGATGACGATCCGCCTGAAGAAGAGGGCCAGGCGCGCAAGCGCGCGTCGCTGGGGGACGAGGAGCGACTGCGTGAGCTGGCTGGTGCCGATATCGAACGTGCCCTGGCTTCGCTCTCGGTGGACGTGCGCACTCTCATCTTGCTCGATATCGAAGGGCTAAGCGGCAGCGAACTTGCCGAGGTCCTCGGCTATTCCGTAGACACGATCACGTCCAGACTGTACCGGGCGCGCGCCCTTTTGCGCGAGCGCCTGTGCGTCTATTCGTCGTGATGGCCAGGGCCCGCGTCCTCGTGCCGCTTCAGCTTCGAGTAGAGCGTACGAAGTCCAATGCCGAGCTTGGCCGCTGCGAGGCGACGGTTGCCACCCACGGCTGCGAGCGTGCGCTCGATGAGCTGTCGCTCGAGCTCGGCGATCGAGCCCTCGGATCTGCGTGCAACGGCGTCGATCGAGGCCGAGCTTTCCTCGATCCACAGATGCTCCGGCCTGATGACAGGGCCATCCGCGAGGATGACCGCGCGTTCGAGCGTATTGCGGAGCTCGCGCACGTTACCGGGCCAGGTCCCTCCTTGGAGCCGGTCCTTCGTGGCGTCGTCGAGCCGCAGAGCAGGCGACTTGCCCACCGACGCCGAGAGCTGTGCGACAAACAGCTTCGCCAAGGGCACGATGTCCTTGCGCCGCTCCCGAAGCGGCGGGATGTGAATCGGGAACACCGCGAGGCGGTGATAAAGGTCCTCGCGGAACGTCCCTTCTTGCACCATGCTCCGAAGGTCACGATTGGTCGCCGCGACCCATCGTACGTCGACTGCGATTGCGGTCGACCCTCCAAGCCTCTCGAAGCAGCGCTCTTCAAGAACACGCAGGAGCTTTGCTTGGAGCTTTGGCTTGAGCTCCCCGACCTCGTCGAGGAAGAATGTCCCGCCGTCGGCGAGCTCGATTCGCCCACGCCGCTTGGCGTACGCGCCCGTGAAGGCTCCCCTCTCATGACCCAGCAGCTCGCTCTCGAGAAGCTCCTCGGTCAGGAACGCGCAGTTGACCGCGATGAAAGGCTTTTTGGCGCGCGAGCTCGTCTCGTGGATCAGCCGCGCGGCGACCTCTTTGCCCGTGCCGCTCTCGCCCTGGAGCAGCACGGTGGCCGCCGTCCTTGCCACCCGGGCCAGCGCATGGACGACCGGGATCATCGACGGCGCACCGAACGTAAGCTCGGCTGAAGGCGGTTTTCCCGACGGTGCGGGGCCTACGATCGGGGTCCTCGCGAACGCCTGCCGAATCGCCTCGACCAGCTGATCTTCCAGTGGCGGCTTGGTCAAAAACTCCAACGCACCGGCCTTCATCGCTTGCACCGACGTCGAGACATCGCCGTGACCCGTAAGAAAAATAATCGAAAACCTCGCATCCAGCTGCCTTTGCAGCTCGAGCCCGCTTAACCCCGGCAAGTCCAGGTCCAGCACCAGACAGCTCGGGTGGCTTGCCCAGGGACTCTTGAGGAATTCCTGCGCGGACGCAAAAGCTTCGACGGGCCATCCAGCCGATCGGACCAGGCGACCGACCGACTCGCGCACGGATGAATCGTCGTCCACCACGTAGACGGGAGCTCGCACACTATTCATGCCCCGACCCCCTCCCTTTCGTCTTGAGCGCCGCCTCGACGGCGCTCAAGACGGCCTCCTCGCTCAGCGGCTTGGAGAGGTAGGCCACAGCGCCATCCTTGAGAGTCCGGGATCGGACGTCCTCGTCTGCGCAGTGAGCTGTGATGAACACCACCGGCAACTTCGGCTGACTCAACGCAAGGCGCCGTTGCAATTCCAGCCCTCCCATCCCGGGCATCCGCACGTCCAGGATCACGCACTCGGTCTTTCCGAGACGGTCTGACGCGACAAATTCCTCAGCGGTTCCAAACACTTCGACGCCAAATCCGACGGACCGGAGTAAGCTCGAAAGGGATCTGCAGACCGAGGGGTCGTCATCGATTACCGCGATGAGGGAAGCCGCCATCCAAAGCGATTAGGGACCGACGCGCGCCCGTTGTCGACCCCCACTTTGGTATGGGTGCGCGTCACGTCACGACCCCCCTCACCGACCTACGCCGAGCTTTTCCGCCTGCCGCACCAGGTCTGCCAGGGAATCCGCGAGCATCTTGCGCATCACCTTGCCCCGATGGCCCTTGATCGTGTCCTCACGGATGCCGAGCTTGGCGGCCACCTGCTTGTTGGGCAGTCCCGCAACGACGCACGACATGACCTCCCGTTCCCTCGGTGTCAGCGACTCGTAGCGCGATCGCAAGCAGGCCGTCTCCATCTGCCGCTCGCGATAGGCGCTGTGCCGGGCGATCCCTCGCGCTATCGCTTCGAGCACCTCCTCACTGGCCAAAGGCTTCAGCAGAAACTCGATAGCCCCGGCCTTCATCGCCGTGACCGACGTGCGCACGTCCCCATAGCCGGTGATGAAGACGATCGGGATTTCGGTGTTCAACTCGGCCAGACGCAGTTGCAGGTCGAGCCCGCTACCGTCCCGGAGGCGGACGTCCAATAGAAGGCAGCTGGGCGCATCCACTAGAGGACGGGCCAAAAATGCCTCCGCCGAGGCAAACGCCTCGACCCGCAAACCCGCCGAGCGAACAAGAGTCGCTAACGCCGTACGCACTGACTCTTCGTCGTCCAAAACGAATACGATGGGCGCTGCCTCGGCGACGGACATGTTTCATTTATGTCATGGGTGGGCGTGGAAGCCGTCCATAGGAGAGGTGTTCCGGGCGGGGCTGGCCAGCAGCCAGCACTAGCGTATGGCGGAGGAGACGGCCAATCCAGTCGCGCCGGCGGTCGCTTCTTGCGTCGCGCTGCCGCTTGGGCTTTCAAGCGCGCAGACGCTGATGTACCCTCCACCGTCGCTATGGCCTCCAAGCGCGACATCGTCGTGCATCTCGCGCGCGACGCACTCCTCGTCCTCGCCGATCGCTTCGATCTGGCGGTCCGCGACCGACGCCGACGGGACAGCCTCGTTGAGGCGTTGGTGTCCTCGAAAACGGCAACGCGCATTGCGATCCTGCGAGAGCTTTCTCGTAACCAATTACAAGAGCTGTGCCGGCAGCTCGGCCTGATCGATGACGCGGCGGCGAAGGCGGTGCTCGTCGAGCGGCTGGTGGCCGCGAAGATTAGGGCCGCCGTCGGTCGTTACACGCGCCGACAACGAGCGAATCAAAGTGGTGTAAACGCCGACGACAGCCCCGCAAGAGCAACGAAAAGCAACATCAAATTCGAGACACTCGCCGAGGCTGTGCCCCAGATCGTCTGGATCACAGATGCGGACGGCAGAAACATTTACTTCAACAAACAGTGGGTTGATTACACAGGGTTGACGCTCGAAGAGAGCTACGGTCACGGGTGGAACATCCCCTTTCATCCGGACGACCGACTGAGGGCGTGGAAAGCCTGGCAGCACGCCGTGCGGACCGACGGCGTTTATTCGCTCGAGTGCAGGTTGCGCCGCGCGGATGGCACATACCGCTGGTGGTTGATCCGGGGCACCGCGCTCCACGACGAGAAAGGGCGGGTGGTCAACTGGTATGGCACTTGGACCGACGTCGAGGACATCAAGCAGACTGAAGAGGCTCTTAAGCGCGCGCGCGACGATGCCGAGGCGGCGAACCGGAAACTTCAACAGGCGTACGACGAGATTCGCACTCTCTACGAGAAGACCAAGGCGCTAAACCAATTCAAGACCCAAATGTTTGCCAACGTGAGTCACGAATTGCGCACCCCGTTGACCCTGATCTTGGGCCCCATCGAAAAGCTACTGTCGACCGATCTGCCTGAAGAGGCCACGGAGCGACTCCGGCTCGCCCAGAGGAATGCACGGGGGCTTCTCAAGCAGATCAACGATCTCCTGGATGTCGCCCGACTCGAAGCCGGGCAGACCACCCTAACCTACTATGAAGTAGACCTCGCCAAGGTGATCAAGCACCTTGCCTCAAGCTTCGACAGCTCGGCCCGAGAGAAGCAGATTCGATTCTCCGTCGTGACCCCGCCCCGAATGACGGTCGAAACCGACATCGAGAAATTCGAACGAATCCTCGTGAACCTTCTGTCGAATGCCTTCAAGTTCACGCCGGCAGGAGGCGCCATCCGCTGCCAGCTTCACGAAAACACAGGAACGCTTGCCATCATCGAAGTGGTGGACAGCGGTCCAGGCGTGCCCGAGGCGTTTCGGAGTTCCATTTTTGACCAGTTTTTTCAGATTCCGGGAACCACACGTTTTGGCGGAACGGGACTGGGTCTCAGTATCGTCAAAGAATTCTGTGACCTTCAACGCGGGCGAGTGACGGTTGGAAAGTCCGCTGATGGAGGCGCACTTTTTCGAATCGAACTGCCGGTCGTGGCGCCGGAAAAGACCCCTGTGATCCGTAACCCCAACACGGTTTTGACCGCACCTGCGTTTGTCGAAGCGCCGGCCGCGCGGTCCCCTGCCCGAAAAAGTAGGCAGACGAGACACCAAGAGCCGACGCAACGAGTCTCTGGGAAAGCGCTCAGAAAGTCGCTGGTCCTCGTTGTGGAGGACAACCCGGACATGCGGGACTACATCTGCGAGACCCTCGGTACGAACGTCGATCTCGAGACCGCGGAGAACGGCCGTGAAGGGGTCGAAAAAGCGCGAACGATGGTTCCCGATCTGATCATCAGCGACATCATGATGCCGGAGATGGGTGGCGAAGAGATGTTTCGAGAGATACGCCGGATCCGGGAGCTCGAAGCCATCCCGTTCATCCTGGTGACTGCCAAGGCTGACGACGAGCTCCGAATGGAGCTATTGCGCGAGGGCGCCATTGACTATCTCATCAAGCCGTTTGCGCAGGAAGAATTGCGCTCGAAGGTGCGAAATTTTCTTGCGGTGAAGGCCAGCGAGACCAAATACCGGGGACTCATGGAGTCGGCCCAGGACTCCATTCTTGTGGTCGGCGAGGACCGTACGATCCGGTTCGCGAACCAGCAAGCAACGGCTTGGTTCGGCTACGCGAACGAAGAGCTGGTCGGCGCCTCCATGGAGATTTTGTTCCCGGAGCGATTCCGCGCATCGTACGTGGCTCAGCAGAATGCATACCTGTCTCCTTCGGATTCGAGGCGGATGGCCGATCGCAATATAGAGTTGGCTGGCCGCAGAAAGGACGGAAGCGAGTTTCCGGTAAGTATTGCGCTGAGTGCTCTGTACACGCCTGAAGGCTTGCTCATCACCGCGATCGTTCGTGACATCAGCGAGATGAAGAAGCTGTCGGAGGCGAATCTCGCGCGCGCAGCCCGATTGACGATGATGGGCGCGATGGCCGGGTCGATCGTTCACGAAATAAGTCAGCCGCTGTCCGCCATGACGACCAACGGCAATGCCTGCTTACGTTGGCTGTCGCATCATCCGCCGAATCTCGATGAGGCGCGGCTGGCCGTGGACGATATCGTCAAGGACGGGCGTCGCGCAAGCGAGATTGTAAGAAGTATTCGCTCCTTGGCCAGCAAGTCCGCGCCGGAGCTGTCACAGCTCGATGTCAATGACGCGATTCGCGAAGTCTTCGTTTTGATGCGCAGCGAAATCCGTCGTCGAAACGTTAGGCTCGAGAGCGAGCTATCTTGCCTCGAGCCCGTTTTGGCTGACCGAGTCCAATTGCAGCAGGTCGTCCTGAATCTGATGATGAACGGTATCGACGCGATGAGCGCCGTTGTGGACCAGCCGCGGGTGCTGCGGGTGGGATCACGCCTCGCTAGCCCGGGCAGCGTGCTCGTTGCGGTCGAGGACTCGGGCCTGGGACTCGCCCCTGAAACCATTGACCACTTGTTCGAGGCCTTCTTCACCACGAAGGCCGGAGGCATGGGCATGGGGTTGTCGATCTGTCGCGCGATCGTCGAGGCCCACGGCGGTCGCCTCTCCGCATCGCCGCGATCGCCACGGGGAGCCATCTTCGAGTTCACCGTACCGACGGCGGCCGAGCGGGTCTGCTGACGCAGCTCCCGAACGCTATGGGGCTACCAGCCGCCACCGTGCCTCGCCGGGGGCTCGGCGGCCACGCCGCTTGCAGAGGCGCCTGCCTGGGAGGCGGCGTTGGCCGGGGAGGCGGCTGGGGGGGCGTTTGCTGTCGTGCCGTCGCAAGCGATGGACTGCGATAGAGCAACGCTACCGAGAATCGTGAGCAAAAGAGCGGGTAAGCCGAACCTCTTCATGGGTCGCATGGCAGCACATCCTTTCATTTGCGTAAATCTGCACCACAAGTCCTGCGCGCTGTCCGCTAAGGCAACGGCCCAATGTGAACGGCCGATTGGGCCTTGTGGTTCCATTCAATCGCGCCTTCCTAAACACCACGGGGAGCCCGAAGAGGAAAGACCGCCCGAAGGGGGACGCGAAGACGGTGAGGGAATGGCCGCGAGCGGCCCCATCGTCGCCGACGCCCGCCGCGCGAGGCCGCAGCCGAACCGGGTCGCGAGCGTCCAGGGCCGCGCGCACGGTCCTCTGGCTCACGGCGTGGCCACCCTTCTCGCTCGCGCGACGCCGCCGACAATGACGACTGCGGCCACGCTGAACGCCGATCCCGCGATCGTGTCGAGGATCCAGTGATGGTCCAGGTACACCGCGGAGAACGCCATCAGGGCGTAGAAGGCGATGCTTGCGGCTCGCCACGCCAGAGAGAAGGACGCCCACCCCACGAGCACGATGATGAACGCGTACCCGACGTGAAGGCTGGGCATCGCGCCGAACACGTGGCTCGCGCGCCCGTACATGCCGGCAAAGTACCCGACGCCCAGCCAGTCATCGACGCGCGTGAGCGCCGGGCCCGCGCTCGCGCGCGTGGCGGTATCCACGGTGCAGCCGTGCGAGTGGAAGTACCAGGGCGGCGCTGCGGGGTAGAGCTGGTAGGTCGCGAAGCCCGTGACGTTCAGCGCGAAAAAAGACCAGCAGAACCGCACGAAGCGGGCGTGATCGCGGACGAAGAGCCACGCGGCGCACGCGCAGCACGCGATGATGAAGGTCGCGTACGGAACCGCGCAGATCACGTCGAGCACGTGCGAAGGGTGCGCCTGCCACCAGTCGTGCCACGTGACCCTTTCGCCGTTCATCGTGGTCCCGAAGAGCGCGAGCTCGCGAGCGCGCAGATCGCAAAGATGGACGCGGTCCGGCGTCACGCCGACACTCGCGAAGGGGCTTGTGGCGTCGTACAGCACAGCGACGAGCGTGAACGGGTACGCGCCGGCGAGGAACCGGCGCGTGCACGCCCCCGCGGCCAGGAGCGTGGCCGCAAGGCCGAGCGCCGCCAGGTGCTCCCACCGGAGCTCTCCCCGAGCCTCCGCCCACGCTGCGTCCGCAGCGAACGGTGCCAGAGCCAGGATCGCCCACGGCGGCGTCCCCATCAGCGGCGGTCCGCGGCCGCAGGACCGTGCGAGGCGTCGACGAGCTTGCGCAACGTGCTGTCCAGCGCGGCGCGCTGCCGGAAGACGTCGTGCTCCGTGGCCGCTCGCTCACTGGCCGTCATCGGACTCTTGAAGTAGAGCCCCAGCCACTCCTGGGTCCCGTGGAAGCCGGCCCGCGCAGCGAGGTCGAGGAGCAGCGCGAGGTCCAGGACGAGCGGGGCTGCGAGGATGGAGTCACGGCAGCTGAAGTTGATCCGGAGCTGCATCGGGTACCCGAGCCACCCCACGAGATCGACGTTGTCCCACCCCTCCTTGGCGTCCCCGCGCGGTCGGTAGTACTCGATGCGGACCTTGTGGACGATCTCGCCGTAGAGCTCCGGGTGTAGGTCCGGTCGAAGGATCTCCTCCAGAACGCCGAGCTTCGAGAGCTCCTTGGCGTGATAGCTGCCTGGGTCGTCGAGCACCTCGCCGTCGCGATTGCCCAGGATGTTCGTGCTGTACCAGCCCGCGAGCCCGAGGGCTCGTGCCCTCAGGCCGGGCGCGAGCATCGTTTTGACCAGTGTCTGTCCTGTCTTCAGGTCCTTGCCGACGACCGGCACGCGGAGCTCCTCGGCGAGCTCGCGCGCGGCCGGGAAGTCGACGCACAGGTTCGGTGAGCCGTTCGCGAAGGGAACGCGCTCCTGGAGCAAGGCCCACGCGTAGAGCTGGGCGTTCGAGATCCCCTCGTCGTCTCTGGCGAGGCCAGCCTCGAACGACCTCACTGTCCGGTGGACTTCCGACGGGCTACGCCATGCTTCGGTCGAGCCGCACCAGATCGAGACCAGGCGCTTGCAACCGCGCTCGCCCTTGAAGTCGCGGATGTCCAGGCGGAGCTGCTCCACCATCTCCGCCTTCGAGCGAGCGGTCTTGAGGTGCGTTCCATGAAGTCTCTTGACATAGCCGGGGTAGCAGGCCGCGGGCATCGGACGGATGGCTTCGAGCTCGCTCCGGACGGCGTCGAGATGCCCTTGCTCGACCACTTTGGCGTGCTGCGCCGCTTCCCAGGCGCTGTCCGGGAAGATGTCCCAGCCGCCAAACTCCATCTGGCCGAGCGCCGTGAGGGGAACGACGTCTGCGATCCGCGCGAAGCGCTCACCGGCGGCGGTCCCGAGCTGGAGCGTTCCCATCTGAGTGAGGGACCCGATGGCAAGCGCCCGGTGGCGCCGCGCGAGCAGGACGCCCGCCATCATCGTGGTGGCCACGGCGCCCATGCCAGGTAGTAGGACCCCGAGCTTGCCGTCTGCGGGATGGATCGATGGGGAGTGTGTCATTATCGGAAGCCTCCATGGTTGGTGAGTGAGCGTGAGTGAGCGCGGACCCGATCCGGCTCGGGCGAGACGGGGAGCTTCAACGCCAGGGAAGGAGATCCGGCCAACCTGCGCAGACGGCCAATCGCCGACGCGTTGCCGACCGCTGCCACGAGTCCGACGGCGATGAGCACCGGAACGTCGGCGGTCCGAGGGGCAAACCACCCCGCGTTGGCGAGCGCAGTCAGGCCCGCGGTCAGCCCGAGCCCACAGCACAGGCACACGGCACGCTCGGGTCTGCGCATCGCCCCCGCAGGCACGGCAACTCCGAGGGCTTCCGCCTTCGCGCTCCCGTAGCTCACCATGAACGACCCGGCGAGCGCTCCGAGCGTCAGGACCAAGGGCCCGGCCGACCCCCGGAAATGGACGGCCATGCCGCCGAGAAGGAACATCTCTCCGTACCGGTCGGACGCAGAGTCGAGCAGGGCGCCGCCGATCGAAGCTGCGCCGCTTCGCCTGGCGACGAGGCCATCCAGCGCGTCGCCGAGCGACGCGATGACCACGAGCCCGGTCGCCCAGGCGAACTCTCCGAGTCCGACCAACGTTCCACCGAGAGCGGCCAACCCGAGCGAGGCAAGAGTCACGAAGTTCGCGGTCATTCCGAGCGCCACGACGACCCAGGCGACCCGATCGAGTGCCCCCAAGGCGACCCGTACGATCCATAGCGAGCGCCAGCTCGGGCCCCGCGCTGGCACCGGCGACGCTGGCGCGTTCCGAGGCGGCTCAAACGGTTCGTCGCGGAGTTCCTGCGTTCCACCCTCGGGAGCCGTGAGCGGCGGTGCGAACAGGAGCGCGACGAGAGCCGGCAGAGCTTTCATAGCTGTACCAACGGGATGACCCCCCAATTGGTTCCCAACGACCGCGCGTACCGCGTGCCCGGGTCGACATCGACCATCCCCCAAGCGGCGGCCGATGGCAGGGGCAGTCACTGCGGCAGCTCACCGAGCGCCTCGTCATAACCGCCATTGCGGCGTAGCGCGCCATCTTCCTCTCGAGCACGAACGGCGAGGAGTACGGCATTGGCGACGCTAAAGATCACGGCAGAGCGCCACGCCGAGTGCATCAACGGCAGCGCCGCAATTTCCAGGGCCACACCCAGATAGTTCGGGTGCCGAATATATCGATAGATGCCGCGAGTGATCGGCTCCGCACCCGGCAACGTGAAAACGCGTACGCTCCAGCACGACGAACGCAACGAAGATGTGGCTGGTCGTCATCGAAGAAGCACGAGCTCCGCGCAAAACCCAGGACCCATCGCGAGCAGCAGACCCGGGCTGTGTGTGTGATCCGCGGCCATGGACTCTCTCAGAATCACCAGCACGGACGCCGAGGAGAGATTGCCGATGCGCGCCAGGCAATCGCGGCTGCGATTCAGCGCGCCGCTAGGCAGATCCAGGCCACGCTCCATAGCGTCGATGACCGCTGGCCCTCCCGGGTGCGCGATCCAGCGCGTGATCTCCAAGGGGTGCAAGCCTGAGCGCGCGCCGTCTCGGTCGTCTCGACGAGACGGTCGAAGTCGCGAATGTACTGCCGGGTTTCCTCGATAATTCGCGGACTGTCGTCGCTTCCCGGACGTTTGTGTCCCGCGACCACGGTGCGCGGCTCGAGCGACTCGATCTTGTCGAGCACGGCGATCCACTCGCGTCGCTTCTGCACATCGGTCTGAGAAAGGAGTTGATGAACGCCGTTGTACGCGGCATCTCCGGCGACGACCAATCCGATGGATGGCGCCCGACCTCGACCACGCGCAGCTCCTGTCCCTCGAGCTGGATGACGCTGCCAGCGAGCTTTTCGGCAATCACCACTGGCTCGGGCAGCTTCCCGGGGAGCAGCGGACTCCACCACACCATCGACCAGGACGTCGTCCCTCTTGCCGCAGATGAGCCGCTTCGCCGATTTCGAAGCGAATCTCGATATCTCGAAGAACATCTTGAGCGCGCGGCTCGAGCACCTGGTGGCGCACGGCGTTCTCGCCCGGGTCGACGTCGGCGTTCACGGCACGCGCTACGAGTACGAGTTGACGCCGAAGGGCAAGGACCTCGCGACGCTCATGACGGCACTGCAGCAGTGGGGCGATCGCTGGGTCTACGGCGAAGGGCGCGAACCTCCGCTGGTGCTCGACCGGCGTTCCGGGCGACGAATCGCGTGGCTGCGCATTCTCGACAACGAAGGCCGACCCCTCGCAGGCCGAGACATAGTGCTAGCGCCGGGGCCGGGGGCGAACAAGCGGACGCTCGCCCGCTACGGTGGTCGTTGATGAGCGCAAACGACAGGCGGGCGCCGACGCCTCGGCCTGCATTCGTCGCAACGCCGAGCTCCCGCCGATCCGTTGCGCGCAAAAGTGAGGAACCGTTCCGCGACGCCGATCGTTGTCCCCTCTATCGGCGGAGGATTCCGCGATGAACGCGTGCGTATCGATGTCTTTCGTTGGAGCCGATACCCAATTCTGCTATCCGACGCGTCCGATGCGTACGCACGAGCGAGCCGTGTCCGCGGAGGCCTCGATTGCGCGACCGGCGCTCGAGCACCTGGATGCGCTCTTTCGCGTCGCTCGGCGCTTGACCGGTCGCTACGAGGATGCCGAGGATCTCGTCCAGGAAACCTTCGCCCGTGCGCTCGGGGGGCGATCCCAGTTCACGCCCGGGACCAACCTGCGCGCCTGGCTCTTCCGGATTCTTCGCAATAGCCACATCGATGCGTACCGGCGCACACGCACCAGCCCCGTCGTGGCCGGGACTTCCGACGGTGAACCCGCCGAAGACGTGGCCGCACGGGTGAGCGATCCGGTCCGGGGTGACGATGAGCTCGACCGCATGCGCGGGCTCGTCGCCGTGGACATCGAGGCCGCCCTTGCATCCCTCTCCATCGACGCGCGTGCTGTGATCTTGCTCGACCTCGAGGGCCTGACCGAGACGGAGCTGGCAGAGGCGATGGATTGCAGCGTCGGAACGATCAAGAGCCGCCTGTGGCGGGCCCGTGCCGCGCTGCGCGAGCGGCTCAGCGACTACTCGAGGTAAAGCGGAAATGGACTGTATCGAAGTGCGCAATCATCTCGTCGACCGCCGGCGCGGACGCCTCACGGCGGAGGTGAGCGCAGCGGTCGACGAGCACCTCGCCGGGTGCGCAGCCTGCCGCCATGAGGACGCCGCCGACGCGCAGCTGTCGGTGCTCCTCGAGCAGCGCCTCCCCCGCACGCGCACCCCCGCCGGGCTGAAGGGAGCGCTCGAGGACCGATGGCTCGAGCCCGGCGAGCGACGACGAGCTGCGCCACGCTGGGCCCGCTTCGGTAGGACCGTGGCGACGATGTCGGCCGGTGCCGCGCTGGTGGTGGCGGCGCAGGTCGCGTGGCGCGCGCGCGACCCGGACAGCCCCATGGTGGCCGAGGCGGTCAACGACCACCTCAGGGTTCTTTACAGCGATCACCCCCTCGAGGTCGAAAGCGGCGGCATCCATCGCGTGAAGCCATGGTTCGAGGGGCGGGTCGACTTCGCGCCAGTGGTCGACTTCGCGGGCGATGACGACTTCCCGCTCGTCGGCGGCTCCGTCGGCTACTTCGTCGATCGCAAGGCGGCGACGTTTGTCTTCAAACACCGCCTCCATGAGATCACGCTCTTCGTGTTCCGTGCCGAGGGGCTGCGCTGGCCCGCCGTCGGGCTACGTTCGATCGGCTCGGCGCAGGGGACGGTCGAGACCGCGCGCGGATTTCACGTCGCGATGTGGCGCCGGGGCGACCTGGGGTACGCGCTCGTATCGGACGTCAACGAAGCTGCCCTGCTCGCGCTGGGCGCGAAAATCGCGAGCCCGTCGACGGAGTGACCCGCCGAGACGGGGTTGATGTCGTCGCTTGCACCCACAGCGACAGAGATCACACCGCACAAGCCGCTGAGGTGCCCATGGAGCGGACGGGCATTTGCCGTATCTAGTCCTGAGCCACGCAGTGGCTGTCCATTCCCGCATTTTCGGCCAGTCCGTTTCGCAGGGAACGGTTGGTCGGGTCGCACCGTTGGTGCAGGTATGAAACATCTACGGCGCCTCATGGCTTTCCTGTTGGTACCCCCGCTCACGGCTCCCCGCTCCACCCTGTTCATGCGCCTCATGGCCGGCGGCGTCTTCCTCTCCGAGGGGATCCTCAAGTTCGTCTACACGAACCAGGGAGTCGGCCGCTTCACCAAGCTCGGGCTGCCGTTCCCCCATGCGACGGCCACCTTCGTCGGAAGCCTGGAGATCGTCGGCGGGATCCTGTTCATCAGCGGCCTGTTCACGCGATTCATGGCCGTCCCCTTCATCATCGAGATGGTTGTCGCGATCCTGACGACGAAGATCTCGCTCTACCTCGGAACCTCCCCGCTGCCTCTCCCGCCGGCGCCGCCGACAGTGGGCTTCTGGGCGGTCATGCACGAGACGCGCTCGGATTACGCCCAGATTCTCACTTCGATCTTCTTACTCGTCGTGGGGCCGGGCCCCTGGTCGCTCGACGCGGTCCTGCGCCGCCGCCTCGAGGCCCGGCTCCCTGAGCGGTCCGAAGAGCTGCACGTGCTGGCCGCCCAGTGAGCCGTCGGGGGGAACGAAAGCGTGGAACGAACCACGCCGGCGACCGGCGCAGCCGGAAAGGGCACCCCCCAGGAACGCAGTCGACATGCAACCCCAATTATCGTCGTTGCGGGTGACCTTACCCAATGGACCCCGCGACGACCGTAACGGGCACTGGGGGTACCGGGCACTGAGGCGCACCGACCAGCAACGCCGAAATTGGCAATACATTCGAACCACAGCAAGAGAGGTGAGATATGAACTCGATAGCAATCGGATTGGCAATCACCGTCGCCGCCTGCCAAGCGACGACCTCCGCCGGGGCCTCGCGAATCCAAGCGAGCAGTGCGGAACCTGTCGCTTTCGCTTCCTACAGGACCTTCGGGTTCCGCCTTGCGGGCGCACCGCCGTTTCCCTACGACGTATCGGCCCGCTCGTTCGAAGTGGAGCGTCGCGTGCACGACTTGGTTGCAACGGCCCTTGCGCACAAGGGCTATATGGAAGCCGGCACAACACCCGATTTCCTCGTCCGCCTTTCGTCCGGGACCTTCAAAGAAGACGAGCCGCTGACGGCAGCCGGAGCTTACGGGACCGGCAACGTCGACTACCGCGTTCGAAACGAGGGATCGTTTACATCGGGCGAAATCGTCGTTGACGCGTTCGATGGGTCGACGGCCCAACAGGTGTGGCACGGGACGGCGCAGGCCGACATCGATCCTCACCGAATCAACGAAGCAGCGATCGAGTCCCTGGTGGATCAAATGCTGATGCACTTCCCTGCCCGCGACGGCGCGCCTGAGAGCCGAACCAGTAACAGATAGGCGATTTGCGTTGCTGCGCGCCGAAGCTGCAAATCGCGCTCGCGTGCAGACGGCGCAGTTGCGTAATCGACCGCTTGGACGGAGCCGGAGCGCGGCAGCCACCAGGTGCGTTCGCGGCCACGCACTCACGCAAGCGCCGTGTAGCTTCGATGCAGTCATCCAAGCAACCCAGATCGACGAGGGCAAGGTCAGGATGGTGGGCCGCTGCGCTCTCGCCGCTTCGCCGTCGTCCGCGATCGACAGGTGGAGCTCAGTGCCTTCCGTAGTCCAGCGGTTTCCCTTTGCGCTGAGCCAGGACGTACGCCCGGAGCGCGCGCATCTTCGGATCGTCGGAGGCGAGCGGCTTGCCCCTGACCGGATGCTGAATGCACCAGTTGATGATGTCCCGCAAGAGCGCCACCCGACCGAGCTGCGCCTGGAACTTGGGGTACGTCTCCGGATGCGTGTTGGCCGCATGCGGATGGCACATGTCGCACGACACTCCGACGGTGCTCCCCAGCTCGTCGGAGCTATGAAAGACCCGGGATCCCTCGAGCGACATGCGCTCGGTCTCCGCCTTCCACAGGGCGACGTCCTGCGCGGTGACCTTGCCGTAGGTGTGCCCCGACACCTGCAGATCGCTCTCGAGCCAAGAGCGCCCGTCGGCCCCGACGGTGAACGAGCTCTGGACGCCGTTGTCGAGACCGGCCACCGTCCGCATGCGCTGCATCGTCGTGAGGCTCCGCGCCGTCCAGAAATCCTTCTCGACGACGCTGTTGAGCACGACGAAGTGCACGCCCTTGTGATCGAACGAATACTCCGCCGAGTCATTCAGACGCCGAGGCAGGCTCCCCGGCAGGGTCTGCACGCACAGTGGAAGGGCCGCCGCGCGTCGTGGCGAACAAGGTCGATCGCTAAGACGTGACGTGTTCAATCCGACCTCTCGCTGGCTTCGTCGTCAACTGGCTGCTCTGGCTCCTTGCTCCGATGTCATCGCTCCACCACGCCAAGATCTTCAGAGTGCAATCGACTTTCCACGCGCGCGTCGCTACGTGCGTCGCTGCGCGCGGGGAACGGTGCCAGCATTTGCTGTACGGCAGCGCCGATCGCCCGCTCGTTGATCGCATGGGGATCGATCTCAGCCTGAGCGGTCCCGTGCCACACCTGTTGGGCCGTCGACCCATCGAACGCATCGACGACCATCTCGCCCAGAATGAACGAATCTGTCCCATCCATGACCACGCCATCGTAAGGAAGGGACGTGTCACCTTTGACCGTTCCGGACGAAAGGCGAACCCAGAAATCTGGCGATGTGCCCGCCTCCCTGTAACCTTTGCGCGCAAGCGCCGTCGCAACCAGGTCGTGCATACGACGCTCTACTTCGAAGGCGCGCGCCGAGACTTGGTAAGGGAAGGGTGGTTCGCCTGCAAGACGGAACCCGAAAGTCCGGTAAGCTGTGAAGGTGCTAGGCTCGGCACTGATCGCTTGAACCTGCAACGACCCCGACGTCTCGCCGCGCAACCCGCTACCGTAGCCGCCAATACGATTGCCATCGCCTTCATAATTCACCTCTCTTGGCGGCGCGACGTTCGCTCGACTGGCGACGAGCCGTCCGCCTTCGCTCTTACCAACGGCGCCCACCCGGTATGGTTCGTGGCCGAAGCGTCATCTCGGAAACACCGCGCCTCACGGCTGCGGTAACAGGTGGGCGATTGCGTAGCTCTGTTCGAGGGAAGCGCCCGCCGCGCTCGGTCCTTAGGCGTTTCCGCTCCAGCTCCTGCACGCGACGGATGGCGGCGACCGCGGATCCAGGGCCATTTGACCGAACTGGGCCACGACGGCGCCGCGCAGATATGGTTGGCGCGGTCGCCGCGACGAAAAGAAGAGGGCCCAGGCGGCAACCTGGACCCTCAGTCGGAGCGGAGCGTGATGCGAAGGCAAGAAAGAAGCCGGCGCTGTGCATGACGGTGAAGGGCAATCTCGCGCTCGTTCGCCGGAGGCTTCTCGGCCACTCGTTAGGCTTGCGCCGTTATCCTTGCGGCGCTGCGAGCGCGGTCGCGTTCTGCCCCGATCAGGACGCCGGCGGCCTACAGGCAGGGGTTTGTCGTCGGGCAGGGGACGGGACCGTTCCCGGGCTCCTGGCAGCAAACCGACACACACTGCGGGGCTCCGGTTTGGGTCATCGTCACGGTGGCCGTCGAGCTTTCGCTCGGTCCGCTGCCGACGTCGGTGCCGTCGGCGGCTGCTCCGCCATTCTGGTCCACGCCGAACCATGGTTCAGGTCCAATTTGGAAGCTGCTACTGGCTGGCGTGGCGACGATCGTCGCGACCGTGCCCGCGGCGACGGAGGCAGTCACCGTGGCGTCCGTCGACGCGGAACCCCCGTTGATCGCGACCGAACACCAGTTGAGAAAGTTCTCTACGGTCAGCGTCGCGGTGCCACCGGTTGTCGTGGGAGTCGGAGTCGGGGTTCCGGCCACGGGGGACCCGTAGCCGGTGCCGCCATCGCCCGCGCCGCAGGCCGAGACCCCGATGCCGACGACGGCGCTCAGTGCAAAAGTGAAACGAGGCATGGGACAAACCTTTCGGGTCGGATCGGCGTTGCCGCCTACCAACCGCGCTTCCTTGGGGGGGTATTCGATGCCTGGGCGCTTGCCATGGACTGCACAAGCGCGGTGACGCGGTCCTGAGCGAGACTGCGGAGCCGTGGGTCCGCAGCCCGGTCCACCTCGCCGCGGTACATGGCAAGCTCTTGGACGTGACCGGCGCCAACGGTATCCTTGAACGCCTTATCAAAGTCGTATTCGGACAGGGACGCCAATCGGGCAACCGTCCTCTGTTGATCGGCGGACAGCTCCGGCGCGGACGCAGGGTCGATTCGCGCGAGCTCACTCAGTTGTCGGCCCAGTTCGGTGTGCTTCTTGACCATCTTTTCGCCCATGGCCTTCACTTCGGGCGTCGTGGCGCGTTGGATCGCCATTCGACCGAGCACAAGCTCGAGTTGATTGACGCCCAGTGCTCGAACGAGAAACTCCCTATCCGTCGGCGCCGCGGCGGTCGGGCTCGGCGTCGGGGAAGACGAGCCATCTGCGAACGATGCGCTCGTCGAGAACAACAATCCCGCACAGAACGCGGCACTGATCCATTGTACATTGCGCATGGCATTTCTCCGTGTTGGCGCCGACGCGTCGTCGGCGCGAGTTTTTCGCAAGGCGCGAGGCACTCGCTCGACTGGCCTTAGGCCATCCGCCTTCCCTCGTGCCAACGACGGCCGGGCCCCGATGGTTCCGCGGCTCGAAGCGTTTTGCTCAGACGATGGCGAGTCGCGCGGAGTCGCGCTCGTCTTCGGTTTCCCCTCAAGCGCCAGGGACGAAGCGTGTCCCCCGAGAAACGGCCTTCCGTTGCCCACGTCGCCCGTCCCTGTGGGAACCGATTGCTTGTTTGTCCGTTGACACAGGGTATGAAACCACTGCAACGCCTCATCGACTTTCTGTTTCAAGCGCCGCTCACGGCTCCTCGGGCCACATTGCTCATGCGGCTTATGGCGGGGGGAGTCTTCCTCTCCGAAGGCATCCTCAAGTTCGTGTATACGAACCAAGGGGTCGGCCGCTTCACCAAGATCGGAATTCCTGCGCCTGAGCTCACGGCGATCTTCGTCGGTAGTCTGGAGATCGTCGGCGGCATCCTTCTGATCGCCGGCCTCTTCACGCGTGTCATCGCGGTCCCTTTCATCCTCGAGATGGTGGTCGCCATCCTCACGACGAAACTCTCGCTGTATCTCGGGACCTCGCCGCTCCCGCCACCGCCGGCGTTGCCGAAGGTCGGCTTCTGGGCGGTGATGCACGAGACGCGATCGGACTACGCGCAGATTCTCGCCTCGATCTTCTTACTCGTCGTGGGGCCGGGCCCCTGGTCGCTCGACGCCCTGGTGGACCGCTGGCGGGACGCCCAACCCGTTCAGCATGCCATCCGGGGCCCCGCATCCGCTGCTTGACCTCCGACTTGCTTTTTCGAAGGACTGACCCATGAGCTCCCACAAACTGACGCAAGCATCTGGCCCCCAAAGACTCGAGGGATGGAAAGTCGCGGTTGCAATCGGCGCGGCCGTCACTCTCGGTCCTGTTGTCGCGCTCGCCTTGTTCTTCGTTCTCGCTACAGCGCTGCCCGTGCTCCCGCTCGTGGCGCCGTTGTTCGCAGGGTTCTGGTTGCGCGGTTCACGACCGCCTACGCCGGCTCTCGAGCGGAGTCCCGTATGGGTGACGCATCCCATTTCGTCGCTGCCGTCCTCGGTCAGGAGCGCATGACGGGGCCCTGCTCGGGTGGCCGGTCCGCATTTTGCTCCACAAGCGGACTACAGGCAGGGTTCGTCGTCGGGCCCCTTCGCGTTCCAGTGGAAGTTGTGCGTCTTCATGTAGCTGAGGGGGCTGGTTGAGGTCCGACGCGGCGAACGGTTTCACGTGCCCTTCGCGTTCACCGTGAACCGTTGCGGCCTCCGTGTAGATCGTTTCATGTCCTCTTCGATGCCTCCAGAGTTGCCGGCGAGCCCAATTATCACCGTCGTGCCGCGCCCTTCGACCGACTCGATGCGCATGACGACCTCGTGCCGCGTGACCGCCTGCAACGCTAGAGACAGACCGAGCCCCGTTCCTCCGTCCCGAGTGGTAACACCGACCCTGCCCAGCCGCGGCATCACGCTCGCGGGTAGAGCGCGTTGGAGCATACGTTGTGCGGCGCCTCTGCAAGGTCGCCGAAATCCCCGAGGATGATGCCACCGCCACAATCGATGGCCAATCGTACGCAGCACGCCTCGGCCTGCGGCCCAAGCTGGTCGGTCACGATCTGAACGACATCCGCGACGGGGACGTCTTGATGGACTCGATCGCAGGTGTTCGCCTGGCGCGCGAGCAGTTCTTTCAATTGTCGGCTTGTGTCCACGAGCTGCGTGACCCGCGGCCGTGCGATCGGATCGACGTGGCGCTCAATGGTCGAAGCGAGGCCGAGAATCACGCTGACGCAGTTCTTGATCGCGTGGGCGCGCGCCGCCAGCGGGCTAGGCTCCGACGCCGTCGCGACAAGGGTCATGGCGATCGGTTCCATGGTTCGGCCTCCTTCAAGCTCGCACTTTGAGGCCCTCGCTCATCCGTTGCACGTCCATCGGTGTGAAGTTCTTGGTCCGCCAGCCCGGACGCGCCATCACGGCGCTTGACGCCGCTTGACGACCTGCGCTGCACGACCTCCCGCTTCTATGCGCTGTTCGAGAAGACTGCGGGCCGCCTGGAGATCGGCCGTCTCCATGCCTTCGGTGAACTTGGCGTAGATAGCCGAAAGGTCGCCCAAGACATCGGTGACCCCCCCACGCCTCAATCTCTCGCGCGCGAGAGCCGTCGTCGCACGAAGCTCCAACGCGAGCGCCCCCTGGCGCCGCGCTAGCTCGACCGCGGAAGACAGTGTTGCGTCCACAGCCCGTGGGCCCGTCGGGGACTGCGAAGCCAGAAGAACCCCTTTGACGCGCAGAAGCTCGGGGAGACTGAAGTCGCCGCCCCGTTGCTCGGCCTCCACGATCGCCGCTTCGACCGTGCCGAGCGCCTCTTGGTGCGACCCAGTTGCGGCCAAACCCTCGGCGAGAGCGCATGCGTACACGCTGGCGAACGAAGCATTCCGCTCGGCTCTCTGCATCGAAGCGGCGGTTCGCAGCAGCGTGCACCCCTCCTGCGGCCGACCGGTCCTCACGAGCAGCTCGCCTCGCAGCGCCATCGCCGCACCTCGTTGCGAGCCGAGCGAGTATCGTTCAACGAGCTCGAAGAGCGCGTCGAGCAGACGCTCTGCGTCCGCCCACTCGCCGCACCAGACGAAGATCGCTTCGCAGAGAATCAGGGAGCTCGACTTTTCGAATGGATGCTTCAGCGCCGCTACTCCGTCGATCACCCTGCGTGCCACTGCGAGGGCGCGGTCTGCCCGCCCGCGCAGCCAGAGTATGCGAGCCAATGTTCCGAAATGAGGATGGCTGAAGAAATCCTGCGGACGGCTCGAGACTACGGTCGGCAATTCGCCGGACGTGGGCTCAAGGCGGAGGGCCGACTCACTGTGCTCCTCCGCGATCGCCTGGTTTCCGGACAGGTGATGGGAGAACGCGAGCATCCACCTCGCCCGGACCTGACCCGAGACCTTCGCGACTCGAGCCGGGGTGACGCTTCGCTCTGCGACCTCCAAGGCTCCACGGAAGTCGCCGAGCCGGGCCAGGAAGGAGTTGAGCTGCCCGAGAAGCCGAACCTCATGGTCACCACCGCCGAGCGCGCGGGCGAGTTCGACCCCGCGGGTCAGCGCCCCGCGGACATTCTCCCCGTTCCCTTTGGAGAACATGGTGGAGATTGCGAATGCCTCTTGAAGGCCGACCTCCACAAAGCTACCGGAGTCCGGCGCCTGGATGACTTCGAGCGCCCGACGGCACCAGCTCTGGCATTCGCTCACCAGTCCCAGCTCGAGCAGCATCCTCGCGGCTGCCGCCGCCAATCGCACTCCGACGGTGTACCCCGCGGGCGACGAGAAGCTCCACTTCAGAGCGGCTCGTACGTTGCCGAGATCGGCCCCTCGCTCCAGGCGTTCGACGAAGATCCGTGCGTGGCGGAGGCTCGTGCCATCGAGCTCACCGCTCCCGGCGAGCCGCTCGACCGCATAGACACGCGTCGTCTCGAGGAGCCGGTACGCGACCGCTCCGTCCTCGACGCTTGCCGACAAGAGCGACTTCGCGACGAGTTCGTTGACGACGTCGACAAGAGACTCGTTGGCGTCGGCCCCCTCCAGCACGACAGCCTTCGCTGCGTCGAACGAGAACGTGCCGACGAACACCGACAATCGCCGCAAGACGACGCGCTCGTGCTCGGCCAGTTGGTCGTAGCTCCACGTGATGAGCGCGTGGAGCGTCTGCTGCCGCGGAGGCGCCGTCCGACGGCCGTGTTGCCAAAGCAAGCCGAGGCGATCGTCGAGCACCGCAGTCATGCCCTGGAGGCCGCACTGGCTCACGAAGCTCGCGGCAAGCTCGATGGCTAGCGCGACTCCGTCGAGGCGCCTGCACGTTTCCGCCACGATCGGGACGTCATCGTCGGTGAGCTCGCCGGACCAGCCGGCCGCCGCTGCCCGCTCGAGGAAGACCTGGACGGCGGGGAACGTCTGGACGGTCTCCGCGTTCATGCCGACAACGTCCGTCGGGGTCTCCAGCGGGCCCAGGCGGTGAGGATGCTCGCCCTCCACGCGAAGAGCCTCTCGGCTCGTGGTCAACAGGTGCACGCGCGGCGCACGCAAGAAAAGGTATTCGGCGAGACTCGCCGCTGCATCGACCACGTGCTCGCAGTTGTCGAGGACGAGAAGGACGCGCTTGTCCTGTAAGAAGGCCTGCAAGCGCTCGAGGGTATGGTCCGCGTGCGTTGGGACGCCGAGCGTCGAGGCGACCGTCGCGGCGACGAGGGCCGGATCGGTGAGCGCCCCCAGCTCGATGAAGTGGACGGCGCCGCCGAAGTCGTCGAGCAAGGCGTGTCCGACGGCCACCGCCACCGTTGTCTTGCCGATGCCCGCGGCGCCGAGGACCGTGACGAGCCGGTGCTCCGCGATCTGGGCGGCGAGCCTTCGGACAGCGTCGTCGCGGCCCGCCATCCGCGCGAGGTGCGGAGGCAGGCCCGGCGCGAGGTTCCACGTGCCGCGGGAGGCCGCAGTCGCTCCCTCCGCCGCACTTCGGATGACGGGAGCGACGAAGCAGTAGCCACGGCCTGCGACAGACGTCACGTAGTGCGCCCCCGCCACGCCCTCGCCGAGGGCCTTGCGCAGGTTGTAGACGTGCGTCCGAAGAACTCCCTCCACCACGGTCGTGTCGGCCCAGATCGCCGACATCAGATCCGCTTTGCTCACGACCCGGCCGGCGTGCGTCACGAGCTCGATCAGTACGTCGAGCGCGCGTCCCCCGATCTCCACCGGCTTACCATCACGCTCGAGACGCCTCGCCGTGGGCAAGAGCCGGAAGGGTCCGAAGGCAGCGACCTCGTCCCGGTCCTTTTCGACACCATTGCTCAGCTCGATCGACACGCGCTCACCCCGTGGACGTGCCCTTTGGGCGCAAAATATCGGAGTCTAGCGGCCACCTCGCGTCCCGTCAGCGTGGTTGTTCGAGAAGCCTGCGGGCAGCCTGAAGGTCGGGGGTCTCCATCCCCTCCTTGAACTTGGCGCAAACGACTGAAAGGTCGCGCAGACCTTCCGCTGAACCGCCGCGCCTGAGTCTCTCCCGCGCAAGAGCCGTCGTCGCACGGAGCTCCCACGTGAGGGCCCCCTGGCGTTGTGCGACATCGATCGCACGCGACAACGTGTCGTCCACTCTGTTTGCATCCGCCGGAGATCGAGAGGCCAGAAGGATTCCCTTGATGTGTAGCAGCTCGGGCAGATTGAACGTGCCTCCGCGGCTCTCGGCCTCGATGATTGCGGATTCGACGGTGCCGAGCGCGTCATCGAGCGCGCCCGTCGCGGCCAAGCCCTCCGCAAGCGCGGCGGCGAAGGAGGTGTCGAGCGACGAATTCCGCACGTCTTTCAGCGCCAAGGCGGCACTCCTCAGCAAGCGGCATCCTTCCTCGGGTCGCCCCGTCTTGACCAAGAGCTCGCCTCTCAGTGCCATCGCCATGCCTCGATGCGATGCGAGCGCGTGTCTCTCGACGTGCGCGACAAGCCTGTCGACGAGGCGTCGCGCGTCTTCCCATTCGCCGCTCCAAACGAGGATCCCTTCGCACAAGATCAGCAATGTGCACTCTTCGACCGGGTGATTCAGCATGACTGCCTCTTCGATAACCTGTCGCGCCAGCGTCACCGCGCGGTCGGCCTTTCCACGCAGCCACAGCGTGCGCGCGAACGTGGCAAGTGCCTGAGGATGCCGGAAGAAAGCGTGCGGTTGGCGGTAGCCCATCGTGGGCGGCTCGCCGGAGGCAGTCGCAAGGCCCGTCTCGTAGTGCTCCTGCGCGAGCACCTGGTTTCCAATGAGGTGATGAGAGAGAGCGAGCATCCATCGCGCCCTTACCATCTCGGCTGACCGGGCGATGCGCGCTGCAGCTACGTACTGTTCTGCCACCTCGACAGCTCCGCGAAAGTCGCCTGTCCGAATCCGGAAGGAGTTGAGATGCCCGAGCAGGCGAGTCTCGTGGTCACCACCGCCCAGTGCCCTGGCGAGACCGACTCCCCGCGCCAGGGCATCGCGGACGTCATCGCCGTTGCCTCTCGAGAACATGGCGGAGATGGCAAAGGCTTCTTGCAGGCCGAGTTCCATCAGCGTGCCGGCGTCGGGCCGTCCCATGACGTCCAGCGCCTGACGGCACCATTGACGACATTCGCTCACGAGGCCCAGCTCCAGGAGCATCTGCACGGCTGCGGCCACGAGCCGGACGCCAGCCGTGTGTCCCGACACCGACGAGAAGCATCGAGGAAGCGCGGCGCGCACGTTGGCGAGATTCGACGCGTGCTCTTGGAGTGGCTCCCCTCCGTCGTTCGCGTGCGCTAGGCGTTCCGTGAAGAACAGCGCGTGACGGAGGCTCGTGCCATCGAGCTCGCCGCTCTCGGCGAGCCGCTCGACCGCATAGACACGCGTCGTCTCGACTAGACGATACACGACCGCGCCGTCCTGCACGCTGGTCGACAGGAGGGACTTGCCCACCAGCTTGCTCATGACCGCGGGGAGGGACTCCGCGGAGTCGCCCCCCTCCAGCGCGACAGCCTTGGCTGCGTCGAACGAGAACGTACCGACGAACACGGACGAGCGCCGCAAGACGGCGCGCTCGTGCTCGGGCAGTCGGCCATAGCTCCACGTGATGAGCGCGTGGAGCGTCTGCTGCCTCGGAGGCGCGGTTCGACGGCCGCGCTGCCAGAGCAAGCGGAGGCGATCGTCCAGCACCGCAGTCATGCCCTGGAGGCCGCACTGGCCCGCGAAGCTGGCAGCGAGCTCGAGCGCCAGAGGAACCCCGTCGAGGCGCCTGCATGTTTCCGCGACGACATGGACGTCGTCGTCGGTGAGCTCGCCGGACCAGCCGGCCGCCGCTGCCCGCTCGAGGAAGACCTGGACGGCGGGGAACGTCTGGACGGTCTCCGCATCCATGCCCAGAACCTCCGTCGGTGTCTCCAGAGGACCCAGGCGGTGAACGTGCTCGCCCTCGACGCGAAGAGCCTCTCGGCTCGTGGTCAGCAGGTGCACGCGCGGCGTACGCAGGAAGAGGTGCTCGGCGAGGGTCGCGGCTGCGTCAGCCACGTGCTCGCAGTTATCGAGCACGAGAAGGACGCGCTTGTCCTGCAAGAAGACGCGCAGGCTCTCGAGCGCTTCGCTTGCGTGCATGGGCACGCCGAGCGTCGAGGCGACCGTCGCGGCGACGTGGGCCGGATCGGTGAGCGTCCCCAGCTCGACAAAGTGGACGGCGCCGCCGAAGTCGTCGAGCAAGGCGTGTCCGACGGCCACCGCCACCGTTGTCTTGCCGATGCCACCCGCGCCGATGACGCTGATGAACCGATGATCGACGAGCTGTGCGACGAGCGTGCGTACCGTTTCGTCGCGGCCCGCCATGCGCGCAAGCCGCGGAGGCAAGCCGTGCGATCTCTTCACGGCAGAGTACGTCGTTGTCTCGCTCGGGCCTCGGACGACGGGGGCCACGAAGCAGTAGCCGCGACCGGCGACGGACGTGACGTACCGTGCGCCGCCCACGCCGTCTCCCAGCGCCCTTCGCAGGTTGTAGATGTGCGTTCGAAGAACCCCCTCGACGACGGTGATGTCGGTCCAGATGGTCGACATGAGCTCGGCCTTGCTGACGACTCTGCCAGCTTGGTTCACGAGCTCGACCAGGATGTCGAGGGCGCGGCCACCGATCTCCACGGGCGTCCCGTCACACTCGAGGCGTCTCGCCGTGGGGAACAGTCGGAAAGGGCCGAAGGCGGCGACGCCACCCGGGTCCTGCTCCGCGCGCTCGCCACTCCCCGTCGACATGGTCCCAAGGCTACCGGATGTTCACCGCCGAGACGACCGCGGAGCCATCCTTGACATCTCTTGACGTGTGATCAGCCGGCGCGGGGTGCATGGTCGTCGCCGCACGCGGAGATCAATACGATGGCCACCCAACAAGCACCGATCGGCTCAGGTTTTGGAGCCCCAACGACAACCGCGGAGGTCATTCGCGGCGTCCATCTGGAAGGAAAGACGGTCATCGTCACCGGCGGAAGTTCGGGATTGGGGCTCGAAACCACCCGAACCCTGGCGTCGGCCGGCGCAAGGGTCATCGTGCCCGCGCGCTCGCGCGAAAAAGCTGCATCCGCCCTCCAGAACATGAGAGGCGTCGAGCTCGAGTCGCTCGAGCTCAGCGACCCGGCGTCGGTCAATTCCTTCGCAAATCGCTTTCTCTCCTCTGCGCGCCCGCTCCATGTCCTCGTTGGTCAGCGAGAAGCTCACCGGGACGAGAGGATGACCGCACTCCCCGCTGGTCGCGAAGGCTCGGAGCGATGTTCTTGACAACTCTTGTCGGGCCGCCAGCCGGCGTCGACCCCGCATCATCACCGAACGAGGTAACCCATGAAAGCATTGCTGCTCAGCGCGGTCGGCCGCGGGTTCGAACTCGAGGACATCGAGATCGCAACGCCCGCCCGCCGCGAAGTTCTCGTCGAGGTTCGAGCCTCGGGGCTCTGTCACACCGACCTGACGATCGCCACCCACCCCATCTTTCCGACGCCGTCCGTACTGGGTCACGAGATCGCCGGAGTCGTGGCTGCCATCGGCCCGGAGGTGACGCAGCTTCGCGTTGGCGACCACGTCGTGGGCTCGCTCACGCAGGCGTGCGGAGTGTGCGCCAGATGCCTTTCGGGGCGGCCCTTTCAGTGCAGCCACCCCGATGCGACGGTTCGTGGCTCGACAGAATCCCCGCGGCTTAGCCGCAGGGGCGCGCCTCTGTATCAGGGCTTCGGGCTCGGGGGCTTCGCCGAGCGTGTGCTCGTCCACGAGAACCAGCTCGTCGTCGTACCCGAGACGCTTCCCTTCCCTCAGGCCGCACTCACCGACTCGGACTTTGAACCGAGTGAATCAAGCACAACAGAGGAGAGTTCCATGAGTACGAGCGCACCCGTTCGAGTGACTAAGGCGTCGTCCATGAATTACGGACCAGTAATCTCGCGCTCCCATATCGAGGAAAGGCCTATTGGCGCGCGCCCAATCCGTTCCATTATTTACGGACGGCGCCTAAGGTCACTTTCCCCAACCAACTTAACAGCATGGCGGGACTCCTGTTCACTCCCCCCAACTTCGAAAAGACGAAGAAGTATCCGGCAATGCCGGTGGCTCATCCCTTCGGTGGCGTCAAGGAGCAGACGGCCGGCATCTACGCAAGAAAGATGGCCGAGAAGGGGTACGTGACGCTGGCTTTCGACGCCAGCCACCAGGGCGAGAGTGGCGGGATACCCGCGGGACACCGAGAACCCCGCCGATCGTACATCTTCCGGCCCGCGTACATTTACCCCGTGGAGCCTCGGAAGGAACCGAACTTCAGCTACCGCCTGCTGCGCGGGATCTACCCGGCGTTTCGGGTCTTGTTCCCCAACCAGGTGGTCCCGGCGGACGACCTGGCTCGGGTCATGGTCGATGCCGCCGTGCACGGAACACCGCAGCGCGACGCTCCCGTCTTCGAGAACCGAGACATCCGAGCCATGATCGCGTCGGGAGCGACCTCTTCGGGGCCATGAACAAGACTCGACCACCGAGACGGCAATTCCGGCGGCTGATCGCGGCGGCCCTCGCGACGCTGGTCGCTGCATGCGCGGTTGCGTGCTGCGCCCCTCTCGGGGCCCGAGCGACCGGTGTCAGGCTCGCGCGGATGCAGAAGTCTCCCGAGTGGCAAGGCTCGCACTTCGAGAACCCGCAGCCGATCGTGAACGACGTCTGGGCGGCCATCGGGCACCAGTTCTCGGGCGGCCCCAACATGGAGCCCACGCTTCCTCCGAGCACGGTTGCCGTAGAACCGCGCCGTTTCGCGACGCCGCCCGTCTCGGGAGTCCGCGTCACGTGGCTGGGCCATTCGACGATCCTGCTCGAGGTCGATGGGCATCGCTTCCTCACCGACCCGATGTGGAGCGAACGGGTCGGGCCGGTCGACATCGTCGGCCCCAAGCGTTTCTTTCCGTCGCTGCTCGCCATCCGTGACCTGCCGCCGCTCGACGCCGTCCTCATCTCCCACGACCACTACGACCATCTCGACTACGCGACGATCGTCGCTCTCAAGGACCGCGCCCCGACGTTCGTGTGCCCGCTCGGGGTCGGGGCCCACCTCGAACGGTGGGGTGTTCCCGCGGCGAAGATCATCGAGCTCGATTGGTGGGACTCGTGCAGCTTCGGTGACCTGACTCTTTGGGCGGTCCCCGCGCGACACGCTTCCGGACGCATGCTGTTCGTCGACGACGGAGCCAAGCTGTGGGCGGGCTATGCGTTCGTGGGCGCCAGCCATCGCGTCTACTATTCGGGAGATACGGGGCTATTCCCCGCGCTACGGACGATCGGCGAGAGACTCGGCCCGTTCGACCTCACGATGATCGAGATCGGCCAATACGATCAAGCGTGGCCGGATTGGCACCTCGGCCCCGAACAGGCTGTGGAGGCCCACCGACGTGTGCGCGGCGCCGTGATGCTACCCGTGCACTGGGGTCTCTTCGCTCTGGCGTCGCATGGATGGACCGAACCCATCGAGCGGGCGCTTGTGGCGGGCCGCGATGCGGGTGCCGTGGTCATCTCTCCACGACCCGGACAGAGCGTCGAGCCGACCGTGGAGAGACCCCAAGAGCACTGGTGGCCCTCGCTACCCTGGCGCACCGCCGCCGAGTACCCGATCGTCGCGGACCACGCCGATTGAGGCGCTCGCGCCCAGGTCCCTACTCGCTCTTTCTGGCGGCGAGGAGGGTGGGCGCAACGTAGGCTAGCGAGACCGCGGCAAAGAGCAGGATGGCGAGGATCGGGACGAAAAGCGCTACGAGCGCCGAGAGCGTAGACGGTGACCGCCACGAGATTCTGGCGTCGTCGGATCTTCACGCGACGCCGAAACGCCTCGTCGTCTCGTTGTCGGACGATCGTGCTGAACAGCACGTTGAAAGCGACGCCGCAAACACCCTGCAGCCCGGCGTAGATCGCCGTGGGAAACGGCGCAAGATGCGTAGATCGTCGTCAGGAAGAAGCTGACGAGATAGATGGCGAACGACGGCCAGAGCCCAACGAGGGCGCCCGGCTCGCCGCTCCGCGGCGGCTTCAAGTCGAGCACCAGGCACGGGCGTCTTTTCCTGGGCATCGGAGGCGTCGTTCTTGCATCCAGCCTCGTCGCACGCGTACCCGGGAAGGCGGTCGGCGGAACGGGGTTGGCCGGTCCGCCTTTCGCGCCGCCAGCGGCCTACAGGCAGGGGTTCGTCGTCGGGCACGGAACGGGACCGTTCCCGGGCTCCTGGCAGCAAACCGACACACACTGCGGGCTTCCGGTTTCGGTCATCGTCACGGTGGCCGTGGAGCTTTCGCTCGCTCCGCTACCGACGTCGGTGCCGGAGGCGGCTGCTCCGCCATTCTGGTCCACGCCGAACCATGGGTCCGGCCCGATCTCGAAGCTACTACTGGCTGGAGTGGCGACGATCGTCGCGACCGTGCTCGCGGCGACAGATGCAGTCACCGTGGCGTCCGTCGACGCGGAGCCTCCGTTGATCGCGACCGAACACCAGTTGAGAAAGTTCTCTACGGTAACCATTGTGGTGCCATCGCTTGTCGCGGGACTCGAAGTCGTAGTTCCTGCCGCGGGGGACCCGTAGCCGGTGCCTCCATCGCCGGCGCCACAGGCCGAGACCGCGATGCCGGCGAACGTGATCAGCGCAAGAGAGAGACGAGGCATGCCGATGGAGCGATTGAATGGGCACTTGGTGTTGGTTGTCATGGCGCTCTCCTAATCTGTTGAATGCTCAGCGAGTGGCAGATGGTGTCGGCCGGCGCGAACCGTACGAGGCCGCTCTTCGAAGCTCTCGACACTGTGACGATGTCGATTCCGCAGCCGCGCCGCGACGCGGGCATCGACGTCGGAACCAAAGCGCTTTGAGCCAGGCCGACTATTCGACCAGGCTTCGCAGCATCCACGCGGTCTTCTCGTGGGTCTGCATCCGCTGCGTGAGAAGGTCGCACGTGGACTGATCGTTGAACTCCTCGGCCTGCTTGAAGGCATTGCGAGCCGTTCGCGCTGTCGTCTCGTGTCCCACGACGAGGCGCCGGATCATGTCTTCGGCCCTAGGCACGCCGTCGTCTTCCTTGATCGACGAAAGTGCGACGAACTGCGTGTAGGTACCGGGCGCGGGGAACCCGAGAGCGCGGATGCGTTCGGCAACCGCGTCAACGGCAAGCCAAAGCTCATTGTACTGCTGCTCGAACATGAGGTGCAGCGTCTGGAACATTGGCCCCTTCACGTTCCAGTGAAAGTTGTGGGTCTTCAGATAGAGCGTGTACGTGTCGGCGAGCACCTTCGAGAGGGCGCCGGCGATCTGCTCGCGGTTCTTCGTGTCGATGCCGATGTTGATTTCCATGATGAGGCCTCTCTGCTTCACGCTCTGAGGTGAGCTGTTCCTTGTGTCTCTCCCCGTCGTCGACGATGAGAGTGCTTCCCACGGTCAGGATGGGTGTCGTCTCGTCGACGGCGCCGGGGTTGCCTTCGAAGCTCACTTTGGGGTCAGGTTCATGATTGGTCCAAGACGATGTTTCGACTACACTGATAGTGCATGACTGTCAGCGCTCAGGACCTTTCCCCTCGCCAGCTCCAGTACGTCGTTGCGGTGGCGGAGACGCTCGGCTTCCACAAGGCGGCGGATCGCTGCCACGTCTCGCAACCGACCCTCAGCGCGCAAGTGAAGCAGCTCGAGGACGTTCTCGGCGTTCAGCTTTTCGAGCGCGATCGACGGCGGGTCCTGCTGACGGCGGCCGGCACCGTCGTGTTGGCGCACGCGCGTCGGGTCCTCCTCGAACTGGACGACCTGATTGCTGCCGCCAAGCAGCTCGCCGAGCCGCGCTCGGGCACGTTTCGGATCGGCGTCATCCCGACGATCGCGCCGTATCTTCTTCCCGACGTGGTGCCTGCGGTTCGCGCTCGGTACCCGAGGCTGCAGCTTGTCTTTCGCGAGGAGAAAACGGACGTGGTCGTCGCCGATCTGCACGAAGGACGCCTTGATGGGGGCCTGCTGGCACTCGAGGCGGACATTGGCGAGTGGTGCTCGAGCCCGATCTTGGACGACCCCTTCGTCGTCGCGGTCCCGAAAGGTCACCCGCTTGCGCGGAAGAGGCGCATCGGCGCGACCGATCTGGACGGCGAGAGAGTTCTTCTGCTCGACGAAGGACACTGCTTTCGCGCGCAGGCGCTCTCGGTCTGCGATCAAGCGGGAGCGCGAGAGACCGAGCTTCGCGCGACGAGCCTGTCGACCCTGGCACAGATGGTCTCCTCGGGATTGGCCATCACGCTCCTTCCGCAGATCGCGGTTGCCGTCGAGAACCGCCGAGGGCAGCTCGAGGTCCGTCCTTTCTCGTCGCCCGCGCCCCATCGAACGATCGCTCTGATCTGGCGCCCGCAGTCACCGTTCGCGGCGACGTTTCGCGAGCTGGCGGACGTGTTTCGATCGGCTCTTCGGCGATCAGGATGACCGCGGCGCGACTCCGAGAGCCGAGAGTGCCAACGCCGATGTCGGACGCGAGCTTTGCCATGGTGACCGTCAACGTGACAGGAAATCGTAGGCATTCGACAATCGATTCGGAACGGACGAGCCCATCGGCCACCGGTGCTATCGGCGTTCGGTCTGCATGGCCCATTCGGGTGGCGAGTCCGGCGACGCGGGGCCATGGCAATCGATGGACGTGGCGGCGAGATCGAAGCCATGGTCGGTCGCCTGCAAGAACGCTACGACGCCCCGACCGGAGGGGCCGACGGCCACCGTCGGGGTGCCGAAGGCGCGGCCGTCGCTGGCCAGCGTCACCGGAGATCCGATCGGGCGGCCGCGGCGGTCCGTCATTTGGACATGCACGTCGAGCCCCCTGAAAATCGACCCTTCGCTCCACACCGCCGCTGAGCGCTCCGAGTCCACGCGGGCGACGACCGGATGGGTGGCCCTAGCATCGGCGGACATCGACGAAACCGGGGCGGCGGACAGCGCGCTCCGAAGCCGCAGCTGCAACGCAGACAACGTGGATGCCTCATGGACTTGCGCGACGGCCGGACGAACGTGATCCGTGTCGGCGGCCCACGGGCCCGTCGATTGCCTGCGCACCGGTGCGATCTCGGCAGCGACACCCTCCGGGCGGGTGCCCGCGCTCGCTAAGCCGAGCAGCGAGGGCTGGCCGCCCTCCACCGCGTCGAGCGAAAGCGGATCGACCGCCAAAGCTCGAGGCTGCTCCCCGCGATCCATCGAGAAGTGAAGCCACACGCGCGAGTCATCGGTTTCGGCGACGACGCCAGCGGAGCGATCGACGTTGTTCGCCACGACGCGCGGCGCCCCTTCGACCGTGCATGCAAACCCTGCCGGGGGGCCTGCCTCGGCGTCCGAATGACTCGGAGGCACTGGAGGTCGCAACGTGCTGGCACACCCCGCCAAACCCATCGCGGTTATCCCCGCAAAGACCAACGGACTTCGCATCATTGTCCTCCCGCCGCCACTCGTACTTTGAAGGAGGGCTACCGCAAGGTCGGGTCCGATCGGTCGATCGCGCAGAAACAGCGGGGGCGTCGGTGCAGGCACGCAGGCCCGGTGTCCTGCCGTCGTGGCCTTGACCCGTGGTTCGGATACCAACTCGATGATGCGCTGCAGTGCTTTCATACCCGTGTCAACGGACGAACAGGCAATCGGTTCCCTCAGGGACACGCGACACGGGCCATGGACGGCGTCCCTGGCGCTCAGGTAGAACCGATCATCCCGTTGGCCACTCGGTCTTGTGCCAGTTGTGGATGAACGTCTCCTCGGTCTTGCAGACGATGCAGTGCGCGAGGCTGCCGACCCCGACCCCGACGCCGACTACCCCGACCCCGACCCCGACCTCGACTACCTCGACCCCGACCCCGACCCCGACCCCGACCCCGACCTCGACCTCGACCCCGACCCCGGGGCGGGTCTCCGGTCGACCTCCCGTAGGTTGGGTAGTAAAGTGTTCTCCATGACTGCCGCCGACCGAAAGGCTGCCCGTCAGTCCTGGGAGGCGCGGCTCTTTCGCGGCGGACGTTGGGAAGACATGGCGCAATACGACGCCCTCTTCTGGAATCGGACCGAAGACTTCCTCGATCTGATTTCCGCGTTGAACGACGCTGACGCCCGGTTCCTCGTGGTGGGCCCACGGCAGGCCGCGCGCAGCGAAGGACCTGGACGTGTGGGGGTCGAGGCAGCGCTCGAACGCCTGGAAAGAGCCAAGAGACAACCGTGAGGGGCCGAGCGGGCGCGGAGGCGAGACCGTCGCCGAATGCCACGCGTTCTTCTCGTTCATGAAGGGGGAGCTGTCGCTGCGTGAGGCCCGCGCTTGCCTCGCTTGCTCGGCGCAGGGCGCGGTGGAGAAACGCGAGGCCGCGCTGTCCAACCCACGGAACTTCGAGCCCCGGCGGGGCGTGGAAGAAGAATCGCTAGGCGGACGGCAAAAGACGCCTGGCGCTGCAGTACGCTTCGCTCCACGCCCCGTGTCGCGTTCCGGTCGACTCCTCGAGCTTCTCCAGGTCCTGCGCCGCCGGCGTAGCCCCGTGCGTGCCGAGGCCATCGCCGGCGAGCTCGGCGTGTCGGTGCGCTCGATCTATCGCGACGTCGCGACCCTCCGCGCGCAAGGAGCCGCGATCGAAGGCGAGGCCGGTGTCGGGTATATCCTGCGTCCGGGATTCCTGCTGCCGCCGCTCATGTTCTCCGAGGACGAGCTCGAGGCGCTCATCCTCGGCCTGCGCCTCGCCCACGAGGACGGTGACCCGACCCTCGCGAAGGGGGCCGTCGAGGCCGACGCAAAGATCCGCGCTGTACTGCCCGCGCAGCTCCTCGCCGACGCGGCACCGCTACTCGCAGGGCCCCGGCCGGCCCGCGCGCCCGATCGGATCGATCTCGCGCAAGTGCGGCGCGACATCCGCGCGCAGCGCAAGGTCTCCATCGACTACCTGGACCTGCGCGGTGCGGCGACAACGCGGATCGTCTGGCCTTTCGCGCTGGCCTTCTTCGAACGCGCCCGTGTGATCCTCGCCTGGTGCGAGGACCGCCAGGACTACCGCTCGTTTCGCGCCGACCGCGTCGGCGCCTGGCGAGCGCTCGCCGATCGCGCGCCGCGCACGCGCGCCGCCCTTCTTCGGGAGTGGCGCGAGAAAAACGCCATCCCCGAGCCGGAGGTCGGCGACCCACGCTCCTGACAGGATCTGTCAGTGCCGCCTCGTAGGGTCACTCTCGGAGGCTGACCCATGAAGAAATACACCTACGAGACCGTCGTCCCCACCGCACCGGACAAGCTCTACCGCGCCCTCGCCGACGTGGCCTCTTGGCCGGCGTGGGACTCGGACATCGAGTCCATCGAGGCGCCCGAGCCGATCGCGGCCGGCGCGCGGTTCACGCTAAAGCCGAAGGGCGCACCCGCCGTTGCGATGACGGTGGAGGCGGCGGAGCCATCCCGCAGGTTCGTCGATGTGTCGCACCTGGCGCTCGCGAAGATGCGAACGGCGCACGAGATGGAGGTCGTCACCGGGGGTACGCGCGTGCGGATGGTCATCGAGATCACCGGTCTACTCGCCTTCCTCTGGGATCGCGTGGTCGCGCGCAAACAGGCGGCCGGCGCCGAGGCGCAGACGCAAGCGCTGGTTCGATACGCCGAGGCGGCTGCGTGAACGCCGCCGTGCAGCGGGCGTGGGTGGGCGTGGTGTCGCGCGCCCACGTGCAGATCGGGGTGGCGGGCGGGTTCGCACGGCAAGCGGTGACGAACGGCGCTGGATCGGGGCCACTGCCGACGCGACGCTGTTCGGGGCTGACCCGGTACTCGGCCGCGGGCTCACCTCCGCGAGTCGTGCGCGCGCGGCTCGCCGCGACTCTTCGCCCGACCCGGACGACGCTCGTCCGGGTTGGGCTGCCCCTTGCCCTTCGCGATGAAGCTAAGGCTTTCGTTCACGTAGAAGCCCCACGCGCCCGAGCACCCCTCGTAGCATTCGATGGTCGGCACCAGGCCGACGTGTGTGAAGCGGACCTCGGTCTTGTCGCCCTCCTTCGCGATCTCGAACACGATGTCGGTGCCGTCCCACTCGGTCGTGTCGCGGACGAAGTTGAGCCGGCTGCTCGTGACGTGCCACACAACCCTCTTGCCCGGTACGAGCTCGGTGATCTTCTGCGTGGTGCGGTGGACCTGTTTGTCGCTGTACGTGAACTCGGCGCCGAGCGCGTCGGTGCGCCCGTCGATCTCTCCCGACCACCAACCGCGAACGTCGTTGATGGCGTCGAAAGCTTCCTGCGGCGTCTGGTCGACCAGGATGGTGGTCGTGAAATGTTTCGTCTTCATGACTCGTCTCCTTTCGGTAGCTCGTTGTCGTGACGTCACAGGCTCGTGATCGAGTGCGAAGCCGCCTTCGAAGCCGAGTAGCCACCCAGGGCCGGGAAGCTCCCGAGCGACGCGAGCGACAGGTCACGGTTGGAACCAGTGACGAGAGCCACACTTCCTTGGATCTTCATGACGCACCTGCCTTTCATCGACGCGACGTTTCGGCCGGCCGGGATCCGATATTCGCGGTCGTACGATCGACGAAAAGGCGACCCCGGGAACCCCTTGCGGGCCGCGTGCCTACCTGGCTTCGAGCACCCACGTCTGACGAACTGGCCAGGGGTCGGCCGCGGGCGAGAGACGACGGGCGACCGCAAACCCGCTGCCCTCGAAGAATGCAGTCGCGGCTGCGAAGTCGCCGAATTTCTTCTCCTCAACCTTATGCGCTTCCAGGAACTTGGCGGTGCGCTCGTCTCGCTGCGGCTGAAACGCGCTACGCACGTACACGTCAGCGGTGACCCAAGAGCCGCCGCATGCACGCAGAGCCGCCCGCACATGCGCCGCGAGTGCTGCCTTCTCCGCGTCGTCGAGGTACATGAACAACCCCTCCTGGACGACGGCGATGGGGCCGGCTGGCAGCAGGTCGACGGACGCGCGGAACGCATCGGCATCAAGCGCGTTCAGCGGTTTCACGAGGAGCGTGCCCCGAAGCGGTTCGGGGTGGAGGCGCCGGACGAGGTCCGTCTTGATCGTGACCATCTCGGGCAGGTCCGTGTCCAAGTAGAAGACATCGTCACGCCGTGCAGCCACGTCCAGCCCGCGAAAGGAGAGGCCGGCGGCGAGCTCCAGAATGCTTGCCGAGCCGAGCCCCTCGATGGCGGCATCGATGCTCCGAGCACGCTGTTCGAAGTGGTGCTTCCTGCCGATGCCCCAGGTAGTCGAGGCCATCGTGCGTGCGGCTTCCTCCACGGCGCTTGCGCCGCAGAGAAGCTCGGCGGCCTGGCGCGCGAATGGCAGCGACGTTTGCGCTTTCACCATGAGCAGCGACTTCGCCGAGGGCGAGATCGTGGAGAAGTCCCGGTCACGAGCACTCATGCGATTCGGCGTCCTGCAGGCTAGCTCCGGGTCAGTGCACGCGGGCGAGCATAGCAGGCTGGTCGTCTCGCAGGCCGCGACGCGAGCGCCAAGGTTTGGGTGCAAGGTGTCCCACCTGGCTTGTCGGAACGGCTTCGGCAAGTCGTATACTCCCGTCGCCGTGGACAATTCTCGGAACGACGGCTTCGCCCGCGGGGCGCTCCTCTTCGACTCAGGCGCCTTCTTCGAGGCCCATGAGGCGTGGGAGACGGGCTGGCTCGTCGAGACGGACCCGACGCAACGGCGGTTTCTTCAAGGACTCATCCAAGTCGCCGCAGGCTTCCACAAGCTTCTTGCGATGGGGTCCGTCGACTCCGCCTCTCGCCTTCTCGCCAAGGGCATAGCCAAACTCGACGCGTGTCCGCCACGCGTTGGTTGCGCGGATGTCGCAACGTTCCGCGACGGGGTTCGTGCATCGGCTCACGATCTCGCCGCCGGTCGCTTCGATCGTGCGACCATCCCGAAGGTAGGGGCGAGAACACCATAGGCTCCGTGGCTGAACTCATCGCACGCACCGTCGAGGAGTGCCGCAAGCGTATCCGGAAACGCTCGTGACACAGAAGTCACGAAAAAGCGCGAGTCCGATGGCCCTGTCGGGCCTCGCCCACAGGTCGCGATCATGGATGATCTTGCCATTCGTCGCAGCACGGTCAACGTTGCGGCCACCATGGGGGACGAAGCGCCTCTGGTTCTTGTCGTGGAGAGCGAAGCCCGCCTGCGCTCGGACTACTGCAACTGGCTCGCCGACGAAGGCTACCGAGTCTTCGTCGCGACGAATGGCCTTGAGGCGCTGGAACTCACGCGGATGCATCAGCCGCTGCTCGTGCTGATGAACCTGGACCTTCCGGGACTGGACGGCTGGGAGGCGACTCGCGTGCTTCGCCGCGATCCCTGGCTGCGCGCGATCCACGTTGTCGCCCTGACCGGCAGCGCTGCAAAGACACGGGATTGCGACGGGCGATCGGCGGGTTGCGACGCCGCGCTTCGAACCCCGATTCAACGACAGGCCCTGATCGATATGGTCTGTCGGTTTGTGCCGAGCCGCATCGCCGAGTCGACCGTTCGCGTAAAGGTCGCGGCGGGGCCTCACGGCCAGGCCATGGATCCCTCGTTCACCCTGAGACGCAAACGAGCCTAAAAAGCCTGGCTCGACCGCCTCGGCCTTCTCGCAAGATAGCGGTATTCAGGTTCCGGCCGGAAACGTGGACGGGCTCGGAGTCGCGAGCAGGGCTTCGAGCGCACCGAGCAGCTCGTCCACTTTTACCGGCTTGGTGATGTACCGATAGAACCCGGCCTCGATGCCTCGTTGCCTGTCCCGTTCGGATGCGGCGGCCGTAAGGGCGATCACGGGAATGCCCTTCGTTTCGGGAAATTTGCGAAGCGCTCGGAGCCCGTCGAGTCCGCTCATTCCCGGCAAGTTGATGTCCATAATGATGACTTCGGGCTGACGTGTGCGCGCCAGCTCAACCCCGAGCTCCGCTGTCGCCGCAGCGAGCAGCTCGATGTTCTCGAACGTGCCGACGAGATCCTTCATGAACGTAACGTTTGCCTGGTTGTCCTCGACGTAAAGGATGAGCCGGCGCCCTTCGCCCGCAAGACGATTCGTCATGGCGACCCGAACCGCGGTTGGAAGGATCGGCCTCGCTTGCGAGACGTGAACCGGCAGGTCGACCCAGAACTGAGAACCTTCGCCGAAGACACTCTGGAAGCCGACCTCGCCGTGCATGAACTCAGCGAGGCGCTTCGTGATGACGAGCCCGATGCCCGTCCCCTCTATCGGCCCCGTCTCCTGTCCAGCCCTCTGGAACGGCTGGAAGAGCTTGGCCTGCTTCTCGGCCGGGATGCCCATCCCCGTATCGCGCACCGTGACGCGCACCGCGTCGGCACGGGGTATCGAGACCGTGAAGGTAACCTTGCCCGATGGCCGGTTGTACTTAATCGCGTTTGACCCCAGGTTCATGAGGATCTGCGAGAACCTGGTCCGGTCCACCGAGACCAGGGGAAGGCCCGCGGGCAGCGCATCGACCTCCACCCGAATCCCTTGGCGCGCGGCCATCGTTTCGAGCAGTGTCCTCACTTCATCCAGGACCTCAGCTACGCTGACGGGCTCAAGCGAGATCGACACGCCTCCCGCCTCGATACGCGACAAATCCAGGATGTCGTCAATCAGATGGAGCAGGTGTTCGCCGCCCTTCAGGATCTGATCGACGCGCTCTTTTTGGCGAAGCGAGAGCGGCGCGTTCTTGTCCCGCTGCAAGAGTTGCGCGAACCCCAGGATGGCGTTGAGCGGCGTGCGAAGCTCGTGGCTCATGGACGCCAGAAAGTCACTCTTGGCTTGATTCGCCGCCTCGGCTGCCGTGCGGGCCTCGCGCAGTTCTTCGGCCAGACGGACGTCGTCGGTGAGGTCCCAAATCGTCTTGACGATGCCCCCTTCCGCCGTGCGCCGATCGATGACCCGCAGGCTGCGCCCGTCCCTCATGCGCAAGTCGAAGCTCGTCGTTTGGTCGTGTCGTCGCCTCGCCAGCCGTTCCGCACGAAAGCGCTCGCACTCGGCATCGTCTTGAAACGCGACGTCGTGGATCCATGCATCGAGCAGGGCCTCGTACGGTCGCCCCACCACCGGCCCTGAAATGGACTCCCCGATGAAGCGTCGATAGACGCTGTTGCACAGAACGAGCCGATCGTTGTCGTCGAAGAGCGCGAACGCGTCCTGAATGCTCTCCACAGAGCTTGCGAGCCTATCCGCGAGGAGCTTGGCTTGCGCCTCCATCCGCTTGCGCTCCGTGATATCGCGGATCGCGGCAGACACGGTCCGGCCTTTGTCGGTCTGGCGGGGGCTGAGGCTCACCTCGATCGGCAGCTCCGTCCCGTCTTTCCGACGGCCAAAGAGTTCCAGTCCCGAGCCCATCGGACGGGCACTTGGATGGGCGAAGAAGCTCGCCAGACGTGCTCCGTGCGCCTGCCGGAACCGCTCGGGGATCAGTACGTCGAGGGGTTGGCCGATGAGCTCGAAGCGCGTGTAGCCGAACAGTCGTTCGGTCTGTACGTTCACGAGGTCGATCCGGCCGTCGGCGGCCACCACCACGATCGCATCGGGCGCCGTGTCGAGGAGTTGAAGGTAGCCCTGCGAAGATGCGAGCTCCACGACCTTGGCGTTCAGCTCGGCGGTTCGCGCCTGAAGGACACGAGCGGCCTCCTTCTCGGAATCTTGGGCTTTCACAGCAGCCGCGCGCGCAGCCCGCTCCGCCGAATAGGACCGGGCGTTTCCTATGGCGAGGGCCGCATGGTCCGCAAGAATCTGGGCCAGATCCCGATCGCGCTCATCGAACGGCGGGGAGTCTTTTCGGTAACGGCCCCACGCCAGTACGCCGACGGACTGCCCGCGTAAGCGCAACGGAGCCAGCAATCGGCTGTGCAAGCCAAGCTTCCTCGCGCGCTCATCGTTGTCCGGTGACATGCCCGACGTAGCCAAGGACGACACCCCCGATTGCAGTACCTCGCGTAGGAGCGGGTTTTCCCGAAGCTGGAAAGGCTTCGTCGCGAGCAGGAAGCGGAGTGTCTCCGCATCGCTCGAATGGATGGCCACGGTGTCGAGCGCTTGCCCGTCTTCCGAGAGCAGAAGCACGCGGCAAACGTCCGTGAGCGACTCCGACAGTTTGCGAGCCATGGTGTCGAGCAGGCGCCCATAGTCGGGCGTGTCCTCCGCAAAGGCGCGCGTGACCTCGGACAAGACGCGGAACCATTCCTCGAGGCGCTGAACTTGTTCTGCCGCTGCCAGCCCGTTGGAGACGATAGCGCTAGCCATGAAATCTTTGACTCTGGCTTGATCTCAAGGTGTCTGTGAAACGGTCGCCCTGCAGCCGGATGTCGACCGCCACGCACTCCGCAGGCTCATTCTCAAATGCCGTGTCTCGCGCGGCACCGCCATTTGCCAGGACACTTCCAAGATGAGCCCGACCCATTTCGTTGTGCACCGAGAGCATACCCCGTTGCCCGTGGAACGGTGACCGCAATCGGGCTTGTCGGCGCTCGTAGGGTCGTGAGCGAGGCGGTGACGTCGATGCTCCGTGGCTACGGTCGTCGGCTCGTCGTGGCCGACGGGGGAGTGTTCGCGCTCGGCCAGAAGCTCTGCGCGACCGGCGGTCTCTGTTTTCGTGTCGGGGGCTCAAGGACCTCGACCCCTTGATCGCGTGAGGGGCAGGTTGCGTTGGCGAAGCTCGCGTAGCCTCTCATCCTGACGAGGCGAGTCCATCTCACACGGGCCATGGAACTCCGGCTTCGCCGAAACGGGTTCCCGGTGGGAACGCGAGATCGAACTCCGCTCTCAGGACGGCAAGTAGCTCCTCGGCCGATTCGATCGTCCGCGTCTCGGCGTGGCCGTCGCGGCCGCGTCGCTTCAGTTCCCGGTCGCGCAGGCTGACGCGGCCGCCTTCAGGGGCGGCACGCGCCACGATGAGGAGGTTTCGGAAGTGAGACCGCGGGTGTGCGCTCGTGTACCAGTTGCCGACCTCACGGTCGATGGGCGGCATCTCCTCGCCGGTGAATTCGTAGACATCGGTCCATGTGTCGCCCAGGCGCGCCTGGTGCAGCCAGTGTTCGGCCTCGCGGAGGATCCGACGGGGCTCGTGTGGCGTCTGTTGCTCTTCGTCGATCGCAAAGCGAATGGCGGAGGTGAGCGACAGCGCTCCCACGCCGACGTCCGTCAGCCAGCGCTCGCCGCCAAGGTGCACCTCCAGGAGCACGTGGGTGCGCGGCGGAATCTGGCCGCGCGGAGGCAGGATGCGTCCGCGCGCACTGAGGGGGCGCACGGCGAATCCGAGCGCGGTAAGGACCTCGAAAAAGAGCCCGTTGTGCTCGAAGCAATAGCCGCCTCGTCGCCGGCGGACGAGCTTGTCGAAGACCGCGTGGGGCGCGAGATCGATCCCGCGTCCAAGGAGCACATCGAGGTTCTCGAACGGGATGGCCTGGGCGTGCGCCGCCGTGAGGGCGTTCAGAACCTCGAGGGTTGGGGAGCGCGGTCCTCGGTAACCGATGCGGGTGAAGTAGGCCGCCAAGTCGAGCGTCATGCGCACGGGACTCTAACGCAGCCGTGATTGCAGTCGACGGCTTCCGATTCAGAGTGAGCGCGCTCGGCGCGGCTCTGACGGAAGAGGGGCGCAGGTGCGAAGACGGTTCGCAAGTAATCCAGTGAAATCGTCCGGCTCTTGACGGCGGAGAACAGACCTTGAAGAAAACGGGATGCCCAAACGTGGACGGACCCGCCCCGCAGCGGGGCTTGCTTGCGGGTTGAATCGTGTTCGGCGGGATGTCTGTCGGAGGATGCATCCTCGCGCGTCCCGCGAGCCCGTCGGACGCATCGACGGAAGCGGGTGCGTCGCGTCCCACCTTGCAGTTCCCCGCTCCCGCCGATCTGGAGCGATTGCCGAGTCGGCCCGCTCCCGCCGAGGCATTCAGCACCGACGCGATTGCGGTCGATGACTGTGGAGTGCTGGACCCAGCCGCACGAGAGAGGGAACGTCCATCTCCCGACGCGCTTTGGCAAGACTATCTGCGGTCGACCGTCCTAGCCCATCGCGACACCCTGCGTCTATCGGCCGAGCTTCGCTGCACGGCTGCGGAGATCGCCCGCTTTCGAGTGGAAAAGGGGGGGCAACCGGCCGAGCCGCTGCGACGCTTCATGGTGTGGCGTTGCGGCGCTACGTCGCCGGACGCGATACCCCTCGTCGTCACCTTGACGTCGTCCTCTGCGCTCTCGGATCGGGCTGTCTACGAGCGGACGCGGCCGACGCTCGAGAAGCTCGTAGAGCATGTCCTGGAGCCTCCACGCCGGCGCGTGATCGGACTTTCGAGCACCCGAATGGGATCGGAATTCGCTGTCGTCGTCGTGGGAGGCGACGAAGTCGACATGGCGAATGAGCCGCGAACGATTGACGATAGCCGTCGCGTCGTCGTCAGCGGCAGCTTTCGAAGCGTCTTCGCCGATGCGGCTGCCTACATCAACCGCGGCGATTAGCCTTTTCTCCATGTTCTCCCCACGCGCCACCGAGGCTCAAACGGGGTTCAGGGCCAACGCGAGCAAATCGATCAACTCGCGTCGCGCGCGGTTGCCCGCTGCGAGCGGGATCCGAGGGTCGCGTTGCCCCAATTTGCGTTTTCGTGCGCCATGGACAAGGCCGATCGGTCCGCGTGGATGCAAATCTTCGTTCGTCGCAGCGAACGTGTGTTGACCGAGAGCGTTGCGGATCTGTTGATCGAAGACCCGGCCAACACGCCGCTCGAGTACCGCGCGCGAAAGTTCGGACCGCCGACGGACGTGAACAACGCCCCAAGGCTCGGTCCTGCTCTGCTCGAAGCCATCAACCGTGTTCGCGCGGCAGGGCAGCTCGCCTCGCTCGTACTCGAGCCGGCCCAGAGTGCGTTGAGCACGCAGCTCGCCGGCACGATGATCGACGCCGACACCCATGGGCGGGGAAGCGAAGCGGACGCGATCGCGCTTGGCCTTTTGGCCGGGTGGAAAGTGGGTGGAACGATTCGCGGCGGCAACCTTTTCGTCGGGCTCGTGGCACCCACTCGGGACGTGAACACATGGCTCGAACTCGCGCTCACCCGCCCCGTCGGACGCGTCGCCTTGCTGGACCCCGACGCCCGCCATGTTGCGATTGGTGCGGCGCTCCCGGGCAACGGGTCGCATGCGATCGGCGCGGTCGTCACCACCTATTCGTTATTCGAATCTTCGAATCACGACGCCGATGTCTCCCGCATGGTGGCACGAGTCGCTTCAGCCCGGGCGGCGCTCGGCGTAGCACCCTTAGCTCGTTTGGAAGGTGGGCGCGAGATCATTGAGGGAGCGCAAACGGTTTTGGCGGGAACGCGCGAGCCCATGGCGGTGCTTCGGTTTGCCATGCAAGGCCTTGCCCAACAGACCGGCGGGACCGTATCCGGCTACGTGGTCGAAGGAAACGACGTCGACACGATACCGATCCCGGACGCGTTGCTTCACACATCAAAGGTAGCCTTCTCGTGCAGGTGACCCATCACCGTGTGCCAGGCGCAGCATGGGGCCAATACGTGATCTTTTTCTTGCTCGCGCGAACGAGCGATGAGACCCAAGCGCCGGGCGTTCGACTGTAACGCCGCTGCTTTCTGCGTCGACGTTTCCGCGCGACGCCGCTCCAGGCAAGGGCCGCCGCGGAGCCCCCAGACGCGCTTCGCTGGCGCCCTCATCCTTTTGCGAGAAATTCGACGAGGACACGAATCATGCGCTCGGGCGCCTCGACGAGAAGGGCATGCCCGGCTGCCTCGATCGGCAGAAAGGCGCCTCGTGAGCACGATGCCGCGACGGCCTCCGAAGAGTCTGGGGGGACCGCTTGGTCCGCCATTCCGGCGATCACTAGCAAAGGGCACGCGAGCTCGGCAACCCGGCATCGAAGGTCGGGCGCGGAGGCCACCGCCACGAGTTCGTCGCATACGACCGAAAGAGAGACGGCGTCTAGCCACGCCAGAATACGGGATGCGGCGGCCGGATCGCGCTCAGCGATCCCGGGGCTTGCCATGCGATCGAGCCAAGTCGGCTTCGGATCGAACGCTCCGGCCTGCACGGCGGTGGCCATTTCGCGGTAGAACCGCGCAGCGGGTGGATCGAGCCCGATGACGGGTGCGATCAACGCGAGCCGGTGCACAGCCACCCGAGCTCGAAGCGCCATCGCGACCGCCTTGTACGCGCCACCTGAAAACCCGACGACAGCCATCTCAGAAAGCCCTGAACGCGTGAGCTGATCTTCGAGTCGAGCGATCACGCCGTACAGTGAGCGGGGGTTCGCGTTCGAGTCCGGAGGCGTCTTTCCGTACCCGGGAAGATGAGGGACGAGCACGCGATGGCGGGGCGCCAGTGCATCGACGAGCGGCTGGAAATCACCGGGAAGGCTTGGAGTCCCGTGCAACAGCACGACGGCCGGCCCGAAGCCGCAGTCTTCGATGAAAAGCTCTCCTTCTTCGGCGGCCATACGCGCGCTGATACCCCCAGGGGTGTCCATATTACCGGCGCGAGTTTCCCCGGGATAGGAGTTTCGCAGCCGATGATGAGCGCCGACGCAATCACCGGAAACAAGACCCGCCATATCGGCTGGCCCCAGTAGCCCTCTCCCAACGTCGCCGCCCCCCACGGGCGAGATCCGTCGGGTCGGCCGTGTAGTCGGAGTTGAAAATCGCGAGGGCGTCCCCGCAGAATGCACCAAGTCACATCGAGACGCACACGCCTGCGCCACAGCGCTGTCCCGACGCACACTGCTGAGAAGTTAGGCACGTGCACGAGCCACCCGCGCATTGTCCATTCGGCCCGCACTGGCCATTTGTCGCACAGGTACCGCACGTGCTTTGGACACAGGCCTGCCCGCCACCACACTGGCTATTGGAAGTGCAGGCGGTGCACACGCCATTGATGCAAACAAGCCCAAACATTGGAAGAGCGCCGGCGGGAACAGTCGCCGGGCCCACGAATGTGTTGCAGTCCGCGAAGGTCGCGCACGCACCGCACACTCCATTGATGCATGCCTGTCCCCGTTCGCCGAACCGTCGACCGATGCGCTTGCGCCGCTGCTGCCATCCGCCGTGCCGCCGTCGCCTCCCGAGCCTCCGCTGGATGAGTCCATTGCGATACCACTCGATCCGTCGGAACCCGCGTCCGAACCAGCGGCCCCGCCGTCATTTGGCTCCTCGCCGCCATCGCCTCCACTGCCGCCGGAGGCGCTGGCGCTGCTGCCGCCCTCCGGCCCGCCGCTGTCGCTCCCGGAGCCTGCACTGGAAGAGCCCATTGCTGCGGCACCGCTCGATCCATCGGAACCCGCGTCCGAACCAACGGCCCCGCGGCTCATGCCGCCGCACCCCAAGAGCACCATAGCGAAAATCGACCAGCAGGCGGCAGTGCCCCCCCTTTGCCACATATTCGCCGTATAGCATATCGGACTTGAATCGAGCATTGTCGACGGCGCGAGGAACCGCACAGCCTGCGTCGTGTGTCGGTCGCGCCACGGATACGAAGGTTGCTGAAGCACGATGCGACGTTCGTCCACGGCTCCGGATGGGCAAGAAGGGGTGTCCCATCGGCGCTCGTCCACGCGTGACCCCAAATTCAGCGCCATCGTCCACTCGATCGTGAGCAAATACGACGACCTACGCGATATTTCGGCAGTCCGCTAGCCGTTCACCGAGGCGTTGACTGGAACGCGTGGCGGGGGCCGACCGCGGTTCGCCTTCCACGACCCGGCGTTCGAAACGGTGCTCCGGAGGGCGGCATCTGACCCCGCTGGGCGCTCACGTTCGGAACGCCCATCGAGGCAACCATGCTTCATGTCCACTTTTGGCCCACGCCAAACGGCAAGAAGATCACGATATTTCTGGAAGAGGCCGGGCTCGAATACCACATCGTCCCGTGCAACATCGGTCGGGGCGACCAGTTCCAGCCAAGCTATCTCGCGCTGAATCCCAACCACCGAATGCCCCTCTTGGTGGACGACGCCCCCGTGGGTGGCGGTGAGCCGATCGCCGTCTTCGAGTCGGGCGCGATCCTCTTGTACCTTGCCGAGAAGTCGGGGAAATTCTGGGCAAAGGACTTGCGCGGGCGTTACGAGATCACGCAATGGGTCATCTGGCAGATGGCCAACCAGGGGCCGAAGACGGGCG